>JAJDJS010000029.1 GCA_030267325.1 Desulfosarcina sp. OttesenSCG-928-A07 | reverse complement strand
CTTATTGGCGGTTCGCAGTATAATCAAAAAAGAGACAGCTTCGGCAGTGTCCCGATGCCTATGGATCGGTCCATTTTTTAAATTCAACACCTTTTAATTTGAACGGATTAATTTTCACGGAGCCTGCCATGCCATCCTTTATCTGGCGTCACGCCAATCTCACGGTTCTGGATCTTGAAAAAAGCCTTGAATTTTACAAAAAAGCCCTGGGACTGACACCTGCAAAAACCTATGAACCCGAAGACAAAAGCTTCAAGCTGGTTTATCTGGAAGACGGAAAAACCCCGTTTCAACTGGAACTGACCTGGTACAGGGAAAGAAAGGAACCCTACAACCTCGGGGATAATGAAATCCACCTGGCCCTTGAAACCGATGATTTTGATGCGGCCCATGCCCGGCACCGGGAAATGGGCTGCATTATCTATGAAAATCCCGGAATGGGAATTTATTTTATTGGGGATCCGGACGGCTACTGGATCGAGATTCTTCCCCCAAAAAAGTAAAAAATCCCCTGCCCCGCCTTCTCCCCCATAAAAGACCATGGGGAGAGGGAAATTTTTCCCCGCGCTTCATACCGTGCATGGTGCTGGAGGGATAAGGAGAAAATTCTGGCAGGATAACGATATGATTGGCCGCTATCGGGCCTGTTTGGCGGGCTCATAAGCGCAAAGCGGTTCTTCGGCCATATAATTCCCTGTGGCCTCAAAGGCTCTTGCCCTGCACCCGCCGCATACCGCGTGGTATTCGCAGATGCCGCACTTTCCCTCCAACTGGCTGAAATCCCGGAGCTTTTGAAAAACCGGGGAATGATTCCAGACCTCGCCAAAGGACTGGCAGGTCATGTCGCCGCAGGGAACATCCGTGTATCCGCAGGGCTGGACCACACCGGTGTGGGAAATAAAGCAGAAACCCGTCCCGGCAAGGCACCCCCGGGTCACGGCGTCCAAGCCGTGGCTGGCAAAGGTGATGGCCTTTCCTTCAGCCCGTGCCCGCTGCCGGAGAATGCGATAATAATGGGGGGCGCAGGTGGCCTTAAGCTGGAGCGGAGTTTTTTCCCGTTGATCATAAAACCAGTTCAAGGTGGCTTCATACTCACGGGCATCAATGGCCTGATCCACCATATATTTTCCCCGGCCCGTGGGAACCAGCAGAAAAATGTGGTGCGCCGCAGCGCCCAACGCTTCGGCAAGTTCCAGAATACGGGGAATCTGGTCCAGGTTGGTCTTGGTGACCGTGGTATTGATCTGAAAGGAGATACCTGCTTCCTGAACATACCGAATCCCCTGGAGCGTGGCGTCAAAAGCGCCGTCAACACCCCGGAACTGATCGTGAAATTCGCGGGTTGCACCGTCAATGCTGGCACTGATGCGGGAAATGCCGGAATCCGCCATTTTTCTTGCGGTTTCCGGTGTGATCAGGGTGCCGTTGGGGGACATCACCATTTTCAGCCCCAAACCGGTTCCGTATCCGGCAATGTCGAAAATATCCGGACGCAGGAGCGGCTCGCCGCCTGTCAGAATGACAATGGGTTTTCCCACTGCAGCGATTTCATCCAGAAGCCGCATGGCCTGGGATGTGTCCAATTCTCCGGAATACGGTCCGTTCGTGGCCGAGGCCCGGCAGTGGACGCAGGCCAGATTGCAGTTCCGGGTGGTTTCCCAGGCAACCAGGCGGATGGTGTTTTTGGATTCAGGGCCGGATGGAACAGGCGGATGGGTGTGCATGGTCAATGATTATCTGTAAGGAAAAACCCGAAAGAGGCGAAAATCCTGCTCAGGCGTTAATAAGTTGTGCTGCTTCCATGGCAAAGTAGGTGAGAATCATATCCGCGCCGGCCCGCTTGATGGCAATCAGGCTTTCCATCATGGTTTTCTGCCCGTCTATCCAGCCTAGTTTTGCGGCTGCCTTGATCATGGAAAATTCACCGCTCACATTATAGGCCGCCACAGGCAGATCCACCTCATCCCGGATGCGGCAGATAATATCCAGATAGGCCAGAGCGGGCTTCACCATGATGATATCCGCGCCTTCCTCCACATCCATGGCAGCTTCCCGGATCGCTTCCCGGGCATTGGCCGGGTCCATCTGGTAGGTTTGCCGATCCCCGAATTGGGGCGCGCTTTGGGCCGCGTCCCGAAATGGGCCATAATAGGCGGAACAGTATTTGGCGGCATAGGACATGATGGGAACACGGGAAAAATCGTTGCCGTCCAGAATACCGCGAATTTCCGCCACCCGTCCGTCCATCATGTCTGACGGCGCCACCATGTCCGCGCCGGCCTGGGCATGGGAAAGGGCGGTTTTTGCGATGAGGTCCAGGGATGCGTCGTTGTCAACGGTTTTCCCCTCAACAAATCCACAATGCCCATGGTCCGTGTATTCGCACAAACAGACATCCGTGATCACCAAAAGGTCCGGCAATTTATTTTTCAGTTCTTTGACCGCCCGCTGGACAATGCCGTTTTTGGCATAGGCCTGGGTGCCCAAGGCATCTTTTTTGTCGGGAATACCAAAAAGGATCACCGCCGGAATCCCCAGCTTGAATGCCTGCTCCGCCGTTTTTACCAGATGGTCGATGGACAGTTGATAGTGCCCCGGCATGGCGTCAATGGGATTTTTTACATCTTTTCCACCAATGGCAAAAAGCGGCAGAATCAGATCGTCAACACCAAGGGTGGTTTCTCGGATCAGCCGGCGAAAGGCCGCATTCTGACGCATTCTTCGGGGACGATAATCGGGGAAAAGCACAAGGCGCTCCTTATTGAATAGGGCAATGACCGAATTTACCGGGGACAGTCGTGGATTTCCGCATCCGTCAGATAACAGGCCGGATCCGGAGCCCAGACATCACCATGAACCGCCTCGGCCCGCACCCGGAAGTTGCCGCCGCACACATCCAGCCACCTGCAGGTGGCACATCGCCCCTTGACATACTGTTTTTTGTCCTTGAGCTGGAGCAGGAGCGCGTCATCCGGATCGGTCCAGATTTGAGAAAACGGCCGGTTTCGCACATTTCCGAAACTGTGATGCCGCCAGAACTGGTCTGCATGGACATCGCCGTTCCAGCTCACACAGCCGATGCCCCGGCCGGAGCTGTTCCCCTCGTTCATCTGGAGCAGTTCAAGGACCTTGTCGGCCCTGTCAGGGGTTTCTTTGCACAGCCGGAGGTAAAGATACGGGCCGTCCGCATGGTTATCCACCGTGAGGACCTCTTTGGGAAGCCCCCTTTCGTGAAGATCCCGGGTGCGGTCAATGATGAGATCCACGGCCTTCCGGGTGTCTTCCAGGCTTAAATCCGCCTTGACCATGTCGGATCCGCGACCGGCATACACCAGATGGTAAAAGCAGACCCTGGGAATATCCATGGTCTCCAAAAGGTCAAAAATGGCAGGGATTTCATCGGCATTGAACCGGTTTATGGTAAATCTCAAGCCCACCTTGATGCCGGCGTCCTGACAGTTGCGGATGCCGGAAAGCGCTTTGGCGTAAGCACCGGGGACACCACGAAACTCATCGTTGATGGCTTCCATGCCGTCAAGGCTGATCCCCACATAGGAAAGCCCGATGGATTTTAAGGTCCGGGCCATATCCGGCGTAATCAGGGTGCCGTTGGTGGAAATCACTGCCCGCATGCCCTTTTCCACCGCATGGGCGGCCAGTTCCGGCAAATCCTTCCGGACCAGGGGCTCACCGCCGGAAAAGAGCATGACCGGTGCACCAAACGCGGCCAGATCGGCAATCAGCGCTTTTCCTTCGGCTGTTGATAATTCGTCCGCCACCGCCTCGGGAGTGGCATGGGCATAGCAGTGAATACAGTTGAGATTACACCGACGGGTGACATTCCACACCACCACCGGCCGCTTGTCTTTGGAAAACTGAAGCAGGTGAGACGGCAGGGCAGCAGAATGCCGGCCATACCGAAGGGCATCCGATGGTTCCACAGTTCCGCAGTATAGCTTTGATATTCCGATCATGAAGGGTCAACACTCAGGAAGGTTATCGGGTTGCGGCGGCAACACCGGAAGATCAGTGCTCTGTTTGAGCAGATCGGCAATGTAGGCGTCCGGTTTTTCAAGGGCCTGCCGGGTGATGAAAAATCGCGTTCGTCCGGTTTTTTCCCGGACCAGCTTGAGTCCATGTTCAAAATCGGCGGACAGGGTTTGGCAAGAAGCTTTGGGCGTCTGGCGGGTTTTGATGCATCGCTCAATCACCGCGTCAATGGCCGATTCTTCGAAAACGATATTAATACCATGATTTTTGATAAAGTAAAGCTCTATGGCCTTTGTCTCTTCATAATAGGACTTGAAGCGTCCGAACACATTGTCGATATCAGTCACTTTTTCGCAATAGGCATCCGCCACCAAGCTGATCCTGTCATCGGTCAGCTCAAGGCTGTATTTTCCGCTGAAGGTTTTCCGGTTGTCGCGGATATACGCCTCAATCCGCCGGTGCTCCTCGGCCACGAGATCCTCAAAAATCCGGTCATTTTCGGCATTACGGGTATTTTGCAGAATCTTTTCGAGGGATGCCTGGGGATGATTGATCACCTCACCGGTGACGGCAAACCGGCTCACAGAAGACGAAGGAAGCGCCTGCTCAAATGGCATCAGGGCGTTTTCCACCGCACTGACAAGCCCCCGGGCCCCGGTGTTTTCGTCAAATGCCCGTCTGGCCAGAATGGAGAGTGCATCGGCCTGAAAGGCAATACGGATGTCATAGGCGGCAAAATCCAGTTTTTTCCCCAAAATAATGGGATTATTGGGATTTTTCAGGATGCTGAGCAAATCATTTTCACTGAGCCGCTCAAAAACCGTCCGAACCGGAAGCCGGCCCACAAATTCGGATTCAAAACCAAACCGGACCAGATCTTCGGATTTCACCTGGGCCAGAATGTCATTTTCCCGGACCGGGCTTGTGATGGAAGCGCCAAATCCGATTTTTTGGGCAGAAAGGCGCTTGGAAATAATTTTTTCCAGGCCGGAAAACGCGCCGCTCATGATAAACAGGATATGCTTGGTGTTGATGCGGCTGCTTTCCTGTTTTCCGGTTTTTCTGAAACGATCCAACTCCTGAAGCATGGACACCGGGTCGTGGGGGACCTTGAGATCCACATCGGTTTCTTCCATGGGTTTGAGCAGGGCCCGCTGAACACCGGTTCTGGACACATCTGCACCGATAAAATTCTGGCCAGAGGCAATTTTATCGATTTCATCAATATAGATGATGCCGTACTGGGCGCGCTCAATATCCCCGTCCGCCTCCCTCACCAAATCCCGGACCAGGTCTTCCACATCACCGCCCACATATCCGGTTTCACTGAACTTGGTGGCATCCCCCTTGACAAAGGGAACACCGATTCTTTTGGCGATGAGCCGGATCATATAGGTTTTGCCGACACCGGTGGGGCCCAGCATGAGCACGTTATTTTTGATGACACCCACCATTTCGGAAAACTCGTCCGGCGCTTCCTGAATATGTTTGATCCGGTTGAAATGGGTGCAGATTTTGGTTGCCAGCGCAGCCTTGGCATCAGTCTGCCGGACAATATACTGGTCCAGATAATCCACCAGATCCTGGGGTTTGAGATCAAACCGGATTGTCTTTTTTTCTTTTTTGACCGATTCGGCTTCATCGGCGGCATCCGGCTGGGGCATGATAATGGGCGCGGCCAGTGTGACGCTGCCGCCAAATCGTTTGGACAGAAATTCGCTCAATTCTTTTTCGAGCTCTTTGGTATCGGGTATTTTTTCGTTGTATTCACTCATAGTGTGCCTTCAGGCGGGTGGGACAGTATGGTTTTGTCCCGGATTAAAGTCGCCGCCATCACCCTCAGATGGCCCGCAAATCTTTCACATGAGAAAAATTATAAGCACGGATGCCGGCACATTCAAGCATTAGAAATCAGCATCATCATTTTTGAAGCGGCAAGCGACCAGTGACTGGCCTGATCCACCACCCTGATCGCAGCAGTCACTCTTGTTCTCATGAATACATGGGCCGTCGTGGAAACTGCTGCGACACTGCACCAGTCGAAAATTTCTGGGGAATATTGAAAACAAGCGGGTCCATCAGCGAAGATACGCCACACCGCAGGATGCAAGAAAAGAGATCACTGAAAAAGCGGTATTGAGCGGGACACGACAGCAATCCTGTTTCAAGCGATTGCCCCTGTATTTTATACGCCTTTTGATTGACGGAACCCGGAACATGGTTTATAAGTTGAGTGTTTTTTATCCACAAAAAAATTTTGAATACCACCATGAACCCTTTTCACCGAATTCAGTTTGAATCCCCTCACCTGGAAGATCTGATCCGAAACCATACGGTGGTTGACCTTCATTTTCATTCCCATTATTCCGATGGCGCGGATTCTGTTGCAGAGATTGCCGCCCGGATGCGCGAGCTGGGCATCGGGCTTGCCATTACCGATCACAACGACATTACCGGCGCCGTGGAGCTGGACCGCTTCAAGGATTTGCTGACCATTCCCGGTATTGAAGTCACCTGCCGGGAAGGCACCCATGTGCTGGTCTATTTTTACCGGATCAAGGATCTTAAGTCTTTTTACGTAAAAACCGTAAACCCCCATATGGGGCCTTCGGTGATGTCTGCCCTTGATCTGGATGTGACCTCCCTTCTTGAACGCGCCAGAGCGTATAACAGCATCATTATCTTTCCCCATCCCTATTCTGCCGGATTCACCGGCATCTGTAATCCCGGCTTTACCGATGCCCAGTCCCGTCGTCTCCTGAACCTGGCGGACGGCGTGGAAGCCATCAACGCTGAGAACATCAAGCGCTGGAACATGAAAAGCGCCCTTTTGGGGTTCAACCTTGGAAAGGCGGTGACCGGCGGCAGCGATGGCCACAGCATCCGGCAGATGGGTGCGGCAGTGACCTATGCAGACTGCAACCCCACCCGGAAGGCGTTTCTGGACGCGCTTCGGAAAAACAACGTCAGGGTGGTGGGCAAGGAAACCAACCTTTTTACAAAGGTCTGTTCAAACAGCGCAAAGCTTAAGGTCGGTCTTCACAACTGTCCGGATCTGTTACAAAAAAATATCCGCTACGGAAAAACTGTGGCCCATCTCCAGGCCATGCGGGCAACTGAAAAAATCTGGGCCAAAGCAGATGACCGGCATTTGCGAAAAGCTTTTTATGTGGCCGCCGGCCTCACCTTCATGAAAGTCAATTACAACGTGCTTCCCCTGATGGTCTTCGGGCTGATGACCTGATCCTGCCGCTTTATCCGCACCGCATCATTGCAGCGTATTTCAATTTTCAGGATATGCAGAAACAAGCGGAAAACCCGAACAGCGCCCGTCGAGCAGTGTCAGATGGATGTCTTTATCCGGAAGGTATGAAAACATGAGGATGCGTTGTTTTTTCCTGAAAGCGCTCGTTTTCCTTTTGTGGGCAGGCTGGGGGCCTGTGTCCGGCGCTTTAGCCGCAGACCCCATTTCCGTTTTTGTCACCATCGCGCCCCAGGCTGATGTGGTGCAAAAAATCGGCAAAGACCGGGTAGCGGTCCAGATACTGGTGGAACCGGGCGCGGATCCCCACACCTACGAACCCAAACCCCGGCAAATGGCGGATCTGGCCAAAACAAAAATTTACTTTTCCATCGGCATTGAATTCGAGAAAGCCAAGCTGGGCAAAATTGCATCCATGAATCCGCATCTCAAAGTGGTGCATACAGATGCGGATATTTTAAAATACCCCATGAACGGTCATCATCACGGGGAATCGGCGGTCCACGCGGCCCAAGCCTACCCCGACCCGCACATCTGGCTTTCCCCGCCCCTGGTCATGCTCCAGGCTCGGACCATCCTCAAGGCCCTTCAGGCCGCTGACCCGGATCACCGGGAAACCTATGGGGCAAACTACCGGGCCTTTATACTCTCCATGGTGGATCTGGATAAAGATCTGCGCGCCGTCTTTGACCGTCAACCCGGCGCTGCGTTCATGGTTTTTCATCCCTCATGGGGAACCTTTGCCCACACATACGGATTAAAGCAGATCGCCATTGAAACAGGCGGCAAAGCCCCCAAGCCGGCCCAGCTCACCGAATTGATTCGGGAGGCCAAGCATCATGATATCCAGACAGTGTTTGTTCAGCCGCAATTTTCAACTAAAAGCGCCCGGGAAATTGCAAAAGCCATTGGCGGACAAGTGGTAACGGTTGATCCCCTGGCCATGGACTGGGCCGCGGAACTTCGAAAAATCGCAGGGAAGATGGACCATGCCGGAAAATAACGTCCAGTCAGACGCCTTTCCCCTGGTCCGGATTGAGGACCTGGATTTTTCCTACAGCGGCCGGCCGGTTCTGCAAAACATCAATCTTTCTGTGCATGAAAACGACTTCATCGCCATGATCGGCCCCAATGGCGGCGGAAAGACAACCCTGCTCAAGCTCATGCTGGGTCTCCTCAAGCCGGAACGGGGAACCGTTACGGTACTGGGCGACCGGCCTGACCGGGTTTCCCACCAAATCGGGTATGTTCCCCAGAATGTGAATATCAACCCTTCTTTTCCCGTTACCTCGCTGGATGTGGTACTCATGGGAAAACTTGCCCCCGGCCAGCGCTGGGCAAAAGACAAGGCCCAAAACCGGAGCGACGCCGTGGCAGCACTTTCCCGTATCGGCATGGCGGACTATATCCACGCCCGCATCGGCGAGCTGTCCGGCGGACAGCGCCAGCGGGTCTTTATTGCCAGGGCCTTGGTTACCCGGCCCAAGCTGCTGCTTCTGGACGAACCCACCGCCAGTATCGACTCCAGAGGCCAAGCGGATTTTTACAAACTGCTCCGGCAGCTCAATGCGGAAGTCACGATTATTGTGGTGAGCCATGATCTTCCCATCATCACCGGCTATGTAAAATCCGTGGCCTGTGTGAATCAGCGGCTTCACTACCATCCCCATGCCGAAATCACAGGCGCCATGATGGAAGATTTGTACCCCTGCACGGTGGAGGCGGTCTGCCCGGTAGCCCGCGTCACCCACCCGGCCCCCAACACACCGGTTTAACGAGACGAACGTCATGATGGACGCCTTCCAGTTCGAATTCATGCAAAACGCCCTTGCGGCCGGTCTTCTGGCCAGCATCATCTGCGGCGTCATGGGATCCATTGTGGTGGTGAACCGCATTGTGTTTTTATCCGGCGGGATTGCCCATACGGCTTACGGCGGCATTGGTCTCGCCTTTTTCATGGGCTGGCCGTATCTGGTCGGCACACTGGGATTTTCCCTTGCAGCCGCCATGATCATGGCGGCGGTGACCTTAAAGGCCCGGCACCGGGCCGATACGCTGATCGGCGTGTTTTGGGCTGTGGGAATGGCCGTCGGTATTATCCTGATTGATCTTTCGCCCGGTTACAACGTGGATCTGATGAGCTATCTCTTCGGCAGCATTTTGACGGTTCCGGATACAGATTTGTGGATCATGGGCGCCATCAGCGTGGTGATTGTGGCTTTTGTCGCCTTTTATTACGCCGACATCCTGGCCCTGTCCTATGATGAGGAGTTTGCCCGGATTCGCGGGGTGCCGGTGACCGCCCTTTACTTTCTCCTCATCGCCATGCTCACCGTGACCATTGTGATGGTGATCCAGGTGGTGGGGCTCATTCTGGTGATCGCCCTTCTCACTATTCCGCCGTTCATCATGGAGCGCTACGCCCGCTCACTGGCCGTCATGATGGTGGGCGCCACGGCACTGGGCATGGTGTTTACCATTTCCGGACTGTGGCTTTCCTGTTCGTTCAACCTCACATCCGGCGCGTCCATTATTCTGGTGGCCGGCGGTGCTTTCTTTCTCAATCTCATGGTCCAGCGGTTTTTTCTGACCAGCCGAAAAAATGCGGACGGGTGATTGTATGAACCATTATTTTTTGACCATCGGCCTTTTGTGCCTGAGTAATATTTTCATGACCGTTGCCTGGTACGGCCATCTCAAGCATCTTTCTCAAAAACCGTGGATTATGGCTGTGCTTGTCAGTTGGGGCATTGCGTTATTTGAATATCTCCTGCAGGTTCCGGCCAACCGCATCGGCCATCGGGTCATGTCGGTGGGTCAGCTCAAGATTGTGCAGGAGGTGATTACGCTGACGATTTTTGTGCCGTTTTCCGTTTTTTATATGAAAGAAAAGCTGAGCCTTGACTACCTGTGGGCGGGCTTATGTATTCTGGGCGCGATTTTTTTTATCTTCCGCGCCAAGTTGGGCTGAGGACAGATACAAATAAGGTTGAGGAACATGAGTTTTGATATCGGCCAGTTTGCCCGCATCAACAAGGTCTTTTTTATCTGGACCGCCTTTGCAGTGCTGCTTTATCTTTTCCGGAATATGTTCGGTCTGGTGTTCATCACCTATGTGATGTGCTTCATCACCCACAGCATCACCCACTGGTTCCAGGGAAAAATACATATCCGCCGCCGGTTGATGGTGGTTATCATCTATTTTTTGTTTTTGATTCTCTTGGGTGTGATTCTCTTTTTTATCACGCCCCGGCTGCTGACCGAGGCAAAAAACTTTACGGTTCAGCTTCCCCGGGCCATCGGTATTCTGGATGCCTGGATTGAAGCCAATGCATCCAAAAACAACATGATCGTTCCGGTATTGCAGCAAATGCGCATATCCCTGACTCCCGAACTCATGGTCTTCAAGGGATGGGACATCGGCAGGGGACTTCTGGAAGCTGGAATTCATTATGTAAGCTGGTTTTTTCTCGGACTTTTGTTCAGTTTCCTCATCATGCTGGATTTGCCGCGCCTTATGGAAAGCGTAAAGCATCTGCGGTTTACCCGGCTGGCCTCGGTGTATGAAGAGACCGGCGACAGTGTGGTGCTGTTTGCCAAGGTGGTGGGGGAAAGTTTCCGGGCCCAGTTGATGATTTCAACGGTAAATACGATGCTGACCGCCATCGGACTTTCCATTTTGGGTATCAAGGGCGTGGTGCTGCTGTGTACCCTTGTTTTCATCTGCGGGCTGGTTCCGGTCCTGGGCGTTGTGATTTCCTCGGTTCCGATTTTTCTCATGGCCGTCAATACCGGCGGCATCCAATTGGGGCTTTGGGCCATTGCCATGATTGTGGGGGTCCATCTGGTGGAAGCCTATATTCTCAACCCCCGCATCTTTTCTGCAGTGATGCACATCAACCCGGTGTTTGTCCTGATCATTCTGTATGTGGCCCACAGCCTGATCGGCATGTGGGGAATGCTCCTGGGCGTTCCGATTTCAGTGTATGTGTACCATCAGCTCGCCAAACATCCGCCGGGGGAAAATGAGCCCCCGCCGGATACCGAATCGCTTCCCGAACAAGGCTGAGACCGTAAAGGGCGTCGGACATTTTTTCAGCCTTTACCCAAAAATGGCGCACGCAAGGATGGGAAAATGGTCGGTTCATCCCCCAAATCGTCTAATCGCCCATCTTTCTGGAAAACCCGGTCCGGAAAAGCCCGGCTGATCTGGCCGTTTGTGCTGCCGGCGGCGCTGTTTCTGGCTGCTATTGTCGTCGGCGCTTTTCTTTTGTCCCTCAACTGGACCCATGCCGATGCACCGGTTGCCTTTGTGGATGCACTGTTTATCTCCACCTCCTGCGTCTGCGTGACGGGCCTTGGAACCGTTGATATCAGCACGGTTTTCAACACCAACGGCCATCTTGTCATGATGGTCCTGATGCAGCTGGGCGGGCTGGGCATCACCACCTACGGCTCCCTGTTTTTGTATCTGTTTACCCGCCGGGTGTTTTTGTCAGACCGTCTGGCCGTGGGCCAGGCCCTTTTGCATGACCAGTCCTTTCACCTGGGCCGGTTTCTCACCCGCATTGTGGTGGTGGTGTTTTCCATTGAACTGGCGGGAATGATCGCCCTCTGCCTGCTGGCGCCGGATCACATTGATGTGTTCAGTGCAGCGTTTCTGGCCATATCCGCCTTCTGCAATTGCGGCTTTGCCCTCTGGACATCCAATCTGGAAGCCTTCAGGCTGGACATCGGCGTTAATACGGTGGTCATGGTGCTCATCACGGTCGGCGGCATCGGATTTGCCGTGATTGACGAAGTGCAGCGCTGCATTGTTGCCGGCGCAAAAAAAAATGTTTCCCGGCTGCGCGGTATTCCTTCACGGCCTGTTCAGCCCCTGAGTTTTTCTTCCCGCATGGCCCTTTCTACATCCGCATTCCTGGTATTCGGCGGCGCGTTTTGTATTTTCCTGGCCGAATACTTCGTCAACACCGAGGCTTTCTTTCATCCCGGAGACGTCATCCTGCCGTCCCTGTTTCAGTCTGTGACCTGCCGCACAGCCGGATTCAACACCGTTGGCATCGGACAGCTCACGGACCTGACCCTTCTGGTCATGATCGGGCTGATGTTTATCGGTGGTTCGGCCGGATCCTGTGCCGGCGGCATCAAAACCAGTGGATTCCGGGTACTTGTCGGATTCTGCGCGGCATCTTTTCGCGGCCGGTCCCAGGTTCTGGTGGGAAACCGGGCCGTCAGCCGCAGCGATCTTTCAAAGGTCTTCACCCTGGTCATTTTTTCACTGCTGACGCTTATTGCCGGCGTTTTTATCCTCACCCTTACTGAAGGCGGCGTTACCCATGTTCACGGCAAAACACCGTTTCAGGTGCTGGATATCGCCTTTGAGGCAGTTTCCGCCTTTGCCACAGTGGGGCTTACCACCGGCCTGACACCGGAATTGTCGACGCCGGGAAAACTGGTGGTTTCCGCCCTGATGTACATCGGCCGTCTCGGACCGATCTGGCTGATCACCATGATGCAGAAGTTCCAGCCCGAGGTGTTGTACCGGGTTCCGGAAGGGGTCATCCCCATCGGTTAAAGCATATCCAAAAGCCGTCTGGAGACTGTATGAAGAAAAAAGAAGTGGGTGTGATCGGAATTGGGAAATTCGGTTTTTCCCTGGCCCAGACCCTGACGGAACTGGGGCATCGGGTTGTGGGCCTGGACCAGGACACGGACCGGGTGCAGCGACTGAGCCATGATCTGGCAGCGGTTTACAGCGGGGATGCCACTGACAAAAGCGTCCTGGAGCAGCTCCGGTTTCAGGATCTGGACACGGTGGTGGTCAGTATCGGAAACTCCATGGAATCGTCTGTTCTGACGGTGCTGAATCTCCTGGACCTTAATGTCCGGCAACTGATTGTAAAGGCCGGCAGTCCCCAACATGCCATTGTGCTGCGGCGACTGGGCGTGCATCAGGTGGTCCAGCCGGAAATGGAAATTGCCCGTCAGACCGCCCACCGGATCAACAATCCGGGCCTCCTGGACTTTTTAACCCTTGGCGGCGGCACCCTGCTACAGACGGTAACCGTGAAAAAATGGGCGGGAAAAACCCTGATGGAACTGAACCTGCCCAGCGATCACGGCATTATGGCGGTTGCGGAAAAAAACAAGGGAGATCATGATTTCAGCTTTGTGCCCTCCCCCCGAAAACCCCTTGCCGAAGGCGGGCAGCTGGTGCTGATCGGTCCGGCGGCCAACATCATGGCACTGGAACCGTAAAAAAAGATAAAAAACAGGGGGATGCGCCTATAAGTGCGAAAAAAGTAGTGCGTCATACGTTGCAATGGCGATTCTCACGGGATGATGTGGGGCATCGTATCGGCCAGGCACAACAGTTTGGTAGTGTAGAAAGCGGGATTGTCTTGCAAGTGGGCTTTGGCTATGGATGCCAACTCAGCAGACTGTTCATCTGGCAGCAGGTTTTTCGCATCAGCAACTTCTTGTTCCAGAATTTCCCATACAGCCCCACGCCGCTTGTTTAATCGTGGGCAATTAAGATTCAGAAAGTCCAGGGTACGCTGCACCCGGTCCGGATCAATGGAAGCGCGCTGACAAGCCTTTTTGTCGGACGCAAAGCTGATGCCGTTATCATTGAGAACAAGCCTGAATAAGGGAAAAGACGGAAGGCAGTACGGGTTCAGGCACCTGCCAAAAGGATCTTTATCGCCTTTCTTTTCTCCGCAACTATGGTTTGCCCGAGCGCTGGGGGTATTGGAAAAGGCACCGGGAACCCGGCTGTGGGGATTGGTTCCGCCAACGCAGCACAGCAGCATATTGGAAAAATCAAACGTCAAATCGTTGTCTGCTGTTGTAAACCGTTTTGGGATAAAGTGCTCTATCTGCCTGTTTGTATCCCCCAGTTTTATTTCGCAATACGCACATGTTCCATCCTGATTCTGTTCCAGCGCCGTGCGCAGATCAAGGAAGACGTCTTGATGATCATTGCGGAAAGCCTCCCATCGCTCGTTTTCGGTACAATGCGACGCAGGGGGATATGCACTCAAAAGATCTTTAACGACTTCTGGAAATGCCTCCGGCGCTGCTGGACGGTCAAGCCTGTGCATGGGATTTTTCCTCCCGTTCTTTGCGTCTTGCATTGCGCACGATGAACATATCCGCCTTATCGAGAATTGGATCGTCAAAAAGCCAGTTGTCGAGTTTTGATCGTAATTCCTTGGCGTTGCTGCTTTGGCCCTCGCCATCGTTAATCAGTTTCAGGTATTCATCCAGAATCTCTTTGACTTCCGCAGCGCCTCTGACAGGGACGCCGAAAACCTCTTCCAGCACCCGTGCGCTTTCTGCTCCGTACGTGCTGGTTTCAACCGGAAGCACCTTTCCCGCTTTCAAGATACGAATATGCTTTGGCTCAATGGAAGAAATGACCTGCGGGCTGTGCGTGGTCACAACAAACTGCGTATTGGGGAAAATTCGCATCAGCGACGGCAGAACCGTCTGCTGCCAGGACGGATGCAGATGCAGTTCAACTTCATCGATAAGGACGATGGCGGGAGATTCCAGCGGCGATTTTTCCTGTTTCAGGTAAAGCTCTCCATTTGCAACCGCCATGCGGCGGGCCAGATCCATAACCAACGCCAGCATGGTTTTATAGCCATCGCTGAGCTGGTTTATTTCATAATCGTTTTGCGTATTTTTTTTGCGAAGCTTGATCTGGGATGTTGTAACTTCAACCTGGATATCGTCATATTCGTCATTAAGCGCGCCGAGCACAGCATTTTTAACCGCTTCAACCTCTGGTATGGTGTGGGAAAAGTCTTTTAACTTTGCTGCCTGAATGGCCTGATCCGCAGATTTTCTGATAAACCATTCGCTTGAAGCTCTGAAATTGATATTGGCTGAAAACGCATCTTCGAACACGTTGTCTCTATCGTTTCCAGACGAAAATACTTGTTTATAATTTCCAGGAAGGCATCTTTGTGCGCTGTAGAACGTAAAAATCTCTGTGCCCTGTGCGTCAGTGTTTGACCAGCGCCTGTCAAGGAAAGCATGAAATTCATTTTTTGGGTTAATAATACTCAATTGTTCAGGATTGTTTCTGTCCTTGCCAAAAACAAAAGAAAATGTTTCATCTCCAATTAGTTTGAGGCTGACTTGAATCTCATCGTGGTTTCGCCAGGCGCAAACATCCGTCCTTTTCAGATTCATGGCAGGAAAAACACTTTTCGGTCTGTGCTGCTTTTCCATAAACGCTTTTGTGAAAACGGCAATTGCCTCTAAAACTGCTGTTTTGCCTGATCCGTTGACACCTGTAAAAACAGTAAGCTGCGGATCAAATTCGACTTGGATGTTTTCAAAGCACCTGAATCCTTGCAGTTGTAAAGATTGTATTTTCATTTTTTTACCTTCCCTTCCTTCTCAATGGCCGGGCATTTCTTGAGGGTCGATCCATTTATAACAGGAAATAGCGGGTTAGAAAATAGCTGGAGGTGCCAGGAAGTACGAGAAAAAGAGGGCGCAGGGCATTGCCAGTCGCAGGGCGGATTAGCAGACATCGGTTATCCGATCCTGTCATCACCCATCGCGTATTTTGCCGGTTTCAATCAGAAACCAGAAAACGAAAATAGCGGGCGGAGATCAATGCATCTCCCGTTCCCGCTATTTTTTTCAGTTTACTGCTTTCTACGTTTTGCTATCCGCGCCACTCGGTATCATCCACCGTGGTTTTGAAGTCCGGCACCACCACCTGGGGCGGAGCGCCATCGGAAAGCCGGTCTTTTTCATCGGGCTTGCCCACAAAGACCAAGCGTTGGCGGGGACATTTTTGGGTGGCCTTCATGGCCGTATCCAGTTCTCCCGGTGAATAGGCATCGTAATTAATGGTGGACAGGTTATTTTTCAATACAAACAGATCAGAGATCCGTTCGCAGGCCCGGCAGCCCAGACACCCCACGTTGCACACCATTTTCACGTCTTTTCCCGCATCCAGATTGGAGCATTCCACCACCAGCATCTGCTCGCTTTTGAAGGGGGCCATGGTGATGATATTGCGGGGGCAGGCCTTGGCGCAGGCACCGCAGCCCACGCATTTTTCATAATCCACTCGGGCAAGGCCGTCTTCCACATGAACAGCGTCAAATTGGCAGGCCCGGGTGCAGTCGCCAAATCCCAGGCATCCATAGATGCACCCTTGCACATCAGTGACCAGATTGGCGGTTGCGCACCGCTGCTCTCCGATATAGGGGGTTCTTCCGAGACGGTCGTGGGTGTGGGCGCCGCAGTGCACTACCGCCCGCCAGGGAAAACTGGCTTCCACTTCCACGCCCATCACGGCGGCAAGGGCCTGCGTACAGCTTTCACCGCCCACCGTACATTTATTGATGGGCGCATTACTGAGCACAATGGCCTCGGCATAGTCACCGCAGCCCACATATCCGCATCCGCCGCAATTGGCGCCGGGCAGCACATTGATCGCCTCGGTGATGAGCGGGTTGACTTCAACATGAAAGGCCTTGTTGGCCCATCCCAGAACAAACGAAAACACAACACCCAAGACAAGCATGGCGCCGGCAGCCAGGCCGATAATTATCCAAGACATGTTTCCCCCCGCATGATCGTGTTAACGGGTTGATCCATCAGCGCCGGAACAGAAGGTTCCGGTTTCCGTGACAGAGTTTTGGTTTCTGGTGCAGCAGGCGCGGGCGCAGATGACTGCGGCGCTTCCACTGCCGCCGGTTGGGCGGTCAGGGCTTTCCGCAGGCCTGAATCCACACCGGTAAATCCCATAAAGGCCATGGCCAGAATACCGCCCACCACCAAGGCAATGGCCGCGCCCTTGAAGGGTTCGGGAATATCGCACAAATCCAGATCTTCCCGGATGCCGGCCATGATGACAATGGCAATGGTAAAGCCAACACCGCCAAAAAAGGCCAGAGTCAGGGAACGTCCCAGATCCCACCGGTCAGCGGGATTATCCACCCCCACCACATTGCTCATGATGGTCAGGCAGGCAAACAAAATCGCGCAGTTGGTGGTGATGAGCGGCAGGTACACCCCAAACGCCTTGTAAAGCTGGGGAAAAAATTTCCGGACATACATTTCCACAAATTGTACAGATGCGCTGATGGCAAAAATATAAACAATATAGCTTAAAATGGTCAGGTCCACGCCGGCGGCCGCACCAGGAGACATGAACAGACCGGCCACCAGACGGGTGAAAAGGGCGCCGGGCATCAGGACAAACACAGTAATACCCCAGGCGATAAAAGCAGCGATGGTGATGACAAAGGTCACCGCCGCCCCCATGCCGAAGGCCATGTCAACACGGCGGGAAACGCCGATAAACGGGCAGATGCCCACAAAATAATATAACACAAAGTTGTTGATCAGGGCCGCCCCGACGGCGATCAGCAGAATATCAACAAGGTAGTTCATCATGGCAGGATTCCCCACTTATCCGTTCTGTTTGGCGTTCTTGCGAGCGGTAAACCAGTTCACGCATCCCAGGAGCAAGCCAAAGGTAAGAAATGCGCCCGGCGGCAGCACCATAATGGCCCAGTCCGGCCACACTTCAGGCAGCACCCGGAATCCCAAGAGCATGCCGGACCCGAGAATTTCGCGAACCACTGCCAGACTGGCCAAGGCCAGACCAAAACCAACGCCCTGACCCACGGCATCAGCAGCGGCAACACCCACCGACTGCCGGGACGCCACCACTTCACAGCGGCAGATGATGATGCAGTTGACGATGATAAGCGGGATATAGGGTCCCAGGGTTTTGCTCATCTGGTACATGTAGGCAGCCAGAAACCGGTCTGCTACCGTCACAAAGGTGGCAATGGTCAGGGTAAAGATCACGATGCGCAAATGGGGCTTGAGCAGGTTGCGGATCAGACTGGTCATGACATTGGCGCAGACCAGCACAAATATCACCGCACCGGCCATGGTAAGGGCCGACATGAGGCTATTGGTCACCGCCAGTATGGGACACATGCCCAGGAGCTGGCGATAAACCGGGTTTTCCGGTAAAATCCCCTGAATAAACCGTTCAGCGGCAGTGGGCTGATCAGCCATTGGTGTCTTCCCCCTTTTCCGTCTGCACCGGCGGCTCGGCCAAAGGCTGCCGCAGATCCCCGATGCTGGTATTGATCATGTCGGTGACGCTTACCGATGAAATGGTGGCGCCGCTTACCGCGTCAATTTCTCCAGGCCTGGACGCGCCGGTTTTGACCACGGAAAGGGGCGGATCCACCGGCACATTGACAAACTGTCCCCGCCATTCATCTGTTACAATTTTATTTCCCAGGCCCGGTGTTTCCTTTTGGTCCAGGACAAAGATGCCGGTAATGGTGTTAAGGTCCGGGGACAGGCCGAAGAGGAGTTCGATAGTGTCCGCATAGCCGGCTCCCTTGGTCTTGACCACCCAGCCTTTGGGCGTTCCCTGGAGCCGAGCTTCGTAGACATTGTAGAATTTTTCCCGTCCTGCCTTTTTCACGGCAATGGTCCGGGGAATCACTTCCAGGTGCTGACCGGCAGCGGTCATTTCCTGGAGTTTTTCTTCGCCCAGCACCAGGGCCGGCACTCTTTCCAGGGTTTCATTGAGTTTATTCTGCTCAATCACCGGTCCCAGATACATCTGCACACCGGCCAGAATGGCGCCAAAGGCAACGGCCAGAAAAAGGACCAGCCAGGCCTGAACCAAGTAGTTCTCCTGCAGTCCGCCCTTTTTGGTATTGATAGTTGCTTCCATGGTCATTCGCCCTCCCCTATTGTTTTTTCCCGCCAAAGGGCGTGGGAATGGTCCATCGGTTGATCAGCGGGGTCAGGGCGTTCATGAACAGCACCGCAAACATCAATCCCTCGGGATAACCGGAAAAAAGTCGCAGCACCATGATCAGCACACCGGTCCCCAGGCCGAAAATAAATTTTCCCTTGGGCGTCAGCGGACTGGTGACCGGGTCGGTCGCAATGAAAAACGCGCCGAACAAAACCGCGCCGCCAAACAAATGATGAAGGGCGGTCCATCCGGTACCGCTGCTGTCCAAAGCGCCGATCACCAGAACGGCCAGGATCACGCCCGCAGGAATCTCCCAGGAGGCGGTTCGCCGGATGACAAGGTACAGCCCGCCCAAAAGGCAGGCCAGCGCGCTGGTTTCCCCCAAGCTGCCATTGGTATTTCCCCAGAAAAGATTGATGAGGGGCGTTACCACACCGTTCATTTTATAGGCGTTCATGGGCGTGGCCTGGGACACCACGTCAACGGTGCTGCCGGCAATTTCGTATCCAGAGGCTGCCATGACCCCGGCAAAGGCAATCATGACAAAGGCCCGGCCCACCATGGCTGGATTGAAGATATTCATCCCCAATCCGCCGAAAATGATTTTTCCGATCCCGATGGCCACAAAGGCCGCGATAAAGCCCACATACCAGGGAGCGGTACCAGGGAGAGACATGGCCAGGATCACCGCCGTGACAACGGCCGAGCCATCCATGAGGGTGGGTTTACGGCCCCGCATACGGACAAACACAAACTCCGCCAAAAGGCAGCCGCACAGACAGACGACCAGTTGAAACACCGCATAAAGGCGAAAGATGTAAATGGACATGCCCACCACCGGTGCAAGGGCAATGAGGACATCCAGCATCATCCGGCGGGTGCTGTCGGCGGTGTTGGCCAGATGCGGTGAAGGCGAGACAGAGATCGCCGAGGATGCCGGCTTCATTGATGATTTAACGTTCAATTCCGTTTCCTGCATGTTGAGAGTCTCCATGATCCTGTCGTCATTTGCGATCAGCCGCCGCCACCTGCGCTTTTCCGGTCCGGATCAACTGGACCAGGGGAATGCGCGCCGGACAGGCATAGGCGCAAGAGCCGCACTCAAAACAGGCCGTAATAAAATACCGCCGGGCCAGTTCCACATCGTTGTGCCGGGCGGCCATGGCCATTTTGGTGGGCACCAGCCGCATGGGACAGGCGTCCACACATTTTCCGCACCGCACACACGCGGTTTCCTCGCCGGCCCGGACTTCATCGCGGGTCAGGACGGTCAGTCCGCTGGTGCCTTTGGTGACAGGGGTATCCAGGTTGGAAAAGGCAAATCCCATCATGGGGCCGCCGGCAATCAGGCGGGCGGCATCGGATTTCAGGCCGCCGCAAAAGTCAACCAACTCCCCAAAGGAAACACCGACGGGGGCCAGGACATTGGCCGGACGGACAATCCCGCCGCCAGTGACGCTGATCACCCGGTGGGTCATGGGCTTACCGTAAATCACTGCCCGGGCGACGGCTGTCATGGTCCCCACGTTGCTGACCAGTGCGCCCACATCTGCCGGCAGTCCCCCAAGGGGAACCTGCTTGTTGAGCACTGCCTGCACCAGATGTTTTTCACTGCCCTGGGGGTATTTGGTCTTGAGGAGTACCACTTTGACCGGGGTTCCGAAAGCTGCCCGCTTGAGGACTTCCGCCGCATCGACCTTGTTGTCTTCAACGCCGATGACAATCTGTTCAGCTCCCACGCAGCGTGCCGTGAGAAGGGCACCGGTGATAATGGGCTCGGGCGCCTCACACATCAGACGGTAGTCGGACGTCAGGTAGGGTTCACATTCGCATCCGTTCACAAGGAGGGTATGGACCGGTTTCTGGTCGTTGGGCATGATTTTGACATGGGTGGGAAATGCGGCCCCGCCCATGCCCACGATGCCGGCTGCGCTGATGGCCCGGCTGATGTCGGCTGGGGCATAGGCGTCCAGGTCGGTGGTGGGCCAGTTTCCGCCGAACATTTCCTTCCACAGGGCCTGGCCGCTGGGAATATCCCCTTCCAACTGAATGGGAATCATGTCCATGTGCCGACCATTGGAAAGCGTCATTCGCATGGGACGCTGGACAATGCCGGGGATGGAGGCATGGAGGGCAGTGGAAACAAACCCGGTGTTTTTGGCCACCAGCTCTCCCCATACCACCTGCTGGCGGGGCTTGACCACCGATTCGGAGGGGCCGCCGATATTCTGGTGCAGGGAGAGCATCACCTGTTTCGGCGTCGGCAGGGCCTGGATGGGCGCCGCCTTTGAGATCGTCTTGCGCTCCGGCGGATGAATGCCGTGCGAAAACGTCCCGCTTCCGTCATATCCTTCGAGTTTCAGTGCCATAGTTACGCCATAAATAATGTTGAGGGTGAACAACAAGGTTGTATTTACCGTGCCGTAATACACAATTTAAGGAAGCGGTCCGCGTTTTTGCGGATGCTTCGGGTGACAATGTCGGCACAACTGTGAATTCCGGGAGAATAACGACAGAAAATACGAAAGCCATATTTCCAGTTTTGATTTAAAAGTCAAGGATCAAGTTTTGATCATTATTCTTTTAATAAATCAAATTTATAGCCTTTAAATTGACATTAACCGCGAAAAACCAGACGACGGACATATCTCGGATTGCCAACCCCGCTGCCTTATGCCAATAATACAGCCAATTTTCATCCTTGGATTTCAAACCCTTTCACGGCCCAAAACCATCCGCTTTTTTGGCTGCCTTCAAAAACGCCGCCCGGCCACCCTTATCCGGAACCGCCCCATGCCGTCACCTGTCAAGCTGCCGACTTCTTCATCAGACCCCAAGGCTGCGGTTGAGCGTTCCGCGCTGTTTGTCACCACCCTGACGTCCTTTATGGGGCCATTTATGATTTCATCCGTAAATGTTGCCCTTCCGGCCATTCAGCAGGACTTTGACATGAATGCCGTTGAATTGAGCTGGGTCGCCACCGCCTATCTGCTGGCCATGGCGGTGGGCCTTTTGCCGGCAGGAAAAATTGCTGATATCCACGGCCGGAAAAAAATCTTCACCCTGGGGCTTTTTGTTCACACCATCAGCGCCGCCCTGGCTGCGCTCACCCATTCCATGGGAATTTTCATTTTCTTGCGGGTGATTCAGGGACTGGGGGCAAGTCTGTACGTCCCTACGGGCATGGCCATTGTCACCTCTGTGTTTCCACCGGAACGGCGTGGAAGAGCTATCGGCATCTATGTGGCAGCCGTTTATGTGGGGCTTTCAGTGGGGCCGTTTGTGGGCGGGTTTCTCACCCAGCAACTGGGCTGGCATAGTGTTTTCGCCCTCATGCTGCCCCTTGGCGCGCTGGGCATGATCATCACCCGAATCTTTCTCAAGGGCGAATGGGCTGATTCCCGCGATCCGAAACTGGATATCGGGGGATGTCTGATTTATGCCGGTGCCATGTTGTCCCTGGTCTGGGGTGCATCCACACTGCCGTCTGAAACAGGCATGGTGCTAGT
This sequence comes from Desulfosarcina sp. OttesenSCG-928-A07, assembly GCA_030267325.1. GTDB lineage: Bacteria > Desulfobacterota > Desulfobacteria > Desulfobacterales > Desulfosarcinaceae > Desulfosarcina. The sequence continues at coordinate 6,248 of JAJDJS010000029.1, read as the reverse complement.
GACCGCAGGGGCCCTTGGCCTGATCTTTTTCTTTTTTCATCAGCGCCGGTCGCTGCACCCGGTTTTTGATGTTTCCCTTTTTATGCACAATAAGACCTTTGCCTTTTCCAGCCTTGCGGCGCTTCTCAACTACGCGGCCACCTATGCCCTGACCTTCATGATGAGTCTCTATCTGCAATATATAAAGGAAATGACGCCCCAGGCCGCCGGCACCCTGCTCATGGCCCAGCCGGTGATCATGGCCGCCTTTTCCCCTGTGGTGGGACAGCTTTCGGACCGGATTCAGCCGCGTTTTCTGTCCACAGCCGGAATGGCACTGACCGCTTTCGGCATGGCGGTGTTCACCCGATTGTCCGGAAACACTTCACTTGTCCATATTGCCGTTGTCCTGGTCGTGCTCGGTTTCGGGTTTGCCTTTTTTTCTTCCCCCAACACCAGCGCCATCATGGGCGCGGTGGAAAAAAAAGATTACGGGATTGCATCCAGCGCTGTTTCCATTATGCGGCTCATGGGGCAGATGACCAGCATGGCCATCGCCACCCTTGTGCTGAATCTGCTGGTGGGGCAGCACGCCATTGACCCTGAAACCTATGACCAATTTTTGCTCAGCGTGCAAACCGTCTTTACCATCTCGGCCCTTTTGTGCACGGTGGGCATCTTTTTTTCCATGTTCCGGGGAAGGCTCAAGTAAAGCCCAATGGTCCCGCTCCCATCATCCTGCGCCAAACCCCAAGGCCCGTATATAATTTTGGATACAGGGGACAAGCATTCAAGTTGTATCAAAATAGCCATTCATATTGATACAAGTGCAATACTATATCCGCATTGACAGCCCTTCGCAGCTCAGATATTTTCCGGTCAACATGTAATTTTTCCGCCTTCGCGGCAATGAACAATTTTTCTATAAAGGGAGACAGGGGGACATGACAGCAAAAACGTCTACCTTCAGTGTTTGCGGGATGTGTACAGTACGATGTCCCATTCAGGTTGAAACAGAAAACGGAATCATCCGGTTCATTCAGGGAAATCCCCACATGGGCGGCATCAAAGGCGCCCTGTGCGCACGGGGAGCAGCCGGAAAGGCCCTGGTCAACGACAGTGAACGGATTCAGCGGCCCATGATTCGGGTGGGCGAACGGGGACAGGGGCACTGGAAAGCCATCAGCTGGGATGAAGCGCTGGATTATGCAGCCCGTCAGCTTGACACCATCATCAAAACCTATGGCGGACAGAGCATTCTTTTCTCTGATCGCGGCGGCCCGTTCCGGGATCTCCACCAGGCTTTTGTCCGCGGACTCGGCTCCCCCAACTGGTCCAACCATGATGCGTCCTGCGCCCGGAATGTCCACCACGCCGCCCTTTCTCTTTTTGGGTTCGGCCGCAAGGAACTTTCCTATGATTTTAAAAATTCCCGCCATGTGGTGCTTCAGACCCGAAACATTTTTGAGGCCATCAACGTAAAGGAAGTGAATGACCTCATGACCGGCCTTGAAAAAGGCTGCAAGCTCACGGTCATTGATACCCGGGCCAATGTTACCGCCACCAAAGCCAACCGGTTCATGATGATCCGTCCCGGATCCGATTACGCCCTGAACCTTGCGGTTATTCATACACTTCTGAATAACAAGCTTTACAATGAGGCCTTTGCCAACCAGTGGATCAAGGGACTGGATGCCCTGGAGCAGTTTGTAAAACCCTACACTCCGGAATGGGCTGAAACAGAGACCGGCATCAAGGCAGACGAAATTGTCAACTTGGTCAGGGATCTGACAATGGCCGCGCCGGCTGTGGTCTGGCATCCGGGCTGGATGAATGCCCGGTACAACGACTCTTTTTACATGTCGCGCACCATTTACATCATCAACGCGCTTTTGGGGACCATTGGCGCAAAAGGGGGAATGGCCCTTGCCAACAAACCCGGTGATGTGGGTCGTAAAGGCCTTAAAAAACTGGTGGATCGGGTTCCCAAACCCGAGGGCAAACGTGCCGACGGCGTGGGCTGGAGACACCCGTATTTTGATGCTGGCCCGGGCCTGATCAATCTGGCTTATGATGCCATTGAAACCGAAGATCCGTATCCGGTCAAAGCCTACATTGCCTACCGCCATGATCCCCTGATGGCCCTGCCGGATCCGGAACGCATCAAACAGAAATGGTCCAAGCTGGATTTTCTCATGTCGGTCAGCTTCAGCTGGTCAGATACGGCATGGCATTCGGATCTGGTTCTGCCCCTGTCGCCTTATTTAGAGCGGGAATCTATTCTGGCTTCTAAAAACGGCCTTAATCCATACTTTTTTGTCCGTCACCGGGCTGTGGAGCCGCGGTACGATACCCGCAGCGACTGGGAAATCATCTGCGGCCTGTCAAAGCGTCTGGGAATTGACGCCCTGGCCTTCAACTCCATTGAAGAAATCTGGGACTATCAATTGAACGGCACCGGCGTATCCATGGCTGATTTTGACGCAAAAGGCTTTGTGCAGCTGGGAGACGGGCCCCTTTACAGATCTGAACTTTCCTTTAAAACCCCTTCCGGGAAAATTGAAATCGTCAATGACAAGTGGGATTCCCAGGGGGTTTTGTCCCTCAAGCCCTACGAGCGCACATCTCCGCCGGAAGGCCGGTTCCGGCTGACCTTTGGTCGCTGCGGGGTTCACACCCAGGGACATACGGTGAACAACAGCCTGCTGTTTGAGCAGGTCTCTGAAAATACACTCTGGATCAACAGCAAGGCCGGATCCCAATTGGGCGTTTCCGACGGTGACATGGTGGAAGTCAGCGGAAATGGAAAAAGCGGTCGTTTGCGTGCCAAATTGACGGAATTGATCCATCCTGAAGCCGTGTTCATGCTCCACGGGTTTGGGCACCGTCTGCCGGTGGAAACCCGGGCCTTTGGAAAAGGCGTGGCAGATCACGAGCTGATGTGCGGCGGGCTGGACAAATGGGACAGAGCAGGCGGCGGCATCGCCCTGCAGGAGCACTTTGTTTCTGTCTCACGGGTCTAAACACTCACAACATCCTTCCCCGACCATCTCTACAAAATCCCCCTGCCCGGTGCGTTCTGCTTCCGGACAGGGGGATTTTCTTTGATTTTTCTTTTGTAAAACCCTGAAAAAACGCAGCCGCACACCGGAACAAGCATCTTTCCGGGCACGGCTGCGTTTTCGGAGGTTTTCGGTAAAATTTTTCGGTAAAATTTTAAGGATCAGATCTTTTCGATACTGACCGCGCAGGCCTTGTATTCGGCAGTGAGGGTGAACGGATCAAAGGCCGGGTTGGTCAGCCAGTTGGCGTTTCCTTCCCGGAAGTGAAAGGCCATCCACACCATTCCGTCGGGCATTTCCGGCGTTACGTTCGCCTTGACCGACACCTCGCCGCGTCTGGATTTCACCCGGATGACCTCGCCGTGGTCAATGCCCATGCGTCTGGCATCGGAAACAGAGATATCGGCAAATTCCTCGCCCAGAAGATCGTTGAGGCCATCGCAGCGGCCGGTCTGGGTCCGGGTATGATAATGATACAACCGCCGGCCGGTGCTGAGGACAAAGGGATACTCCGCATCCGGCACTTCCGCCGGCGGGGTCCATTCAGCCGGGGTAAACCGTCCCAGTCCGCAGGTGAATTGTCCGGCATGGTGAAGGTACGGGGTTCCGGGGTGATCCGGCGTGGGACAGGGCCACTGGATTCCGTCTTCTTCAATCCGGCTGTATTTGATGCCCGCCAGATTGGGGGCCAGCACGGAAATCTCGGTATCCCAGAGTTCTTTTCCGCTGTTTGCCGTCCACTCATGGCCGAACCGTTTGGCGATTTCCCGGAAGATCCACCAGTTGGGCTTGGCCACACCCGGCGGCTCACTGGCTTTGCGCACCCGGCTCACCCGGCGCTCGCTGTTGGCAAAAGTGCCGTTGTTTTCGCTCCAGGCAGCCCCTGGCAGTACCACATGGGCAAACCGGGTGGTCTCATTCTGAAAAATATCCTGGACCACCAGAAATTCAGCAGAGGCCAGCTCGTGCTCCACCTTGTGGATGTCCGGCTCGGTATTGGCCAGGTTTTCGCCAAAAATATAAAAAGCGCGGACTTTTTTATCCACCAGCCCGTCCATCATCTGGGGAATCATCAGGCCGGTTTTTTTGGAAAGTCCGGTGGTCTGCCAGGCAGCTTCAAATTTTGCGCAGGCCGCGTCATCCGTAACCGCCTGATAACCGGGATAGACATTGGGCAGCGCGCCCATATCGCAGGCCCCCTGCACATTGTTCTGGCCCCGGAGCGGGTTCACCCCGCCCATCTCCATGCCGAGGTTCCCCAGCAGCATCTGGAGATTGGCAACAGACATGACGTTGTTTTTGCCGCAGGTATGTTCGGTGATGCCAAGGGTATAGCAGACCATCACCGGTTTTACCGATGCCAGCATGCGGGCCACTTTCCGGATGGTGTCTGCATCAATGCCGGAAATTTTGGCTGCTTTTTCCGGGGGATAGGCCTCTACGGTTTTTTTCAGCTCGTCAAAGCCCATGGTGCAGGAAGAGACAAAATTCTTGTCGTACAAATCCTCTTCAATCAGCACATACATGATGGCGTTGAGCAGGGCGATATCGCTGCCCACCTTCAGCGGCAGATGCAGGTCGGCAAAATCCACCAGCCGATGCTTTCGCGGATCCATCACGATCAGCTTGGCCCCGTTCATCACCGCGTTTTTCAGAAACGTGGCTGCCACGGGATGGGCCTCGGTCATGTTGGAACCGATAATGAGAAACATCTTGGCCCGGGCAAACTCTGAAAAAGAATTGGTCATTGCGCCAGATCCGAATGTGGTCGCCAGCCCGGCGACAGTCGGAGCGTGTCAGGTACGGGCGCAATGGTCAATGTTGTTGGTTTTGAACACCGCCCGGAAAAGCTTTTGCATCTGGTAGGAATCTTCGTTGATGCTTCGGGCACAGCTTACGCCGGCCACGGCATCCGGGCCGCTTTCTTCAATAATCTGCTTGAATTTGCTGGCCACCAGATCCAGTGCCTCATCCCAGGAGGCTTCCCGGAACGTGTCCCCTTCCCGGATCAAGGGCGTTTTAAGGCGCTCTTCGGAATAGATGAAATCATACCCGAACCGGCCCTTCACGCACAGCCGGCCCTTGTTGGGCGCACCGTTTTCAACGCCCGTCACCTTTACAATGCGGCCGTCCTGGACATGGAGCAGCTGCTGACAGCCCACCCCGCAATAGGGACAGGTGGTGCGGATCTTCTCGGTTTTCCACGGCCGCCAGTCAAACCGGGCTTTTTTCTCAACCAACGCGCCCGTGGGACAGGCCTGAACACACTCGCCGCAGAACACGCAGGTGGAATCTTTGAGCGCAACATCCGGACCCGAAGGAATGTCAGATTCAGAGGCGCGCCGGGCATATCGACGGATATCGGCCCGGGCAATGATCTTGGCGTCAGACCCGCGGTACCCAAAATTGATGGCCTGATTCACCTGGATTTCGTTGCAGGCCTGGACACAGCGGCCACAGAGAATACACCGGGAAAAATCCCGGACGATCAGGGGGTTGGCCATTTCCATGGGATACTGGGTTTGCTTCCGGGGGTATTTGCCGCCTTCCACCTGGTACTGGTAGGCCAGATCCTGAAGCCGACAGTCTCCCCAGGACGGACACAGGTCTTCAAAATTATCCGAGGCAGCGGCCTGCATCTGAAACTCCGTCCAGTCCTTCTCCCGGCCGGAGCCGATGGAACAGTTGTGGTTTCCCGAGGCCAGCAAGAGCTCCAGCGTTTCCTTGCGGGAGGCCACTACAGCCGGTGATTCGGTCAGCACATCCATGCCGGTGGCGGCAAAGGTATTGCATGCCGTTACCAGATTCTGGCTTCCCGCCACTTCCACCACACACATCCGGCATGCCCCGGTGGGGGACGCGCCTTTCAGATAACACAGCGTTGGAATCGGAATCTGATTATCTTCGGCGACCTGAAGAAGGGTCTGCCCCGCCTCAAAGGGAAGCGACACTCCATTGATCGTCAAGGTTCCCTTGTCCATTGACCTGCTCCTTTCCTGATTGACATCGTCACACCGGATATTTCCAGACATATAATCGCGATATTATCCGGTGTAGCTATTTGAAAATGGCCTGTTTGTCAACCTGAACGAATCTTCTGGTCATCGTTTTTCCAGCCTTGTTATGGCTGAAAAATGAAATCGAAAGTAAAACCGGAGCGCCTTTTTACCTGCTTTGGCGGAAAAATCAGGAAACAGCAAAACAAAA
>JAJDJS010000028.1 GCA_030267325.1 Desulfosarcina sp. OttesenSCG-928-A07 | reverse complement strand
AGAAGCGGGGACACGGGGTCTGCTGCAATTTCCGAAAAAAGGAGTTGATGCTTCCAAAAAAGGGTCAAGCGCCTGCCATGGAAAAATATATCGAAAAAACAATATGCTGGCATTGTTGGTTGACATGAATGAGATCTTCTTATAGTTGCACCCCATCGACAAATCAAGCTGGAATCCATACCCGCACCCCGACATCCAACCCCGTATGGAGGGCTCTTTTATACTCATTTTCCGGCTTTAAAAAAGACGTTCATGTCACCCCTTTATTTAGGGAGTGTTCACACGAAGCCCGTTAACGGGCTTTAATGATTGGGAAATATCTGCATATTTTTTCTCCTGCATACAGATGTTTTTTAATAAATTCAGCAAGTTGATTTATTTTGTAGTAACACGCTCTGACAAAACCCAAACAAACAGGAGAACGCCATGAAAAAGTATCTGCTGATCACCGCGATTGTCACACTGATTTCAGCAAGTTTGTTTTTAACAGCGCCGGTTCTGGCCCAAACGGAGGATGCGAAAAAAACCTCCCCCCAGGTCCGCATTTCTACCAGTATGGGAGATATTGTGGTGGAACTGGACCCGGCTGCCGCGCCCAAAACCGTGGACAACTTTCTGGCCTATGTAAATTCCGGGTTTTACAAGGACACCCTGTTTCATCGGGTAATTCCCGACTTTATGATCCAGGGCGGCGGATTTGACACTTCCATGAAACAAAAATCCACCCAGCCGCCGGTGATCAACGAGGCGGACAACGGGCTTTCAAACCGTACCGGCACCATTGCCATGGCCCGGACATCAGATCCCCACTCTGCCACAGCTCAATTTTTCATTAATGTAAAGGACAACGACTTTCTGAATTATACGGGGAAAAACAGCAAGGGATGGGGATATTGTGTTTTCGGAAAAGTGGTCAGCGGAATGGATGTGGTGCGGAAGATCGAACAGGTTCCCACCGGCTTCCATAGCGGAATGCGTGATGTTCCCCAAACAGCGGTGATCATCAAAAACGTATCGCTGATTTTGGAGGTGCCGGGCAACTAAGGTTGAAACACAGCCGGCAATTTAACCACAAACATCACGAAAATACGGTGTATGTTCTTTTTTTGTGATATTTGTGGTTTTGTTTTTTCAAATACGGAGAAGGGTTATTTGGCAGACGGCAAGCCTTTCTCCTGTTCCGGAAAAAATGCCATGCTGGCGGAAGACAGCACCACCAGAACCGACCCCACATTATGCACCACCGCGCCCATGATAGGATTGATCACACCGCTCGCGCCAGCCACAACGGCAATAAAGTTGAAGATCAGCCCAAAAGCGATATTGATCTTGATGATCAGCAGCATGCGTCGGCCCAGCCGAATGAGGAAGGGAAGCTTTCCGATATGATCGCTCATCAGGGCAATATCCGCAGTTTCCAGCGCCACTTCGGTTCCCCGACCGCCCATGGCAATGCCCACATCAGACGCTGCCAGGGCCGGTGCATCGTTGATACCGTCCCCCACAAAGATCACCTTTGACGGCTCAGCCTGTCTTTCCCGGATCAAACGCAGTTTGTCATCTGGTTTGAGCCCTGACAGCAAAACCTCAATACCGGCCTTTCCGCCGACCCGGCTCACGGATTGTTCATGGTCTCCGGACAGAATGCCGATTTCCCGGATGCCCAGATTCCGAAGCCGCTGCACAATGGTGTCCACGCCAGCGCGCACCTTGTCGGAAATACTCAAAAATCCAAGGGGCCGCGTGTCACGGTACACCATGAGCGGCGTGGCCCCACGTTCTTTGGCGGCCATGAGCTGGGGCCGCAGGGTATCCGGCACCGCTGTCATGCCGCCATGGAGATAAACACTGCCGATCTCCATCATGCCGCCATCCACCTGGCCCCGCACCCCCAGTCCAATGTCCATGAACAGGTTCCGGGCCGCATCCACCGGAATGTTGGCGTAGCGGGCCGCATTCATCACAGCCCGGGCCAACGGATGGGTGGCGTTGCACTCCAGGCTGGCGGCCTGGCGCAGAAGATCGCTGCCAGATACATCCGCTTCAGTGACAATGGCCTCCACCGTGGGATTGCCCTCGGTCAGGGTTCCGGTTTTGTCAAAAAAAATCGTGTCCGCCAAGGCCACGGTTTCAATATGGTGGCCGCCCTTGACCAGAATGCCGGCACGGGCCGCACGTCCGATGGTGGCCACAGTGGCCGTGGGGACGGCAAGAACCAGGGCGCAGGGGCAGCCCACGATGAGGACGGTCACAGCCCGGCTCACATCCCCTGTCACCAGCCAGGCGATAAGGGCGCACCCCAGAATAAGGGGGGTAAACCATTTGGCAAAACGGTCAATCAGCGCCACGGTTTTGGGCTTGTGGGCTTCGGCTGCGGACACAAGCTGAATCACCTGCCCCAAGGTGGTGTCGGTTCCCACTTTTTCCGCACACATTCGCAAAACACCGTTGTGGTTGAGTGTACCGGCAAAAACCATGTCTCCGGGCTTTTTTTCCACTGGAATCGCCTCGCCGGTAATGGCAGATTCATCAATGGACGAGAGCCCTTCGGTCACCCGTCCATCCACCGGGATCTGATCACCCGGCCGGACCAGGAGAATATCATTGGGCCGGACGTCTTCAACAGGGATACGGCACTCTTCTTTTTCCCGGATGACCAGAGCTGTTTTGGGAGACACCCGGACCAATGCCTGGATCGACCGCCGGGCCGATTCGGCCGTGGCTTCTTCAATGAGCGCCCCCATCACCATAATACAGCTCACCACAGCAGCCGTGAGAAACTCTCCTCCGATCAGGCAGGCAATGATGGCGATGGACAACAGTTCATCCACATTCACCCGTTTTTCCAGAAGCCCCTGTACCGCGCCGATGATCACCGGAAAGCCGTTGATGGCCACAGACAAGAGAATCAGCACCTGGCTGAACATCATCATTTCCGGCTTCCACTTGCTGATGAGAAATCCGACCAGGGCCAGGGTCGCGCCCGCACACACTTTCAGGAAATCCCGGCTTTGCATCAGTTCATGGTAAACACCGACATGAGAAAATCGACCGATCATCCCCGTCTTCCTTTTCCACTTTGAGGGGTTGTTTCCTTTTGAGATAAATTTGGAACTCCAGAGCTGCTCCCTGAAATTCAGACAAGTGTGTAAGCCACACGTCTTTGTGAATCAACGTTTGATGCACCGAACTCGGAACGCAATTCCGTAATATTGTTTCGCCGGAAAGCGCCGTTATTCAACCCCTTGCTCAGGACAGCGAGCGTTACCACTTTGCCTCTTTTTGGGGCGGCCCTTTAAGCATGTGGCAAGTGCTGGTGAAAATGGCCGAAATACCGGTGAAGCGCAAGTTTATTGAACCAGTTCATCCAGCCCCTTTGCCAAAGCGGAAAGCCCGGAGCTGCGCATGGGGACAAAGGGTTTCTGGTACCGCTTGCACATCTTTTTTGCACGGGTACAGGCATCGTGGCTGATGCAGTCGATGGGGCAGACAACCGCATCTGCCGTGAGCAGCATTTTGGGAAGTAAGCTCCGGGATGTTTCCTTTCCGCCGTCATGGTGCACAAACCGACCGCCGCATTGCTCCACCAACTGACGATAGCGCGCCACCATCTTGTGGTGTCCGCCCACATACAAAACGGTTTTTCCGCACAGATCCAGCCCCGGACATTTTTGGGTGTTCTGACTGGAACAGGTTTCACACGGGGCTGTCCCCGAAGAAAAATGGGCAATCATTTTTTCCAGTACCGCGATTTCATCGGACAGTTTTCCCTGTTCCGCGCGCCATTGTTTTTCCTGTTCCGCCTGTTCATCAAGCCGGGCATGGGCGGCCCGCAACTGGCCTTGCAGCGTTGAAATCTGATCCTGCAATGCCTGAACCTGGACCGCTTTCATATCCATCATCGGCTCACGGGCCGACTGTGTTTCAGAACTCGAGACGTGCTTGGCCTGAGAGGTCCGCAGCAGGGCCATGTCCCGGTTCAGCTCCTTTTTTTCCTGATCCCACAATCCTTTGTCCTGGCGATACTGCCGACGCTCCTGGGTGAGGGTGTCGGTCAGCCGGGTGACCGTTTCCTCAAGATCTGCCATCCGCAAACGATTCCTGTGCCAATGCCTGAAGCACTGATGCCCCATCATGTGGAGCTCGCTGTAAAGTTGGTTCACCAATTCCGCCGATGCCTCGGGATGGGTGAGAATTCCCCACCAGGCAATATCCACCCGTCCTTCGGCCATATCTGTATGCCACAAGGCCAGAAGCGCTTCATCCGTAGTGGCCTTGAGATATTTTCTGGCCTTGGCCTTGAATTTTTTTTCCAGGTACCGCTGAAGGACAGCCGCCTTTTCTCCCCGTTGATCCGAAAACCGGATAAAGCAGCAGTGAAGATAATAATCCGTCGCATCACGGTGGATGTCGAACACCTTTTCTTTGCCCAGTTTTCGAAGCTCTTCCAATCCCAGACAAATCCCCATCAGGCTGCATTTGTATCCGTTTGCAATATCCCATATTTTTTTACGAGCCATTACTTTTTTGGCGATCAATGAATGGGTGGTCTTTTCCGCTTTCATCAACATCTCCTTGCATTGTCGGAAAGTCATGCCGGAAGAGCGCGCTCTTCCGGCATGCAGGTCAGCCCGCTGGATCAAAACTCATAGGCCACGCGGGTGGTGAAAGCGTGTCCGTTATTGTCGGTACCGTTGTCGCCGGTATCGTAGTCCTCGTCATAGTAGTACTCAAAGGACAGGGTCGTGCCTTCAAAAATACCAAAGGAAACAACGCCGATGTAACGATGTTCAGGCAAAAATCCCCCCGCATCCCATGACTGCTGGTAGCCAAGGGCAAAAACCGTCTCAAGGTCGAAAAAGGATGTGGTATAGGACAGTTCCGTAGTCAATGCCGCAGGCTCCAGATCTCCTCCGCTTCCATTGGCAAAGAATTCGTCAAAATCATCCAGGGCCTTGACATATTCGGCGATCATACCAAAGGGCCCCCAGGTGGCGTTCACATAAGCGGCCATGGCGGAAATCTCATCCGGGAAATAGTCTGGATCCTGGCCGGCATCTTGCAACGCATCATGAATATAATCGGACAGTTCCACAGAATCGGCGATGTTGCTGATCCAGGCCACGCCCGCATTGAAGGTCTTGTTATCATCTTCAAACCCATAGCTCAGTGCTGCGCCGTAGGCATTGATCGTGTCATTGTCCGAATCTTCCTCGTCCATTCCGTTATAGGCGAAAACCGACGCGGTCAGCCCAAATTGGGAATACCCCAAAACAGCACCAGCATCGTTGGTTTCACCCAGGACCTGGGTAAAGGGGTCCTGAAGCATATGGGTGGAAAAATCACCGAACGGCACATAAAGCAGACCCAGGGAGAAGAACAGTGGGAATTTGTCAACATTGCCCAAGGTCACATAAGCCTCATCCGCCCGAAGATCGTCCGAGTCAGCATCCCGCTCAATGACGATCCGGCCCGTGGCCCAGTCGGTCACCATGATGTCCAGGTACAGCTCCAAGGTGGCCAAATCAAACTCGGTGGTATGGGCGCCGTCTTCATCCATGGCGTCTTTCCCGGCCACAAAATCTCCCTCAAACAGACCGCTGAGCCTGATGTGTTTATTCAGGCCGAAACCGCCCTCCTCTTCTTTTTCGGCCAGCTGGCGAGCCACTTCCTGCTCGATAACGCTCTGATGCCGGGCATCAACCTGAGGCGGAGCAGTGGTGCCTCGTTCCAGTTCCTTCTCCATCTGGTTGATCCGCTGCCCCAACTCCCGGTTCTGACGCATGAGCTGCTCCATCTGGAAACGAAGCTGTTCCAACTCAGACCGTGTGTCATCAGCAGCATGGACCTGGGGAACACAGAGCAGCAAGAGCAACCCCGCGGTTGCGCATCCAATGGCCTTGGCCATCCCTTTCACCTTTTTTTTCATCTTTTCTCCTCTCATTTTTTCCATCTCGTGTTCTCCTTCCTTCCGATTGCGGCCCCAGCAGCATGCCCGCCATGTCCCGGAGCCGGTGCAATGAGCGAATCAGACCGGCTGTCCCCCTTTCTCCCCGGTCGTATCATCCGCCCATCCACTCATAGGAAATCGTATGGTCCCTTTCGCATACGCGGTATCCCTTGAAGGATACCCCTTTATCATGCAGCAGGGTTTGGCTCGCTGTCCACCCAAACGTCCAGAAGCGGTTTGACAGATCAGATATCGGCCCTGAAATGCAGGGGCAGATCATCCAGCGGAATCACTTTCCGTTCTCGCAAATCATGTTTGATATCAATCAGATCCATGACCAAATCCATGGCATTTTGCTTTCTGGCGCTGTTTTTTTGATCATTCAAAGCGAGCTGTCATCGGATCATGATCGGCCCGTTTTCCGGGGCCAGTTGCCTGCAGCCCGCGGAAAACGGGAGATACCAGCTTAATAACATTTTTCGGATAGACTAGAAATAAGATACAGTATATAAAAAATAGACGTCAATAGATTTTTTATCGATGAGACAAAATTTATTAAAACAATCTAACCTTGTCATGACCATCGACGCTATTTACAATAAGCCACTTATCCGCATAATAGAGGCCCTGAAGAAAAATCAAAAAGGATCTTGCAAGGGAGAAATAAAATGGACAAAAACGCCATTGTTCAAAAACTCCGGGATGGCATCGCTGCATTGCGGGAAGCCCTGGACAAGCATGACGGATCAACGCTTCAGGCCCTGGCCAGTACCCTCAAGGGCAGGTTTGAGTCCATCAAGGCCACGGTTCAGCAGAATGAGCAGACACAAAAATGGATCGCCCAGTCCAAAAAATACCTGGATGACCTTGAAGCGTCCATCAAGACCGGGGACAAAAAACTCTCCGCCAGAATTCTGGACAAAGCCGAATCCTTTTTGGGGGACGACAAGGAGAAAAAAAAATAAGGCACCTTGCCAGCAAAGGTTCTGAGAAATGATCCGAAAATTGATGTTAATGTTTTTTCTGTTTGTGCTGACAGCCGTTGTCGGCATTGGCGGCGCCTATTTGAACCTCATGGTATGGGCGGATCTCCCCTTGACCCCGGGCGCGGGGAAAGACAAGGTCTTCACCCTTTTTCCAGGCCAGGGCCCGAAACAGGCTGCCCTTTCCCTTGAAAAGGAAAAACTGGTTTCAAATGCGTTCCGGTTTGTGCTTCTTGCCAGAATCGAGGGCAAAGACAAAAAACTCAAGGCAGGCGATTATTTGCTGTCCACGGCCATGTCGCCCCGAAAAATTCTGGACAATATGGCAAAAGGACGGGTTTATCTCCATCGGGTGACCATTCCCGAAGGCTACACCCTGGTCCAGATCGCCGATGTGGTTGCTGCGGCAGGCCTTTCCGATGCAGTTCAGTTTCTCAATACGGCCCGCGATCCCGAAGTGGTTCAAAAAATGGGCATTGTGGCCGAAACCCTGGAAGGTTATCTGTTTCCGGACACCTACTATTTCCCCAGGGGCCTGGACCCTGCTGATATCCTTTTCACCATGGTCAAACGCTTCCGCGCGGCATTTACGCCTGAACGGGAGGCCCGCGCCAAAGAACTGGGGATGACCCTCCATGAAGTGGTCACCCTGGCCTCTATTGTGGAAAAAGAAACCGGCGTGCCGGAAGAACGGGCACTGGTGTCGTCTGTTTTCCATAATCGCTTGAAAAAAGGAATGCGTCTTGAGACTGACCCGACGGTGATTTACGGAATTCCGAATTTTGATGGCGATATCCGGCGCCACCATCTGACCACCTACACACCGTATAACACCTACAAAATCACGGGACTCCCCCCAGGACCCATTGCCAGCCCCGGTACGCTGGCCATCCACGCCACCCTCTACCCAGCAGAGACGGATTTTCTTTACTTTGTTGCCAAGGGCAACGGGACCCATTATTTTTCCCATACATACGCGGAACATAACCGAGCCGTCATCCGTTACCAGTTGAAGAACACCTCCCGGTAAAGGGGAACAGCTGCCCAAAAATGCGTCCGGATAAAACGAATCCTGGAGTTTGCACGTTTCACGGGCTTAAAACCGGCTGCTGACAATCAGGGTGACCGGTCCTTCATTGGTGATCTCCACCTGCATCATGGCGCCGAAGCGGCCGGTTTCCACATCAATGCCCATGGACCGGACCTGATCAATAAAAGCAAGGTAAAGGCGGTTGGCCAAAGCGGGCTCGGCCGCCTGAACAAAGGAAGGCCGCCTTCCCTTGCGACAGTCGCCCAGAAGGGTGAATTGAGAAATCACCAGCATCTGGCCCTTCACATCCACCAGGGACCGGTTCATTTTTCCGCCGTCATCTTCAAAAATCCGCAGGTTCACAATTTTTTCAGCCAGGTACGCCACATCGGCCGCACCGTCTTCCCGGTCAACCCCCAAGAGCACGGTAAGGCCGTTTCCAATAGCGCCGACCACTGTCTCTGCCACCGCCACCTGACTGGCTGAAACCCGCTGAACAACGGCAATCATCTTGATGTCTCCATTATTTGCTTCTGTTTGTGAGGGGGGAAATGGGCTTGACCCGGATGGGCCTGCCATTTATAAGCGGCTTGCGTTGGCACATGTCTTTTTCGATAGTGTGGCCTTAAGAAATATAACAATTTGAATTTATTACAGAAAGAAGAATCCCGCGATTTTGCTGATACTCATGATTTCAACGTGTTACAAAGTCGAGACAACACTATCTATCGCATTTCACTTTGGGGCGGCCTTTTGCCGAACCACTTCTGACAAGGATGACCCCTTATGAAAGACAGGATGGGACTCTACTATTACCCGTTTCCGGAAAATAAACGGGTCCGCATGTATGTCCGCCAAAAAGCGGACGAGATTGAATTCAGAATGAAAAACGACGATGACCCGGTGGTCTGGAACAAACATGGCTGGATTGCCTATTCCGCCATTCAACAGGCCCAGGTGCTTTACGCAAAACGAGGCGCCTTTGATCCCCACCGGGCCTATGATCTTAAGGTGGCCAAGGCTGTGCTGGCCGAAGAAGACCAGGAGGCCGGAAATTGACGGCAGGTCAATTCGAGCGCTTCAGGATTGCTGTGCCTTGAGAATTTCCTTTACCTGGTTCCCATCCGCCCGCTGCCCGAAATGGGCCATAATGGGGCCCATGACCTGCATGGCGTTTTTATAGGCGGAAAAATCGATGTTTTCGGCTATCCACTGGCGAATCTCCGCGTCCGTGGCGGGTTTGGGAAGGTAGGCCTCAAGCACGGCAATAAAGGGAGAAGCACCTGTCTGACCGCTTTTTTCCAGCAATTCTTTTTCCGACTTGATGAGTTTTTTCAGCACGCGGATCACTTCATCATCGTCAAACTGTTTTTTGTCCAGACGGGCCATCTCACCGATCACAATCCGTAAGGCGGATTTTTTATCCTCGTCCTTGTTTTTCATGGCAATTGTCAAATCCGATTTCAGCGTATCCTGAAGTGTCATCAAAAAAACTCCTTTTTTATGCCGGGGTAAAGATTCCGGCCGGGTTACGAAGCCTGGTGGACAAATGCGGTCGCACTTTTTACTGTGGAGTGGTATTTGTCAAGAAAAAGGATGCTGACGCAGATGTTCAAAAACAGCCTGGAGAAATCCCCATGCGCCTTTTACTGGTTGAAGACGATGAAAAAATTGCGACTTTTATAAAAAAAGGGCTCAAGGCCGAAGGGTTTGCCGTGGATCATGTCAAAGACGGTATTCTGGCCCTGGATCTGGCCCTTACCGAACCCTATGATGTGGCGGTGGTGGATATCATGCTGCCCAAATTGGACGGACTTTCCCTGGTCGGCCGGCTGCGACGGGAAAAGGTCATGACACCGGTGATCTTCCTCAGCGCCAAAGGGTCCACGGATGACCGTGTCAGGGGACTGCAGATGGGCGGGGATGATTATCTGGCAAAACCCTTTGCTTTTTCCGAGCTTCTGGCCAGGGTGCAGGCCCTTATCCGCCGGGCCAGCGGTACAGCCGAGCCCACCCGTCTGTTTTGCGGAGACCTGATGGTGGATGTGATTTCCCGGGAAGTCCGGCGGAATAGCAAAAAAATTGACCTGCAGCCCCTTGAATATGCACTTCTGGAATACCTGCTCCGAAATGCCGGACGGGTGGTGTCCAAAACCATGATTATGGAACATGTCTGGGATTATCATTTTGACCCCCAGACCAATGTGGTGGAAGCGCGGATTTGCAGACTCCGTGACAAGGTGGACAAGGGGTTTGACAAAAAAATGATCCACACGGTGCGCGGCGTGGGATATGTGCTCAAAACGGATGATCCTGCAGAATGAGATGGTATAAAAAATGGACCCGGCGGATACTGCCCCGGACCCTTTCCTTTCGTCTGACGCTCTGGTACGCCTTTATTTTCTCCCTTTCCTCGGCCATTGCCTTTCTTGTTTTTTACGGCCTCATCACCCATGCCCTGCGCCAACGGATGGACGGGGAGCTGTCCAGCAAAATTTCAGAATTTACCATGATCTACACGGTGCAGGGCCTTGACGCGGTCAAAACCACGGCCCTCATCGAATCCCAGGCCGCCGGCGAAAAAAAAGTCTTTTTCCGGCTCCTCTACGCCAGTGGCGTGGCGTTTTCGTCGTCCAACATGTCCTACTGGCGATCCATCGGTATCAACCGGTCAGCGGTTCATGAACTGGTCAAGGAAAAATCCGGACGGGTATTTGAGACCCTTTTCATTCCAGACCACCCTAATCAGGTGCGGATTGCCTATGGCCTGATCGGCCAGGGGGTGGTGGTCCAGATCGGCTATTCCATGGAAACCGATACAGCCATCATCACCATCTTCAAAAAAATTTTTTTCATCACCATGTCAGTGCTGATTTTAGCGGCCGCGCTGGTGGGCGGACTGATGGCCCGAGGGGCCCTTGCCGGCGTGGAGGCAGTCACCCGCACCGCCCGCACCATTTCTGAAAAAGACCTGGGCCAAAGGGTTCCGGTGATGGATCGCCATGAAGAGATCGACCGGCTGGCGATCACCTTCAACCAAATGCTGGATCGCATTGAAAAACTGGTCACCGGTATGCGTGAAATGGGAGAAAACATCGCCCATGACCTGAAAAGTCCGGTCACCCGAATCCGGGGAATGGCGGAAATGACGATTTCCGGACCGGCTGCAGCAGGTGAAGAAATGCCCCTTGCAGCGGCCACCATTGAGGAATGTGACCGGCTTCTGGAAATGATCAACACCCTTTTGATGATTTCAAAAACCGATGCGGGCGTGGCAGCCATCCAGATGGAACCGGTCAATATGGCGGAGGTGGCCCGGGGCGCAGCAGCGCTGTTTTCCCCCCTGGCCGAAGACAAGGGCCTTTCTTTATCCTGCGATACGCCGGATGCGGCCTGGGTTTCCGGCGATCTTCACCTCTTGCAGCGGGCCATGGCCAATCTGGTGGACAATGCCATCAAATATACCCCGGCGCCGGGAACCCTTTGGGTGGAGGTGGCCATCGTCATCCAAAACAAAACAAAAATGGTTTGTGTGGCAGTGAAAGATACGGGTATTGGCATTGATGAAAATGTACTTCCCAAGGTATTTGACCGGTTTTTCAGGTGCGATCCAAGCCGGACCACCTCGGGCAGCGGACTGGGCTTAAGTCTGGTGAGGGCTGTTGCCCATGCCCACGGCGGTCATGCTGAGGGGATCAGCGAGCCGGACCAGGGAAGCTGCTTTACCCTTTGTCTTCCCCATTTGGCAAAGGCGCCGGAGCTGACCTGACAGATGGCGTCTGATCTGAACTTTCGGCAAGTGTCTGGGAAGAATCCGGCAGATCAATGGTTTTTTCTGCAAAAAAGGCGCTGATGGGGGTTTCCGGCAGGATATCCTTGAAGGACTGACCGTAAATATCCCAGGCCGTGACAAAAAGTGCGGCAATAATAGGACCGATGATCACGCCGGGAATGCCGAACATGAAAATTCCGCCCAGTGTGCCGAAAAAAATCATCAGTTCATGCATCTGGGTGTCTTTGCCCACCAGAACGGGCCGGAGCAGGTTGTCCAGGCTGCCCACCACCAATCCGTTAAACAAAATAAGGCCGACTCCTTTTGCAATACTGCCCTTTAAGATCAAAAAGACAGCAGCCGGCACCCAGACGATGGCGGTTCCCACGCTGGGAATGATAGACAGCACCACCATGATGGATCCCCAGAAGGCCGCGCTGGGAATTCCGACCACCCAGAACGAGATGCCAGCCAGTCCGCCCTGGAGAAGACCGATCATGGCCGTTCCTTTGAGGGTGGCCCGGGTAACCGAGGTGAAACGAGCCAGCATCTGCTGCTCATCGTCATCCTGCAGGGGAAGATAATACAGAATTTTCCGCAGGAGCTTGTCTCCGTCCATCAAAAAAAAGAACATCGTGTACAGCCAGGTGAACACCATGAATACCACGTTCACCGCGCCCATGGTGACCGAGGAGAGGTTGTTGATGAGAAGCTGACTGATTTTTCCCACCAGCTCGCCGGCTTTCTGGATGATCAGCTCGCTGTGGGGGACAATGTGTTCATAGTAGGGAATTTTTGACAGGTATGCAGAAATTTCGCTGGGTTGCTGGAGCTGCTCTTTAACCCAGGGCACGGCGGACTGGCTGACCTTGATGGCCTGGTTGGTGACCAGTCCCGTGAAAAACACAAGGGGAATCAGCACCACCACAATGACCAGCGACAAGGTCAAAATGGAGGCCAGGCCCCGCCGCCCATGGGTCCACTTTTCCAGGCGGCGATAGATGGGACGTGTCACGGCCGCAAAAATCCCCGCCATTAAAATGGCCATGAGAAATGAACGGATCATGGACAAAAAAACAGCCGAGATAAACACAACCATGAGAATGACGATGAATTTGTTCAGCGTATCGTTTCGCATAAAACGTTTTTTCCTCTGTTCAGAAAAATGCTTTTTTGTTGTGTCTGATGTATAAGACTTCGGCGCTGTCGTGGAAACGGCATCCCTTTATCCACCCCATACCGTTTTTCAACCTTTATAAAAACCAGGAAGGCACCCCATGATGCAAAGAACACCCCGTTCAGGAAGACGATCCATCCTTTTTTGTGTTGCAGCAGCAACGATTTTGTTGACAGTTGGGGCCTGCAAACTGGGCACGTGGGCTGAACAGAATGCAGATCTTTTGAAAATCGATACCCACGCGAGCACGCCCCTTTCCCTTCAGGATATATCAGACGGACTCAAAGCCGCCCTTCAGGTCGGTGCCGACAGGGTCATCAGCCAGGTGGGGCGGACCAATGGCTTTAACGCTGACCGCGCCATTCATATCCCGCTTCCCGAACAACTGGAAGCCGCAAAGAAAATACTGTCTGCCGTGGGAATGGGAAACAGTATGGCGGTGCTTGAGCAAAAACTCAACACAGCTGCTGAAATGGCAGCCCCCAAAGCCAAAGCCCTTTTTATGGAAGCGATCCGGGACATGACCTTTGAAGATGTGAAAAGCATCTATAACGGGGCAAATGATTCAGCCACCCAATATTTTAAAAAGAAAATGACACCCGCACTGGTCCGGGAAATGACGCCGATGGTGTCCGGAAGTCTTTCTGATGTGGGGGCGATCCAGGTTTATGATCAGATCATGGCGCGGTATCAGGCCATTCCCCTGGTCCCGGATATCAAGGCAAATCTGTCTGCCTATGTGGTTCAAAAAGGTATGGACGGCATTTTTTATTACCTGGCAAAGGAAGAGGCGGCGATTCGGGAAAACCCGGCCCGTCAGACCACAGAACTCCTCAAACGGGTTTTCGGTCAGAAATAAGACACCCAAAGATGTGGAAGACAGCGCCCCTCAGACATGGGTGGTGAGTTTCAGTCCGATGATGCCGCTGATAATCAATGCGATGCTGAGCATCCGGACCATGCTGACCGGCTCCCCAAACAACAGAATCCCGCAAATCACGGTTCCCACCGCGCCCACGCCCACCCAAACACTGTAGGCTGAGCCGATGGGCAGGGTTTTGACCGCCAGCCCCAACAGGAAAACGCTCACGGTCATGGACAGAAGGGTCCAGACCGTGGGCCAGAGCCGGGAAAATCCATGGGTGTATTTGAGGCCGATCGCCCAACCCACCTCAAAAAGTCCGGCAAGAAGCAGAATGATCCAAGCTGTTTTTGAACTCATGGACAGACTCTCCCTTTTCTATACCTGTTTTCGAAAAAAAATGAGGTGCGGGTTTCAGGAAAAGAAGATTCAGCCTTTTTCCTGCCCGCACCTTTTTTGTATTCAAAAAAATGCGCGTGGATTATTTTTCCACGGCAATGCGGTGAAATCGTTTTTTTCCGGCCCGCAGAATGATTTCACCGTTTACCAGAACAGTTTCATCCACACGCATCTCTGGTGTGGTGATCCGGGCATCATTAAGGTAAGCCCCGCCCTGGTCAATCAGACGCCTGGCTGCATTTAATGAATTGGCCAGTCCGGCACGAAGAAAAAGCTGGGCCACGGACATGCCCTTTGAAAGTTCATCCATCGGAAGAAGGGTGGTGGGCAGGGTATTTGTACCGCCGCTGCCTTCACGGGGAATGGCGCTGGACGGCAAAAGGGTGGCTGGAATGGTTTTTTCGCCAAAGGCGGCTGCCGCAGCCGCATACGCCTTGCGGGCTTCTTCAACCCCGTGGGCAAGGGATGTGGCTTCAAAGGCCAAAACCGCTTTGGCGCTGTTGATGTCTGCATCAGAAAGGCGGCTCACCGCTTCAATTTCTTCAGCCGGCAGAAATGTGAACAACAGCATGAACCGGGCCACATCCTGGTCATCGGTATTGATCCAGAACTGATAGTAATCATAGGGCGATGTTTTTTCCGGATCCAGCCATACCGCACCGCTGGCGGTCTTTCCCATTTTTGAGCCATCGCTTTTGGTAATCAGCCGGAAGGTGATGCCAAAGACGGTTTCCTGGCGCATTTTTCGGGTCAGTTCCA
The DNA here is from genome assembly GCA_030267325.1 of Desulfosarcina sp. OttesenSCG-928-A07. GTDB lineage: Bacteria > Desulfobacterota > Desulfobacteria > Desulfobacterales > Desulfosarcinaceae > Desulfosarcina. Next base: position 16,770 of record JAJDJS010000028.1, on the reverse strand, counting down.
CACCGGCCAGGATATTTCCCCACTGGTCGCTGCCGCCCATCTGGAGCCGGCAATCGCTCTGGTCAAACAGCTTCAGAAAATCATAGGCCTGGAGCATCATGTAGTTGAATTCAATGAAACTGAGGCCCTCTTCCGACTCCAGCCGCTGGCGGTAGGCTTCCATCTTGATCATCCGGTTTACGCTGAAATGCCGGCCCACATCCCGCAAAAACGGAATATAGTGAAGATCCGTCAGCCAGTCGGCATTGTTCACCATCATGGCCTTGTTATCCGTAAAATCGATAAAATGGGAGAGTTGGCGTTTGATCCCGGCGACATTGGCCGCAATGGTCTCGTTTGTCATCATCTGCCGCATTTCGGTTTTTCCACTGGGATCGCCGATCATGCCCGTGCCCCCGCCCACCAGGGCCATGGGCCGGTGGCCGCATCGCTGCATATGGGAAAGCGCCATGATGGGCACCAGATGCCCCACATGAAGACTGTTGGCCGTGGGATCAAAGCCGATGTAACAGGTTTTCCCCGGCGCTTCCAGATAAGCGGAAAGCTCTGCATCGTGGGTTTGATTTTCAATAAAACCGCGTGATTTGAGAATGTCGAGAACGTTCATGCCACAATCCTTTCCGGTGGATGGCCCTTTGCAAAAGGGATCTTAAGTAAAAAAGCCGCGTCAGTGTCCTGTGGGGCGGCGGCCTTTTTAAACTAAAAACGCCGCGGACCCAAAATCGCGGCGTTGCATATCTGTTTTTATTTGAATCAAACCAGATCCGGCACACCCCGCGCGGTCGGATAGTTAGCGTATCGATAATAATAAAAACAGGAATTGGGGTGTGTCACTTTTTTCTCCTGATTAAAAAAAGGAATTGATACTATAGCCGGCCGGCCAATGTCAAGAATCATCCTGGTTTGGTACAGGGCAGACGCATCTAAAATTTTAAAGCCTCAAGCAGACAGCTGTCATTCAATGCGATTTTGAATCATTTGGCTTTCAAACTCAGTTTTCCGGGTATACGCCGAAACAAGTTCAGGCAAATACTTCGTAATGTCCCCAAATTCATGGCGGCATGACGGGTACGCGCACGACTTTGATCCTCATGAAAAACGACATCCAGGCACCAATGCAAAGAGTTTTTTATATGCCAATACGACCAAATGTATGGACGACATTACGCCAAACATGTGCTACACACAGGGTTTGCTAAAGGCAGCCTGACAAAGGAAAGCTAAGAAAACAGTATTGCCTGTCCGAACGATGGTGGCACCTCTGCTTACCCACTCAATAAAAGAGAAAAAAATGAAAAATCTATTTATAATTGATGGTGCATCGGGAACAGGAAAAAGCGATTTAATTCATTATATTCATGAAAATAGTGCTGTAGCTGCTTGTGTTCCAAAGCTTACGACTCGAGAACAAAGAAAGTACGAAAAATCACAAAAAAGAGTCTTGGATTTGGAATTTGTTAGCGATGAACAATTTGAAAAAATAAATCCTAGTTATCGTTATACATATACTGGATGTAAATATGGTTTTACAAAGAAATCATTAGATGAAGCATTAAGCTCTAACGATAACGTTTTTGTTATTGTTAGGAATAAAGATGTAATAGAAAAATTGAGAGTAGATTATCCATATATAAATCTTATTAGAGTTTATATATATACAGATCAAAATATGCTCGAACAGAGACTATTACAACAAGAAGGTGATGATAAAGAAACAGTGAAATTCAGAATGAACCAGATCGGCACTGCTTTTGCTGATTTTATGAGGCATCCTCAGATTTATGATGAAATATTGATTAATTGTTCGAATCAGAATGATTACCGTAGGCTAATTGAGCTTTTGATTGAAAAACATAGTCATGCTATTAACGTAGATCCGAGCCTCATTTCAGTGTTTATGTCGTTTAATGAAAATAATCATAGGCTGCTTGATATTTACAATACTATCCATAGAGCGGTTACCAAACTGGGAGATCCATTTCGTTGTGAGAGAATTGATTTTTTGAGGCAGGGAGGAGTCTCTATATCTGATGAAGCGAGATCGTTGATGAAAAAGTCTAGATTTGTCATTGTAGACCTTTGCGAAATGAAAAATAATGTATTTTATGAATTAGGGTTTGCACATGGCTTAGGCAAGCAATTTATATTAACAGCTCCAACAGGTACAGATACAGGGTTTTATGCAAGAGAATTCAGAACGTTGTATTATAAGAATATGGTTGAACTTGAAAATTCTGTTCATGAGGAGTTAAAATCTCTTCTTAGAATCGCAAACTGATGGCTATCTGCGTATCCACTACTTTTAGCTTGACAGGCGCTGGTTACAGCCAATTTGCGAACCAAGCAGACTTTGCCACAATGCCAAAACAATCTATTATAATCCCCTCCGTGTCCATAAGCGGCCTCCGGAGAAAAAGAAGTTATTTTTCCGCGGAGGCCGCACTACAATTGTTTGGGCAAGTCAATACTTTTACGTTTTTGATCAGTTATAAAACTCATGCCGTTCCTTAAATCCGATCTGAAACTCCAAAATCCAGTCTTGACAATTACCGCTGGGAAACTGACCTAATGTGCTCTATTTTCGTGTGGAAGCTGACTAAGCGCCATTCATGCATCTGAGTTTGTTTGGCACTCGGAATGAAATGCGGTATTATGAAGTTCTTTAATGCGGACGGATACATTTGACAGCGTTTCATTCATATCAAATCATGTCAACGTATTATAATCCCACGACATCATTACATACACCGATCCCGTGATTTTTTGGGTGGAGAAACATATGCAGAAAAAAGCGGTACCTCATCACGCTACCCTGATCCGGAAAGGTCGGGTGTTTGATTTTTGTTCGGAAAACGTCACCCTGCCCAACGGCAGAACCATGGACATGGACATGGTCCGGCATCCGGGCGCGGCAGCCATGGTTCCGGTCACAGATGACGGAAAGGTGCTGCTGTTGAAGCAATACCGCTACGCAGCCGGCGGATTTATCTGGGAAATTCCCGCAGGGACATTAAATCCGGGAGAAGACCCGTATACCTGCGCAGGCCGGGAATTGATCGAGGAAACCGGTTATGCTGCCGGAAATCTTGAAAAACTCACCGAGATCACGCCGACTCCCGGCTATTCCGATGAACGGATCCATATTTATCTGGCCACCGGGCTGACCCCTTCGCACCAGCACCTGGATCCGGATGAAATTCTCTCGGTTCATCCGGTGCCCCTGGATGAAGCCCTTGCCATGGTTGCCGACAGCCGGATTCAGGACGCCAAAACCATCGTCGGGCTGTATCTGGCATCCCTTCGTCTGAAGCCACAAACCCTGACCGGCAAATAATTAAAGAACCGAGACCTCACCCATGCGCCACTTTATCACGCGCCAGTCAATCACACGCCAATTAATCACACGATGGATTGCATCGCTTCAGTTCATCACCATCCTTCCTTTGGGACGCCCCCAGCCCTTTGACGCCAAAGGCATCATCACCTGTTTTCCCCTGGCTGGTCTTGGAATCGGTTTGATACTGGCTGGGGCGGACAGCTTGTTTTCCTTTCTGTGGCCTGCCGGTGTTGCGGCTGTACTGGATGTGGCGCTTCTGGCCCTTATTACCGGTGCCTTGCACCTGGATGGCCTTGCCGACATGGCCGACGGACTCTACGGCCGGCGGGATCGGGAGACCGCCCTTTCCATCATGAAGGACAGCCGGGTCGGGGCCATGGGGCTGGTCACGGTCGTTCTTTTACTGATGACCAAGACAGCTGCCATTGCCGGAGCGGAGCAGCACCGGTTCTTGGCTTTGGTGATCATTCCCGCCTATGCCCGGTCCGCGATGATGGCCGGCATTTTTTTCCTTCCTTATGCCAGGGGAAACGAGGGCACGGGCAGTTCATTTTTTGAAACCCCGCTGCGCTTCACAGACTTTGGTTTTTTTCTTATCCCCTTGATTTTGTCACTTTTTCTGGGATGGCCCGGGATTTTGCTGAACATGGTCTTTGTGGGCCTTATCGCGGCCCTGATCTGGTTTTACAGCAAAAAACTCGGCGGCATCACCGGTGATCTTCTCGGCGCCATGGCGGAAATCGTGGAAACCGCCCTGTTTCTGGTCGTATGCGTGGGAGCAAGCGGATGATCAGCGGTCATGGCGGAAATATTTATGCGTTAGCAGATACCCATGGATGCCGGCCCACCGACATTATTGATATGAGCGCCAATGTAAATCCCCTGGGGCCCATACCGGAAATGGTCCGCTATCTGGAAGAAAATCTTTCTTCCCTCATGGCTGCCCTGCCCGAAGCGGATGCCGGCGCCATGATCCGCGCCTATGGCCAGGAGATCGGTGTTCATCCCTCCCATATTATGGCCGGAAACGGCAGCACTGAGCTGATCCATCTGATTCCACGGGCCCTTGAAGCCCGGTCCGTTCTGATTCAGGCGCCCACGTATTCGGATTATCAGGACGCCTGCACGGCAAGCCGCATCCCCTTTAGCCTTGCGGTTTCCCGCAAAGAAGACAATTTTCAGCCGGATATGAAGCACCTTAAAAAATCCGCAGCCCTCGCGGATCTGGCGTTTTTTTGCAACCCCAACAACCCCACCGGCGTGCTGACAGACCGAAAATCCCTCATTGACCTTTGCCGGTCATGTCCGAAAACCGTGTTTGTGATCGACGAGTCCTATCTTCCCTTTGTTTCCGATCCGGAAGCGGTCAGTCTGGTGCGCTCCCATATGGCCAATGTGCTGGTGATCACATCCATGTCCAAGATGTTCCGCATCCCCGGACTGCGCATCGGGTTTGTCATCGGGCCACAGGCATTGATCGCCAGACTGGCACATTATGCCATGCCTTGGTCGGTGAACAGCCTGGCCCAGGCAGCGGTAAACTGGCTGATGACCCACCCAGAGCTTGTTAGGCCCTTCCTTTATGCCACCCGAAGCCAAATATTGACCGAAAAAGCCGCCTTTATCGCCAGAATTCACGCAGAAACCCGTATCCGGTGTTTTTCGTCGGCCGCGTCCTTTATTCTCATGCACCTTCCGGATTCCCTGACCGCGTCCGGGATCTGGCAAGCCATGGCCGATCACCGCATCCTGATCCGGAATTGTGCCAATTTCAGCGGCCTGGATGAGCGGTTCATCCGGGTTTCAATGAAAAACCCGGACGAAAACCAACAGGCTGCCGCGCTGCTGGCAGAGCTGTGTTCCCAAACCTGAAAATTTCGTTTCCGCAAGAAAAGATGAGACATGTTTGCTGACACTTTCCCTTTGGTGCTGACCCTGGCGGTTCTGATGGATTTTCTTTTGGGCGATCCCCTGTGGCTGCCCCATCCGGTACGATGGATGGGACTTGCCATTCAAACGGCAGAACCCCGGTTTCGCGCCCTGCCCTTCCGGCTTTTTGTTTCCGGCGGGATGATGACGATTTTTCTGGTGGCCGGAACCTGGGGGCTCAGTTTTTGTGTCGTGGCCCTGGCAGATTCAGTGCATCCGGGGCTTGGCATTGCGGCTCAGGTGGGCCTCGTCTACGTCTCTATCTCCACCCGCAGCCTGGCAGATGCGGCCATGGCCGTGGCGCACGCACTTTCCACCGCCGGGCTGGAAGCGGGAAGACAGGCGGTTTCCATGATTGTGGGCCGGGAAACCCAAGCCCTGGATCAAGCCGGCGTAACACGTGCAACGGTGGAGACCGTAGCGGAAAATCTGGTGGATGGCGTGATTGCACCCATTTTTTTTGCCTGTCTGGGCGGCGGGCCCCTTGCCGTGGCCTATAAAATGGTCAATACCCTGGATTCCATGGTGGGATATCAAAACGATCGCTACCGGGAATTTGGAAAATTTGCCGCCCGCCTGGATGATGCGGCCAATTTTATTCCGGCCCGGCTCAGTGTTCCCTTTATTGCTCTGGCCGCCGGGCTGATATGCCGCCGGGGAAAAGAGGCCCTCATCACCGCCTTTTGTGACGGCCGAGCCCATTCCAGCCCCAATGCGGGTTTTCCGGAAGCCGCCTTTTCCGGTGCGCTGAAAATTTGGATGGGTGGCCCCAGTACTTACCATGGCCGGCTTGTGGAAAAACCCGTGATCGGAAAAAAATTCAGGGCAGCCCGCCTTTGCCACATCCAAAAGGCCTGCCGCTTAATGGAAACCACAACGCTTCTGGTGTTCATGACAGCCGCCGTCATGGGGGTGTTGATCCGAATTTTTTAAATACCCGATCAACTTCCGCACCTTCCCGATTGCCTGTGGCTCACCCCACGGCCCGCATGTTTTGACTGATGGTTTCTCCTTTACGGCCCCAATGGTTTCATGGAACAATTTACCTCAACCCCCTTGGCGTTGAGATAGCCGGTTCCCCAAGCGTACATGGCTTCCAGCACCGGCCGGATGGATTTTCCAAGATCGGTCAAGGCGTATTCCACTTTGGGCGGAACTTCCGGATACACGGTGCGGGTGATCAGGCCGTCGGATTCCAGTTCACGAAGCTGCTGGGTCAGCATTTTGGGTGTGGCGGCAGGAACTTCTTTCCGCAGCCCGGAAAAGCGCAAGGTACCGGCCATGAGATTCCACAGAATCAGGGTTTTGTACTTTCCGCCGATCAAGTTGATGGTGGCTTCAACCGGACAATGGGTTTTACCCGGACCAGGCGAGGCATCCTGGCCACAACACGAGCGTGTTTTTGCCTTTATTTTTTCCATTAGTATACTTTCAGGTACTCTGTATCAAAAAAGTGCATTCTTGCGTTTCTGATCTTTATAGCTATTATAACTCCAAAGCGCAAACAAAAACCATGAGGCAACGAATGCAAAAAGAATACTTTAATGTGACCGGCATGAGCTGCTCAGCCTGCTCCAGCAGAGTCACCAAAGCAGTATCCGCATTAACCGGAATTGGCGATGTGAACGTCAACCTTCTGAAAAACAACATGACGGTCAGCTTTGACGCAAAGGCCTTGTCAGCGTCGGACATTGTGGATGCTGTGGTTAAGGCCGGATACGGCGCATCACTGCACGCGGCCAAAACCCCTGACATCGCCGCTGCGGAAAAGGCGCCAGACCCGGCTGTCCTGGAGCTTCAGGAAATGAAGCACCGGCTCACGGTTTCCCTGATTTTCACCCTCCCGCTGTTTTATGTGGCCATGGGCCCCATGATCGGACTGCCCCTGCCCGGATTGTTCACCGGCCCGGAAAACGCCCTTGTTTTTGCCTTTACCCAGCTTTTGCTGACCCTTCCGGTGGTGGCCGTGAATTTCAAATTTTACCGCATCGGCTTTAAAACCCTTTTTTCCGGTGCGCCCAACATGGATTCCCTCATTGCCATCGGCTCCGGCGCTGCAGCGGTATTCAGCATTGCCGCCATTTACCACATGGCCCTTGTGGCCGGACGCGGCGATATGGCAGGCGCCCACGCCATTTCCGGAAATTTGTATTTTGATTCAGCTGCCATGATTTTGACCCTCATTACCCTGGGCAAATTTTTTGAAGCCCGGGCCAAGGGGAAAACCTCTGAGGCCATTGCCAAACTCATGGATCTGGCCCCCCAGACCGCCACCGTGGTCCGCGACGGCATGGAAACCATCATTCCCCGGGAAGATGTGGTTTCCGGCGATATTTTGGTGGTGAAAACCGGCGAAAGCGTTCCGGTGGACGGCGTGATCACCGAAGGCAGCGGATTCCTTGATGAATCAGCCATTACCGGCGAGAGTTTGCCCAGGGAAAAAAACGAAGGCGATACGGTCACCGGCGCCACCCTCAACACATCCGGACATTTTTTCATGCGGGCCACCCGTGTGGGGGATGATACGACCCTTGCCCAGATTGTCCGGCTGGTGGATGAGGCCACCTCGTCCAAGGCGCCCATTTCCCGGCTGGCCGACAAAATCAGCGGTATTTTTGTACCCGTGGTCATTACCCTTGCCGTGGTGGCCACCATCGTCTGGCTGGCGCTGGGCTACGGACTTGCCTTTGCCCTGTCCATCGGCATTGCCGTACTCGTGATTTCCTGCCCCTGCGCCCTGGGGCTGGCTACCCCAACGGCCATCATGGTGGGCACCGGCCGGGGCGCGACAAACGGCATTTTGCTGAAATCCGCCGAAGCCATTGAAATCACCGGCGTCATCGATACGGTGGTGCTGGACAAAACCGGCACAGTCACAGAAGGGAAACCCGTGGTAACGGATATTGTGCCCACAGCTCCGGGCGCGGAAACACCCCTTCTGGCCATTGCCGCCTCCCTTGAAAAGCTTTCAGAACACCCCCTTGGCGCAGCCATTGTGAAGGAAGCGGAAAAACAGAATCAGGCGCTTTTCAAGGTGGAGGGCTTTACCCAAACGCCGGGTCACGGCATTTCCGGGACCATAGATAAAACCCGCTATATTGCCGGCAACGCAAAACTGCTCCAGGCTGAAAACATTGCCAATACCCTGTCAGACAAAGCCGGAGCCTTTGCCGCCGAAGGTAAAACCGCCCTGTATTTTGCCCGTGAAAAGGAGCTGATCGGCCTTGTTGCGGTTGCCGATGTGATCAAAAAAACCAGCCCCCAGGCCGTGGCCGAGCTTGAGGCCATGGGCATTGAAGTGATTCTGCTCACCGGCGATAACGCCCAAACTGCCGAGGCGGTGCGCCGTCAGGCGGGAATTGGCCGGGTCGTGGCCGAAGTTCTGCCCCAGGACAAGGAGCGGGAAATCCGTCTTTTACAGGAAAAAGGGAAAAAAGTGGCCATGGTGGGAGACGGCATCAACGACGCACCGGCCCTGGCACGGGCTGATGTGGGCATTGCCATTGGCGCAGGAACCGATGTGGCCATTGAATCGGCGGATATTGTGTTGATGAAAAGCGATCTGCTGGACGCGGTTTCTGCCATCCAGCTCAGCCGGGCGGTGATGCGCACTATCCGGCAGAATCTGTTCTGGGCCTTTTTTTACAACAGTGTCGGCATTCCGGTGGCAGCGGGCGTGTTTTACACCGCCTTCGGCTGGACCTTAAGCCCCATGATCGCAGCTGCGGCCATGAGTTTCAGTTCGGTCAGTGTGGTGACCAATGCCCTCCGGCTGCGGTTTTTTAAGCCCTCCCACATGGCCGAGACAGCGGGCACCGCGCCGGATGCGGATTCTAACTCAACCCTTTTACCTCAGCAAAGGAGTTCGACCATGGAAAAAATCATCACTATTGAAGGCATGAGCTGCGGCCATTGCACCAGTTCTGTTGAAAAAGCCCTCCGCGGCGTTGACGGTGTAAAATCCGTGGCCGTGGACCTGGCGTCCAAAATCGCCACCGTGGAAGTGGACGCCCCCATTTCCGACGACACCCTCAAAAAAACCGTGGATGACCTGGGTTTTAAAGTGGTGGGCATCAAGTAGAAAAACTACAAACTGCGGAAAAGGTGTCCCGGAAAGCCCGATCACCGCGCACCAAGCCCTGTGACCAAAAAATCCGAAAGAGCGGAAAGATTGAGCAGAAAGGTCTCTGGGTTTTCATAAAACCGCACCGGGTTTTCAGGGATTTTCCCCAAGACGGTTTCCGATATGACGGCAGCCGGTGAGTGAACGCTGGAACCATGGCTTTCAACCACCGGCCGCCTGATTTCCTGGATCAGATACCGAAACGGAGACCCTGTTTTTGCGCCATTTTCCCGATAAAAAAGCACACGAAGACAGATCCCGTCTTTCACCCCCGCATTTTTTTTCAAATCCAGGAAACCCGCCTTTTTCATCCATGACGCCAAATCTGAAATCATTCTAACACTTTCGGGAACGGTAAGCTTATGGTGGGATAATAAATGCCCGCCCAGAAAAACCGTAAACAGATCCCCGTACAGGTATTGCCGGGCATATCCCGACTGCATCCCGCCCAGGGGATCCGGCGGCAAAAACGCCCGCGACCATCGTTTCCATCTGGCAGGATTAATGCCGAGTTTTTCTGATATTTCTCTATTTGTATAGTAATGAATCAAGTTTGTTACCTTGTTAGGTTGTTATGTCAATCTAACAACTTTTAAACACTGCGTCAATCTCTTGTATTTTTCAGGATCATCTTCTATAGTAGGCCATTTATTATAATGGATGGAGCAGACGAACGCTCGGCCCTTCCCCCACTTCTCTCCCCCAAAAGGCGGCGAGGGGAAAAACGAAGGTGATCATTTCCTTCAGAACTTTTTTGTGACCTTCAGACCTTTAGATAGCGTCGTCTCGAGCTTTGAACAGTTTGAAATCATTTAGTTTGGCAAAACCATGGGATCTTGTTTGATATAACAAATTCAAATCGTTACCTTATCTTAAGGTGACACGATCTAACCGGACGTTCCTTTTGACCATGAAAAAATACACAGTTTCCGACCATCCGGCAGTGGCCATTATCGGTATGGGCGGCATGTTTGCCGGATCCGAAAACCTTGATGCCTATTGGCGAACCCTTTTGGGCGGCATGGATTGCATCACCGAGCCGCCCGAGGGCCGCCGGGATCTTAATGATTATTTCAGTACTGATCCCGCGCAGCCGGACCATATCTATTGCAAACGCGGCGGTTTTTTGCCGGCCACCGCCTTTGATCCCACGGAATTCGGCATTCCGCCCACAACCCTTGAGGCCACGGATACGTCCCAACTGCTGGGGCTGGTGGGCGCCAAAATGGCCCTTTCCGATGCGGGCTATGGTGACGACAAAGGCTTTGATCATGAACGGACATCGGTGATTCTGGGCATTACCGGAACCCAGGAACTGGTCATTGCCCTGGGATCGCGGCTGGGCCATCCCATCTGGCGCAGGGCACTTTCCGGAAAAGGGCTGGACAGCCGCCAGATATCCGCCATTATGGATGAACTTTCAGACAGTTATGTATCCTGGCAGGAAAATTCCTTTCCCGGTCTTTTGGGCAATGTGGTAGCCGGCCGGATCTGCAACCGCCTGAACCTGGGCGGAACCAACTGCGGGGTGGATGCTGCCTGTGCCAGCAGCTTGGGTGCGGTCCATCTCGCCCTTCTGGAGCTTTACACCGGAAAAAGCGACATGGTGGTCACCGGTGGTGTGGATACCCTGAACGATATTTTTATGCACATGTGTTTTTCCAAAACCGGAGTGCTTTCCAAAACCGGTGATGCCCGGCCTTTTTCTGAAAATGCCGATGGTACGGTGTTGGGGGAAGGGGTCGGCATGCTGGTGCTCAAACGCCTTGAGGATGCCAAACGTGATAACGACCGGATTTATGCGGTGATTCGCGGTATCGGCGCGTCCAGTGACGGAAAATCCCAGAGCATTTACGCGCCCCGCGTGGAGGGTCAGGCCCGTGCCCTTTCCGATGCCTATGCCCATGCCGGCGTAGCGCCGGAAACCGTAGGCTTGGTGGAAGCCCATGGCACGGGTACCCGGGTGGGAGATGAGGTTGAATTCTCGGCCCTTAAAAAGGTGTTCGGCGCGGCTGCCGGAAAAGGAAAATGCGCTTTGGGGTCGGTCAAATCCATGATCGGCCATGCCAAGGCTGCGGCCGGCGCGGCCGGACTCATCAAAGCTGCCCTGGCCCTTTACCACAAGGTGCTTCCGCCCACCCTCAAGGCGGATTCAGCAGACCCCAAACTCCAGGTCGCGGACAGTCCATTTTATCTGAGCACCCGAACCAGACCCTGGTTCAACCCCGGCAATACCCCCAGACGCAGCGGGGTGAGCGCTTTTGGGTTTGGCGGCAGCAATTTTCATGTGGTGCTGGAAGAGTATAATGGGGAAAAAACCGAACCTGCCTGGGATGGGGCCGTGGAACTGGTGGCCCTTTCAGCAGCCGACCCTGCCGGACTTGTCCGGTCCCTGGCAGATCTGGGCGCCCAGCTTAAATCTTTGCCATCGGAAACGGAAGTTCGGTACGCGGCCGGGCAGTCGCGAAAAACATTTGATTCCCAGCATCCCCACCGCCTGGTGATGGTGGTGGATTTCCGCCAGGGTCGCGATGCCATGGATGGGGTTTTTTCCGCTGCATCTGCGGTAGTGGCGGAAAACCGCACGGTTATGTCGTCTGCAAACGGCATTTACTATGCTGCCGGAGATGCGCCGGCCGGAAAAACCGCGTTTTTATTTCCCGGACAGGGCAGCCAGTATGTCGGCATGGGAAAAGATCTGGTCTGCCGGTTTCCCGAAGCCATGGCCGCGGTTGCGGCTGCCGGGAAAGGAATGAACGGGGATGATCCCCTGTGGGCCTGTATTTTTCCGGAACCGCCCCTTTCAGACGAAGACCGCCAGCGCCAGGACATGGCTTTGCGGCAAACCCATGTGGCCCAGCCCGCCATTGGCGCCATCAGTCTTGCCATGCTGAATGTGCTGGCGCGATTCGGCATCAAGCCGGACGGGGTTGCCGGCCACAGCTATGGCGAGCTTTCCGCACTTTTTGCCGCAGGCTGTATGGATGCAGATACCTTCCACCACCTCAGCCTGCTTCGGGGCCGGCTCATGGCAGATGCCGGAAAAAACAAAGATGCCGGTGCGATGTTGGCGGTTTTTGCATCCCCCGAGGTCCTTACTGGTCTTTTAAAATCCCATCCGGACGGGGTTCTTGCCAATCACAACAGCCCGAACCAGGGCGTACTGTCCGGTCCGGAAAAGACCATTGCCGCCATCCAGGCGGAATGCGCGCAAAAAAAGATAAAAACTGTTTTGCTTCCTGTGGCAGCAGCCTTCCACAGCCCGCTGGTGGCGGCCGCACAAATGCCCTTTGCCCAGGCGGTGGAGGCGGCGGCCTTTGCAGACGGGAAAATTCCCATATACGCTAATGTTACGGCAGGCATGTACCCCGGCGATGCGTCTGCCGCGGCCGATCTTCTGGGCCGCCAGCTGGTCTCACCGGTTCTGTTTCAACAAATGATTGAACAGATGGCGGATGACGGGATTCGGGTATTTGTGGAAGTCGGGCCCAAGGCGGTCTTGTCCGGTCTGGTGCGCGCCATTCTTGGAGCCGGAAACCGCCTGGATGACACCACCGTACTGGCGGTGGACCGTTCTGCCGGAAAAGACGGGATCCTGGATCTGGCCCATGTGATCGGTCATCTGGCGGCCATTGGCCTCACCGTGGACCTGACCCAATGGGAACGGCCGGTTCCCCAACCCCGGACCCGCAACATGATGATTCCCCTGGCCGGAAACAACTATCGGACGCCCCAGTCCCCAAAACCCGCATTCAAATTGACGAAAACAGAAACAACAGCGACCGGACCGGTAATACCGGTGGCGCCTTCTTCTTCGACAGACACCGGACAACCGGCCCCTACACCCCCTCATATTCAGACCCAAGCCATGACAAATCATTCCAAATTTGAGAAAAAAACCACACCTTCCGCGCCTGCTTCACCGCCTTTGGCGTCCCCTGCCACGGCGGCGTCAGGCAGCCACTTCCTGAATGAGGCCCTTTGGGTTGTCCAAAAAGGCCTTGACTCCATCGGAGCCCTTCACCAACAGACTGCCGCAGCCCACCAGAAATTTCTGGAAACCCAGGCCATGGCCACCAAAAGTCTTGAAGCCATGATGCAAAGCACCCGGGATTGGGTCTCGGCCATGGCAACCGGAACGCAGCCGGCTGTATTTGCACAGAAAGCGTCACCTTCGCCCCTCTCCCGGCCAGCGCCGCCGCAGCCGGAAGCACCGCAGGAGATGCCGTTGCCGTCTCCGGTTCTCCCCAGGCCCGCTGACCCGGGTGTGATACCTGCCGCATCGGTGAGACCCGAATCGCCATCTTCTGAAGTCACTGTCATCCAAAACGCGCTGGTAGAGATTATTTCAGAGCTTACCGGCTATCCTCCGGAGATGCTGGGATTAGATCAGGACATTGAATCAGACTTGGGAATCGACTCCATCAAACGGGTGGAAATTCTGTCCTCCATGGAAGAGCGGATGCCCCATCTGCCCACAGTGACCCCGGATCTGGTGGGAACCCTTAAGACCATCGGCGATATCTGTCATTTCCTTTCCGCCAAAGGATCTCCAAAACCAGAGTTAAACCAGCCCGCATCTGCGGCTGAAACCGTCTTACCCCCTGGAACAGATACTGGCGTCATCCAAAACACCCTGGTTGAGATTATTTCAGAGCTCACCGGATATCCTCCGGAAATGCTGGGATTAGATCAGGATATTGAGTCAGACTTGGGGATCGACTCCATCAAGCGGGTGGAAATTCTGTCCTCCATGGAAGAACGGATGCCCCATCTGCCCACAGTGACCCCGGATCTGGTGGGAACCCTCAAAACCATCGGCCAGATCTGCAATTTTCTGGGCGCAGGAACCGCACCCAAAACACCGGACGCCCCTTCCCCAACATCACCAATGACGGTAAGCGAAGAAAACGAGGTTATCCGCCGAATTGTGGATATTGCCGATGCACCAGCCAAAAAAGGCCGCGTTTTTTCGGTGCGACCGGACCGGTTTGTGGGAGTGGTCTACCATCAGACAACGCTTGCACCTGCCCTGGTGCGCCAGTTTGAACAAAAACACATCCCTGCCCGGTTGATTTCTGTGGATGAGGTGGCAAGTCCGGCTGTCTTCCAGCATGCCGCGGGCGTGGTGCTGTGCCCGGATGTTTCGCCGGAAGCCGCTTTTCTGGCTGCCAAACACGCAGCTTCAGCCCTTGCTGAAGCTGCCCGTGAAGGCAGTGATGCTCTGTTTGGGGCTGTGACCCTGATGGACGGCGCTTTTGGGTTTACTGGAAATGCGTTTTCCTGCCCCGAGCAGGGCGCCCTGTGCGGACTGGTGAAAACCGCAGCCCTGGAATGGGAATCGGTTCGCTGCCGGGTCATTGACCTTTTTCCGGATGTGGGGTCTGACGCTGAAACCACTGCTCACCGGGTGGTGGCGGAGCTTACGGAAGCACAATCCGATGCTGTTGAAATCGGTTTTTCGGGGGATCGGCGGGTTTGTCTCAAAACAGTTCCGGCTGCCATTTTCACCGGAAACATCGCCCTTGATGCCCATGGCGTGGTGGTGGTTACCGGCGGCGCCAGGGGCGTAACCGCTGCCTGCTGCCTGGCCCTGGCCCGCGAAACCGGTGCATCCATGGCCCTTGTGGGACGATCCGGACCGCCGGTGGAACTTCCCGACTGGCTCATGGGCATTGAAGATGAAGCCGCCATGAAAAAAGCCATTGCCAAACACGGCTTTCCCGGAACCCGCCCCACACCCAAGGAACTGTCCGCAGCCTATACCACCTATGCGGCCAGCCGGGCCATTTCCCGAACCCTTTCCGCCCTTTCGGAAATGGGCGTGAAAGCCGCTTATTTCAGCGCGGATGTAACAGACAAGGGGGCCCTTGAAGCCACCTTCGAGACCATCCGGAACCAGATGGGCCCCATTACCGGAGTGATCCACGGTGCCGGCATTCTCCATGACCGCCTGATCACTGACAAAACCCTTTCCCAGTTCCGGGATGTGTATGCCACCAAAGTGGAAGGTCTTAAAAATCTGCTCGCCGCCACCCAAAAAGACGATCTTCGCTATCTGGTGATTTTCTCGTCGGTCAGCGCCCGCACCGGCAATATCGGCCAATGTGATTATGCCATGGCCAATGAAGTCCTTAACAAAACCGCCCGCCTTGAAGCCCTTAAACGGGAAAACTGCCATGTGGCAGCCATCAACTGGGGGCCGTGGGACGGCGGAATGGTAACCGCATCCCTCAAAAGGGCGTTCGGCGAAAAACAAATCGCCCTGATTCCCCTTGAAAAAGGGGCAGAGCTCATGGTGACGGAGATGAAAAACATCCATCCCGAGCCCGTGGAAGTGGTCATCGGCGGCATGCTGTCTCCGGCACCGGAATCTGCGGAAAGCCACGGCGCGGTTTCTTCCCCACCGCCCTTCACGCTGATGGAACGCCGGGAACTGGATCTGAAACACTACCCCATTTTGGAATCCCACATCATCAACGGCCAGCCCGTGGTGCCTTTTGCCCTGATGTCCGAATGGATCGGCCATGGCGCCCTCAAGGGATATCCGGAATACTTTTTTCATGGCATGGACGACTTCCGACTGCTCAGCGGCATCCGCATCATGGACCAGGAAGCCAAACCCATACGCCTGATGGCCGGAAAACCCCAAAAAACCGGGAATGTGTGGCAGGTGGAGGTAGAGCTGCGAAACGGAGTGAAAAACGGAAGCGATGTCATTCATTCCAGGGCAAAGGCGCTGTTGACCGACAAATTGCCGGAAGCGCCGTGTTTTTCAAAAAACGGCAGCGCCTCCAGCCCTTATCCCCGTCATCTGGATGAAATATACGACTCCATTTTATTCCATGGCGAACATCTGCGGGCCATTCAGGCTGTTGAAGCCTATACCCATACCAGCATGATCGCCCGCCTTGTGGCTGCCCCCAAGCCCACAGCATGGATGGCCGATGCCATTGACGACCACTGGACCGCTGACCCCATGGTGCTGGACGGCGCCTTTCAAATGGCCATTATCTGGTGTTTTGAGCAGACCGGAAAAGTCTGCCTTCCCAGTTATGCGCGGGCCTATCGCCAGTATCGGCGCGCGTTTCCCGAAAACGGCGTCCGGGCGGTGATGACGGTAACCGCCCACCATCACCGAAAAATGACGGCGGATTTTGTTTTTTTAGATGACGATCAGACGGTCGTGGCCACCCTTGACGGATACGAGGCCACCATAGACGCCAACCTGATGCAGGCGTTCCGAAACAACCGGCTGCTTCCGGTGGCGGAGGAAAATAACGATACTCAGCAGCCCCATTAGACGGATATTTATACTGCGCACCACCAATAAGTTGCTGTTTTTAGATCTTGAAAAGTAGGGGGCGGGATTTCATCGTGT
>JAJDJS010000027.1 GCA_030267325.1 Desulfosarcina sp. OttesenSCG-928-A07 | reverse complement strand
CTGGCGGATTGGGTTGCACTAGGAGAAGTTTTGGGGCAATAAACACAAAAGTAAAAACCACCATTTTCTTCATTCATCTTTTGTGCCCACTTTTTTGAAAGGAAACCGCCATGACGGCGTCATCCGCCAATCCTCGTGTATTTATTTCCTATGCCCACGAAGGTGATCTGAAAGACAAGGTCAAGGAGCTTGCTGACTGGCTTCTTGCGCAAGGCGTTGAAGTCATCACAGATCATCCCTATGCCAATTGCGCACCCGACAAAGGCTGGCGTGCCTGGATGCAGCACAATGTCGAAGATGCGGACATCGTACTGATTGTTTGTTCGGAGCGGTATAAAAATATTTTTGAAAAACGGAAAATTCCGACAGGCGGTGGTGGTCGTGGCGTCGCATGGGAGTCCGCCATCATCACGGATGAAATCTATCAGGCCTACATGCGCAACACCAAGTTTTATCCCCTGTTAATCTCGGGTGATGGGCATTCGCATATTCCAGTTGTGCTGCGGGACTGGTCAACGGGTCTGTTGCTGACAGACAAAGACCGCATCCGTTCCCTGATCCGCGATGAGGTGAACATCCCCAAACCCTCAAAGCCCTTTGACAGGTTTCGACCCGGTGAGTTGCATGGGCCGGAGGATAACCGGCTGAAGCCCAGGGAAGGGTTTCTTCTGGGAAGAGAATCAGCGACAGAAGCGCTTTTGCAGCACCTTTCATCGGATTGCCACATCCTTGTCACAGGTGCAGCGGGCATTGGAAAAACAGAGGTCTGCAAGGCGGCCCTCAAGGCTTATCTGAAGAAACAACAGGGAACAAAAGTTTTTTATGTTCAAATTCCGGATCAATCCGATGCCCTTGGCCTTTTGCAGCGTATGGGCGAAATCCTTAATCTTTCGCCGGAGGCCTGTGAACGCATCACAAAAGTTTCGGATTTGCGGCCCCATATGCCAAAAGGCCTCTATTATCTGGACAACCTGGAATCTGTGATTGAATCCGAAAAAGGAAAATCTGCACTTGACCAGCTCGCCCAAATTCCCGGCGTTCTGCTTCTGGGGTCTTCCCGTGTGGATACGGGCTATCATTTTTCCCATGGTGTTCATGTGGAGATTCCCAAGCTCAATACGGAAAATGCGGAAGATCTTTTTGTAAGAATTTGGAAAATCGCCACAAAAAAATCCCTTCCTGAAAAAGACATACTTTGTGAATTTGTAGATAAAAAATTGGGCGGCCATCCCTTGAGCATCAGTCTTCTGGCCAGACTGGGAAGGGTATATTCCTGGGAAAAGCTCAACACAGAATGGGAGGCAGAAGGAACGCGCCTGGCCAAAACCCGAGACCCGGACAGCAGGCTGGAAAGCCTTTCCATCTCCCTTGCCATTACACGGGACTTTCTGGCCAAAGCACCGGCAAACTTGGATCTCTGGCAATTTACAGCCCTTTTTCCGGAAGGATTGGATGAAGAAAGCCTGAACCTCTGGGAAGAGATCAGCGGGGATAAAGATGCAAGGGGCGTTCTTGTGGATCATCATATTTTACAGGAAGATGGAGAAAAGTTTGCCATGCTGCCGCCCCTGGCGCGTTATGCCCTGGAAGCACCCCATCTGGATATCCCCGCAACCACGCCTTTTTCGTGGGAAAGGGCCAGAGGACTGGCGTATCAGTATTTTCTTGCTCTTTCGCGATCCGCGTCTGAGGTCGTCAGTTCAGAAAAAAACATCTTGGCCCGCTCACGAAGTGCTGGGCAACTCCCGGCCATTGAAAGCTTGCTTGCTGCCGATGCCAGAACCCAAAAAATGGATCTCGTGCCTGTCCGGAAACTCAATCATTGCTTGAGAAATTGCTATCTTTTCAATGTGTTCTCCGGAAGAAAAGTGCTTTTTTTGATGAGGGAGCTTCTCAAGGATGGCCTGTCCTCTTTGCGACTTGGAGATCTTGAAACAGGGTTTGGCAATCTATCTGATGCCCGTCTTCTTTATGAAGAAGCCATTAACTTGTTTGAAAAAGAAAAATATGGTCTTGGCCGTGCCGATGCCTTGAGGTCTCTTGGCGTCCTTGAGAGTCGGCTGAATAATATAGCTGAATCCCGAACGCTTTATGAAGAAGCAATCGGACTATATAAAAAAGAAAAAGATGATCTTGGCAGTGCCAATGCTCTGAAAGCCCTTGGTGATCTTGAGAGTCAGCTTGACAATCTATCCGGTGCCCGTTGTCTTTATAAAGAAGCCATTGCGCTGTTTATAAAAAAGGGATCTAATCTTGACCGTGCCGATGCCTTGAGGTCTCTTGGCGACCTTGAAAGGAGGCTTGGTAATGTGTCGAAAGCCCGTCGCCTTTATGAAAAAGCCATCGTTATTTTTAAAAACGAAGGGCATGATCTTGGCAGTGCCAATATCCTTCAGGCTTTGGGAAATTTACTTCTGGAAGAAATCGATTTTAAAAATGCGCTCGTTTTTTACGAAGAAGTTCTGCCCCTTTACCGGTCTGAACAGGAGCCGATGGGATGGGCCTATACCCTTGCAGAAATTATCCGCTGCCATCACAAACTGAAAACTTTGGAGAGCCTGGAAGACCTGGCAAGGGAAGCTCTGGTGCAGGCGCAGGCCTCTGGTGTTGAATCTGTGACAGGCTATGTATTGGAAGCGCTTCTGGAAGCCTGTGATGGGGACGAGGAAAAACGGGAAGCGTTGTTGAAGCGATTGTAATTTTACTCAGATCCTTCACCTTTGCAGGACCGAAAAACGAATCCCCCTTTGCCGTCCGTGCGCCTTAAAGAGCGTCCGGGTTTGTGGAACTGGGAATTGGGGTGCAGCAGGAGAATTTTGGCAATAACCACGAAAGCAAAATCCACCATTTTCTTCATTCATCTATGGGTCTGCTGCTGACCAGACAAAAGACCGCATCCTTTGCTTATTCTCTTTGGCTGAAGCATCCGCAATCCGAATCTGATTCAAAGGCACATGGGACCGGCCACTGCATCTCGTTTTTCCAGGCCGTAAAGCCGGGCCACCAGTTCCAGCGCAAAATCAACCGCAACACCGGGCCCTTTTCCGGTGATGCAATTTTGATCGGTCACAACAGGCTGTTCAACATAGGTTTCGGGCCGCATCTGGTCCGTACACGCCGGATGGCAGGTGGCGGTTCGGCCTTTCAGCAGGCCATGAAATTCCAGGACAACGGCCGGACTCGCGCAAATGGCGCCCAGGAGCCGGTTTTCCTGAAACTGGCGTTTGAGAAGATCGGTGAGCACCACGGAATCCCGCAGGTGTTCGGCGCCGGGAAGCCCGCCCGGAAGCGCAATCAGATCAAATGTTTTGTCCGCACAGACGTCAATGGTTGTATCCGCCACCAGAACAACGCCACGTGAGGCCGTAATCTGCAAGTTGTTACCCACAGCGGCCACGGTCACCCCGGCGTCTGCCCGGCGCAGCACATCAATGATGGCCACGGCCTCCAGCTCTTCGGTGCCGTCCGCTACAGGCACCAGAACGGTTTTCTTCAAAACAGGCCTCCTTTGTGTCTGTTGTTTGTCCAAACCATTTTCTGTCTCTGCTATACTGCACACCGCCAATAAGTTGCTGTTTTCAGATCTTGAAAAGGGCACCTCGCGAGGCGCCCCTACATCGCGCTCTCGGCCTCCCGGTTATTTGGGGACGGGCGCACTGGCTCCCCCGCCTGCGCGGGAGCGACGATAATGGAAAACAAATATTCGTCTAATAGCGTTGCTGAGTATATCTGCTGCCCCCACTTTTCCGCGTGATCACAAAGACCGGCACCCATGGAAGAAGAAAAAGTCATTCCCAAGGATAGGTTCGTTTCAGATCCTTGAACAGATGACGAATCCACTGTCCGTTGGCAGCCAGAAAAATGGTCAGTTCTTCCAGGTCTTCCTCACGGATTGGAATGCCGCTTTTCCCGATCAGGCGGGAAAGCGCGTCTGCCGCGTCAAGGGTGCGATCCCAGGCATCGGCAGCATGTTTGGTGGTTGCAGCCATGGATTCGGATTATTCGTCAGCTGTTTTTGACGATGCCGTCTTTTTCTTTGGCATGGCGGAAGCGGCGCTCGCCTCTGGTGACACATCCTTCAGGGATGGAACCGATTTGAGAATCCGGGTCACCTCAGGTCCATTTTGGGCCAGAAAAACCGAGATGGCCGTGATGGTATCGTTGTCCACATCAATGTCGAGCCCGGCATCCCGGATGTAACTGGCCAGGCTGTCTGCGGCATCCAGCATTTTGTCATAAGCCTCGGCATCCTTTTTGGACAAAAAAATCATGTCCAGTTCAATGCCGTTACGTACCACCACATATTTGGTTATTACCGCCATATCAACGCTCCTCTGGCTGACCCGCACTTAAAATCGGATCGACCATCTCATCATCGCATGGGTTTTGGTTTCCCGATGTCTGCAATTTTCGTCTTTACGCCGAGCACGTTCCATCTTCTTTTTTCGGTTCTGTCCGTATATCCTCAGAAACGCCATTAAATTTATTTTTTCAGACAGGGCGCGATGAATCACGCCCCTACGTTTCAACAGCTGAAAACCGCAACTTATTGGCGGTGCGCAGTATATCTTCTTTGGTCATCCGCTATCGCATCTTTTCTCTCACTTCCTGAAGCACTTTTTCAGACATGATGAAACTATGCTCCGGATCCGGAAAAACCGATGTCCGGACCTCCTGCCCGTAGGTTTTGAGGGCATCAATAATGGTGGGCCGAAGGGTTGCGTAGGGTTTGACAAATTTGGGAACAAACCGGTCAAAAAGTCCCAGAATATCATGGATCACCAGCACCTGTCCGTCCACAGCCACACCGGCGCCGATGCCGACGATGGGAATGGAAACCGACTCGGCAATAAGCTGGCCCAGGGGCGCGGGCACTGCCTCCACCACAATGGAAAACGCGCCGGCTGCCTCAATGGCTTTGGCATCTTTGATAATCTTGCAGGCAGCGGCCGTGTCTTTGCCCTGGGTTTTAAAGCCGCCCAAGGCGCCGGCAGTCTGGGGAGTGAGGCCAATATGGCCCTGAACCGGGATGCCGGCTTTCACCACTGCTTCCACCACCGGCCCAAACTCTTCGCCGCCTTCAATTTTTACCGCATCACAGCCGCCTTCCTGCATCAGACGGCCGCAATTCATGATCGCATCGCGGATTCCCGTATTGCAGGTCATGTAGGGCATGTCCGTTACCACAAGGGGTGTCTTGCATCCCCGAACCACGGCCTGCGTATGGTGGATCATCATATCAAGGGTCACCGGAACCGTGGTTTCCATGCCCAGCATGGCCATTCCCACAGAATCGCCCACCAGCACAATGTCCACACCCGCTTCCTGGGCCATCAGGCCAAAGGGATAGTCATAGGCGGTAATCTCCACCAGTTTCCGGCCTTCCTGTTTTGCCCGGACAATGTCCGGGGGAGTTACTTTGGTTGCAGTCATGCAAGATCTCCTTTTCTGGATGCGCGTTACGAACATTGTTGAATCTGCAGAAAAATTGAGGGCAGCCACATCCTGTCACTCC
This sequence comes from Desulfosarcina sp. OttesenSCG-928-A07, assembly GCA_030267325.1. Classification (GTDB taxonomy): domain Bacteria; phylum Desulfobacterota; class Desulfobacteria; order Desulfobacterales; family Desulfosarcinaceae; genus Desulfosarcina. Next base: position 29,231 of record JAJDJS010000027.1, on the reverse strand, counting down.
CCTAACCCATCAAAAAAGGCGGTGAAAGCAGATTCTTGACCGGTTCGGGGCATATGATTTCCCGGCGGATGTAAAAACGAGGGGGAAATGACAGATAATAAAGACCTGCGGCAGAATTATTCTTCTCCGGGCCAGAGAACACCGCGTTTTTCTTCCACCAAATAGCAAAACCGGTCCCATTCAACTTCCCGAAGACTGAAGGGACAGCGCAGCCGGACCTTTTTGTCGGTTACGCCAATGACTTCCCAATCTCCTTTTCGCGGGCCATGGGTCAGGGTGATTTTCTGGCCCACGGAAAAGGGATAGGGTGAAAAAAAGGCCACATCATGGGGGTGTTGCATCAGGGGCGTCCTTTAATCAAGAGATATCGGAAAACTTTCCGTGCCATGCGCAGATAGTGCAATAAACTTCCGTATCCGGCGTCATCTCGGGCGCCCCTTCCAGATCCTCGGTCAGCCACACCACTTTTCCGTCTTCATAGCGAAATTCGAAAATTTCATAGGCATCATCAGGGTTTTTCACATAAAAAATCTCACACCCACAAATGGAACATTGGGCAGCAGCCATGATTTTACCCTTTCTCATCATTAGATTCACCGCAGAGCATCTGCCGCAATCGTTCACTTAAAAACACAATGGATTCAATATCCAGGTGTTCAATAATCGTTTCATCAAAAAGCAGTTTGGCTGTGGCAGCAAACCCATCCGCCACATCCGCGTTCCAGAACAGCACCATCACCGGAATCCGGGGCAGCGGTCGAAACCCAAAAGCCAGATCCGCATTATTGTCTTTTCCGGTGATATCCACACCGCCCAACCGGGCAGCAGCGGCTTTGAGTGCTTCCGGGTCACGGCCAAAGTGCTCTGCCAGCGGCGCCTCCACCTGCCCGGTCATGGTTTTTATTTTGGAGACGGTATTGGGAAACGCCTCAAAGCCTTTGAGATTTCCGGTAGGGTGCCGCTTTCCGCCCTGGGCCATGTGGTTGTACAAAAACACCCTTTCCCACCGGGTCAGGAGCGCTCCGCTGGCTGTGGTGATATCCGCTTCGGTGATATGGAGAATATCGGTGTAATAGGGAAGCGTCAGGACATCCGGCATACCCGCAGCTTTTATCAGAGCGCCGCCGATGCGATCCGGAAGGTCCTGAAGGGCCATGGATGCCGAACGCTCTTTGGCCCACTTTAAAGCATCTTCAGCCAGATCCCGCTTGGTCCATTTTCCGGCCGCAGACTGGGCAGCCAGTTCTTCATTACAGCGTTTAACGACCTCCGGCAAAAGATGCGGGCACCCGTCGATGGCGTGTTTTTCAGAGACCACAAATCCGGCAAAGGCCAGACATGTGGAAAAACCGCAGTCTTTGCAATTGGTTCGGGGTAATATATCCCGGTACAAATCCACAACAGAAAGCGCCATAGCTCAGCTTCTTTTACTTTATGGGGAAAGCCTGTACTGCTTTTCCAAAACCGATAATTTCGCCCTTTAAATTGAGCGCCATGACGAAAAACGCATATTTGTTCCGCTCTCCGGGCATGGGACAGGGACCGTTGTAGCCGACATTCAGGGTACCGGCCAAAATCCGGTCTGTTCCGTCATAGAGCACCCGGCCACCCCCATGACTCCAGGCCGGGACAGTGAGGTTTCTGAGCTGCACATCCAGCTCTACTGTTCCCGCTGGGATACCGGAAACCTGGATTTCCGGGGATTCATGGGTGCAGGCTGCGATATCGGCCCAGGAAAATTGAACGGTCATCGGGGCAGCGGTTTTGGGGATTTCAATGGGCGGGAGGCCCTGTTTTTTTTTCCAGGTGCAGCTCAGGGTGAGCCCTGTCAAAACGAAAATCAACAAAAATGCAAAAAAATGGGTCTTGTGCTGATGAAAAAAGATCATGTGGTAGCCTCGGAAACGATGTGGTGCTTAAAAAAGCGGTTATGTGCAGCTTGATGGCAAAACGCCTCTGTGCGTTTTGCCTTGGGAGGGCAACCCGCTGTTACCCCAAACACTGTTCAGTACACACATTCAAGATCCGTAGTGGACAAAATATCCCACTATTTTCCAGGTATTGTCTTTTTCTTTGACCAAAGTAACGGTTTCAACAGCATCAGAGTCTTCCTGGAACTCGGTGTTGAATCGGATCACCATATAGTCTCCATCCGGGTGGTCGGGAAGGGTATGGGTAAACACAATGGCTCTTAACCCCCTGGAAACCACGGGGCCCAGGGGTTCCAGTGTGGCTTCGGCGGTTTCCACCCATTTTTTCTGGGAAATTTTCTTTTTGAACATATCGGAAGTCATTTGCCAGCTTTCCGTGTAGTGTCCCCCATCCACCGACGGCATCCACTTCTCGGCCGCTTTTTGGGCATCTTCCATCATACCGCTGTGCCCCTGAATCGGAAACCCCAAACAGACCACTGCCATGCAGACAAACAGAATGAATCGCTTCATCTTCCCTCCTTGGTTTTAAGTTGTGCGTGTCATGTGAGTGTAATGGAACTTCGGGTTCCAAACCCGAACCGGTTATCCGTATAAACAACAGTTTCCGGAACAAACCCATAAAGCCGGGCCTTGAACCGGGAAAAAAAATCCCCTGCATCCGGTGTGTTGAGATTGGAGAAAAAGGGCCGGACAAACGGATATCGGTCAACATAACGGCGAATCACTTCCAGTGACAACAACGGCGAAGAAATACGCATCAGACGGCCTTCCATCTGTAATCCCCGGATTTCTTTCACACTTTCAGATGAGTGATACACGGCTGCGGCTGTCTTTGGGGTATGCAGGGCCTGCCGGATATGGCGGCTGTCGGGCGATGAAAAGAAGAAAAACCGGCCTTTCAGCCAAACATAATAAACCGGCGCGGACCACGGACCGGTCTCGTCGGCAGTTGCCAGAACCAGCGTGGATGACTGGTGAACCAATGCCATGGCCGCCTTCTGGACATCCTGATCAGCAAAGGATGGCCCGGACAGGGATCGGTCCGCAGCTTTTGGTTTTATCCCCTTATACGGGATGTTTTTTTTTTCAATGGAAAAAATTTTCCTGATCACTTCACCCATTTTTATAAAAATCAATGGGTTTCCTCATTTTTTACAGCATCCGGTTTTGCAGCATCCGGCGCATCGGCCGGTATTGCCCAAAACGGGCAGCTCAAAGGTGCAGATCCATCCAGGGAAATGGCGTTCAGCTCTTTTAAGGCTTCCCGAATCTCACGGGATCCCTGTTCCTGGATTTCTTTGACCGCCGCATACTCGGCCATGACCTGGGACAGGTTGTAATTCCCTTTATTCCGCGTGAGGGTGGACTGCAGAAGGTCATGGATGGACGCCCAACTGTCCTTCCGGGTCTGGTTGGGCAGCGGCGTCAGAAGGTCAAGCTGGCTCAGACATTTTTTCATAAAGCGGTCATCCATATATTTCTGGATCACCGTCATCCAGATAATGAACAGAATCGCTATCAGCAAACCCACACTGCCCCCCTGGATCAAAAAGGGAAAACCCGCATACGGGGTTAAAATGAAAAGCGCCATCCACACGGCAGCGCCGATGACCAGGGAACCGCCCAGGGCTGTAAAAAAGGACTTGATGCGAAACTTTCGGAAGCGTTTGCGAAAACTGATCATCCCCTCCAGAAAATGTGCCAGTCGTTCACCATGAACCTCCACAAAGGTCGCCAAGTTGTCCAGACGATGGCACGGAGCGTGAAGAACCGCTTTTTTGACATCATCCCGCTGATTTTTCAGGTGTTGGAGATAAGCGGCCTGGGGGTCATCCACTCGCCGGTTTTTTTCAGCTTCAACCGAGGAATACGTCAGGTGGATCATGGGAATATCTTTGCGGCCGGTGATCTGGGACAAATTCCAGCACAGAGTGCCGTACACCCGCAGCAAATCTGTCATGGACGCACATTCATCAATCCGGTTGAGAACATAAAGCACCCGGTCTTCAAACGTTTTGGTGGGAAGGATGTCTCGCAGGCTGGTGTGGGCTTCACGAACCGTTCCCGCCTTGTGGGGGTCAAAGAGCACCAGGACCAGGTCGGCAATCTGGGCCAGATCCCCAATCACTTCCTGGTAATTGTATCCCCGGTCCCGCTCGCTGATGCTGTCCAGCATGCCAGGGGTATCGATAATGGCAAGATTTTTTAAAAATGGGGAATTGACTTTTTTCAGTTTGAAATGGGCGGCAAACCGGAGACCGTGGCGTTTGAGCATTTCAAAGGGATATTCCGGATCATTGAGGAGAAACTTCCCGTCGCGGTGGTCGGTCACCCGGATGGGTGTGCCTTCGGGCTCATTTTCATCACAGGTAATGATGGTAAAGGAATCGTCCGTGGGCGCCTGGCCCGTGGCCTGGACCTCAATGCCCAGAAACTCGTTGATCAGGGTGGACTTTCCAGATGAATAGTTTCCCAGTACCAAAACCAGGGGACGCCATTTGATATTGGTTTCAAGGGGGACTTCGCTGTACCCGTAACGCATGGCAACCGGTGTCAGTTGATGGGAGACCATCTCCAAAAGATCGGTGCGAAGAGTGGTGATATCATTTTCAGGATACATGAAATCTCCGGATGACAAGTGTTGTGAGCCAATATGAATACCTGTGGATACCATCGGAAACACAGGTCTACAAGGAAATTTCCGGCAAATGGATCCAGGTAAAATCCTTGCGCACGGAAAAAATCAATGGAGGCTGCACCCACAATCGCAGCTGCAACAGCTGCCTCCGGCCATGGCGGCAATGATTTCCCGGTCTGTGGCCTGGGATACAGCCACAATGGTGATATCAATCTCGTGGGATGCGGAAAAATAACGGCTTTCCCCCAATACCCGCGTCAGATGAGCAAAAATCTCGTACCCTGTGTCGGACGAAATTTCCACCGTCAACCGGTCTCCCGCTGTTTTTCCGAAAAGAGACCTTTCAAAAGGCGTCAGACCGTCTGTACTGATGCCGTAGATAAAGGTAAACGGAGCCTTGGGATGACCGGCGGTGCTGATGTCAAGCCGCACTTTGGTCATCATGTCTATTTGAAGCTGTGTGTCCGACATGTTGCGTTTATTCTCCTGCCCAAAAGTCATGGGTGATGACCTGCAACTCAACCCTGAATATGGCCTGAATGCGGAAATGACAGCACAAAAAAAGTGCCCATGGACATCCCTTTGCAGAAAAGTCCTTTTATTTTCTGGACGGATCCAGAATTCCGCGGATGGCGGAGGGAACTTCTGCCGGAATCAACACGGTTTTGGCATTGGTGGAAACGGCCAGCGCCTGGAGGGCTTCCACATATTTTTCACCGATCAGATACATCACGGGAAGCTCGTTATTGCTGATGGCCTCGGTTACCTTGGCAATGGCGCGCTGGCTGGCTTCGGCCAGCACCACCTGGGCCTCGGCATTGCGTCTGGAGGCTTCCAGATTCCCCTCGGCCTTGAGAATCGCAGCGGTTTTTTCACCTTCCGCACGGGTTACCACCGCCCGGCGCTGACGTTCGGCCGCAGCCTGTTCCTCCATGGCGGATTGCATGGTGGATGAAGGATTGATGTCCTGAATTTCAACACTTTTCAGCACAATGCCCCAGTCGGAAATGTCATCGGAAATGGCCATTTTGAGCTTGGCCTTGATTTCATCCCGGGAGGCCAGGGCATCGTCCAGATTCATTTCACCGATGATGGATCGCAGAGAGGTCTGAACCAGGTTCTGGATGGCAAATTCATAATCCTCAACCCCGTAAACCGCTTTTTCCGGTTTCAGGATATTGATGTAGGCAACGGCGTTGACCACAATGACAACGTTGTCACGGGTGATGACATCCTGGGACGGAATATCCAGCACAATATCTTTGGTGGTGACCCGGTATGCCACCTTGTCAAAATACGGAATGATGAAATTCAGCCCCGGCATCAAGGTGTTATGATATTTTCCAAAGCGCTGAATCACATATTTGTATCCCTGATCAACCGTGCAGATGCCCTTTGCCAGGGTGACAAGGGCAAGTATTGCCACGACAACCATAAAAACCAGAAATCCACCCATGATATAATCTCCCTTGTGAATTAGATCTTGATGTGATGAAAAATCCGAAATTGGCTTACGGTCCGGATTACAGTTTCCGGACCACCAGGGTATTTCCCGCAATATCCATTATACTGACCCGGTCACCCGTGGCTGTATCGGTATCACAGACAAAGGCCCATTCATCCGCGCCCAGAATGGGGATGGTAAAACGCACCCTGCCGCGTTGTCCCTGGGCGGCCACGGACGGATGAATGACCTGGCCGACTTCACCCACAATGGCTTCACGGGACAGGCCAGCCTTTGTCCGGTCCCTCATTTTGGGCCGCACAAATTTAAACCAGATCAACGTGAATGCGCAGGAGGCAATGGTCCAGAAAAAAACCTGCCAAGCCAGGCTGATGGGCGTGGCCAGCAGAATAAGCCCCACCACCAGTGCGCCCAGGCCAAACCAAAAAATGGTGAAACTGGGAATAAAAATTTCCGCCATCATCAGTATCATTCCAAAAACAAGCCAGTGCCAGTATTCCATTGTGTTGATTCCTTAAAAACAAGTCATGGTCGCTCCGTGGCGCCGAATTGATAAAGCCAGCAGAGACCTTACCATAGAACCTGAATCCGGAAAACCGGGATTTGTATTGGGTGTAAAACCGCAGCTTGATCAATTTTGGAGACTTGTCTATAGTCAGAATCAATCCTGCACTGCATCTTCCTTGTCCATTTTCAGAAAAAACGGTGAATCTATGACAACACCGAATCTAACCGTTGATCTCGGCGGCCTGACACTTAAAAATCCCATCCTGACCGCTTCCGGAACCTTTGGGTATGCCCGCGAATTTTCTTCTTATATTGATCTCAACCAATTGGGCGGAATCATTGTCAAAGGCCTTTCCCTGGAACCGGCAAGGGGAAATCCACCGCCCCGCATTGTGGAAACCCCCTGCGGCATGCTCAATGCCATTGGCCTCGAAAATGTGGGGTTTGAGGCTTTTCTGACGGAAAAACTGCCTTTTCTGCAAACGCTTTCCCCACCGATCATCGCCAATATTTATGGAAAAACCATTGAAGAGTATGCGGGTTTGGCAGAGCGCCTGGAAGATACAGGCGCTATACGGGGAATGGAAATCAATATTTCCTGCCCCAATGTGAAAGAAGGCGGCATCGCCTTTGGCGCGGACCCGGAAGTTGCGGCTGCGGTGGTTCGGGCGGTCCGAAAAAAAACCACCAAACATCTGATGGTGAAACTCTCCCCCAATGTAACGGACATCACCCGGATCGCCCGTGCTGTGGAAGATGCGGGTGCGGACAGCCTTTCCGTCATCAACACGTTAACGGGCATGGCTGTGGATCTTGCCACCCGAAAACCCAAATTGGCCAACATCACCGGTGGCCTTTCCGGTCCGGCCATCAAACCCATTGCCCTGCGCATGGTTTTTCAGGTGGTCCATGCGGTGAAAATTCCCGTTGTGGGCGTAGGAGGCATTATGAATGCCACGGATGCGCTGGAATTTCTCATGGTGGGCGCCACTGCGGTTCAGGTGGGAACCGCCAATTTTACCAATCCCATGAGCACAATTGAAATCCTTGAGGGTATCACCCACTGGCTCCGCCAAGAAAAAGTGGATGATATCCGTCAATTCATCGGTTCGCTGGTCATCCCCTAACCCTAAAATTAAGGAGAAAAAATGATTCGACGTATTCTGACGGGTGTTGTGGCAGCGGCATGGATGGTTTTTTTGATCCCCACTTTTTCAAGCGCTGAAACCGTTGAAGTGCTGGGCGTTAAATTTCCAAGAGAAACCGTGATCGAAGGAAAAACACTCAAATTAAACGGCGTTTCCTGGCTCAAAAAATTTGGCGTGGTAAAAGTCTATGCAGTGGGACTTTATCTTGAAAATCCCACCCATGATGCAGAAACCGTCATTTCTTCCCAGCAGATCAAATACATGCGGACCCAGTATCTTACCAGCAAGGCCACGGCTGACAAACTCCAGGAAGGTTTTGTGGAGATGATCACAACAGCCAATCCAGCGGCATTGGTGGAGGCGCACAAGGCGGATATCAACACCTATGCATCCTGGCTGGATAAAGACATGGCGCCGGGACTCACCTCCGAATCCATCTATGTTCCGGGAAAAGGGCTGACGCTCATCTACCAGGACCAAGTGAAAGGCACGATTCCTGGTGATGCCTTTGCCCAGATGTATTACCAGTACAATGTGGGCGAAAAAGCGGATAAAAAAATCAGAGAAGGACTGCTCGGGTTGGAGAAATAAAAACAGGCAGGATTATTCTTTAAATCAGATGTTACAGATTCGGCGGATTTCCGAAAAAATGTGCGTTATATCTGGATAAATCCCTCTGGAAGCTGATACAAATCGCGGATGTTCCCGGTGGTGACCACTTGTTCTGACGGGCCGTCCGCGATGATTTTTCCGGATTTGAGCAGCAGGGCCCGGCCGCCCAGATACAGGGCATGCTGGGGGTGATGGGTGGTGAGGATAAAAGAAACGCCCTGGCCGGAAAGATCCTTGAGGGTTTGCAGAAGGTGGAACTGGTTGCCGTAATCCAGCCCGGAAACCGGCTCATCCATGATGAAAAAGACCCCGCCCTGGGCCAGGGATCTTGCAATCAGCACCAGCTGGCGCTCGCCGCCGGAAAGATGCAGGTACGGGCGGTGGGCGTGGTGTTCCATCCGGACCTGTTTCAGGGCAGCGCGGGCGATATCGTAATCTTCTGAACGAAACCGGTACCAGGGGCTTTCTGTGGTCCGTCCCATGAGCACCACATCCAACACCTGGTAATTGAAGGTGCCGCTGTGCATCTGGGGCACATAAGAGAGCCGTTTGTGGAGCTGCTTTTCGGTGAGATCGCAGATATCCCGGTCATCGAGAAACACCATCCCCCGCTTGACCTGCAAAAATCCCAGGATAATTTTGAGCAGCGTACTTTTGCCGCATCCATTGGGACCCAGGATGCTGACGATTTCTCCGGCAGGCAAGCAAAGGGAGATATCGTGAAGCACGGGCCGGTATTTTTCATAGGCAAAAGAAAGATGGTCAATCCGGATCATCGCCAGCCGCCCTTGTTGATGGCAAGGGAAAGGACAAACAGGGGAAGGGCCACAAGGGAGGTGAACACACCGATGGGCAGCTCGGCGGTAAAAACCGACCGCACCACCGCATCGGTGATGAGCATGAACATCGCGCCGCCAAAAGCCGATGCCGGCAGCAGTACCCGGTTGTTGGGGCCCACAACAAAACGCATGATATGGGGAATCACCAGCCCCACCCAAGCGATGATGCCGGTGAGCAGAACCGTGAAAGCACTGAGAAGTGTTGCGGCCAGAATGATTGAAAGCCGCGTCCGTTTTACACAAATGCCCATGGACAGGGCTTCCTCGTCTCCCATGCTCAGCACATTGGTCACTTTTCCCTGGGCGCACAGATAAACAATCAGCATGACCATGGGCAGCCCCACCCACAGCAAAATCGTGGTGTCCACGCGGGCAAAAGATCCCATGAGCCAGTACACCAGTTCGGGAAGCTGCTGATTGGGATCTGCCACAAATTTGAGAAGCGAGGTAAATGCAGTAAAGAGCGATCCGCTGATCATGCCGCCCAAAAGCAGCACCATCAGGGAATTTCTTCTGAAAAAAGAAGCAAAAAACAGGGACAGTCCCACTGCCGCGCATCCGAACCCAAAAGCAAGGATCTGGGTGGCTGCCCAGGACCGGAACACCACAATGCCAAGGCCCGCGCCAAAGGAAGCGCCGGCCAGAACCCCCAGAATGCCGGGCGACACCAGGGGGTTCAAAAACATGGCCTGGTAGGCGGCGCCGGATACGGACAGTCCCGCGCCCACCAGCATGGCGGCCAGAATCCGGGGAATGCGGATGTGGGTGAGAACAAAAAGGGCTTCCCGCCGGGCCGGGTCAAGCTCGGCAGTGGTGAAAAACGCCGCCACCAGTTCCCCCAGATCAGACAGGGAAAGCGGGTATCGCCCGGTCAGAAGTGTAATGAAGACGGTTGCGATCAGAAGCAGCAGGATAAGGCATAACCGGTATTTTCTCATCGTGGAGGGGTGGGCTGGTTGTGAGTTTCAGGGGTGTCTTTCATGGATTTGTCTTTCCACGGGGCACTTTTCGACAATTGGGGGCCTCGCGGTAAACGGGCGCCTCGCGAGGCGCCCCTACTTCAAAATGGACCGGATTTCTTCCGGGGAAAGTTCCAGCCGGAAAAAAAGCCGCAGGAATTTATCGGTTTCTGCTTCCATATCCATGTCGCACCGGTCTGGATGAAGGGTTTCCGCCAGCCACTGGGCCCCGATAAACCGCATGAAAGAGGCCGGCCGATCCATCCAGCTGAAGGGTTCATGGGGCACAAAAAAGACGTTTCCGGTTTTTGCGGCCCGAAGCTGGTGCCATCTGGTATCACTGGGAAACCGGTCCATGAAGGTGGGATGATTGATCAGAATCACGTCCGGGTCATAGCGCAGGATCTGTTCAAAGGAAATTTTGATAATGGTTTCCCGCATGTTTTCCGGACAAGCATGGACATTGACCGCCCCGGCCAGATCAAACACTTCGGACCGGATACCGCCCGCACAGGTGGTGGTCAGTCCGTCCACATCCTGGGCCATGTAAATCCGGACCCGTTTGCTTTCGGGAAGATCTTTCATCCATCCGGCCACCCGGGCAAGGGCATTCTCACCATAGGCCGCAAGGGCCTCTCCCCGCTCCGGAACCTCAAATTCAATGCCCATGGCCCGGAACATGGCAATATTTTCCTGAAGCGTGCGCGCCGGCAGGACAACTGTGGGAATGCCCAGTTTTTTCAACACGGAAAGGGCATCATTTCCCTGTTTGTGGTCTCCGGTCAGGCTAAAGGCCTTGTCAAATTTCGCCCGGAGCAGCACTTCCTTGTCCGGAATCATGCCTTTTCCGTACCATCCGCCCAGGATGGGAAGATGGTGGTATTTTTCGGGAATGAATTTTTTTTCATAATCACGAAGCGGCCCGTTCCAGCCGGCCAGAAGCTCCGGATCCAGGACATAAAGGGCAAAACTGGCCGGGAACGTGGCGCCGTAAACCTGCTGTTTGGCCATGGCAGAAGCCGGGGCCATGACCAGCAACATCAACAGCGAAGTGATCAGGATCTTTTTTTTCATGGCATCAGGACTTTCACTTTTTTCTTTTTTTTTCCTCTCCCCCAAGCGGTCTTTTGGGGGTGGAGAGGCTGACCTGTTTTCTCCCTCTCCACCTTTTGGGGGGAGAGGGCCGGGGTGAGGGGGGCGTAAAATCAGACGCACCGTTAACACTCTCCTGCAGCAGGACTGTTTTTTTTCAAATCACCTTAAAAATCTGCAGAAAGTCCAACAAAATAAGTTCGTCCGGCTTCCGGAAAATAGTAGTTGTAGTAGTAATCCTGATCCAGAAGGTTTTTGACGCCCGCTTCCACCGTGATGTTTTTACTGATGTCATAGGCGGCCTTGAGATTGAAAACAGCAAATCCGGCGGATTTTTTGTTGGCAGCGTCCGGGTTGGCGCTGTTGTAGAAATCAGATGTCATATAGACTTCCGGAACAATGGACAGCCGTTCGGTCGGCATCACTTCTGCATAAATATTGCCGACCACCTTGGGCGCGTCGGTGAGATTTTCCATGCTTCGGGTATCCGTATCCGTGTCCCAGTCCATGAAGCTCGCCGTGGCCCCGACACTCATCCAAGACGTGACAAAGGCTTCCGCGCCCAGTTCGAGTCCGTAGATGTCGGCCTTGTCAATGTTGTCAAAAATTGTGTTGTTGTTGGCGTCTCTGGTACTGGCAATTTTGTCGTCATACATGCTGTAATAGGCGCTGGCGTTGAGTTTCAGCCATTTATTGGGCATCCCCCGGTAACCCAGTTCAAAGTGAAGGGCCTCTTCCGGATCAATATCCGGATTGGCCGGCGCATCACCGGTTCGCCAGTACCGTTCCCGCATGGTGGCGGGCCGGGATTTCTTGGCAAAGGTGAAAAACATCTGGTGATCGGTGGTCACATCATAAAAAGCGCCCACCTGGTAGTTGAACATGTCCTGCCGGATATCCGACTTGTCCCTGAGACCGACCAGGGCCCCGCGCTGGTAAGTATCTGCCGTGACCGGTTCAAGCCGGGTGTAGCTGGCACCAAGCACCAGGGTCAGGGGAGAGATCGGCTGAAAGGTGTACTCCGCGCCCACATCATAATAATCTTCCACATCTTCTTCATTGAGTCCCCAGTTGGACCGGGAACCCGTGGTTGCATTGCCGGTTGTGGTTCTGTACCGTTTGTCTTTATGGGAAAGCCGGCGATAGCCCACGGATGTGCCCAGGATGTTGGCTGAATTGAACTCATATTCAAACTTGACCTGCCCGCCGGCCGTATACTGCTCATAGGTCTGGTCCCGGCTGTTGGCCGCAATGGCGGAATACGTGGCGTCCGTATAATCCACGGATTTGTCCGTATGCTCATCATAATAGGCAACAACCTGGAATTTGGCCTGGGGGTTCACCCGAAGATCCGCATTCATATAATACCGGTCGGTGTCATATTCCGGCCATCGCCAGAACCGGTTGGTGCCGGAGCGTGAGGCATCCGGCGGCTGTCCTTTTTCGAACTGCTGTTTGACGATGCCAAACATGATGTCGATGTCGTCTGTGGGCGTAACCCCGCCAACAAGGTTGAGACGGCGATTTTTATAGTCCGAGTTTTCCCGCCGATCGCCGCGCTCGTCCCGTCCGGCATTAAAGCTGTCTGACAGGGTAAAAAAATCCTGCTCATCGTGAATGACCTGGGCCTGCAGATAAAACATCTCCTGCCGGGTGCCGATGCTGGCCCCGAACAGGCGGCTCTGATCATCCCCATGGCGGTCAAAAAAGTTCATGTACTTGGCTTTGAATTCCAGTTCTTTCTGGGGCTTGCGGGTCTTGACATTAATGACGCCGGCCAGCCCGTTGCTGCTTTGCAGAAGCGGGGAGCTGTAGCCCTTGGATACCTCAATGGATTCCAGGTCAAAGGTCAGGGAGTTGTTGTAGTCCCATTCATTGCGATAAGCCGTGGCCGTGGGAACGCCGTCCACATACATGCCCACCTGATACCGATTGGACCCCCGGATCAGGATGACGCTTTCACCCCGGGCCCCGGATGTGGTCTGATACACACCCGGCACGCCGCGAAGGGCTTCCCACAGGGTGGTGGCGGTTTTTCGCTCAATTTCCGTCTGGGTCACGCGGTTGGTGGTATCCTTGGGCGCTGTGACTTCAATGGTTTCGAGATAAACGGCATCGGTTTCTGATTCTTCCGCCACGGCTGCCAATGGAATGAAAAAAATCAACATCAAAACGGCCAGTCCCCACCTGCTGCGCATCATCGTCTTCCTCCAAATTTTATGTTTTAAATAAATAACGAGGCGCCGCCAAACGCGCCAGAATATTTTAAAACTGGAACAACTTACCGCAATATATCGCTTTTATTAACCTGTTTGGACGGAAATGACGGGGCCCATGAGCACTTCCATGACAATCTGCCGGAAGTGGGCCTCAATACTGTTTTCAGCAAGGGTGAAAAGATGATCAAGGTCAATTCCCCACAGCGGGACCAGATGGGGGATCACCTTGAGACTCAGTCCAAGAAGGGTAAGCCCCTGCCGTCCGGCAATGCGCGGCATCTGAAGGTGCCATCCGCCGCCATGGGTTTCCCACAACCCGATTTCATCCACAAACAGGCAATCTGCAGCAAGGCCCGCTTCAATGGCCTGATTTCCCCGAGCCAGCGCGTCCTCATGGAACAAAAAGCGGGCATAGGGCCGCATTCCCGGTTGCGAGACCGGGCCACCGGTATGCGGGTCCGGGATCGTGGCCAAAGGCAACACCCCATGGTCGGCCACGGTTCGCAACACATACCCCACACGGGAACCGTTCCGGACATGGCGCTGGCTGATGATGCCGCCCAGGGAAAAGCCATGGCCGGAAAGAAATTCCGCCAGCTGGATGAGCACACTGCTTTTCCCCGCGCCTTTGGGTCCGGTAATGCCAATGATCATGGAATTTTCCTTGGGCAGATGACCTTCTGGAGCCAGGGCTGAATGGATTTGTAGGTGGCGTTGTCGCGGATTTTTTTCAACACCAGGGGGGTATCCACCACCAGACTTCCGCCCAGATGGAACCGGTCGCACAGAAAATCCGCCAGCGGCGTGGTGGGACCAATAATGTAAACCGATGCGTCCGGTGAAATATGCGGCAGATAATCGTGAAAGGTCTGGTTGGAAAAGGTCGCAGCAGTAATGATCACGGCATCGCATGCCGGCATGAGCCGGGGCGCTTCTTCCGGCCGGTGCATATCGGGCAGGTCTTCCAGCTCAAAAATGATCAGTTCCTGAACACTTTTATAAACCACGGAAAGCAGGGGCGTGAAACATCCCACCATGGCCAGACGGCGACCGGCCAGAATGTCCGACCAGACAAAATCTCCCTTTTGGTGAGAACTGTTGTCATTGAGCACAGAATTGATGGCAGCCAGGGATATGACCGCTGCCAGGGGATCGCCATGCGGATATTGCGGGATCAGCGCATCCAGCGAAACTCCCCGGAAACACATTTCAACTGCCTCTGCTCCGCCCGCGTCAGTGGTCAGTTGCCATGCGTCTTCCGTGTTGAACGCAAGCCCGGTTCCGGCCTGACTCTCAATGGCCACACAATGCTGGCCAATGGCGCAATCCAGAACGGTTTCACCGGAGAGCCGGTTTATGGCCTCCTGCGCCATCACCTGATAAATGGAGTTCGGATTCAAATTCTCGTGCCTGCTTGAAATATTTTATAAAACAAAATGGGTTATAAAAAATGGAAGGCATTTCAACCGTATGATTCATTGTGCTTAATCTAATACATCGATTGATGCAAGGGAAAAATGGGATGGTAAGATCTCTTTGGGATGGGTTTAAAAAAACAGGCAGCTGAACTTAAGAATGATTCCCGGAATCCCATGGGGATGTTTTTTGAGATATCCCCCACCGCGATAAAATCTCGTGGCAAGGGGGATATGAAGGCTATGATGATTGTGTGTCCAGCGCCTTGTGAAGGGTTTTGACGGCCAGTTGGATACAATGGTGTTTTTGGGCGGGAATTTCTTCAAGCACTTTGAAAACCGTGCCATCGTCAATAGAACGGGCATAATTCAGATCTTTGCCCCGGATCAGGTCCACAACCGCCATGGCAGCGGATACCGCGCCAGCGCAGCCCATGACCTGATACTTGGCATCACGGATCAGGCCGCTTTCCATTTTGATGGTGATTTGCATGGTGTCACCGCAGGTGCCGGTCATTTCAGATGTAATATCTGCATCAGGAATGTGTCCCATGTTGGGTTTGTTGATGTAATAGTCAATGGCGGTCTGTGAATATCCGGATGATTTGAGCATGTCCCGAAGGGCTGCGGTGTCCTGGGCTGGGGTGTTCGGGATCGAGGTATTTTGAATGTGAGTCATGGGTATATCCTTAATTCTTTGGTTTCATCGAAAGAGCCGAATAGCCCGTTCTGAAATCTGTGTCAAGATCTGAGCCGGAAGATGGACATCATCTGAAATTTATTCTATAAAACGTCGGACTTAGATTGGGCTGTGGCCGCCTGCCGGCCATGGACGGTTTGCAAACTTACCGCCTCAAAAAGAGAAATTTTATGACGCAGACCTGTTTTTCACCCCCTGTGACATCCATTATCATGGCTGCCGGCCGGGGAAGCCGGATGAAAGGGTATTCGGGAAACAAGACCCTTTTGCCCCTTGTTCCCGGAAACACGCCATTTGAAGGCCGCCAGCCTATTCTTCTCAATCTTCTGGACTTTCTGCCCCACGGTCCCAAAGCCCTGATCGTCAATCATTGCAAGGCAGATGTGATCCGCACGACCGCCCATACGGGCGTGGTCTGCCTTGAGCAGCCGGTTTTAAACGGTACCGGCGGCGCCATTTTGGCGGCTTCAGCGTTTCTGAGCCAAACCCCATCGGATACGGTGATCATCACCATGGGCGATGTTCCGTTTGTGCGCAAAGCAACGTACAAAACCCTGGCAGCCGGTCTTTCCAGCCATGAATTGATGATTCTGGGATTTTCGCCAACAGATAAAAAGCAGTACGGCGTGCTGGAAATCAAGGGGCAAAAGGTCAAAAAAATAACCGAATGGAAATATTGGCGGGATTACCCGCCCCATCTTCAGGATTCCTTAACCATTTGTAATTCCGGAATTTATGCGGCCCGGCGACAAACCCTTTGCCGATACTTGCCCATTCTCGCGTCCCGCCCCCAAATCATTCAGAAAGAAATCAACGGCCGCCTCACCGACATTGAAGAATTTTTCTTTACGGATCTCATTGAATACATGGTCCGCGACGGCCTTGCCGTGGGATATCATGTGACCGAAAATGAACATGAAACCATGGGGATTGACGATCTTGAGGCGCTCCAAAAAGCCCAGGCTTTTTATGCGAAAAAAATGGCGTGAGAGAAAAGATAATCCCGTTTACCGCTATTTCCTTCCTTTTTGAGCCCGCCTGAGCTGCATCCGCACCCTGAATCCCATGAGCAGGGCCGAGGCGGAGAGCGCAATAATCAGACCGATCCAGAACCCCTGGGGGCCCAGGAACCGGTCGGACAGCCATCCGGTACCCAGGCCGTATCCCATGGGAAGACCGACCCCCCAATAGGCAATGATGGAAATGACCAACACCACCCGGGTATCCTTGAACCCCCGCAAAATACCGCCGCAATTGACCTGCAGGGCATCGGGAATCTGAAACAGCGCGGCCAGGCCCAACAGCATCACGGAAAGGGATTGCACCTTTGGATCAGACGTGTAAAAGGCCACGATGTCCGGGGCAAAGAGAAACATCAGCACACAGCTTGCCGAAGACAAAACAAGAGCCATGCCAAGACCCGTAAAAATAGCCCGCCTGAGCCGCAAAATCCGCCTTCGGCCGATGCAATACCCCACACGGACCGTCATGGCCGTGGCCAGCCCCAGGGGCAGCATGTAGACAAGGCCGGCAAAGTTCGCGGTAATCTGGTGCCCGGCCACCACATGGGCACCCATCCGGGCCACCAACAGGGTAATGAGGGCAAACACCGAACACTCGATAAAAAGCGTAATGCCGATGGGAAATCCCAGATGGAGAAAGGACAAGATGGATTCCCCTTTTTTTTCCGAAGCTCCAAATCGGAAAAGACCGCGAACAGCGGGAATCCGAATGCGGACAAGAAGACCGGCCATGACCAGCAGCATGACCAGCATGGAAAAAGAAGTGGCCCACCCGCACCCCACCCCGCCAAGGGATGGAAACCCGAGTTTTCCGTAAATCAGCACATAGTTGGCCCCGACATTGACCAACAGGCAAAAAAGACCGGCAATCATGGAAAGGTGCGGTCGGGCCAGGCCATCCCCGCCGTTTCGCAGGGCAAAAAAAAGACCGGTAACCGGCAGGCTCCAGGATACGGCAAACAAATACCGGCAGGCAATGGGAATCACCTCTTCGCTGACTTCCATCCAGATCATGACCGGCTCTGCCAGCCAGAGTACCGGCATGATCAGAAGTCCGGTCAGAAATCCGATTTTCATGCCCTGACGGATGGCGTGCCGGATGGCGGGATGGTCTTGCCGGCCATAGCCCTGGGCCACAAGTGGGGTCACCGCTGCCATCAGACCGGATACAAACAGAAAAAGCGGCAGGAAAATGGATGTTCCCACAGCCACGGCAGCCAGATCCACTGCATTGTATCGGCCGGCCATGACCGTATCCACAACGCCCATGGCGCTTTGGGAAAGCTGGGCCAGGACAATGGGACCGGTAAGCCGGATCAGGGTTCCGGCTTCATTAAAGATCAGGAGTCGTTTTCGCACAGGTGTTGATCCGCATGGAAATGAATGAAAAACGGGGATAGTGACCTGCTTGCCGGAAAATGGCAATAAAAAATATGGGTTTGCAGAATGCCGGAGCCCGCAGCTGCTTTGGGCATCAGAGATTTCCGGCCAGTTTAAAAACCGGAAGGTACATGGAAATCACCAGTCCACCGATCATCACTCCCAGAAAAACCAGCATGAACGGCTCAATAAGGGCTGTCAGGGTGTCAATGGCCTGATCCACTTCGTCATTATAAAATTCGGCAACTTTCTCCAGCATGACAGAAAGGGCGCCGGTCCTTTCTCCAACAGCGATCATCTGGCACACCATGATGGGAAACACACCGGTTTCAGCCAGGGGATCAGCCATGGTCCGGCCTTCGGCAATACCGGAGCGAGCCTGGTAGATGGCATTTTCAACAATTTTATTACCAGCGGTCTGGGCAACAATATCCAGTGAATCCAAAATGGATACCCCGCTGGTGAGCATCGTGGCCATGGTTTGGGTAAATCTGGCCACCGCCCCTTTCCGGTTAACCATGCCGATGACCGGCAGCCTAAGGCGCAGGCTGTCGATCCTCATCCGCCCGCCCGGTGTTTTGTAAAACCACCTGAAGGCGGTGATGGTAACTGCAAGACCCAGCAGGAGCCATCCCATATTGGATTTGACAAAATTGCTGATGGCAATGACAATTAAAGTGGGTGCGGGAAGCGCGCCCCCCATGCTGGCAAACATTTCCTGAAAAGTCGGGATGACAAACACCATAATAACGGCAACAACGACAACGGCAACCCCGATGGTGGCCAACGGGTAAATCATGGCGCCCTTGATTTTTCTTTTTAATTTTGCCGACTTTTCCAGAAAAGCCGACAGTCGCCGAAGAATGATGTCCAAGATGCCGCCTGCTTCTCCGGCCGCCACCATACTGACAAAAAGGCTGTCAAACAGGTTGGGATATTTTTTCAGGCTCTCTGCCAGGGTGGAACCGCTTTCCACATCCTTTTTGATATTTTTCAGTATTTTTTTGAAGGTCGGATTGGGCTCCTGGAAATACAGGATGTCCAGGCACTGAACAAGGGGAAGACCCGCGTCAATCATGGTGGAAAACTGGCGGCAGAACAAAATGATATCTTTTGGGGTAACCCTGGGCTGAAGAAAAGCGATGCCTTCAAACAAATCCTTGGGTTTTGGTTTTATTTTGATGGCGTGAAGCTGTTTTCGGGTGACCGCACGGCGAACTATGGCAGCACTTTCCGCTTCCATTTCACCCTTTTGGACACGGTTGTTTTTATTTCTGCCTTCCCATTTGTAAACTGGCATATCTCCCCCCTGGTTTTTGAAAAGGGAGTTATTGGTGTATGATGGAACAGGTTGCGAAAACAAAACAAGCCGCGTAATATCCTTCAGGGTTTTCGCCTTGTCCAACCTGATTTTTCTCTGTCCGATTTTTTTGTTGTTTTGGCGATAAAATCAGCGTTTCCTTAACTTTTGTTCTGAAAAATCAAAATATCCGCTTCAGCAGACAGAAAGTGTGGGTGGCTATGTCTTCCGACGCCCCTGGTGCGAATTTTCCATCAACCCTCATTACGAGTCATATCAACCCGGATTTTGACGCCATGGCCTCCATCCTGGCGGCCCAGAAGCTCTATCCCAACGCCGGCGTGATTCTTCCCGGTTCCATGGAAAAGAACCTCAAACTCTTTTTTATTCAATCAGTGGCTTATCTGTTCAACATTGTTGCCCTGGACCGTATTTCCATTTCCGCTGTCCGCCAACTGGTGCTGGTGGACACCCGGCGGCGAAACCGCATCGGTGATGCAAAAGCTATCCTGGACAATCCGGATCTTGAAATTCACATTTATGATCATCACCTCAAAAAGGAGGATGACATCGGGGCAGACAAGGAAGTCTACCAAAAGACCGGGGCGACCATCACGATTCTGGCGAAAATTCTTCAGGCCAACAACATCGCCTTGTCGTCAGAGGAAGCCACGGTCATGTGTCTCGGACTTTACGAAGCAACCGGCTCCTTTTCTTTTCCATCCACAACAGAAGCCGATTTTACGGCTGCAGCCTATTTTCTCTCCAGCGGAGCGGATCTGACCCTGATTTCCAATATGATGGCCCGGGAGTTCGGCCCTGAGCAAATCGGACTGCTCAACGACATGATGCAGGCCTCCCATTCACTTTTGATCAACGGTGTTGAAGTTGTGGTGACCAGCGTCATTGCGGACAATTACTTTCCCGACTTTTCCGCTCTGGTTCAGAAAATGGCCAAAATGGAAAATATCGAAGCGCTTTTTGTCCTTGGGTTCATGGGAAACAAGGTTTATCTCGTGGCCCGCAGCAGAACCACAGATGTGGATGTGGGCGATATTCTGGCCGAACTGGGCGGCGATGGACATGCAACATCCGCGTCTGCCGTGATCCAGGGAAAAACCATTGTCCAGGTCGAACAAGACCTCATGGGTATTCTTTATCACAAAATCAACCCTCGGCGTCTGGCCCGCCATCTGATGTCTTCACCCGCCATTATGGCAAAGCCTGAAACCACCATCAGAGAGGCCAAGCACCTTCTCAACCGATACGCTGTCAATGCTTTGCTGGTGGGCGATACAGGCACGGAAAAAAAAGGATACAGCGGATACATTACCCGCCAGATCATTGAAAAAGCCCTGTATCACCATCTGAATGATCTTCCTGTAACCGCATACATGAACACCGAAATTTCCAGTGTGGGTCCGGATGCGGACATTTCCGAGATTCAAAACAAAATTATCGGAAACAAGCAGCGCCTGCTGCCGGTGGTAAGCGATAGCACAGTGGTCGGCGTGGTCACCCGGACAGATCTCCTCAACACCTTGGTTCAGCAAAATCAGAAGCCCCTGCCTCCTGGAAAAACCGCCAACCCGGATGCCATGGGAAAACGGATCCGCATGGTGGAAAACCTCATGCACCAGCGGCTTTCCAAACCCATCATGACCATTCTTTCTCTGTTGGGAGAAGTGGCCGACACCTTGTCCTGCAACATTTTTGTGGTGGGCGGTTTTGTCCGCGACATGTTTCTTCACCGAAAAAATGAAGATGTGGATGTGGTGGTGGAAGGCGATGGCGTTGCCTTTGCCCGGGTCTTTTCCGAAAAATATAAGGCCAGAATCCACACCCACGAAAAATTCGGCACAGCGGTCATTATCTTTACAGACAGCTTCAAAATTGATGTGGCTTCAGCGCGAATGGAGTACTATCAGCATCCCGCCTCCCTTCCTGTGGTGGAGATGAGTTCCATCAAAATGGACATGTTCCGCCGGGATTTTACCATCAACACCCTGGCCATCCAGCTCAATCCCGAAAAATTCGGCCGGCTCATCGACTTTTTTTCCGGTCAGAAAGACATCACCGCAAAAATGGTCCGGGTGCTTCACAACCTGAGTTTTGTGGAAGATCCCACCCGGGTGTTCCGGGCTTTGCGGTTTGAACAGCGGTTTGGCTTTACCATTGGAAAACTCACAGCCAGTCTCATTGAAAATGCCATTAAAATGGATTTTTTCAAACAACTTTCCGGAAAGCGGATTTATACCGAGCTGGTGCTGATCCTCAAAGAAGAAAATCCAGTCCCGGCCGTCATGCGACTGGTGGACTATGATCTGTTCCATATCATCCACCCGGCCATCATCATCAAAGATGACCTGCACGACCTTCTGGAAAATACCCGAAAAGCCATTGACTGGCATGATCTTCTTTTTACCGATGCATCCTACCAGCGCTGGACCATTTACTTCATGGCCGTCATCCGCCACTGCGATGCCGATGCGACCCGAAGCATTTGTGAACGGCTCATGGTGCCGCCCAAGTACACGCGCCTTTTTTCCGACATCCGGATCAAGGCCCAGCTTCATCTTGCTTTATTGGAGCAGGAAACCGAAATCACCAATGCGGAAATTTTTAATCAACTCAATGGGTTCGAAACAGAGGAAATTTTGTATATGGTGGCCTGCACCACATCAGAAACGGCAAAAAAGCGGATTTCCCTGTACCACACCCAGCTTCGACGCATCAGCCTTTCCATTTCCGGAAAAACCCTGATGGGCATAGGGATGAAGCCGGGTCCGATGTTTCGCGAGATCCTTCAGGCGGTTCTGGAAGCCAAACTCAACGGCAGTGTGGCAACCCGGGAAGATGAAATTTCCCTTGCACTGGAAATGGCGAAGCAGTGATTCTGTTTGACACTGATCATGCCCTCACCCCGCAAACCCTTGATGCACTTTGATCCAGAAGCGATCCCAGCCCATGAGGTTCCAACATCCTTATCCCCAGCGCTTTTTCCCACACCTCGTCATCTTCCATGCAGAAGTAAACCGTTACCTCAGGGGCAATATCTTTGATCCAGGATGCCATTTGACGATAAAGGCCGATCCGGAGCGGCTTGAAATACCGCATTTTATTGTCCAGGCCGGTTACAAATTCACCGTAAGGCAATTTGGATTCGGGAAACCGATGGGAAATGATCGGCTTTAATGCCGGCATGAACCGAAACGCGCCGATACTGATCCAGGCGATGCTTTCCGGTGCGATCCGCTGAAAAATCTGCTTTACCACATCACCGTATTCAACTTCACAATTTTTGTAAATCACCATGGGATCAAAATGAAACGCAAGGGGGTATCCCCATTGCTGACAAGTGGCCGCTGCGGACAGGCGTGCATCCAGGGAAGAAGTGCCCCGCTCCTGGGTACGGATGACGCGCGGCGTGTTGAGGGACCAGGAAAGAATGGTTTTTCGGTTGTGAGCAAGGGATTTCAGCCTGGAAATGGCCACGGTTTTGGTTTTGAGTTCAAGCACTGCCCGGTTCTGGCAGGAAAACCGATCAACCAGAAATTCAGTCAAATCCGTCCAGTTTTCCCAGATCAGGCTGTCGGTGAACTCGCCGGTTCCCACACGGGTGATGGCTTTTGTTTTGAATAGAGCAGAAAGTTCTTCATCCAGATCTTCCCGATTCACAAAAAACTGAAGCATGGGCGGATGAAAGTAGCTTTGCAGAATACAATAACTGCAATCCATGGTGCAGAACGATGCCACATGAAGAATCTGATAATCACAGCAGATATACTCACGGGTTCCCGGACAGGCCTTAAGAAAGCCACCGCGGTTTTTTGTGAGATACAGCACGGATTTTCCGAGACTGACCGGATCATCTGCGCCATTTATCCAATGGTAAAGAGATGCGGGATGATCCACATATTCCGGTGAAAGTGGAAATTTTTTGAGAAAGTGAACCGTTTCCGGAAAACTCCGGACACTGTTATCCACAAAAAGGTGTTTAATGATCACGATGGGGGAATCCTGCTCGACAGATAGGCTTAAAATGATCCCAAAAACCCTTGCATCAAAAAACAGATGAACATCGTCAAGTTATTTTTTTGTGCAAAACGGGCAGCCGATCCTGGAGAAATGTCCGGAACCGGTTTTCTTCATACAGCTTGATTTCCACATCAACGGAAACCAGATCAACCGGAAAAGTATGGGGAAAGTCGATTTTCACCGCATCCTTTGCTGTTGTGACCACATGATCCACCTGGTGTCTTCGGGATTCGGCCATGATCCGGTCCATATCCGGCAATGGGTACGAATGATGATCCGGAAAAGAAAAGGTGCTGGCCACCTTGCAGCCCAAAACAGCCAGGGAGTTGAAAAACTGGTCATTATCCGCCAGCCCGGAAAAAGCGATCACCTTTTTTCCCTTTAAAATGGACAGGGGCCGGGTATGGGAGGAAATCCGCTCACCGGCTTTGCTGGGAACCCTCCGGATCACCTGGTGATGACTTGTTTTAAAAAGGGGTTTTCCACAAAAAAGGCGATCATCCTCAGGAAAATCTGCTCGGCACCGGGTCAGAATGATGCCATGGGCGCGTTTCAGGGCAGACACGGGCTCACGCAAAGGCCCGCGTGGCATAAGATTTCCATTGCCAACCGGATGGCGGGCATCCATCAGCACCAGATCAAGATCCCGATGAAGTCCCAAGTGCTGAAATCCGTCATCCAGCACGATCACATCCGGTGAAAACTGCCGGATGGCCAGAAGTCCTGCTTGATAACGGTCTTTTCCCACCACCACCGGAATGCCCGCAAGTTGCTGGGCCATCAAAAACGGTTCATCACCCGCATCGGAAGGGGTTTTCAGCACACACTGTCCATCACTGACCACACCGCCCGAAGCCTCCAGCCGGCCCCGGTAGCCCCGGCTGATCACCACTGTTTTGTATCCCAAATTCCGGACCCATCGGGAAATCAAAAGGGTCATGGGCGTTTTCCCGGTTCCGCCCACAGCCAGGTTGCCGATGGAAATCACAAAACAGGGCAGTTTTTTGGACGAACACATTCCCTTTTGATAGAGGAATGCGCGCGCTGCCACTGCGCCGCCATAGGTGGGTGCCAAAAGACCCAACAGGGTTTCAAGGGAAAAAAAAGGCGTTTTTTGGAGCGGAGCGCTTCGAATGATGGTTTCAATCTGGTGGCGGAGATGTTGCGTGGGGTTCATGGGGCAGGCTCCCCTGCCCTGCAAAAAAAATGCACGCTGCTGCCGGTTAGGAGACAATGGTACAAAACAGTTTTTGGGTGCATCGGAATTAAACCGGAGAAGTTTTGTTATCCCTATTCCCAGCGATTTCCGCCCTTGTGGGAGAGGTCAATGTACTGAACGGTTCCTCGTCCGCCGATAAAAGAGGTGAGCAGCCAACTGACAACACTGATGATCAGGGAACCCAAAAGGGCCGAACCAAATCCGTCGACCGAAACGCCGCCAATGACGCCGGATACCATCATCAGCAACAGGGCATTAATCACAAAGGTAAAAAGTCCGAGTGTCAAAAGATTCAGCGGGAGCGTGAGGATCAGCAGGACAGGCCTGAAAAACGCATTTAAAAAGCCGAGAACCGCAGCAGCCAGGATGGCAGACCAAAAACTGGCCACATGAATTCCCCCCACCAGGTAGGATGCTGAAAGAATGGAAACAGTGAGGAAAAACCATCGGACAATAAGACCTTTCATCTCATCACACCCCTCCGCTCACAGCTGATCACCGTGTGAATCCGCATCCATGGCATTGCAATGGATCAGTTGATTCGGTCACGCAATTTTCCGGAACACTTGAATGTCACCACGCGGCGCTCATCCAGCATCATCTCATCACCGGTTGCCGGATTCCTGCCCTTGCGCTGCTTTTTTTCCTTTACACAGAATTTTCCGAACCCGCTGACCAGTACATTTTCGCCATCTGCCAAGGACGCCTTGATAATCTCCAACAATGTTTCAACGGTTTCCGTGGCCTTGAGCTTTGTCAACCCGGTCTGTTCCTGTATGTTTTCAACAATCTGCACCTTTGTCAGGCTCATTTTACCTTTTCCCCCTTCAGGAGCTCCCATTTCTGGCGGACTCATATAGCCTCCCTTCCGGCCAGCGGCAGACAAGTTTTTTGCGGTGTGGCTAACCATTTAAATTGTAAATGATAATGTGAGATTTTGTGAATAACTTGATGTCAGGACTTGGCGTGTTTGTCAAGAGATTCTATTAATTATCCAGTGTTTATCCGCGTTGACAGTGTAAGACCCTTTCAGATATATTAACTCCTTGACTTCACACCCTGAACTTTTGATCAGAAAGATGAGACGACCATGGGAAAAATCAGTCGAAACGATCCTTGCCCATGCGGCAGCGGAAAAAAATACAAACACTGCTGTCTGGGAAAACCTTCTTCATCCGCACCGAATCGGTCAAGCGATCTGAACTATGCCAAACGCCATGGTATTCTGCTGAAGACGCCCGAACAGATTGAAGGAATCCGAAAGGCGGGAAAACTGGTGGTCCAGACACTGGACCTGGTGGAATCGCACCTCAAGGCCGGTATCACAACTGATTCACTCGATACCCTGGTCCATGATTTTACCCTCCAAAATGGCGCACAGCCCGCTCCGCTGAACTACCGGGGATTTCCAAAAAGTGTGTGCATCAGTATCAATGAGGTCATCTGTCACGGCATACCCAGTGAGCGGACCCTGAAAGACGGTGATATTGTCAATGTGGATGTGACCTCCATTCTGGATGGGTATTATGCGGATGCCAACAAAACCTTTTTCATCGGCACGCCGGACCCCGAAGCCGAAAAACTGGTAACGGTCACCAGGGAGTGTCTGAAGCGGGCCGTGGGCGTGGTAAAGCCGGGAAATACCATCGGTGATGTCGGCCATGCGATTCAATCCCATGCTGAATCCCATGGATGTTCCGTGGTCCGGGATTTTGTGGGCCACGGCGTTGGCCTTGATTTTCATGAAAGTCCCCAGGTGCCCCATTACGGCCTTCCGGGAACCGGCATCCGGCTGATTTCGGGAATGACATTTACCATTGAGCCCATGATCAATCTGGGAGGAAAAGACCTTCGCATTCTGGATGATGGGTGGACAGCTGTTACTTTGGATGGCTCTTTGTCTGCCCAGTTTGAGCAGACCTTGCTGGTGACAGAATCCGGTGTGGAAAGCCTGACGCCCTACCCACTGTAAGGCCATTTTGCGTTATCCGGAAGAATCCGCGCCGGTCATCCAGGAAATCACAAGCACCAGAACCGCCAGTCCGCCGGAAAATATCTGAGTTCGATGCCCAAGCGGATGACGGACAAGCCAAGCATACCCGATTCCGGTCCCAAACCCCACAAGACATCCAAAAAGATGGGCGCCGATATCGCTTCGGGCGCTGGTTCCCATCAGTCCCAAAAGGGCTGCGCCCGCACCCAGATAAACCCCCACCTGCCGCCATCCTTTTCCGGTCCGGATCGCCGCCATGGACCGGATGGCCGCCAGCAGACCCAGGGCTCCGAATACAGCGGTGGAAGCGCCAATAGACAGATGCTCCGGCGGGTGCACCATGGCATTGACCCAGTTTCCCAGAATTCCGCACCCCAGAATCAACAACCAGCCCGCACCGGTTCCGGTCATCCCGCTGACCGCGCCCCCAAAAACCACCAATCCCGCCATGTTGCCCATGAGGTGGGCAGCGTCCGCATGGAGCAGCATGGCGGTGACGCATCGATACCCTTCTCCGGAAAGAATCAGCCCGGACGCGGCGCCAAAAACCGCTGAATAGGAACCCGGATCACCGCTTCGGGAAACAGCGACATACACCGCCAAGAGCATCAGGGAGACCCAGATGCCGGAAAGATTGAAGGAATCTGCCGAAAAAGACGTATCCGCCGCGTCCTCATCAGATGGCATCGAATTTTCCGCCAGGTACGCATCAACTGCATCCCGGGCGGCTTCTCTGTGAATTTCCGGCCCTTCTATACAGAACCAGTTGTCTTTCCGTTTGATCCGGCAAAAAATACCCTGGGAGCGGAGAACCAGATAAAGGATGTCAGCCTCTTCCTGATTCAGGTTTTCAAACAGACATACCATTGCCACCCATCAAAATGGAGGTGATATCAAAACACCTTGATGTCGTCGTCATCCATCAGGTCGTCATCCCCATCCCCTTCTTCTTCATCTCCATCATCGTCGCCATCTGTGGCAAGCTTTGCCTCTGCCGCG
Source organism: Desulfosarcina sp. OttesenSCG-928-A07 (assembly GCA_030267325.1). Lineage (GTDB taxonomy): Bacteria > Desulfobacterota > Desulfobacteria > Desulfobacterales > Desulfosarcinaceae > Desulfosarcina. Next base: position 1,752 of record JAJDJS010000027.1, on the reverse strand, counting down.
CGAATCAGAGCCTCTTCACGGGCTTTTTTCTTTTGCTGGGCTTCTTCCAGCTCAAGGGTCTGCTTGGCCGCTTCCACTGCCTGACCCGCCAACCGTTCTCCCCCGAGTTCCAGATAGGCGATAATGGTCCGGATCAGTTCTTCATCTTTTTTCAGCTCCACGGGTATCCGCCGGATAATGCGTTTCAAAGATCCAGCCAGTTCACTGGGAACATTAAATTTGTCGAGCATCCCTTTCTCCTTTTTTCCGGTTGAACGTTTGCATTATATGCCCGTCGGGAAAAATGCAAATCCCGGTTCAGATGATTTTTGAGGAATTTAAAAAAATCGGTTGTCCTGGGGTTTTCGGTGATGACCTCGGGCCGGGCTTTAAAGATTGACATCAGAAGATGCCTCGCCTAATGATCGAGCGCATGGATAGCGATATTTTTTGGGTCCCAGGTCATTTTCCGTATCTTCATCATCCCCACTTCCACACTGCGTACAGGAGACGTTCATGCCCCTTCTCATGGATGCCATTGGCACCTCGATCGGCCCGCTGACCAAAGATTACACCTGGAAAGACGTGGTGCTCTACGCCCTTGGCGTGGGTGCCGGATTTTCTGAGCTGGATTATTGTTATGAAAAAGACCTGAAAGTCATTCCCAGTTTTGCCCTGGCCATGATTTTTGATTTTTTCTCCCATGCCACGCTGGCATCCGGCGCCACGCTGTCAGGCGTTCTTCACGGCGAGCAGGAGGTGATCTTTCACGCCCCCATTCCTTCAGAAGGAACCCTGACCACCACGGGCACCATTGTTGATTATCAGGATATGGGAAAAAATAAAGGTGCTCTGATCATCATCCAGAGTAATACCACCCACAGCAACGGGACGCTTCTTTTTACCAGTACGGCAACCCTGTTCAGCCGGTTTGACGGCGGGTTCGGCGGAAAACCGCCTGAGCGAAAGGCTGCCAGAATCCCAAACCACGCGCCAAACATCGTCAAAGATGCCCTCCCCTCCCCTGACCAGCCCCTTCTTTACCGCTTGTCCGGTGATATTTTCCAGCTCCATGCGGACCCCGGCTTTGCCGTGCGCGTGGGATTTGACCGGCCCATCATGCATGGCCTGTGCACCTGCGGGTTTTCCTGCAGAGCGCTGATCGCCGCCCTCATTCCCGGACAGCCAGACCAGGCAAGACGCCTGCGGTGCCGTTTTTCCGCCCCCCTGTATCCGGGCATTCCCATTCAGACCCACATCTGGCAGGCAGAACCCGGAAAAGCCCTGTGGCGGACAGTGAATGTACAAACAAATGATATTATTATTGATCATGGTGAATTTGACTATGGACCGGCTCCCCAGGACCCGAGTTTTCAAACATCATCTGACCCCAGCCGGACGGATGATGTTTCAGGGTCGGTAAAAGGGGTTTTTAACGCCCTTTCAGATGCGTTTATTCCCAGTGCGGCCCACGGCATCCAGGCAGTTTTTCAGTATATCATCACAGACGTGGGCGTATGGCACTGCACCATTCAGGACAATGCCTGTATTGTGTCCGAAGGCAGGCATGATCGCCCGACCTGCGTCTTTACGATAAAGGGAAGCGATTTTCTCCTGCTGATGACGGGAAAACTATCCGCCATTGAGGCCTTTATCGCCGGAACGCTGAAAGTTGAAGGCGATCTGGCCATGGCCCAGCAAAGCGAAAACTGGTTCAAACGCGGCTGAGCCGACAGGCGGCAACGGATTTCAAAATCCCGTGGCCTTATTCAA
>JAJDJS010000026.1 GCA_030267325.1 Desulfosarcina sp. OttesenSCG-928-A07 | reverse complement strand
AGCAGTTGCGCAATGAGTGGATTTCGTCTTCGGGACAATTTGCCGTGGCGCAAAGACTCAATTGTGATCCCACCGAAAAGAGTCCCGGGATTGCGAATTTCCACACGGTTTTTGAACACGGCAACCTGCACATATTCAGGATCACGATAATCACGATGGCAAAACGCATTGATAATGGCTTCGCGAATTGCCGGAATCGCGATTTCCGGCACATCCACCCGGTAAAGTCCCTCCAGGCGCATTCCGATGTAAATGTTTTTCAGTATATATTTTTGTGCTTCTTCAATAAGTTCCAGAATATTGCCGTCAAAGTCCTGTCTGTCTATAATAAAAGACGTTGTATCTGTGCCGAACACCGCGCACCGGAGTTTTAATGCCGGTTTTTTGCTGAAAAACAACGGGGCCGTATTGACCAGTTTGTCTTCCACCAGCAAACCAAGATTTTCCATGGCTGAATGCAGAGAATGCCATTTTAACCCGGCACGTTCCACAAAGGCGCGGACCTTCTTTATATCCATGTCCGCAAGCGGCGCTTTGCCCGGTTCGGAATCCCAACGCAAAACAGCGCGTTGTTTTCGGACGATAAAGTGTTGCAGTTCCTGCGCGCTTAGCCGGCGGTCTGCATCGCCAACCCGGATATAGGGCCTGCCATAAGCGGAATAGGGTGCGTCCTGTCCAGAAAAAACCACCTTGATACACTGCATCCCATCAACCCCGTGGGTGGTGATTTCAGGATAGATTTTGGGATCAATGTGGGCGGCAATGGCTTGGGAAATATCGCGGATTGTTTTTGCGCCGACATTTATGCCCACGGGGATTCCGTCATCACGGATGCCGAACCACAGCTCGCCTTCGCCATGCTTGTTCAGTATGGCAGAAATGGAAATGATGCCTTCCTTGAGCTGTCCCAGTGTTTTCTTGAATTCGACAGTTTCATTTTCGTGTCTTTTTGCCGTCATTTCTGTCTCTGATACGCAAAGTGCAAGTCTGTTTGCCGGCCATTGGGAGCGAATGGAATTTTCTTGGCGCTAAAGTCCCGGATCAGTTGTGGCGCTCCTGTTTTCAATGATCAGGACCGAATGGACGCCGCAATCGCATTCACCTCATCCATGATGGCGGACACATCAAGGGTGAGCAGCCGGCGGTCACGCATAAGCATTTTTCCGGCCACCAGCACATGGCGGACATCTGTGCTGCTTGCCGCATACACCAGGTGGGACAAGGGATCAAAACACGGCGTTAAGTGTGGGCGCCGGGTGTCCACCACAATAATGTCTGCCTGTTTGCCAGCCTCCAGCGACCCGATGCGATCCGCCATGCCAAGGGCCTTGGCACCGTCCAGGGTGGCCATGCGCAAAACCGTTGCCGCATCCATTACCGTGGGGTCCAGGCGATGAACCTTGTGGAGTTTGGCGGCCATATCCATTTCAGCAAACAGATCCAGGTTGTTGTTGCTGGCGCAGCCGTCTGTTCCCAGTCCTACGCAGATCCCGCGGGCCAGAAGATCTGGAACCGGTGCCACGCCCGAGGCCAGTTTCATGTTACTTTCCGGACAGTGGGCCACTTTTGCATCGCGCTTTTGCACAATATCCATGTCTGCTTCATCCAGCCACACGCAATGGATCAGAAGGGTATTTTTATCCAGAACGCCGAGCCGCTCCAGGTGTTGGACCGGACTTTTCCCTTTTTCTTTAATGGACTGGTCCCGCTCAAACCGGGTTTCCGCCACATGGATCTGAAACAGGGTGCCCATGTCATTGGCAGCGGCTTTGGTGGTTTTTAAGGTATCATCATCACAGGTATACGGAGCGTGACACAAAACAGAAGGCGCGATATGCGGATATCGGCCCTGCCACTGGCGAATATAATTCACAGCATGGTCGATGCCGGTTTTGGGATCGGAAACACCCGGCGCGGGAAATCCGATCACCGCCTGTCCGGGAACACCCCGCATTCCGGTCTCCGCCAGCGCGGCGGCCACTGTATCTTCATAAAAATACCCGTCACAGCAGCAAGTGGTGCCGGATAAAATCATCTCCGCACAGGCCAGAAGGGTTGCCCATTTTACGGTATCCGGGGTGATGAACCGGGCTTCCGCAGGAAAAATATGGTCATTCAGCCATGTTTCCAAAGGCAGATCGTCTGCCAGTCCCCGGAACAGGGTCATAGGCAGGTGGGTGTGGGTGTTCACAAGCCCCGGCAGGATGATGCCGCCTTTTGCGTCAAGGGTTTCTCTGGCATTGACACCGATAAAGTCGCCTGATGGCCCCACTGCCGCAATGACATCGCCGCGCACGGCCACCGCGCCACTTGAAATAATGGGATTTGCCGAATCCAGGGTGATCACCGTGCCGTTCGTAATGAGGAGGTCCACGTTTCCCGGATTTTTCACGATGGGTCCTTTCTGTGGATTTCATGGATAACGCCCCGGATCAGACGGCCCAGCCGCGGCGCAGCCTGGTTTGCCGCATCCACAATCGCCTCCAGGGACGCTGGATGGGGATGGTCCGGATCATTGAGATTGGTAATCACGGAAAGGCCCAGCACCCGGATTCCGCCATGAACAGCGGCAATGACCTCCATCAGGGTGGAAAGTCCCACCGCATCAGCGCCGATGGTTTTCAAAAACCGGATTTCAGCCGGTGTTTCCAGAGACGGTCCGCGCAGTCCGGCATAAACACCGGCCTTTAAGGATTCACCCAGAAGACCGGCGGCCCGGCGGCAACAGGCCATCAAATCCGGGTGCCAGGCGGTTGTCATATCTGGAAACCGGGGGCCCCAGGCATCCACATTGGGTCCGGTCAGGGGATTTTCGCCCGTCAGATTAATATGGTCTGTGATCATCATGAGATCGCCCGGGGCAAGAAAGGGGGTAATGCCGCCGGCCGCATTGGAGACAATGAGATTGCGGATGCCCAGTTCCTGCATGACCCGGACCGGAAAGGAAACCTGGGCCGGGGTGTAGCCTTCATATAAATGAAAGCGTCCCTGCATCACGAGGACAGGATGGCCATCCAGCAGACCGGCAATGAGATGTCCCGCATGACTGACCACTGTGGAAACCGGAAAATGGGGGATACTGCCGTAATTCAGAGTGACGGAAGGGGTCAGCGGTCCCATGGCATCCCGAAGTCCGGTGCCGGTGATCACGCCGACAAGGGGAGCAAAAGGTAATTTTTGTTTGAGGAAGTGTACCGCTTCATTGACTTTTTTGATCATGTTGGGCATGGTCCGCCTTTGTTTATTTTGACGAGAAAAAGCCGCGCATACCGGCTGGCGGGATGAAAACAGCGAAAAACTTGCCGCTGCTGTGCGGGAAACCGATGTTCATCGCATTTTTATAGAGCAGCGATGATATGGCGTCAAGGATCGTCCGGTCGGCGCTTGGCAGAGACGATGGCGTTGACATTTTCGGTGATTATGAATATGTGTGCTGGATGATCAAGCGTATTCCGGCAACGGTTAATCTTTAATTAAAGCCATAACCCAGAATCAGTTTGCGTTTTTATACCTGATTTCCCGATTGATGATCGAGACCAATGAAAATTTCGGAAGTTCAAGCTATTCTTAAAGCTGATATGCTGTGCGGGGAATCACACCTGGACAGGGTTATCGTGGGCGGTGGGGCGGCAGACCTGATGGAAGATGTATTGGCCGCTGCAGCCAAAGGATCCATTTTGTTGACCGGCGTTACCACAGACCATGTGATCCGTACGGCAACCATTGTCGGCCTGGGCGGAATTGTTATTGTCCGGGGTAAAGTGCCACCCCCAGAATTTTCCGATATGGCAAAATCATTTGATATTCCGCTTATGGTAACCCGATACTCCTTGTTTGTCGCCTGCGGCCGGCTTTATATGAACGGCATTCGGGGACTCGACGGGTCCTGGTAGCAGCAAACGCACAAACCCAGGCATCAGCCTGTTTTCAGACAGCCGATCCTTATTTTTTCAAGCGGGAGCAAAAATATGATCATTGCGATTATTCTCATGGGAATACTGGGACTCGTTGTGGGACTTGGTTTGGCCGTGGCCTCCAAGGTTTTTTATGTCTATGTGGACCCCAAAATCGAAGCGGTTGAAGCAGCGTTGCCCGGTGCCAACTGCGGTGGGTGCGGGCTTCCCGGATGCAGCGCCAATGCCGAGGCCATTGTGGCGGGAAAAGCATCGCCCAACTCCTGTGTGGCGGCCGGAGCTGAGGTTGCTGAGGCCATTGCCACGATTCTCGGGGTCAGTGTGGAAGCCAAAGAACCGGATATCGCCCTTCCCGGATGCACCTACGGGGTGCAGGATGCGGATGTAAAATACCAGTACAACGGCCTGAAGGACTGCCGGGCGGCGGCGCTTCTCTCCGGCGGCATGAAGGTCTGTAACATCGGCTGTCTGGGTCTGGGAACCTGCGCGGCGGCCTGTCCGTTTGACGCCATTGTCATGGGCCCCAAAGGGCTTCCCGTGGTCAATGAAGCCAAATGTACAGGCTGCGGCACCTGTGAACGGGTCTGCCCGAAACACATCATCACCCTTTCCTCGGTGACCCGCCGCATCTTCAAAGAATACACCACAGAAGACTGCACCACCCCCTGTCAGCGGGCCTGTCCGGCGGGCATCAACATCAGCCGCTATATTGAGCAGATCAACGAACACGATTATCACGGCGCGGTTCAGACCATCAAGGAGCGCAACCCCTTTCCCACGGTCATCGGCAGAATCTGTCCGCGGCCCTGTGAAACCGACTGCCGCCGGAAATATGTGGACGAGCCCGTGGCCATCAACGCCCTCAAACGCTTTGCTGCTGATTACGAACGTACCCAAAAACAACGGATTCTGCCCTTCAAGGCGCCGGATACCGGCCGCCGGATCGCGGTTGTGGGCGGTGGTGTGCAGGGGTTGTCCGCAGCCTTTTTCTCGGCCCGGCTCGGCCATGCGGCCACGGTTTTTGAAGGCACCGATACGCTGGGCGGCCTTCTCACTTCAGCCATTGCCCGGTACCGGCTCCCCCGGGAAATTCTCCAGTGGGACATTGACGGTATTGCGGAAATGGGCGTTGAGTTCCGCACCGGCAAGATGCTGGGAAAAGACGTGAGCGTGACGGATTTACTGAGTGATGGATTTGAAGCGGTTTTCCTGGCCACCGGTGGATGGGACAGCCGGCTTTCCCGGGGCGCTGAAAAATTCGTTGAAACGCCCATTCCCGGCAGCTTCCTGCTGCTGGATGTGTTCCGGTCTGGAAAACCCGGCCATGGTACGGTGAACTGTGGATCAAACACCGTGATCGTGGGCGGAGATACTGTTGCCAAAGAGGCCCTGGAAAAAGTCAAAGCCCTGGGTGCCAAAACCGTAACCTTTATTCTTAATGGCATGCCAGATCCGACGGTGGTTTCTGCCCTGACCAAAGCCGGGGCAACGGTATTGGTCGGTCACGGTGTGATCCGTCTTTCCGGAGACGGCAAAGCCCTTTCCGCTGTTGACGTATTGGATACCGCAACCGGCCATGTCGCCACCCTTCCGGCACAGACCCTGGTTTTTGCTGCCGGCCGGTTTCCGGAATTGATATTTGCTCATCCGGTAGTGGAAGGCGGCGAAGAAGCTGTTGTCACATCTGAATGGACTGCGGTTCCACCCTACAAGCGAGCGGATATGGCTGACCAGGCGGGGATTTTTGCCAAGGGCGATGATCTGACGGATTTCAGCGCTGCTATCCGGGCCATTGGTGCCGGCCGCCGGGCTGCCACTACCCTGCACAAGCTTCTTTACCAGATTCCGCTGGATTTGCCGGAAAATGTCCTCAAACCCGGAATCGTCATCCAGAATGTGGATCATGTGGAAACTGTCGCGCCTCTTCCGCGGGAGGCCATGCCTGTGGTTTGTAACCATGACCTTGAGCAATTTGACGAAATAGAAAAAGGCTATGACGAAAAAGCGGCCTGCAAAGAAGCGGGCCGGTGTCTGAATTGCGGCCTCATCTGTTACCAGCATACCGGGCAGCAGCCCCTGGAACAGATTCGGGAAAGTGTCAACGCCTGAGAAAGCACAAGGTGCGTTGTCACTTCTCGGAATTTCTGATCGTTCGTAATGATGGTGTCTGATCTAACATCCCTCTCCCCTAAAAGAACGAATGGGGAGAGGGAAAATTTTTCTGGACGGCTGGGTATAAGGATTTCCGCAACGCTCCTGAATCTTTTCCAATAGCCTGAAAACCGGAGATCGTCTCAATCAATGGCCACTGAAGAAGGTGTTGTTCTGACGGTTGAAAAAGACGGCAGAGCCGGGACTGCCCGGGTTCGGACGGTCCGCTCCAGTGCCTGCGAATCCTGCTCTTCCAAGGATTCCTGCCGTATGGGTGAGGGTGGTATGGAAATGGAGGTGGAGGCCATTAACACCGCCCATGCCAAACCCGGAGACCGGGTTCTGCTTCGCATTAAAACCGGATCTTTTGTGAAGGCCGCCTTTTTGCTCTATCTTTTTCCGGTTCTCTGCATGGTTGCCGGCGCTTTTCTCGGGCAGCATATCGCCGGTATAAAAGGCAGCGATCCGTCGGTCATGGCGGCCATTATGGCATTTTCCGCCTTTGGGGTGGCTTTTTTCATTATCCGGATGATGGATCGTCTGCTTGCCCACAACACCAATTACAAGCCTGAAATCATCAAAATCAGGTGGTCTGAGCCTCTTCCGCCCGATGCTTCGGGTGAGGAACCGCACTAGCGGTCTTTTTCCGGTATTTTTTGTTCGTCTGCCGTAAGCCCATCCGATGACAGGGGCCGTGTGGTGGGTACGATTCTTGTTTCTATTATTTTCCGCCTTTTTTGAAAGTGTGAAACCATGGATATGCGAAACATGGATAACGCCGCATATGAATCCTGGGTTTGGGAAAAAACCGCAAACCGCTGCGTGGGCAATCTCCTTCACCATGATTTTGATGCCCACTACCATCCGGATGCCGAATCTGCCGTATCCGCCATATTGCAGATGGCAGCACCTTTTTCTTCCTTCGGGTTCGGCGGATCCAGCACGACCCGCAGTCTGGGCATCGTTGACGCACTTATGTCCCAGGGAAAAATCATTCATGACCATTGGCAGCTCGGTTTAAACGCATCTGCCGATCTTTCCATCCGTCTGGACCAGGGACGTTGTGATTGTTTTATATGCAGTGCCAACGCTATTTCCGTTACCGGTGAAATTGTCAATGTGGATGGTGTGGGCAACAGAACCAATGCCATGACCTTTGGGTGCCCCAAAGTCATCCTTGTTGCCGGAATGAACAAGGTGACACCGGATCTGGAAAGCGCTCTCAGGCGGGTACCCCAGATAGCAGCACCCATGCGGGCAAAAAGCCTGGATCTGAAAACCCCTTGCGCGGAAACCGGTGTCTGTTCCGACTGTTCTTCCCCCCAACGTATTTGCCGTGTGACCACGATTCTGCATCGACGCCCCATGATGACCGATATCAGCATTTTTCTGATCGGGGGATCCTTGGGATTTTAACTGTGGGACACAACATGGAGAAGACAATTCCCATTTTCTACCTATATACTGTTGTCTTCTGTCCGATGGATAAAAAAGAAGGAACAGATTCTTTATATATGCACCGATTCTTTTATAATAAGCTGATTTTATTGTGAGATATATGCATGTCAAGAGAAGTCGGGCCTTTTTTTGCCGTTGTTTTCTCTTGACAGGAAGTATATTTTTTCTTTAAATCGTTCTTACTTTCATTATTTTTCTTATTAGAAAACAACGACCCGTCAAATTTTTAATATCAGATCCAGTACCAGATCCACCTGTAGCGTTGCGTTTGCGTCTGAAAAAAGGACGTACTATACTTCCGATCATTCAAGCGAAAGCTCAAGAGGGGAAAGAGGAGGTCTGTGTTTTGGCGAACGGAACAGTAAAATGGTTCAATGACAAAAAAGGGTACGGCTTTATTAACGAAGAACAAGGGCGAGATATTTTTGTACACTTTTCTGCCATCGACATGCCTGGCTTCAAAACATTGTCAGAAGGGGATGTGGTCATTTTTGACGTGGAAGAAAGCGATCGTGGTCCAGAGGCAAAAAATGTAAAAAAAACAACCTGACACCTACTTTTTTAACGAAAAAATCGGGCATTTTTCCTGTTCAGGGATAATGCCCGGTTTTTTTATGCCGTTTCCGGATATTTCTTTTTCAGCCATCGTGCCAATCATGGTATGAACGGTTTTATTTTCTTGGAAGGAAAATACCATGATACCCCTGTTTTTTAACGATGTGGCGATTGAAGCGGTGGAATATGTGCTTCCGGAAACCGTGGTCACTTCATCGGAAATTGAATCCCGGCTTGTAAATGTTCTTTCAAAGGCAGGCATGAAGCCCGGCATTCTCCAGGGCCTGACGGGAATCCGTGAGCGCCGGTTCTGGAACCCGGACCAGCAGGCCAGTGACGTGGCCACCCTGGCCGCGGAAAAAGTGCTTTCCCGAAGCGGGATTTCCCGCGATGCCATTGGAATCCTGATCAGCACTTCCGTGTCAAAGGATTATATCGAGCCGTCTGTTGCCAGTCTGGTCCACGGCAACCTGAGGCTTTCCAGCCAGTGCCAGAGTTATGATATCGGAAATGCGTGTCTGGGATTCATGAATGCCATGGCCAGCGTGGGGTTGATGATTGACGCGGGGTTTGTGGATTATGGTCTGATTGTGGATGGGGAAAATTCCCGCATCGTGGTGGAGGCCACGCTGGATCGGTTATGCCGTCCGGACGCCGCGCCGACAGAATTTCGGGATGAGTTTGCCACCCTCACCCTTGGCTCCGGCGCGGTCGCCATGATTGTCTGTAAAGGTAAACTGTCTACCCGAAGTCATCGGATCAACGGCGCGGTGACCCTTTCTTCCACTGAGCACAGTCGCCTGTGTCTGGGACAACCGGATCAGATGATTGCCGATGCATCAAAAGTGATGCTTTTCGGTGTGGCGCTTGCACGAAAGACGTGGGATCTGGCCTGTGAATCCCTGGCCCACTGGAGCGATGAAGAAATCGACACTTATATTCCTCACCAGGTCAGCCAGCGGAACATGGATGTCCTGAATGAAAAACTGGGGCTTTCCCCTGAAAAACACCACCTCAACTTCCCCACACTGGGAAACATAGGCCCGGCTGCTGTGCCCATTACTCTTGCCCAGGCCGATGAATCCGGTCGGATTCGACCGGGAAACCATGTTGCCCTGATGGGCATCGGAAGTGGTCTCAATTGTTCCATGATGAGTGTGACCTGGTAAAGTAAACTGGGGCAGGCATAATGTGCAGGTAAGCCGCATGATATATGGTGTTTCTCGAATTTTCGAAAGTACTTTCTTTTTAATTGACCAGTTTGAAGCGAATGGGGATGGTGATGTCCAGTTGGTCCTGGTGCACCTCTTTTGGAATGGGCGGGAAGGGATTGACTCTTTTGAGCAGTGCGATGGCCTCATCATTCAGCAAGCGATGATCAGAACTTTTGACGAGCTTTGAGGCAACCACGGTCCCGTTTCGATTCACGACAAAGAAAACAGTTACCACTCCTTCCTGCCGACGGGATCGGGCCGCACGAGGATATTTCTGATAACGTTCCAGCTTTTTCCGGATCTGTGCATGATAGGCCTTGAGTGCATCCGGATTTCCCTGTCCTGTTCCGCCGCCGCTGCCGCCTTGCCCCTTTCCCTGGCCTGTACCGACAGCTCCCGTGCCGCCTTGGGTCCCACTGCCCTGTACATTTCCCTGACTCCCGCCTGTGCCGGCCAGTTGTGACGGGACAGGCGAACTGGTATTTTCGGCGGGCTGCTCAGTGGTGCGCTCCCGTGGTTTTTCCCTTTTGGGCTTGCGTTTTTCCTTTGGCTTTTCTTTTTTGGGCGGGATGACGACATCGTCTACTGCGGCCTTTGCGGTGGTGGTCACCACCGCTTGTTCGGATTCGGAAACTTCTTCGGGCTCCGGCGGAATCGATTCCGGCTTCGCCGGGGGCGGAGAGGGGGACTGGTTGATTGGTTCTCCGGGCGGAGCGCCGCCGGGTTCTCCCCCCAGGGGATCATAGGGGGAGAAGTCCATTATGGCCAGCGTCTGGTACTCGGGCTCCCTGGCCATATCCAACACCACCAGTGCGAAAATCACCGATGTATGCAGCAAGATGGCCACCACCAGAGCGGCGCCGAACAGCTTTTCCCCCTTTACGTCAAAAAAAGTGATGTTTTTGGGGTTCTTTTTCCGGTTCATGGGTTCGGTTTATGGACGTCCCGGTGTATGAACTTGGGAAGATGCGGAAACCAAGGCTGTCTTTTTCCCGGTCAGGGGTGAAGGGGAATTTGCAGAATCCGGTGTCACCGGGTTTGTTTCCGATTTTCCGGATTCGGTGACAAGGACCACGCGGGCAAATCCTGCTTTTCCGAGTTTGGCCATGAGATTCACCATGTCCCCATAGGGGATGTCCTTGTCTCCCCGAACATGAACACCACCGTCTTCCGATGTCAGTGCCAACTCCTTGAAAAAGGCGTCATGGTCTTGTGCTGTAACTTCTTCTTTGCCCACATAGATTCGTTTTTCACCGTCAATGCTGACGATAAGGGGTTTGGCATTCATCTGTTCCAGACGGGTCATGGCGCCTTTGGGCAAATTGAGGGGAATGGATGCCATCATGAGGGGTGCGGTCACCATAAAAATGATCAACAGCACCAGCATCACATCGATAAAAGGGGTCACATTAATTTCCGACATCACGCCAAAGTCGGCGTCGGAAGCCAGATCAGACTGAATCTGCTGCATCGTGATTACCTTTCTGTTCCAGTAAAGTGCTGCTTGGCCAGTTTGTTGCCGAGAAGCCCGATGGTGATCATCCCTTCTTTGGTCAGCGCCTTGAGTATACTGGATATTTTGTTAAACCCGATAACTGCTGGAATAGCGGCCACAAGGCCGATTGCGGTGGCAAACAGGGCCTCGGCAATACCGGGGGCCACAACCGCAAGGGATGTTTCGCCGGAGGCGGCAATTCCCATAAAGCTATGCATAATTCCCCACACCGTTCCCAGAAGACCGATAAAGGGCGAGACGGATCCCACAGTGGCCAGAAAAAGGGCCCGTCTTCCCAGTAAATCAATATGGGTGCCGAATACACTGGACATGGCGCGCTCCAATCGCCCTCTGTAAGCCTCCCGGGTTTCATGCCCGGCATCATCCAGGCTCTCTTCCACCCCCACTTTTGCGACAGAGGCCGTAAAACCCGGGCAGTGTGCGGAAAAATCCCTGTTAATGGCGGATGATTCCGTTACTGCGGTATTAAAGGTCCGAAGGGTTGCCGCAGCTTTGCGGAACAATACCGCCTTTTCAATAAAAATCGCCCAGCACAGGACGGATGCCAGAAGCAGGATAATCATGACCCCCTGCACAACAGGGTCGGCGTCCAGAAACATGCGCTCGATGGATATGTTATTTGGGTGCATACATCCTCACACGATTGCGGAACTTAAAGATGGCGGAAAATATCCCGGTGATGACATTCCATACGCCACCATATCTTGCAAAGAAGTGGCGACAACGGAAAACGGCCCACTGAAAATCCATCCGAACACCAAGCTAAGCATCAGTCCTGACACCAGATGGATACCTCTGCCTCATGGGGATAACCGTTACAAACCCATGGGTTGTCACCGCAGATCCCTGATGCCGCGTTCTATGATGGAACCTCAAGGATGTCAAGTTAAGAAGAAAAAAATTTTTTAGGCTCAGTTAACTAAGTTTTTATTTTTATCAGATGGCCGCAACGGGTTGGCAAGTTATAAGGGGTAAAAAAGATAGTGTGAACGCACCTTTTCCTGAGATGATCCGACAGTAAGGCTTGAGAGAGGCAGGTTGAAAAACAGACCAAAGGTGAACATCCTCAACTTAGCGGAGGTGCCCAGATGAGAGGAAGTCCCAACGGTCGTTACGCAAAAGAATGCCGGGATGAAGCGGTTAAAACGGTAGTTCCACTTTTCAGGTGTCCGGTGGACTGTTCCTTCTGAAGTCTACCCTGTAAAACTGGGGATCCCATAAGGCCGGCAAGCCTGATAAGATCAGAAGCCTGCGGCCGCTACCGACAGAGGTCGAAGCGGCCGCAGGCCGAGCTTGCTGACCATGGCGCTTGGGTTGGCATCCACCGAATCAGACGCATTTTCAGGAAACACGGTGATCTGACTGACGGCTGGCCTGATCCGCCGGTCAAATCACCGCAACGTCAATATTGTTCTTATGAATGCATGAGGTTGCTGGGCCCGTTGTTTGGCATACAGGCCTCCATCTCTTGACCATTACCGCACTGCCAATCAGGACAATTCAGCTGGCAGAGGTGGACCCTGCATATCCCAGTCCGGTGAGGGCCTGCTTCATCTCGTTCAGGGTCTCCGGATCGTCAATGGTCGCCGGCACTTTGTAGGTTTTGTTGTCGGCAATCTTCTGGATGGTGCCCCTGAGAATTTTTCCGGACCGGGTTTTGGGCAGCCGTTTGACCACGGTGGCGGTTTTGAAGGCTGCTACCGGCCCGATGCGGTCCCGCACCATGGCGATCACCTCTTTGATGATGTCTTCATTGGGCCGCTTGACGCCGGCTTTCAGCACCAGAAAACCGATGGGCACCTGCCCTTTCAATTGATCCTCTACCCCCAGAACCGCACATTCGGCCACATCCGGATGATCGGACAGAACTTCCTCCATGGCACCGGTGGAAAGTCGGTGGCCGGCCACATTGATGATGTCATCGGTCCGGGCCATCACATACACATAGTTTTCCGCGTCAATGTACCCGGCATCCGCAGTTTTGTAATAACCGGGAAATTCTTCCATGTAGGCTTCGAGAAAACGGGCATCATTTTGCCACAGGGTGGTAAGCGCTCCCGGCGGAAGCGGCAGTTTGACCACCAGGGCGCCGGTTTCACCTGCTGGAACGGGTTTTGTGCCCGGATCCACCGCCAGAAGATTCCATCCGGGCACAGCTTTGGTGGGAGAACCGTATTTGACCGGAAAACGGTGCAGTCCCATGCAGTTGGCGGCAATGGCCCACCCGGTTTCCGTCTGCCACCAATGGTCAATCACCGGTACCTTGAGGTTTCTTTCAGACCACTGAATGGTATCCGGGTCCGAGCGTTCGCCTGCCAGAAAAAGAATCTTCAGAGAAGAAAGATCATAATTTTTGATCAAATCACCGTTGGGGTCTTCCCGCTTGATGGCCCTGAAGGCCGTGGGCGCGGTAAACTGGGACTTCACCTTGTGCTGGGAGATGATGCGCCAGAATACACCTGCATCCGGCGTTCCCACGGGTTTCCCTTCAAACAGCACGCTGGTGGCGCCCTTGAAGAGCGGTGCATAGACAATATACGAGTGCCCCACCACCCAACCCACGTCCGATGCCGCCCAGAACACATCTCCCGGATCAATGTCGTAAATAGCCTTCATCGTCCATTTAAGGGCCACCAGATGGCCGCCGTTATCCCGGACAACGCCCTTGGGCTGGCCCGTGGTGCCTGATGTGTACAGAATATAAAGGGGGTCCGTGGCAGCCACGGGAACGCAATCAGCAGGAGAGGCCCCGGCCATGGCCTGGTCCCAGTCCAGATCCCGTCCCTGGATCAGTTGTGCCTTTTCCATGGAACGCTGGAAAATAATGCAGGATTGCGGCTTGAATGCCGCCATTTCAATGGCCTTGTCCAGAAGTGGCTTGTAGGGAATAATCTTTGCGCCTTCAATGCCGCAGGATGCGGACACAATGACCTTGGGTGTTGCGTCATTGATCCGGGTGGCCAGTTCATTGGCGGCAAATCCACCGAAAACGACCGAATGAATCGCACCGATGCGGGCGCAGGCCAGCATGGCCATGAGGGCTTGGGGAATCATGGGCATATAGATGATCACCCGGTCACCCTTGGTAACGCCCTGGTCCCTCAGAACCCCGGCAAGCCGGGCCACCTCATCCCGCAGTTCCAAATAGGTATAGATCTTAATCGTGTCCGTCACCGGGCTGTCATAAATCACCGCAGGCTGGTCGCCCCGACCGGAGTCCACATGCAGGTCCAGCGCGTTGTAGCAGGTGTTCAACTCGCCCCCGACAAACCAGCGATAAAAGGGCTTGTTGGAGTCATCCAGGACTTTGTCCCACTTTTTGTACCAGTGGCATTCTTCGGCTGCTCTGGCCCAGAATTCTTCCGGATGATGAATGGATTCTGCATAGGCCACGTCATAAGGAGTTGTCATGGGCACATCCTTTCATGAATAGGGATAAAGGGTTTTAAAGGAGCGTTGCAGCATTAAAAGATAACAACGCGACCTCCATTTCCGTGTGGAAAATTTATATAAAAAAAAGTGCGTTTGCAAATAAAAAATGAATTTTATTTATTTTTTGATTTTTATATGTACGCCCGACAGGGCACGCGAAGTTGGATGTGTAAGTCCTCAACAGGCCCGTCACGGGGAACTTTTAGCCGGATGGCAAGGTTCTGCCGCAAGGTATGAAATCTGAAAAGGAAGCCGCAGGCAAAGCACTGGCCTGACGAACAGGAACCGCATACGATGCAACGGGGACTTGGCGAAGAAGGTGGCTGGAAATCGACTACCACGGGCGCGGCCAGTGGTGGACTGCTCCTCACATATGAATCAAGCTCTTCCTGTGAAATACGTTGAGCGGCGTGGACTTCTGTCACTGCTGGGTCTCGTGCGCAGATTTGAAGGAAACACATGAACCATCGTACTTTTTGGGGAGAGAGTCGGGTAAAATCAGATGACACTCCGGCATCCGGCGTCCTCAACGGGTGACGGACCTGATCCTCTCTCCGCAGGATCGGCAGCGCAGCACTCGGCTTCCCAGGCTTCCACATAATAAAGACTGGTTCCGGGGTTTTTAGCCCAGGCACTGGTACAGTTGTACCGAACTTCAATGGGCCAGTTGCTTTTGGTACGGAGCGCCGCCTGCAGGGAGTCGGCCTCCACATAGCCCTCAAACGTCTGTTTGAGCTCCGTCTGGAACCCGTAAATATATCTTATTTTAAAGTGTCTCATGGCAATCTAAGGATGTGTTTAAAACCGCTGCGGCCCGCAGGCACACGATCGAACCGCAGCGGTTTTTTCAGGTCACTGTTTTCAGGCGTGAGCGCCCGGGAAAAGCCAGCCCGCCACAAAGTAGAACAGCACAAGCAATACGGTTCCGATAATCAGGGAATTGCGTATCAGCTTGACTTCCGTGTCATTCAGCGGCTCATATTCCATTTTGTCCAGCTCTTCATGGAATTTCACATCTTCGTTTTCTTTCATTTTTTCCTCCTGTCTGGGTTCATTCAGGCTCAGCCGGCCACAACGGGAGGATACACCCCGTGGAAGAACAGCCAGGAAATAAACAGGCCGATCCAGATGATGAAGCCGAAAAGACATACCGCGTAAACAGCCGCCAGTTTTCCGATACCCTCAGCCCACAGTTTGCGGAAATTGGAAACCAGGCCAATGGTGAAAAAGGTGAACAGGAAGAACATCACCCGCATGGAGTTGATGGGGCCGGTCATGCTCTTGCCCATGACCTTTCCGCCGTCCACATACAGGCAGATCAGCAGAAGAATCAGGAAGGTAATGATGTAGCCCAGCACAAAGCGCGGAAACCGCTGCCATACATCGCCCATGGTCATGGTGCGTCCATCGGAACTTTTTTCGAACTTTTTGGTCCAGATATAAGCCAGAACAAAAGACCAGACACCGATGAACACATCAATGAAGATCTTCACGGTGGTGGTCACCATGACGATCCATCCTTCCTGGTACTCAATCCCTTGTACTGCTATGGCTTTTGTCCGGATCAGCGCGTCAACAATGGCGCCGCTGGCAATGGCGCCGCCGTCAGATTTGACGGCAAGTCCCATCCAGCCGCCCGCCACCATGGGTTCGGTGTACAGAAAATACTGGGCCACAAACGGCAGAATGAGCATTTCAATACAGGTAAAGACAACGACCAGCGATGATACCATGATCGGCACCACCGGACGGGCGCGAATGGCGGCGCCGGTGGCAATGGCGGCGGAAACACCGCAAATGGAAATACCGGAAGCCAGGGGAGCCGACCACTCACGGCTGAATTTAAAATACTTGCGGGAAATGTAGTAGGTCAGGGCCCAATAAATCAGATAGGCTTCAACAATGGCACAAAGCCCCCGAAAAATGATGGAAGAGGCCAGTCCCATGGCCTCGGCCGCTTTCACGCCCAGTTCGGCGCCCATGATGATGATGGCAATTTTGACGAACATTTCCGGGCGGCAGGCTTCTTTCATGAAACTGACCAGTTTCGGAAAGAAGTTGCTGATGATGATGCCGGCAACCAGCGCAACAATATATCCCGCCTCACCGGAAAGCCCCATGGACCACGGGATATTATAATTTTTCAGTTTGTCCGGCGTTACGGCAACATAGGCATTGTTCCCCAGCGCGTAACAGAAATAGGCAATGAAATAAATCAGCGTAAATCCCTTGAAGAACTTGACCACATCTTCGCCCAGCATTTTCATGCCAACGGAAAGAATAGCGCCCATCACCAGCCAGGAAATGATCAGGGATACAAATCCGTTGAGCCCATAGGCTTGTGAAGTGGATCGAAAAAGTTGTGTGGGATTCAGCCAGGTGTTGGCTTTTACAATCCAGCCCAGCAAATCAAGGCCGGCAAGGTTCATGAGCGCCACCAAAAACAGGAATGACCCAATCAGCAGCGCGACCTTGTCTTCATTTAATGTCTTGGGTTTTGCACCCGCTTCTTTTGCATCTGTCACCATAAAAACCTCCTGAAATCGGGGTTGATTTATAACAGAACACTATGCGTCCGCACCATACTTAATGAGACTTCTTTTCCTTACCTCCTTGATTGAAAAGGTTAACCTGCATCAATGCCGCATGACCGGCCGACATTGAGTATAGTGCATTGGACCAAGTTGTTGGGAGAAATGTCTCAGACTGAGTGGTACAGAGTCATACGCCTCTTAGGGATTGATGTCAAGATGACGTATCGCCTCTTTTTGTTCAGGGATACCGTAGTTTCCCACACATACCCAATGATCTCCCTCCCCTTGTCTATGACAGAAGTCCCTTGTCTATGACAGAAGTCCCTTGGAGCCATGATCGCCATGGGAAGTTTGGGGCAGCCAAACGCGCTGGCGTGAAAAAAATCGTCCATGTCAGCATCACTTCTGCGGATGAAAATTCTCACCTGGAATATTGTCAGGGAAAGGGCTTTCTGGAACGAAGACTGCGCGAATCCGGCCTGTCATATGCCATTTTACGGCCGGCGGTGATTTTCGGGTCTGAAGATATTCTCATCTCCAATATTGCCTGGACCCTCAGATATTTTCCGGTTTTCGGCATTTTTGGCGATGGCGCGTATCACATTCAGCCCATTTTTGTGGAAGATCTGGCCAAAATCGCCGTTGAGGCGGGAAAAAGTCCCGAAAACACCACGACACTATCTAATCAGTGGAGAGTGTTCATTTAACGATAGAAGAGAAAGAAGCCACACGAAGATGACGTTTCTTCCCAGGTGAAACGCCTTTTTCTATCTTCAAACGCGCACTCTCAATCTGTGTTTTCTTTTCTCTTTTCCGGGAGAACATTGTCCGGCGTTGTTTCCATGCCGATCTTTACCGGTATTCGGTGGGCTGAGTTATCCCGCCGATGGGTATAGTTGCTCCAGCCGCTGGTCCCAAAGAAGTCCCAGTTGTTCGGCGGCGTAATATACCGGGTAAGCTTTTCAGTCTCGTTATACCGCTTCAGGCGATGGTAGGCCATATAGTGGATGCAGTAACGTTCCTGCGGATAGACCTCACACCAGCCTTCCATACTTCCGCCGCATGGCCCGTTGCGCTGAGATTTCGGACATTGTGTCATGGGGCAGATGTATGCACAGGTTTCCAGGCCACAGTCGCCACAGTCCATACACCCGTAGACCAGGGCTTTTCCAATCAGCTCAACCCCATGGTGACGGTGGATACCGTTTTTGCGATCACACCTGTCCATGACCCGGGCAAGCACTTTGCAAAAACGCCTGTTAAGGGTGAAAAACCAGTAATGACAGAAACGGGAGAAGCGATAGCCCCTGAAAATTCTGCCATCTGTCGGAACTTCGGTACGTTTTGCCTTTGATGGCGCATTGAGCCCGGTTTTCTGACCCGCAGCATCCACCTCAGCATCATACAGGAAGTAGCCGTTCGGATCGCCGTAGCTGATTTCCCTGGCATAATCGCGCCATCCGTCAGCCAACGCTTCCGCCTGATCAAGGATCCGGGTAACGGTTTCGGCGTTTAAACCAAACCCGCCGATATGGATACCGGCAAACCCCAGCCCCTTGTAAATGGCGATCATCTTTGCCGCACGCACAATGCGGGCGGCTTTGCCCTTGTCCGGGAGTCCAGCTTCTGCTTCAAGGATTTTCATGTATGCATCGCTGATATGGCAACCCGCGATCCGGCCTTTCCGCATCAGACTGGCAGCGCCTTTGGTGACAAGGAAGACATTGCCGATAAAAGGTGTGTTAAACCCCCGCTCCCTGGCATACAGGATGACTTCTTCCATTTTGCGTGCATCATAGCCAAGCTGCGTAATGATGAATTTTGCGCCTGAAAGCAGCTTCTTCTCAAGCTTGAGGTATTGCGGGATCAGCTCGCCTTCCTTGTATTTAAACGGGTTGACCACCGCGCCCGGAAACAGATGCGTCGGTTTTTCTTTTACTTCTCCCTTTGGCCCCTGCACCGGCAGGCCGCTGTTCATTTCACCCACCATGCGCAGGACCTGGACCGGATCGAGGTCAAATACCGGACGTGATCGCCCGCCATAGCTTGGCACCTGATAGTCGCCTGACATGACCAGGATGTTCTGGATCCCGCTGCGCTCCATGGCATAGAGCTGGGCCTGCATCTGGTTGCGGTTACGGTCCTTGCAGGTAAAGTGGACAAGCGAGGTCGCACCCTCTCGCATGAAGTCCATTGCAACAAAATCGGCCAGAAGCGCCGGGCTTCCGCCAGGGTTGTCGGTAATGGAAATGGCGTGTATACGCCCGGTATTGTAGATATCACTTGCATGGGAAAGCTCTTTTTTCTGAGCTTCTTCGTGAGCGCCGCGGCCTGGAATCAATTCGCAGGTGACGACAAATTCACCCCTTGCCAATGCGTTTTCAAGTCTGTTCTCCACCTGTTTTCCCCCTGTTCGGTTTCCAGACTGCTTTTGTCGAAACATTTTTTTACCGGCACCATCTTTTCATCCTGATGTGTTGTTTGCCCCTTGTGCCGGGCAGCTCCGCTTATTTACATCATAATTCCTGAACAATGGTCTTTGTCAAATGGTATGTGCTGAACAAAGAACAACGCGCGATTCACCGTCAAGGCATGGACGTCTATGCGGCCGGCATCAGCGTGAAGGTTCGTGCGCCTTGGCACCCGCCGTATACGGAACCCTGCGTAAGGCGGTGCGGAAGGACAGGGGCTTTGTCTCCTGTTCGATGCTTCAACAGATGGTTTCCGTCCTGTGCCAGTGCCATTTTCCTGTCTTCTCAGGATGAAAATTCCTGATGTGCGCTATAAAACGCGTTCCGAAAGTCGGAAAACCGGTCATCCAGAATCGCTTGGCGCATGTCCCGGACCAGGGTGACATAATAATGAATATTGTGGATGGAGGTGAGACGATGGGCCAGAATCTCTCCGGCAATGAATAAATGCCGCAGATACGCCCGGCTGTAATGGCGGCAGGTGTAGCAGTTGCAGGATAAATCCACGGGCGCTTCATCTTCCTTAAAGCGGGCATTACGGATATTGAGGGTGCCTCTGCGGGTAAACATCTGGCCGTTTCTGGCGTTTCGCGTGGGCATGACGCAGTCGAACATATCCGCGCCCATTCCCACCAGTTCCACCAGATCCGCCGGTGTTCCCACGCCCATGATATACCGCGGGCGGTTTTCCGGAAGCAGCGGAAGCGTCACCTCCGCCATTTCCATCATCAGGGGCTTGGGCTCTCCGACGCTGAGCCCCCCAATGGCATAACCGGGAAAATCAATCGCCACAATTTCTCCTGCGGACCGTTTTCTGAGGTCGGCAAACATCCCTCCTTGAACAATACCGAAAAGGCTGTTCTGTTTGTCGGTCAGGGTTTCCCAGGCAGCTTTGCAGCGTCTGGCCCAGCGGGTGGTGAGGGACAGGGCGCTTTCCGCCTGATCCGGGGTGGCCGGGTATTCCAGGCACTGGTCCAGGCACATGTGAATGTCCGAGTTTAAGGCCATCTGGATTTCAATGGCCATTTCCGGCGACAGCAGGTGGCGGGAGCCGTCAATGTGGGATTGAAACGCATAGCCGTCTTCGGTGAGCTTTCGCAGTTTGGCCAGGGAAAACACCTGAAACCCACCGCTGTCGGTCAGAATGGGCCGGTCCCAGTGCATGAACCGGTGCAGTCCGCCAAACCGGCTGACGACACTGGTCCCTGGCCGAAGGTAAAGGTGGTAGGTGTTTCCCAGAATGATCTGGGCGCCGGCTTCGATCAGCTCTTCCGGAGAAAGGGCCTTTACCGTGGCCTGGGTGCCGACCGGCATGAAAACCGGAGTTTCAACCGCACCGTGAAGGGTGTGAAAAATGCCCGCACGGGCCGTACCAGACTGATTAAGCAGCGAAAAAGAAAGCATTTTTTCTGGATTCTGTGGGGTGAAAGGGGGTTGTCTTATGAAATCAACATGGCATCGCCATAGCTGAAAAATCGGTACTGCTCGGCCACAGCGGTCCCATAGGCCGAAAGTATCCGCTCCCGGCCGGAAAAAGCGGAAACCAGCATGAGCAGGGTGGAACGGGGCAGGTGAAAATTGGTAATCATGGCATCCACAATTCTAAATTCATACCCCGGATAAATAAACAGATCGCACTGACCGCTTCCCGATGACACGTGTCCGTCCAGCCGCGCGGCATACTCCAGGGTTCGTACACTGGTGGTGCCCACCGCCACCACCCGCCGGCCTTGGGTCTTTCCCAGATTGATTTGCCGGGCGGTTTCCGGAGAAATGGAAAACCACTCTTCGTGCATCTGATGCTGCCGGATGTCTGTTACCCGGACCGGCATGAAGGTTCCGTATCCCACATGAAGCGTAATGGGAAGAACCGTGACGCCCTTGTTTCGAATTTTTTCAAGCAATGCATCTGTAAAATGAAGGCCTGCCGTGGGCGCGGCAATGGCGCCGGCATCATGGGCATAAACCGTCTGATAGCGCGCAAGATCTGCTTCATCAACAGCCTTGTCCCGATCTTCGCTCCGTTTGATATAAGGCGGAAGGGGCATCTTGCCGATCTGGCCGAGAATGTCATCAAAAGATCGGGTGGCGGAAAAGGCGATGGTAGACGTCTCGTCATGCACCGAAAGAACTTCGGCAACAAGATCCGTGTCTGTACCGGAAGCAAACCGGATGCGTGTTCCGGGTCCGGGCCGTTTGGACGCCCGGATCAGACAGCGGTACACCCACCGGCCGTCATCTGCCCGAAAGCCGGCGCCGGGCTCTCCGTAATTGAGAATCAGAACTTCCGCCTTGCCGCCGCTTTCCTTGTAACCGTGCAAACGGCCGGGAATCACCCGGGTGGTGTTGATGACCAGCAGATCCGACGGCTGCAGAAGATCAGGAAGGTCGCAAAACGCAAGATGGGCCAGGGTGCCAGATTTTCTGTCCAGGTGCAAAAGCCGGGAATTATCCCGCCGGGATGCCGGTGTCTGGGCAATCAGCCATGGGGGAAGCGCGTAATCATACTCATCCAGTGCATACATAAAAAGTCCGCCAATAAAAGAAACAAGATCAAAAAAACGGACGCACTATACGCGCCTTTTTTTTCAGATTCAACGCCTTTACAGAAATCAGCTGCCGCAAAGTGCCTTGAAAGGGTAATGGGATTTTCGGATTCGGACATAGTGTTTGATCAGGTTTGTTGTACCTGTGAAAATTTATAAAATATTTAACTTTTATTTATAGTAAAAAAATATTATGTTCCAACTAAATTTGTCAGAGCTGCTTTGATACCGAAACATTCCAGTTAACTCCAACAGATTTTCAGTACGCACACCCCAAGGAAAAAACATGAATCCTTCGCAAATTGTAATGGCCCTTGAAACCCTCCTGAGCGTCCGGCAGCCCGTTTTTCTCTGGGGAGCGCCGGGAGTGGGCAAAAGCCGGGTGGTCGCCCAGGTAGCGCAAAAAAAGGGTCTCTCCCTGCGGGACATCCGGGCCATCCTCCTTGACCCCGTGGACCTGCGCGGCCTTCCCCGCATCACTTCGGAAGGCGTCTCGGTCTGGTGTCCGCCCGGTTTTCTGCCTGGAAAGAACGACCCACCGGAAGGCATTTTGTTTCTTGACGAACTGAACGCGGCTCCCCTGTTGGTGCAGGCGGCCTGCTATCAGCTTGTGCTGGACCGTCGTATCGGCGAGTACATTCTGCCGGATGGCTGGCGCATCATTGCCGCGGGTAATCGCGAAAAAGACAAGGCCGTCACCCACCGCATGCCGTCCGCCCTTGCCAACCGTATGGTACACCTGGATTTTGATGTGGATCTGGACGATTGGCTGGCCTGGGCCCTTTCCGCCGGTATCTGCCCGGAAATCTGCGCTTTTCTGCGTTTCAGACCGAATATGCTGCACGACCACGACCCTGCGAGCGCCGCAAAGGCCTTTGCCTCTCCCCGTTCCTGGGAGTTTGCGTCAAAAATTCTCGCCTCAAACCCAGACCCGCAGGTTGAATATTCCCTTTTCCAGGGGACGGTCGGACCGGCTGCGGCAGCCGAATTCATCGGATTTCTCCAGGTCTGGCGCGAATTGCCCACTGTTGAGGAGGTTTTGGCTGATCCGGCGTCCGCCCTGGTTCCAGACGAACCGGCCGCTGCCTATGCGCTCTGCGAAGCCTTGGCCCTCAAGGCCGGACCCGATACCATGGGGGCTCTCACCGCCTACGCGGAACGGCTTCCGGCCGAGTTCAGTGTTCTGCTCATGCGCGATGCCCTGTTCCGCGACACGGCCTTGGTCAACAGCGATGCATTTTCCCGCTGGGCCTCCCATCATGCTGACGTCTTGATGTAGTACGCCATGAACAACGATCCTTTCCGTGCATCTTCCCAGGCGTCTGGCCCCGGCCTTCCCACGGAAAAAGCGGTGTTTGCCCTGACCCGGGCCCGTTCCGCCCTTGTCATGGAGCATCCTTTTTTCGCGACCCTGGCCCTGAAACTCCGCTTTAAGGCGGACCCGCACTGCAGAGACCTTTGGACCGACGGCCGCAAGCTGGGTTTCAACCCTGTTTTTGCAGCCACCCTGCCGGATGAAAAATTGGTGGGGGCACTGGCCCACGAAGTGCTGCACCTTGCCCTGGGCCACCATGTCCGGCGCAAGGGCCGGGACGAAAAACTATGGAATCGGGCCTGTGATTATGCCGTTAACGGGGTACTTCTGGGGTCTGGCTTTTCGCTGCCGTCGGGATTTTTTATGGATCCGGCCTTCACGGACATGTCTGTTGACGATATATACGCCCGCTTGGTTCTGCTTCAGGATTCCAGCGCGAGCCTGGGTGGAAGGAGCGATGAGGATGCAGCCGCCAGTACGGGGGGAAAGTCCGGTGACACAGACCGGGCAGATGGCCTGGAAAGTGAATCCTCGAAAGATGACGCTGGATCTTCCAATGCCCGGTCTGATATGGAAGATCAGGAAAAAAAGCGCGGAAAAACACGGACTTACTCGAAAAGAGGAAAGACCAGAGCCGGAGAGGGAGAATCGTCCGGGTTCACGGGTGAGGTGCGGGATCTGCCCATCCTTGACGGCACACCCAGCAACACGGCCAGGCAGATGGCGGAGCAGGAATCGGACATCAACCTTGCCCAAGCCCTGCACCGGGCCCTGAATATGGGGATTCTTCCGGCCGGGCTCAGCCGTTTGCTCAAAAAATCGCCGCTGTCCACTCTTGACTGGCGCGAACTGCTCCGCCGTTTTCTGGAGGACAGCGCGGATTGCGATTATTCCTGGACCACGCCCAATCGCCGGTATATCCATCAGGACATTTACCTGCCCTCCCGGAGAGAGCCGCGAATCCCCCATGTGGTGCTGTCGGTGGACAGTTCGGGATCCGTTGATGAACCCACTTTAAGTCTGTTCTGCGCCGAGCTTTCCCTGCTCCTGGAGGAGTGGGATACAACACTCACGGTACTTTTCCACGATACCGAGGTCCACGCGGCCCTGACATTCGGAAGACAAGACCTTCCCTTGGTGCTCACGCCGGTGGGCGGCGGGGGAACGGATTTCAGGCCCGTGTGCCGCTACATTGAAGAAGAGCAACTCTCCCCTTCCTGCCTGATCTGGTTTACGGACCTGCAGTGCAACCGTTTTCCCGCGGAACCGCCTTATCCGGTGATGTGGATATGCACCGGGGAGGCGGTTGATCCGCCGCCTTTCGGGGAGACGGTGAGACTGCACACGGAGAAAAAACCGGGGTAAAGTGCAAGACCGAAAAGTCAAAAAGGACTGTCCATGCAAATTGAATGGATCATTGAAAAAAAACGCGGCAATTACCGGCCGGTACTCAAATATTCCGTGGCCCTGGAAGAGCACGAAAAGGCCATGGCCCTGCCGCCGGTCAGTATTCTCTCTGCCATCCCCAAACCAGAAGCAGATCACAAGGGATATTGCTATCCCGGCCAGCACGAACGCTCGGACGCGCCGGAAAAACAAATTCCGAAGGCGTTTCACACCCTGGATGTCCCTTCACACCAAGGCCATTCCTGGACGCATTGCCTCCGCCTGCCCTGGCGGGCGGACAATGAGTATCCAGAGGTGGAGGCCTCTTTCCAGCAATTGCGGTGTGCTTTTGAAAAAGAACTGGAAAGCGCCTACGCCAGTACGCCCGTCAAGATCAGTCAATCCTTGAAAACCTCCGGAGCAGCAAAAACAACGATTGCGCCGGGCGTTCTGGCCGAGCGTTTTTTGCGTCTTGCGGAAAAAGGAAAAGGTTCGCTTGATCAGGGCTCGGAAAGCGATTCACCGCCGGTGCGATCTGCTACACGGACAGTCTGAAGCAACAGATTTGTGTCTTACGAAAGAGGACCCGGGTCAAAGCCCCGGGCCCTTTCTTTGAGGGAGGCGGGACGTGCCGGACGCAAATATTGAGAAGTGGTTGGCACGTGATGTTCGGACCTCCGGCTAAACGAAGTCCAGGAGGGAAAGTCTTTACGCCGCATGAACCCGGCTTTTACCGCAGCAGATGCCGCCCTGGGAACAACCGTTTTCACAGGTGAAGTTTCCGTCGCAGCCTTTGTGATGGGCCTCTTGTGCCGGCGCTTTGATATCTTCAAGAATGTGGGGGCGCGGTTTTTCTGCCGCAGGTATAAATCCTTTTCCATGGCAATGGGAGCAGCGCCTTCCGGCGGCGATGACCCGGGTAACGCCTGCCCCAAGGGGCGTCAGCTGGAAGGGAATGCCGTTGTCCGCCATATATCCGACCAGCCATTTGACAAAGAGATCGTTTTTAAGATCAATGGCGTCAAATTTTCCCTGGGCAAGCAGCGTGATCATCCGAATCTGAAAGGAACGCATTACCTTGGATTCTCTTTTGGTCATGATTTCCATCGGCCTTTCCGAGTTTTTTCAGATTACAAAAAAGATGCGACCGAATCGGACCAATGCTGGATATCACCCTTGGCATCTGTGGGATCGCCGTCAATCTTCAGCCCATCCACAACAAGGTGCCCCGAAAGCTCACGCACTTTTTCCTCAATGGCATCCACAGCACCGCAAAAGTAGGTATAGGTGCTGTCGCCGCATCCGAACACACCAATTCTCTTGTTCTTGATGGGCGCCTTGTCCATGGATTCGTAAAAGGGAATAAAGTCGTCCTGAAGTTCGATTTCATCTTCTCCCCAGGTGGAGCAACCGAGGAGGACCAGATCCGCATCTTTCATATCTTCCGGGGCTGCATCAGTGACGTTTCGGCGGTCGACCTCCGCGCCTTTGGCTGAAAGGTTTTGTGCGATGATTTCGCTGACCGTGTCCGTATTACCCGTTGTGGAACCGTAAATGATCAGTACTTTTGCCATGTCTCTTCCTTTTTCGATTAAAAGTTTCTACATGAGTGTGCTGTGCTGCGAATAGTTTTTATATAATAACTAATTTAGTGTCAACTAAAATAATTATTAAGAACAAAAAGTCGTGTATAAATTATTTTTTTATTGTATTATCAATCAGATAGAATCATCTTGGATGCGGTGCTACGCATGGTTACCAGACCAGAGGTTGGAAGGAGATGGGTTTCACAAATAAAGGATTTGCGCAGAGGAAAGAGCCAATGCGCATAGAGCTTCAGTGGAATTTTGCCATGAAGCCTGTCCCGCCTGAGCTTTGACGAATCATGGGCTTTCGGGCGGGATACGCTTCATGGGGTGGAACTCATGCCCGCATAATTCATGATATAGGCTAAACACAGCAACACATGCCCATGATACCCGCGCTCACCGCCAGCCGCGCGGGCATGATCCAGGCAAACGCGGCAAGGACCAGGGAACCCAGTGCACGAATCCCGGCGGCTTTATGCCGCCATCCTGGCGGATGGCCAGCAGGTAAAAAAGAATGAACAAAGGGATGGCAGCAACCAGGGCAGATGTCAGAATGCTGCATCCATGGGTTTATTCTTTCGCCTGTTTTGTGTTCAGTCGGGCGACCAGAAATTCGGCCATGTGCTGCACAACAAGTTTTCGGCCTCTTTTTTCTTCGCCGCCCCTTAGTTGCATGACACAGCCGGGACAGTCTGTTACCAGATACCGCGCCCCGCTGGCTTCCAGGCGGTCCAGCTTTTTGATCAGAATCTGGCTGGAAATTTCAGGGAACTCCACGCTGTAGGTTCCGCCGAATCCACAGCAGGTGTCTTCTTCGGCTGTTTGCTGATAATCGCCGGCGGCCCGCATCAGGGCGCGGGGCTGCTGCGTCACCCCAAGCCCCCGGCACAGGTGACAGGCACAGTGGTAACATACGCCATCGCGTATTTTGTCGTCACCGACCGCAAAATCCTTTTCACCATAGTCGAGGACATCCACTGCAAAGGAGCTGAAGTCCTTGATACGGCCGACAAAACTTTCGGCTTTGGCGCTGTATTCCGGGTCATCCGCCAGCAGCAGGGGATAGGTGTGTTTGATGTGGGAACCGCACGAGGCGCACAGGGTCACCACATATTCGCAGCCGGTATTTTCAAAGGCGTCGATGTTGGCCTTTGCCGTGGCCACGGCAGCAGTGCGCTGTCCCATCATCTGTACGGGAAGACCGCAACAGCTTTGTTCAAAGGGAAAGACAATGCGGCAGTCCTTGCGGTGCATCAGGGTCAGCGCGGCTTCCAGTTGTTCGGGGTAGAGAAAGTCCAGGGCGCATCCGGCAAAAAGTCCGACCAAGCGGGAACCCTCAGTATATTCGTGGCACAGGTACGGCCAGCGGTCACGGAAAGCGTCGTCCACAATGGCGGGCAGGGCGCGAGAATTCTGTCCCACGTCAAAAATGGAAGGCAGATGGCGGACAAAGGGCGTTCCGGCCGTAACGGGTTTCTGGACCCATTTGGCGAATTTCAGCAGGGTGTGAAAGCGTTTTCTGTCTTTGAGCACCATGCCCAGAAGCTTCGCGGGCAGGGGTGAGCCTTGGGACTCGTTCAGTCGGCACCGAATTTCCTGGATAATGGCCGGAAGATCAATGCCGGCGGCGCAGACTTCTTTGCAGGCCCCGCAGTTGATACAGTTCAGTATCAGGTTTTTCGCTTTATCCGCGCCGTGGAAAAAGTAGGTCAGAATCAGACCGATGGCGCCGATGTAAATGTAGCCCATCTTGTGGCCGCCCACCAGACGATAAACAGGGCAGACATTGGCGCAGGCCCCGCAGCGTACGCAGTGCAGCGCATCCTTGCAGGCCG
Source organism: Desulfosarcina sp. OttesenSCG-928-A07 (assembly GCA_030267325.1). Lineage (GTDB taxonomy): Bacteria > Desulfobacterota > Desulfobacteria > Desulfobacterales > Desulfosarcinaceae > Desulfosarcina. The sequence continues at coordinate 7,688 of JAJDJS010000026.1, read as the reverse complement.
GGTCCGCGGCAAGCTGGGTGCGCCCGTTGTCCACAAAAACAATGTGCATGATCTTGCGTTCATCCGGGTCCAGCCGACATTCCGTGGCCCCGGTGATCCAGGACACATAGCTGGTGATGTTCTGGCCGGTGGCGTTACGTGACAGCACCCGGATGATGCGCAAGGCATCGTGCAGGGTGGGCACGAGTTTGTCCAGGCCCGTGATCGCCACCTGCACCCGGGGCAGGGTGGTGACCAGGCGTCCGTTGCCCTCATTGGTGCAAATACCAATGGTCCCGGTGTCGGCAATGGCAAAATTGGCGCCGGAAATCCCCATGTCGGCTGTGGCGAATTTCTCGCGCAGTTCCCGGCGGGCCACCTTGACCAGCGTGCTGATGTCTGCTTCTTCTTTTTTCCCAGTGGTCTGGCTGAAAACATCTGCCACCTGATTGCGCGACAGATGGATGGCAGGCAGCACCATGTGGGTGGGCGATTCGTGGCGAAGCTGGATAATCCATTCGCCCAGATCTGTTTCCACCACCTCAATTCCTTTTTCCAGAAGGGCCGGATTGAGCAGGGTTTCCTCGGCGGTCATGGATTTGGATTTGATGATTTTCTTGCACGCATTTTCCGCCGCAATGGCGCAGATGATGGCATTGGCCTCTTCTGCCGTATCGGCCCGGTGCACCATAACGCCATTGGCTTCCGCCTTTTCTTTGAACTGTGTATAGAGTTCATCCATGCGGGAAATGGCGCTGTCCTTGGCTTCGGCAATTTCCCGAATCACTTCCTTCTCGTCCATGGTTTTAAATGCGGCGATTCGGCTGGCGTGATAATCCACAGCAAACGTGTCGAGGGTTTTGCGAAGATATTCATCATCCAGGGCCTCCTGGATGCTTTTTCTGTATTCTCTCAGGGTTCCTGTGTTTGTGTTCATGCCTGTCCCTCCTGAATAAGGATGATGTGCAGAGAAAGCGGCCCATGGACGCCAAGGGTCAGTACCCGTTCAATGTCCGATGTGCGGCTGCATCCGGAAATAAAGGCCGTGTACATGGGGCCGGCCATGGCCTGCTGCAAAAAATCTTCGGCATCATAGGAGGTGGCGACAATGGTGGATGCGGGAAGCGCAATGACATGGGTTTCGGCCAGCATGGAGGCCAGCCGGGTGTCTTCTTTATAACAGCGTAGAATCACGGTGCCGGTGTTGGCAATCCCCATGTCTCCCACGGAAAACCCCACACAAACGCCGTTTGGGTGCTCACGCACATTCTTGTCAATGACCCGTACGCCCTTTGCCTTTCCGGCTTCCACCAGATGGGGCCACAGATCCGCCGGCATATCCGGTGCGGCCAGGATATCGCGGCCTTCTTCTCCGCCGGGCACGGAAGGAGGGATGCCGGCGTTATCGGCACAAAGCCGGACCGCGTAGTCCACAGCTTCCCGAAGACTTCCGGCGGTTACCACGGTGGAACTTGCAGCCCGGGCATTTTGGGTAAAGATATCAACCACATGTTCGGTATTGTTCATGGGTTTCCTCCTGTGGGTTACATGGGCTGCAGCCCTGAATAGTGATGGATTTTCGGAAAAAGGATGGAACCTTCCCCTTCCATGAAAAATAAAAACAATGTTGACAAGTGGAGATGGCTTTTAAGTATACAAGAATTTTTTTGTGGTGTGCGGGAAATTATGCCCTAAAAAATACGGGCTCGTTTCCAACTGATGGCCGTTTATGAAAAAATATGAAAAAACAGGCTTTGAAAATCCATACTGATAATAGTAAAAGCGATCACAGCATGTGTGTAACCTCTAACCCCTATTTCTTAATGGTAAAAAAGGAAACTAAAAGAAGCCCTATGAAAATTGACGATTTGAATATTGCCATTATCCGCCATTTGCAGGAAGGCCGGAAGTCCTACAAAATGATTGCGGAAGATCTGGGCGTTTCCGAAAACACAATTCGGTCCCGGGTCATCCGCCTGGAAGAAGAAGGCGTTTTAAAGATCGTCGGGCTCGTGGATCCGGAAACCATTCCCAGGCACCAGATCGTAATGGTGGGCGTGAAACTCAGTACCATGGATCTGGTGAAAAAAGGAGAAGAGTTCAGCCGGATCCGGGGTGTGGTGTCCGTAAGCGTGGTCACCGGCCGGTTTGACCTGATTCTGGTGGTGCTGCTCACCGAAGGATTTGGCCTTCTGGAGTTTTACACTCAGGAGGTGTCTTTGATTGAAGGCGTCCAGTCTGTTGAGACCTTTGTGGTGTACAAGGGCTATAACCTTAAAATTCCCTATATTTTCTAGCGGGAGGAAATGCCATGAAAGCGATCCAGGACCTGAATTTCCCGGAAGGGCTCACCTATTCCGATGAACATGTGTGGGTAAAGAGCCAAGGCAATATCTATCGTATCGGAATTTCCGATTATGCCCAGGACCAGTTGGGTGATGTGATTTTTGTGGAACTGCCCGAGGCTGGAAGCCGGTTTTCGGCAGGCGACATTTTTGGAACAGTGGAATCCGTCAAAACCGTTTCCGATCTTTTCATGCCCGTTGACGGCGAGGTTACGGCGGTGAACCCATTGCTTGTGAACCATCCGGAAGCCGTCAATACGGACCCTTACGGCAAAGGCTGGATGCTGGAGATTCGGCCCGATGATCCCCTGTCTGCCCAGACGCTGGGGACCTCAACTGCCTATGTGGCGCGGCTGGGAAAAGAATCCCCCTGACATCCTCCAGCGGAAAGAACGGTTTCATGACCTCATTGTCTCCGATTCAAGGCCTTATTTTCGATCTGGACGGAACGCTTCTCGATACCCTGGCCGACATCGCCCATTCGGTCAACACCATGCTGGCGGAATATGGTTTTCCCCTCCATCCCATGGATGATTACCGCTGGTTTATCGGTGAAGGCCTCCGGATGATTGTGATCCGGGCCCTTCCCGAGGAAACCCGCAAAAAACCGGATCTTGTGGAAAAATGTGTGGACCGGGCGCGGGAGTGCTACCAGAATCATTGGAATCAGGAGACCCGCCTTTATGATGGCATTGCCACGCTTCTGGATGCGATTGATAAAACGCCGCTTTTCAAGGCCATTTTGTCCAACAAACCCCACGACCTGACCCTTCGGTGCGTGGCTCACTATCTGGGCCGCTGGCATTTTGATGGGGTGATGGGAAAGACCGATCAATTTCCAGTAAAGCCGAACCCGGCATCAGCCCTGGAAATTGCCCGGCAGCTGGGCCTTTTGCCGGACGCCATTATTTTTGTGGGGGACAGCATGACAGATATCAACACCGCCAGGGCAGCGGGCATGGCGCCGGTGGGCGTAACCTGGGGCTTTAAAGGCGAAAAACCCCTTTTCGACGGCGGATGCCCCATCTTGGTCCGGCAGGCCCCAGAGCTGCTGGATATCCTGCGGGAAAAGGGTGTGGCCCTGCCGGTTTCCTGATTTTTTCCGAGAACCTTCTTTTTTCCCGAAAACAAATGATGACGCTCGCCCCCAACTCTTTCAACGTATTGGAAAATTTCAGGATCTTGTTTGATATAATAAATTCAAATTGTTACCTTATCTTAAGGTGACACTGTCTAATCAAGTGTACGGCGGAAAAACAGGACGGACAGGGCCATGACAACCACACAAAACAGGGCCACGGGCCATAAATGCGGCCAAAGATCGCCCCAGTCGTTTCCCTTGAGCAATACTCCCCGAACCGAACGGTTAAAGTGGGTCAGGGGAAAAATATTACCGATAACCTGCGCCCACTTCGGCATCCCTGCAAAGGGAAACGTGAACCCCGACAGCATCATGTTGGGAAGAAAGTAAAACATGGTCAACTGCATGGCCTGGAGCTGATTTTTGGTAAAGGACGACAAGGTGACGCCCAACATGAGATTGGACGCGATAAACAATACAGTGGCGACATAAAGGGCAAAGGGATTTCCCACAAACGGTACACGGAAGAGCAGCCTCGTCAGAAGAATAATAACGCCGGCCTGGAAGTGGCCGATAAAGATATACGGTACGATTTTGCCCATCATAATTTCCATGGGGCTGACCGGCAAGGCAAGCAGGTTTTCCATGGTGCCGCGCTCTCGTTCCTTGGTGATGGAAAGGCCTGTCATCATCACCGTGGTCAGGGCCAGAATAACCCCCATGAGGCCGGGAACAACGTTGTAATGGGTGAGCCCCTCCGGGTTGTACATCCTGTGTACCTGTATGGATAATGCTTCGGACGTTCCCCGAACGTGCCCCAGGGCGCCGGTCAGTTCCTTTTCCGCAACACTCTCAACAATTCCCTGCAAGGCGCTGAGTGCCCCGCCGATGGTCATCGGGTCTGTTGCATCTGCTTCAATGAGTATGGCCGGCCGTTCTCCGCGTACCAGCCTGCGGGAAAAATCCACGGGTATGGAAACCACAAACTGCACTTCGCCTTTTGCCAAAGCGTGCCGGGCCGTATTTTCATCCAGTGTTTTTGTGATGGCAAAGTAGTCGGAGTTGCGCAGCGAGGCTTCAATGCGGCGGGTGAATTGACTTTGCTCGCCTATAATCAGGGCTGTGGGCAGATTTTTCGGATCCGTATTCATGGCGTAGCCGAACAGCAGGAGCTGCATGACAGGCATGATCAAGATCATGACAAAGGTCACCGGGTCGCGTTTGAGTTGCAGAAACTCCTTGACCACCACCCCCCACCAGCGCGTAAAGGAAAATGTACTCTCCCGGCTCATTGCGGCAACCTGAGGTTATTTTGGGAACGGTGCATCATGTAGACGAAGACGTCCTCAAGGCTTGTTTCCACGGGTTCGACATAGAGACCGGTGCCGGCAATGTCGGTCACGGTGCTGAGTAAGGCATCCTTGTCCAAGCCGCTGGCATGGAGCGAGGTGCCGAACATGACGGTCTGTTCCACTTCCGGCGTATGGTCAAGTTTTTCGGAAAGTGCCTGAAGATGTTCGCCATGCACGACCACGGTGTGCAGCCCTTTTGCCGCAATGATTTCCGGCGCGGTTCCGGTAGCCATCAGTTTCCCATAGGCAATATACGCGAGTTTATGGCAGCGCTCGGCTTCGTCCATGTAGTGCGTGCTGACCAGAACGGAAATGCCCCGGGCGGCAAGACTGTGCAATTCATCCCAAAAATCGCGGCGGGCGGTTGGGTCAACCCCGGACGTGGGTTCGTCCAGCAAAAGGAGCTTAGGTTTGTGCAACATGCAGGCGGCCAGCGCCAGGCGCTGTTTCCATCCTCCGGAAAGCGTGCCGGTCAGCTGGTTTGCCCGGTCTTGCAGCCGCAGCTTTTCAAGCGTCTGATCCACAGCTGCTTTCCGGCCTTTTATTGCAAAAAGCCGGGCAACGAAGTCAAGGTTTTCCCGAATGGTCAGGTCGTCCCAGAAGGAAAACTTCTGTGTCATGTACCCGATACGGCGTTTGATATGGGTGCTTTCCCGCAGGATATTAAACCCCAGGCAGGTGCCACTGCCGGAATCCGGCGTAAGCAGACCGCACATCAGCCGGATGCAGGTGGTTTTGCCACTTCCGTTGGGACCGAGAAATCCGTATATTTCCCCGCGTTCGACCGTGAGCGAGACATTATCGACAACTTTTTTGGATCCGAAACTTTTGCCCAGGTTCTGCACATCAATGGCCAAGGTATTTTGACAGGTGGTCATGGAAAACTCACACTCACCGGCTGGCCGGGATGCAGAGAAGCGGCTGCCGTTAGTTCAGGCCGCGCTTCCACCATGAAAACTAATTTGGAGCGCGTTTCGTTGCTGTAAATAACCGGAGGGGTGTATTCGGCATTGGCGGCGACATAGGAAATGGCGGCGGAAATCGGCGCCTCGCGCCCGTCTATCATAACCTGAACCCGGCTTCCAAGACGGATTCCGCCAATCAGCGGTTCGGGAACAAAAAACCGTATTTTCACGTTTTCCGGCGGAAGCATTTGCACAACCGGGTTTCCGGCAGACACCCACTCGCCCTGGCGGAACAACGTATCATAAACCAGACCAGAGGTGGGGGCGTTTAACCGTTTTTGCTCCAGTTCCCAGGAGGCTTGGGCAACACGCGCTTCAGCCGCCTTGACCGACGCCTGTTGGGCCTCAATCCGCTTTTTCCGCTCCGGGAGATTGTGAACATCCACTTGGCGGGCGAGTTCCGTAACCCGGGCAGTCGCGGTTTGTGCCGCTGCTCTGGAGTCGTCCAGTTCCTGTTTGGATATTCCCCCGATCGCAATCAGCTTTTCGCGGCGGCGCAAAAGCGCAATCACATTGGCAGCCTCGGCTTTGGCTTGATCGAGCTGTGCCTCGGCCACGGCGACTTCTTCGGGACGTTTTCCTGTTTTCATATCGCCCAACTGGGCCATGGCCGAAAGGAGTTCATGTTCAGCCTGCCGTAATACATAGCGCTCATGCTCTGCTTCAAGTTCGAACAGCAGCGCCCCTGTTTCCACGATATGTCCCCGTTCCGTCAGCAGCTTTTCGAGCCGTCCGGCCCGGGGTGACGCCAGATAGAGATATTCGCCTTCCACATATCCCTGAAAAACAGAATCGTTTGATTCACCGCATCCTCCCAAAACCGCAAGCAGCAACGCCAGGAAAGCCGTTATGCCGTATTGTTTCATTTCTACCTCTTGGAACCTTGTTCCGGTCGTAAACCGTCCCAAAGTATGGCAAGCACATGTTGCCTGAGTATCTTTCTGTCCAGCGTCGGAAGGACGGAAATTTTGTCGAGAAAAGTCTCTGCCGCCAACGGCGGTATGACAACGGCCATGATGGATGTCCCCACCAATCCTGGCCCTCATGTTGCGCCGCCGCAAAAAAATGGCGCGGCTTTAACTTTATTCAAAGGGAGGAGAGGGAAAATCCGCTCCCGCAACTCCCGGGTATTCAATCGTTCACGGCCCCACAAAAGCGGGAGCTGCGCTATCCACTCCAGCCCGTCAAGCAGGTGATCCGCAAACGCCGTAATGATCTGCTTTGGGTCAGCAAGCGATTCTTCCGCAACACCCGCCCACATATCGTCCATACATCGCGCGAGTCGTTCGGCGACGGCAACAAGGCCGTTCAACAGTCCTTCACGGTTGGTGAAATAGTAATGGACCATGGCCGATGTCACACCAGATGCCTTGGCGATCTGCGCGATCATCGTTCCCGCGATACCGTAGGCAGCAAAAAGTTCCAGGGCATTATCCAGAATATGCGTTCGCCGGTCTTTGCCTCTGGTTGCCGGGGGAGGCCTTGGGATGCGTGCTTATGGGATAAATTATGCGAAAGTGTTCATTATAAAGAATATAGGATGGCGTTTTCACGCGCGCAGAAGTCACTTCATCTTTTAAATAATATATTGAATCTATTTAAAATTTTAATTACAATAGTGAGTTGTCTGCGTGTAAATCTTTTCTGTCCTTAAAAGGAGAACACTTTCAATGTATCTGCCGCCAATTAATCAATTACTTAATTAATGGCAAGTCATTTCTGTCAAAATTGAGACTATGGTCAGTTGGAAATGGCGACCACTAATTTTTTGAACAACGATTATTAGGGCTTTTCCTTAATCCCGAATCCCCGAGTCGAAGGGACAAAAAAATACCCTCTGATAGAAATTTTGTTTTTGTGCCTGTTTCAAAGCCCATAAAACGATCTCGCCCTGGACTCAGAGCATTTTACGCTTGAGCGTTCCTGTTTTTTTCAGGTATTATGTCTCTTTATGGCATACAAAACC
>JAJDJS010000025.1 GCA_030267325.1 Desulfosarcina sp. OttesenSCG-928-A07 | reverse complement strand
GCAGTATAGCTGACAACAGAGCATCAATAACCATGTCTGATTTTAAGCCCCCCTCATCCCGTCCTCTCACCCCAAAGGGTGGAGAAGGGGAAAAAAAATCCGCCCCCCGATTGATTCTGGCATCCGAGTCTCCCCGGCGGCGCTATCTCTTGGAGCAGGCTGGCCTGACATTTGCGGTCATTCCCAGCCACTTTGATGAAACATCGGTCCGGTTTGACGCCCCTGATGCCTATGTCCGGACCCTTGCCAGGGAAAAGGCCGATGCAGTGGCTGTCCAGTATCCGGACAGCTGGGTGATCGGTGCAGACACCATTGTAGTGGTGGAGGGCGCGGTTCTGGGAAAACCCGCGGATGAGAATGAGGCCCGGAACATGATCGCCCGCCTCAGCGGCCAGACCCATGACGTGTATACGGGATATGCCATTGTGTGTAAACAGGCCGCTGTCTGCGAAAATGCGGCAGTCAGAACCCGGGTTCAGTTTAAAACCCTTACCGACGATGAAATCAACTGGTATATTGGAACCGACGAGCCCTTTGACAAGGCCGGCGCCTATGCGATTCAGGGCCTGGGAACGTTTCTGGTTAAATCCATCAAGGGTTCCTATACCAATGTGGTGGGCCTTCCGGTGTGTGAAGTGATCGAGGCCCTCTTGAAGCTGGGGGTCATTCAACTGGATACAGCCCATTCAAAAATGGTGACCCGATGAAACAGGTGATGGATGAAATTCGTCAGCGGATACACCACGCTGCGGTGGCATCAGGCCGGCCGCCGGAAGCGGTTCGGCTGGTGGCGGTCACCAAAACCGTGGGCGCGGACCGGGTGGCTGATGCGGTTTCCCAAGGTGTTGATATGGTGGGGGAGAGTTATATTCAGGAAGCCCGCGAAAAATTTGATGCCCTCCAGGGCCTTCCCGTGAGTTGGCATTTTATTGGCCATCTTCAGTCCAACAAAGCCAAATACGCGGTTCGCATGTTTGACCTCATCCATTCAGTGGATTCTTTTAAGCTGGCCCGGGAACTGTCCCGGGAAGCGGAAAAATATTCAAAGATCCAGGATATTCTCATCCAGGTGAACATCAGCCAGGAAGAGACCAAATCCGGGATAAAAGAAAACGCGGTCCTGGATTTAATTTCAGACATCAGCGCGCTTTCCCATGTCCGCGTCATGGGCCTGATGACGATTCCGCCATTTTTTGATGAACCGGAAAAATCCCGTCCTGTTTTTCGCCATCTTGCCAAGCTCAAGGACCAGATCATGGAAAAGGGCATTTCCGGAGTTCACCTGACGGAGCTGTCCATGGGCATGACCGGAGATTTTGAAGTGGCTGTTTCTGAAGGCGCCACCCTGGTTCGCATCGGCACTGCCCTTTTCGGAACGCGGCAATGAAGATCCTGCTTCACATCTGCTGCGCGCCCTGCAGTATCTATCCCATTGATGTCCTGAAAAACGCACAGCACACGGTGATGGGATTTTTTTATCGCCACAATATTCACCCCTTCACTGAATGCCTGCGCCGGGAAGAAACCCTTAAAACCTATGCTGATGCCATAGGTCTTAAAATGATCTGGCAATCTGATTATGCGGTGGAGGCGTTTCTGCGCAATGTCGCCTTCAGGGAAGCGGATCGGTGCCGCTACTGCTACCACGATCGCCTGACCGCAACCGCCCATTTGGCAAAACGCGGAAAATTTGACGCCTTTACCACCACCCTTTTGTACAGCCGGTTCCAGAAGCACGATCTGATCCGGGAAATCGGCCATGCTGCGGGAAAGGCCGTGGGAGTTTCCTTTTTTTATCAGGATTTCAGGAAAGGATGGGAAATCGGCATTGCTGAATCCCGGCGGATGGAGATGTATCGCCAGCCCTATTGCGGATGCATTTACAGCGAAAAAGAGCGATACTGCCGACCTTCTCGAAACGCACCCGCATCTTCTGCCATCGTCCGCAAGGAAGCTGGACACTCCAGGCCCTGATATGAAACCAGGACACCCGCCATGTTCGAAAATTTCATTTACTTCATAATCGCCATTTTGGTGTGCACAACTTACGACCCCTCAAAACCACCTCTTTTTTCCACGCCCCTTACCCTGATTCTGACTATTTCCCTGTTTTTGGTTTTTTTCGCCTTTTCAAGATATCTGTTCACCCGCATGGCCCGTGTTTCGGCTGAAAGCGAGGCCTTTCACCAAAGCAGCCGGTTTTCCACCATGGTGACCGGGCAGTCTGTTTTGGCGATTTTTTTGTTTGCCGTTACCATCCACGGACTCAATCTGCCGTCCCTGTTTTCCGGCATGTTTCTGTTCAAGGTCCTGCCCACCCTTGAAATCCTTATTTTTATTGGGATTTTTACCGGATATAAGGGGGTGATCGGGGTCAATGCCCACACGGTCTATCGGCAAATTTACCCGGATTCCGCTTCCTGCCGCGATTATGTGTTTTCCTCTCTTTCCTTTGGCCTTCCAGTACTTTTCCCCTGGGCGCTGTTTTCCGGCATTTTCGATCTGCTGTTGATACTGCCCACAGATTTTTTTAGAAAATGGCTCTCTTCCACTGCCGGTGAAATGGCTTATTTTCTTTTTTTTCTCGTTTTCATCGCGATTTTGGGACCGGTCCTGATGCTGAAATGCTGGCGATGCCATCCGCTCCCGGACAGCCATGAGCGACGACGCATTGAAGCTGTCTCCCAAAAAGCCCGGGTTCGCTATGCAGACATTCTTTGTTGGCCGGTTTTCGGCGGACACATGATCACCGCCGGTGTCATGGGGCTGGTAAAGCGGTTTCAGTATCTTCTGATCACCCCTGCCCTGCTCCGGATTCTGAGCCCCGAAGAGATAGATGCGGTGGTGGCCCATGAAGCCGGTCACATCCGGCATCATCATCTGGTGCTTTATCTCTTCTTTTTAACCGGATACATGGTGGGGGTATGGGCATTGTCAGATCTGGTGATGTATCTCATCATGGCTGCAAGACCCCTCTACCAATGGATGTTTTCCCTCGGCATCAGCCGCAGCACGGTCATGACCACGTTTACCGGTCTTTTCCTCATCGCCTCGTTTCTGATCTATTTCAGGTATGTGTTCGGTTATTTTATGCGGAATTTCGAACGCCAGGCCGATGGATTTGTCTACACCCTGTTTCCCACGGCCCTGCCACTGGTCACTGCCTTCAGAAAAATCGCCATGGCATCGGGCCAGCCCCCGGATACGCCCAGTTGGCATCATTTCAGCATCCGCCAGCGAATTGATTTTCTGATGCGCTGTGAAACCGATTCCCAAACCCTTGATCGCCACCACCGGAAAATTCGCATCATGATGGCTGTTTATGCGGTTTTTTGGGTAATGATCGGCATCACGGGATATGAGCTTCAATTCGGAAAATCCAAAGGGTGGCTCAATGAGAAAATGGCAGAGATCATCATTCGGGAAAAGAGTGAAGAAGGAGAAGATAAAACCGCGTTTTACGCTTTTTGGGGTGATCTGTACTTTTCCCGGAATGAAGTTGAAAAAGCCATTTCCGCTTATGAAAAAGCACTTTCAGATGATCCGGAAAATGCAGGGGTTCTCAATAATCTGGCCTGGGTGCTGGCCACCTCTCCGGAACCGGCGCTTCGGGATCCGGGGCGGGCATTGAAGCTGGCAGAAAAAGCCGTTCATCTGGATCCGTCTCCCCATGTGATGGATACGCTGGCGGAAAGTTTTTTTGTAAACGGAGAAATGGACCGGGCCATTGAAGTCGAAAGTATGGCGCTGAAGAAGGCAACCGGAAACACAGATCATTACAAGGCCCAGTTGGAAAAATTCAGGGCCGCCAAAAAGCATCTTCCCGCATCTAACCGGAAGCCGCCTATTTGATGCAGACTTTTCTCACCTCCATCAGATCGCAAAGCCCCTGAAAGATCTTTGAGATGCCATCCTGTTTCAGGGTGGTCATTCCATCTTTGACCGCCTGATCCCGAATATGGGCAGTGGGAGATTTTATCTGGATGCGTTTTTTCATCTCATCGGTTCCCATGAGGAGTTCATGGAGTCCCATCCGCCCGCGGTATCCGGTGCTGTTGCAATTCTCACAGCCATGGGGCCGGTAGAGTTGCAGGTCATTGGTATAGGCAATATTGAGGGTGGCTTTAAAGGCTTCCTCCCCATACTCCCGCACCAGTTCATCATATTCTTCCCTTCCGGGATGATACGGCCGCTTGCAGTCCTTGCACAGGGTCCGCACAAGGCGCTGGGCCAGAATGCACAAAATGGCGTCGGCAAAATTGAACGGGTCCATGCCCATGTCCAGAAGGCGGGTGATACTTTCCGGTGCACTGTTGGTGTGCAGGGTGGAAAACACCAGGTGACCGGTCAGGGAAGCCTCAATACCCATGGATGTGGTTTCCCGGTCGCGCATTTCACCCACCATGATCACATCCGGGTCCGCACGTAAAAAAGCGCGCATGGCAGCTGCAAAACCAAACCCAATTTTGGGTTTTACCTGCACCTGGCGGAGTCCTTTTTGGGTGATTTCCACTGGATCCTCAGCGGTCCAAATTTTAGTCTCGGTTTTGTTGATAAAGTTGAGGGCCGAATGCAAGGTGGTGGTTTTACCGGAACCGGTGGGACCACAACAAAAAATCAGACCATAGGGTTTGGTGATGGCGCTGATGAAATTTTGGTAATTCTGTTTGGAAAATCCCATCCTGTCCAGGGGCAGGGGTTCGCCGGCAGTCAGAATCCGCATGACCACATCCTCGACCCCACCCTGGGTGGGAATCGTGGCCACACGCAGTTCGATATCTTTTCCGCCGTACTTTTTGAACCGTATCTTTCCATCCTGGGGAAGCCGGCGCTCGGCAATATCCAGGTCAGCCATGATTTTGATGCGGGAGACGACCGCGTTTTTATAGGAAAAGGGAATGGTCTGATACACCGTGCAGGCGCCGTCCACACGAATGCGCACCTGGGTGTTCTCCCTTCCCGGATAGGGTTCAATGTGGATATCCGATGCATTCCGGTTATAGGCATCAATGATGATTTGATTCACCAACTGGACAATGGCATTGTCTGAATTGCCGACTTTGACGCTGTCTTCTTCGATCTTTCGTTCTTCCCGGTGAAGCCTGGAAAGGATGTCGTCAATTTCTCCAAGACCTCTTTCTTTGGAGGTGAAAAGCTTGATAAAATCGAGAATGTCCTGCCTGAGGCTCACATGAAAGGTAACGGGCCGGCCTGGAAAAAGCGCTTTGATCTCATCCATTTTTCTGAGATCAAAGGGATCGTCCACCGCAACAACAACCGTGTCTCCCTCACTTTTCAGGGGAACCCAGATATTGTTCTGCATGAACGCCACTTTAAGGCCGGACACGAGATCACCGGGAATGGGGCAGGTGGGGCTGAACGCGATAAAGGGGGTTTGGTAATACTTTTCAAGGGAAATACCGATTTCCTTTTTGGAAATTTTAAAATCCCGCATCAGAACGGTAGAAATCGGTTCCCTCTGCTGAGCCGCATCACTGGTGGCCTTTGCCAGTTCTTTTTGGGTCAGGAGATGGTTTTCAAGAAGATGATTGTACTGGGAGCTCCCGGGATTTGTGCGGGCATCATTGAACTTCCGGGAAATGGCCTGAACCTTTTCCCGGCACTGCACTTCAGAAAACACTGATCCGTCATCGCCAGTGTTCTTTGAGGCTGATTTTTCCGTATTTTCCATGGCCCGCATGCATCAAAGGTGGAAAGGCATCTCTTTGCCCGGAAACTTTATTCACAAAAGGCTGCTATTCGTCCTTTCGAAAAATGTGGTACAGCTTTTTGCATCCGCCGCCCACAAGAAACACCCCCATAAAATAAAAACAAAACCGGATAAATCCGGAAGCATTGGCAAAGACCGGTGTTTCCTGAATTTGCGGCATGATCTGGGGAATCCGGTAAAATACGCCGAGACCTGCCAGAATCAGGGCAATGGCCCAGACAAACTGCCCGTTCCCGGTTTTACCGCCATTGGGCTGGGTCATAATGATCCCCCATGGTTTTTCTCTTTATGGGGTTTGTCAGCCATAAAGGGAAATGATGCCTCAAAAAACAATGAGACCCTTTAATCGTAAAATGCGTTAGAGGGCGTAGAGCTGGTCGCCGTCAATAATCCGGATACCATTAGCCTGAATCAGTTCAATGGCCTCCTGATTTTTTTCAAACCGAAAAATCATCACTGCGCTGTCGCCGGAGGAACGGACAAAGGCGTACATGTATTCCACATTGATCTTTGCGCTGTGGAGAAGCATCAGAATCTCGTGAAGTCCGCCCGGACGATCAGCCACCGCAACAGCCACAACATTGGTTTTACCAACCGTAAACCCGTTGTTTTTAAGGGCTTTCCGAGCCTTTTCAGTATCATCCACAATAAGACGCAACACCCCGAAATCCGATGTGTCGGCAAGGGCAAGAGCCCGAATGTTGACCTTGGCTTCACTGAGAATGGCCGTCACCTCTGAAAGCCGGCCGGATTTGTTTTCCAGAAATACGGAAATCTGTTCAACCTGCTGCATATACGCCCCCTTCCCGAGTAAACTCCCTGTCTGGGTGAACAGGAAACAATAGTGTCTTCAAACGTGATCGCAAAAAATATCAGATTTGACGATTATCCACAACCCGTACCGCTTTTCCTTCGCTTCGCTGGATGGTTTTGGGTTCAACCAGTTTGACTTCAGCGGAAACACCGAGCAGTTCCTTGATATTTTTGCTGATTCGCCGTTCAAGCTTCTGGAGCCCGCGAACTTCATCGCTGAACCCGCGTTCACTCACCTCAACCTTCACGGAAAGAACGTCCAGGTTGTCGTGGCGGTCCACCACCAGTTGATAGTGGGGCTCGACTTCCTCAATTTCCATGAGCACACTTTCAATCTGGGAGGGAAATACGTTGACCCCGCGAATAATCAGCATATCGTCGCTCCGCCCCGTTACCCGGTGCATCCGGATATGGGACCTTCCGCAGATGCACGGCTCCGGGTTAAGGCAGGTGATGTCCCGGGTCCGGTAGCGGATGACGGGAAACGCCTCTTTGGTGAGGGAGGTGAACACCAGTTCGCCGGTTTCGCCGTAGGGAAGCGGTTCCAATGTGTTGGGATCAACAATTTCCGGAATAAAATGATCTTCAAAGATGTGGAGACCGTTTCTGGCCTCATGGCACTCAATGGCAACGCCGGGCCCCATGACTTCGCTGAGCCCATAGATATCCATGGCTTTGATATCAAGTTTGCGCTCAATTTCCCGGCGCATCTGTTCAGACCAGGGCTCTGCGCCGAAGATACCGAATTTGAAGCTTAAACTCTCGGGCCCCACGCCCATCTCTTCTGCCGCCTCTGCTAAATGCAGGGCATAGGAAGGGGTGGAGGTGATGATGGTGGGCTTGAAATCCCGCATAATCACCACCTGGCGTTTGGTGTTTCCGCCAGATACGGGAATCACTGATGCGCCCAGACGCTCGGCCCCGTAATGAACACCCAGCCCGCCGGTAAAAATGCCGTATCCATAGGCATTGTGGACAATATCCCCCCGACCGGCGCCCCCTGCGGTCAGGGCCCGGGCCATGAGGGTGGACCAGGTGGCCACATCCCTTGCCGTGTAGCCCACCACCGTAGGTTTTCCCGTGGTTCCGGACGAGGCGTGAATCCGGACCACCGTGTCCATGGGCACGGCAAACATGTTGAACGGGTAATTGTCCCTGAGATCCTGTTTGGTGGTAAAGGGAAGACGCTGCAGGTCCGCAAGGGTTTTTATATCCGACGGTGTGATGTTCGCTTCCTGAAATTTGTTCCGGTAAAAGGGAACACTGGTGTAAACCCGCTGAAGGGTGGTCTGGAGCCGCCGGATCTGGATCGCCTCCAGCGCCTCCCGGGGCATGGTTTCATACTCGATATCGTAAATCATGACGCGTTTTCCTTATTTATCCTTTCCCGAAAAATAAAAAATTTTTGATATCATACCCCATGGGTCCGCACCAGCATGAAAAAGGCCGTGGATGGATTTCCCTCCAAGACCTTTTTACAAATGACTGCCGGCAAAAGTTGGGCCAGTGTGTTGATTATTCGAGCAAAGACCCGGTAAAAACCGCTTTTCGTTTTTGGAGAAAAGCGCCGGTTCCTTCTTTGGCATCCGGACTGGCCAAGCAGATACCAAAGGAATCTGCCTCAATATCACAACCGACACGAAGAGGGACATCCGCGCCGTTGTTAACGGTTTTTTTCGCTTCCCGCAGGGAGACCTTGCCTTTTTCCGCAATGGCGGCTGCAGTCTTTAAAGCCGCTTCCATGAGGTTTTCCGGCGGAAACACCCGGTTGACCAGACCGATTTTCTCGGCTTGGGCAGCAGTGATCATCTCACCGGTAAAAATCATCTCTTTTGCCCGGCCGATGCCGATCCGGCGGGCCAGCCGCTGGGTTCCGCCAAATCCGGGAATAATGCCCAGGGTGATTTCCGGAAGTCCGAACTTGGCGTTTTCCGATGCATAGATAAAATCGCTGGCCAGGGCGATCTCACTTCCGCCGCCCAGGGCAAAGCCGTTAACCGCCGCAATCACGGGAATGGCAAGGTCCTGGAGCCGGTCAAAAATCAGCTGGCCCCTTCGTGAAAAAAGTTTTCCCTGAAGCGTGTTGAACGTGTTCAATTCGGTAATGTCCGCGCCTGCCACAAAAGCCTTTTCACCAGCACCGGTCAGCACCAGCACCCGGATGGATTCATCGCTTTCAATGGTATTCAATGCCGAAGACAGTTCTTTCAGAACATCGGCGTTGATGGCGTTAAGGGCTTT
The DNA here is from genome assembly GCA_030267325.1 of Desulfosarcina sp. OttesenSCG-928-A07. Taxonomy (GTDB): domain Bacteria; phylum Desulfobacterota; class Desulfobacteria; order Desulfobacterales; family Desulfosarcinaceae; genus Desulfosarcina. Next base: position 28,002 of record JAJDJS010000025.1, on the reverse strand, counting down.
GGGACGGTTGAACGTGATGATGGCAATTCCGTTTTTGACCTCAAAAATGATGTTTTCGTAAGCCATGCTTGACTCCTTATGGAAAGTTCGGGGTTTACTGCAACACGTGCCATAGATAAGGTACGAAAAAACAGGTTGTTATCCTTTTGTCGTTTTTGGCTTTTTATTGGGCGGTGGCTCGGCAAATGCCGTGGTGTCCCGGATATACTGCCGGATTCCCTGAATAATACCGTCACACACCGCTTCCTGATATTTTTCACTGACCAGACGACCGCACTCCCGGGAATTTGAAATAAACGCGGTCTCCACCAGAATGGCCGGCATCTGGGCTCCCAACAGCACATAAAACGGCGCCTGTTTGACGCCCTTGTTGCGAATATCACTATACCGACTTTTCAGATACTGGCACATTTCTGCCTGGACCATGGCGGCTAACCTGCTGGATTCGTTTATTTTTGCATTTTGCATCAGATCGTTGAGAATGGATTCCAGGTCGCTGATGTTTTTTGCAGATGTAGCATTTTCCCGGGCCGCCACCCGAATGGCCTCATCATCCGTGGCAAGGTTGAGAAAATAGGTTTCAATCCCGTATGCCCGGGGATCCTTTATGGCATTGGTATGGATGGAAATAAACAAATCCGCGTTCTTGGTGTTGGCAATGGCAGTGCGTTCTTCCAGGGTCAGATACCGGTCCGTGGTCCGGGTCAGAATCACCTCGCACCCGAGTTGACTTCTGACTTTCCGGGCCAGCCGGGTGGCAATCTGAAGGGTGATCTGTTTTTCGTGAACCCCCTTTTGATATCCGGGTGCGCCATAATCTTTTCCACCATGTCCTGGATCAATGACAATCCGTTTGACGCCCAGCGCCAGCTGACGGGCAATGGCGCCTGTGGGCAGGGTTCCGGTTCCAACAGAAGTGCTGGGACTCGGACTTGGCCTGGAACTGGGGCTGGGTCTGGAGCTGGGGGTGCGCTGAACAGAAGGCGGTGGAGACTCGGATGCCATTTGGGGTGTCTTGCCATTGGCATCTGCTCCCCAGATATCCAGAATAATGCGGAAGGGATTGTCCAGGGAAAAAATCTTGTAGCGTTTGAAGGATTTAATATCCACCACAATCCGGACGGAATCCGCTGTGTACTGGCCGGCCCGGGCATCGCTTAAAAGATCGTCATTGATGGGAATGCTTTTCTGGAGCGTGTTTCCCAGACGGCTTTTCTCAAGATCAATATAAAGACGTTGGGGCTTGTTGATGGACGGGTCTTTTTTCAGCAAGTGATGGGTAAAGTCGGTTTCACGGTCGGCATTCACAACAATCCGGGTATAATTGGGATTGGACCAGTACCTGAGATCCTGGACCGTTGCCGTCCCGCCTGAACGCGCACGTTGGCCGGATCCGGATGATGGCGGGGATATTTCCGGAGAAGGCGCCGTCATCATCGCCATGCCCAGTTCCTCGGCTGCAAGTTTCGCATGATGAGTGCCGGGAAATCCGCTTTGGACCCGCTGAAAGTAGTCCATGGCAGCTTCACGATCCTCCTGCCGCCGGGATTCAACAGAAAGCCCGTTATACAGCACGCCGATCATATACAGGCATTCCGCAGCATGGGGCCCCTTGGGATCAGATCGGTAAATGTCCTGAAAGGGCTTCATGCACGCTTCCCACTGATCCCGGTATTTTCTCCGGCTTTCATCATTGGTGAGCCGGGCGCTGGTATCACGGGCCCTTTTCATTTTTGTGAATACGGCAGAACCAGAAGACGCAGAAGGAGCAGAAGACACAGAAGATAGGGTCGCCGCTTTCTGGGAGGATTTTTTTCCTTTCAGGGAGGCCAGTTCTGTATGGGATCTGGGGGTGTACCTGCTTTTGGGAAATTCTTTGATAATCTGCCCAAAAAGAGCGGCAGCGTCTTTCTGGTCTGAAGACCGGCCGGATTTCCGATACAGTTCGGCGTACAACTGACCGGCGCGGTAAAGCCCTGCAGCCGCCCACTCCCCCTTTGGATTCAATTGGTAGACTTTTTTATACTTTTTGATGCAATCCAGCCACAAGCTCCGGTTTTGCTGATTTTTGGTATTTTTGTTAAGGGCCGCGGCTGCTTTTTGAGCTTGGTAGAACTGGTCCTTGGGTGTCAGGGCTGATGCCGAATGTCCGCCCATTCCCACCAGAATCACCCACAGGGCAATGATCACCACGCTCATCAGTTTTATCGGAGTATAAGAAATCCGCATATTCACTCGTTTATTCCATATGGTCCGGTTTTGGCAAAAAAGGGTCGCGTCCCTGAAGCGAAAACAATCCCAATTGGACAAATTCAGATTCTTTTTGTGCATTTTTCCGGATCCGGAGTTTTTTTTCAACTGTGGGATGCATTCCGGATTCAACCCGGTTCAAAATGGTCTTTGCCCGGGAGATTACGGTATCCGGAATACCGGCCAGACGGGCCACCTGAATTCCATAGCTGCGATTGGTGCCCCCTTCAACCAGCTTTCGCAAAAAAATGATGGTATCACGCGATTCTTTTACGGCAATATTGTAATTTTTGACCCGCTCCAGCTGGCCGGCCAATTCGGTCAGTTCATGGTAATGGGTGGCAAAAAGAGTCCGGGTGCCGGTGCCGTCCAGGTCGTGAAGATATTCAGCAACAGCCCAGGCAATGCTGAGGCCGTCGTAGGTGGATGTTCCCCGGCCGATTTCATCCAGAATCACCAAGCTGTCCGGCGTGGCGTTGTTGATGATATTGGCGGTTTCCTGCATCTCCACCATAAAAGTGCTCTGGCCTGCGGAAAGATTGTCCAGCGCGCCCACACGGGTAAAAATGCGATCGGTCAGGGCAACATCAGCGGCCTTTGCCGGAACAAAGCTGCCCATCTGGGCCATGAGGGTAATCAGGGCCGCCTGGCGCAGCACCGTGGATTTACCGGCCATGTTGGGTCCGGTAATAATAAGGACCTGGTTTTCCACCGCATCCATGCGGATGGTGTTGGGAACAAAACGCTCGCCGGTAATGCGTTTTTCCACCACCGGATGACGTCCGTCAATGATGTTTAAAATTCTGTCCGTATTGATGCGGGGACGGCAGTAGTCGTTTTCATGGGCCAATTCGGCAAGGGCGGAAAAACAGTCAATGCGGGCAATAAACTGAGCAATGGACTGAATATCCGCATGCCGGGCATTGACCTTTTCGCGGACCTCCAGAAAAAGCCGGAGTTCAAGGCTGGCCCGCTGTTCTTCGGCGGTCAGCACACGGGATTCAAACTGCTTCAGATCATCGGTGATATACCGCTCGGCATTGACCAGGGTTTGTTTGCGGACATAATGGGCCGGCACGGATTCGCTGTGGGTCCGTGAAATTTCAATGTAATACCCAAAGACCTTGTTGAATCGGACTTTGAGGGAATTGATGCCCGTGGCCTCCCGTTCGCGGGATTCAAGGGCAGCCAGCCACGATTTGCCGTCCCGGCTGATGAGGATCAGCTCATCCAGTTCATCATCATACCCCTGGCAGATGATGTTGCCTTCGGTAATCACCGGCGGTGCATCTTCGCGAATGGCCTTGTCGATGAGATCCGCAAGATCGTCCAAGGCATGCAGATCACCGGTGTAATGATAGGCATTGGCAGAAAATGCGGAAAGCAGACTGTCCATGCCGGAGACGGCCGTAAGGGTTTGTTTGAGGGCGGTCAAATCCCTGGCATTGGCGTTTCCCATGGCCACCTTGGCGCCAAGCCGTTCCAGATCCCGGATGGACTTTAACGTCTGGCGCAACTCTTTTCGGGCCTGCATTTTTTCCACCGCATCGGCCACCGCATCCTGACGCCGGGAAATTTCAGCAGCATCCAGCAACGGGTACCGGAGCCACTGGATCATCTGGCGCGCCCCCATGGCCGTCAGGGTCTGGTCCATCACCTCCAGAAGCGTTCCGGTACGCCCGCTGGACCGGATGTTTTGCATGAGTTCCAGGTTCCGGCAGGAGGCATCATCCACCACCAGAAAGGCGCCCAGAAAATAGGTCTGGATGCCATGGAGATGATCCAGTTTTTGGCGCTGTGTCTCGCCGATGTAGTACATCAGGCCGCCGGCAGCGCGAATACCGGCAAAAAGGGTTTCACACCCAAAGCCTTCCAGGGAAAGCACGCCAAATTGATCCAGAAGCCGCTGACGGCAGGCGGAAAGGGAAAACACAGAAGAATCCAGCGGTGTGAGGGTCACCTGGGAGAGGCGCTGGGCCATGGGCTGCAGGATGGTGGATTCATCCGGGTCGCCGGAGACCAAAATCTCCCGTGGACCGATCCTAAGGATTTCATCTGCCACTGCCGATACATCCGTACTTTGGGTGAGGCGAAACGCACCAGTACTGATATCCAGGCTGGCCAGTCCGATTTCCTTCTGGTCAACGCAGACCGCCATCACGAAGTTGTTGGTTTTCGCATCCAGAAGATCGTCTTCAACAATCATCCCCGGCGTAATAACCCGGACCACTTCCCGGCGAACCAGCCCTTTGGCTGTTTTGGGATCCTCCACCTGATCACAAAGGGCCACTTTGTAGCCGTTTTCAATGAGCCTGGCAATATATCCCCGTACCGCCCGGTAAGGAACCCCGCACATGGGAACCTGTTCTTCGGTGTTTTTGTTTCTGGACGTGAGGGTGATGTCCAGAACCCGGGATGCCAGTTTTGCATCCTCGAAGAACATTTCGTAAAAGTCACCCATGCGATAAAGCAGCAAAACATCCGGATGTTCTGCCTTGATGGACAGATACTGCTGCATCATGGGGGTGGATTTGACAGGGACCATAGCCGTCACTAGGGATTTAAATTTCTGTTGTGAGACCGCGCCGTTATCGGAAAAGGGGGTGCGGAGTGGAAAAAAAGGGTCCGGCCGATCCGCCATCTGGGGAAAAGTGCCGGCGGAAGCATCACACACGAGAAACAGGGCCAATTGATCCGGTTAAATCCGGAACCCGGCGATTATTTCACCGTTTGGGTTGTGTCCATACTGCTGTTCTCTGAAAACGAAGAAGCTGGATCAGATGCAGGCATGGGTTTTTGTTCAACTCCGGTCATGTCTTCCTGAACAGGGCTGGCCTGAATAGAACTGGAAGGATCATCCGGAACGCCGCCGAGCCGGGCTTCCAAATTGGCCACGGTTTCTATAAGAGCGGCCTCCTTGGCCTTGAGCTGTTTGATGGTTTTGGCATCTTTGAAGTGTTTGAACAGGCTTGAAAAATACGTGATCAAAATACCGAACAGAAAAAAGGTCACAAAAAAGATGAAATTGGAAAGTTCTGGCGTTTTATAGCTGAAAAAGCCCAAGTCCAGCATCAGGCTTTGCTGGACCATAAAAAATGCCTTGTTCTGGTAAAAGATCAGCAGAAGAAAAGCGATAATAAATGTCAGAAAGCCAATTCTGACCTTTGTCTTATTTTGAATTTTCATTAGCGTATTCTCCCTTGCCCGCTGGGGTGAACGGCAAGTCTTCTGAAAGCCGCTTTTTTATATTGAAAATACACATATAATCAGGGGTCACCTATCCTTTTCAGCCCCAAAACTCAACCTTTTTTTCCCTGAAGGGGAACGAGTTCCACCGCGCCCCATGCGCCCACATGTGTTTCCATCACAACAATGATGCCCAAAACACCGTCAATTTGGCGGCCGTATCGGATGACCGCATCAATATCTGCGGGTGAGTGAATCTGGTTGCCAATGGCTGTGGCCGCAGCATCGGAAAGGGCACCGGATTCGGAAACCACGCACACCGCATCAGCCCTGCCACAGGACAGGGAATGGCCGACGGTTCCGGAAGAAGTGCAGATCCCCAGGCCGTTTTTCGTATCTTCCACCCGTATGCCCATTTTCATACTAAAAGGCGATATTCCGGCAAAAAGTGCCGCAACCAGCGGTCCATTTGTTTTCACAAACAGATCCCCACCATTTTCCACAACCACCTGATCACTGAGACACAACAGCGTTCGTCCCACATACTCGGAAATGGCGCCGGCCACTGCGGCCATGGGCCCCACACCGGCCAAACGGGCGGCATCCACCATCCGGCGAACAATGGGCGGTGCAAAATCGGTCTTCGGCCAGGGCACAAGGGTGGTGGCAAAGGCGGGAAACTGCCGGATATACGCCTCTATTTCTCCCCGACAGGAAAGGGTTGCCGAAAGGGCCTCAGCGTCCAGGGGGCGCTGGGCCTGGATCATCAGATTGGTCTCCTGGCACACCACCTCAAAGGAAACCAGATCCGGCACATCAATTTGGTCGCGATAGGTTCGCTCACGATAATCAGAAGGTGACGGCTGACGGGTTTTCATGGCCGGTTCCACAAAACAGTCATGGGTCTGGCGCATCTGGGGCCGACAAGAAAGACGGGGAAAGGGGTTCTTCCGGGAATTGGCTCAGAAAATAACGATCCGTCATACCGGCAATGTAGTCCCTGACGATTTCGGCCGGCGTGTGAGTTTCGGTATAATGGGGAGACATGTCTGCCAGAAAACCGGAAAAAATATCCGCTTTGGTGTTGCCGGCAGCCAAATCCGACAGACAGGTTTCAAACAGCCGGGCAAAGCGCTCTTTGATGGCGGCCGCATGCCGCCGGTTTTTCGGGTGGGTATAAATCCGTTGATAACTGAAGGTTTTGAGGGCGTGCAGGGCCTCCGAGATCTCCGGACTGAAGGCCACTGACCGGCGTTCATGGCTGCACGCAATCATGTCCGTGACCAGCCGGTACACAATGGTGCCGTTGGTGTTGCCCAGAACCCGGGTAATGGCATCGGGAATGTCTTCCCGGCGGAGAAGGCCCAGGCGAATGGCGTCTTCCAGGTCCCGGCCGATATAGGCAATGGTATCGGCCATGCGGACCACACAGCCTTCAAGGGTCATGGGCACCAGCGGCACGTCCGGCGTTTTTTTCTTGGCAGCGATTTCCGCGTCCAGGGTTGAAAAATCCTTGTCCGGCTGCGGGGTTAATGACGGGTTGTGAATCTCGCCGTCATGGCAGAGAATGCCATCCAGGGTCTGGAGGCAGAGGTTCCAGCCCAAGCCTTTTCGCTCCACCTGATCCAGAAACTGAATGCTCTGCACATTATGGGCAAAATGGCCGATTCCAGCCTGTTGACACAGCTCCGAGAGATAACCCTCACCCTGATGTCCAAAGGGCGTGTGGCCGATGTCATGGCCCAAAGAAATGGCCTCGATGAGATCTTCGTTCAGGCGCAAAAACCGGCCGATGGTACGAGCAATTTTGGATACGAGCTGAACGTGAAGCACCCGGTGGGTGATGTGATCGTTCTGGATCAGGGAAAAAACCTGGGTTTTGTCAATATACCGGGTATAGGCAAGGCTGTGGAGAATCCGGTCTGCATCCATGGAAAATGCTTGGCGGTACCCTTCATTGGGATCCACGGCCGGGCGGCGCCGGATACCGTTGCCGCTGAAAGTGGCGGCAGGAGACAAAGCCTTATGTTCCCGGTGATTCAGTTCGGCGGCCAGTGGGTCCAGATTCGGCAAAATAGCCGGATCAGGGCGTCTTTCACCGGACAGGCCGCTATTTTTCAATCCTGTCATTATTTCACAACTGGTCGGTGATATTTTGGACCACCGTCTTGAGTGCTGATGCAAAAGCGCTGTCCGGATCATGGGTGATAATGGGCTTTCCGGTGTCACAGGCGGTCACAACCCGGCGATCAAAGGGCAGTGTGCCCAAAAAGCGGATGCCCATGGCATCGGCCGTGGCCTGTCCGCCCCCCTGCTTGAACAGGGCAATGGGTTTACCGCAGCAGGGGCAAAGAAAAGGCCCCATGTTTTCCACCAGTCCCAGGATCTGGATGTTCACAGTCCGGCAGAAGTTGATGGATTTTCGCACATCCGCCAGGGCCACATCCTGGGGCGTGGTGACAATGAGGGCTTTGGCGCCGGGAATCGCCTGGGTCACGGCCAGGGGCTCGTCACCCGTACCGGGCGGAGAATCCACCACCAGAAAATCCAGATCCCCCCACCTGACATCACTGATAAACTGACGGATCATCCGGGTTTTGGCAGGCCCCCGCCAGATCACGGCCTGATCCGGATCTTTCATCAGGGATTGCATGGAAACCACCTTCAAGTGGGCAAGGTCAGCAATGGTTTGGGGAATGGCCTGCTGGTTTTCGGTATCTATCATCATGAGACCTGTGATGCCCAGCATACCGGCAATACTGGGACCGTGAAGGTCCACATCCAGAAGGCCTGTCTCAAACCCCTGCGATGCCAGACATGTGGACAGGTTGGTGGAAAAACTGGATTTTCCCACACCACCCTTTCCGCTCATGACAATCAGCTTGTTCTTGATCCGGGAAAGGGCATTTTCAATCTGCTGTTCCTGGGGATCAGGCCCTTGCGCGCATCCGCCCTGCCCTTCCCCACACCCTTTTTTTTCAGTTGAATTGGCCTGCATCAAACAATTGTCCTCTTCTTCTATTTTCTTTTTTTGTGTTTTACGGGATTATGTTTTAAGTGCTGAAACCGGTCAGTTCCGCATCTTTGGTGGGGGAACGGGCGAGAAAAGATCCTCTCCCATGTCCGCACCTGGGAAATAACGATCCATTTTTACCGCAAGACGGGTCTTGTCTGGTGTAACCAGTTCGAACTGCCGGAAAAAAACAAATTCGTCCACCAGGTACTTTCCGGAACACGAAAGGGAGTGAACCGGGTTTCCGTTTTTATCAAACCACACCGCGTTCTCAGCATTACCCTCGGCATCCAGAAAAACTTGCTGCCGCACCCGCCCTTTTCGGTCTGCCAGACTGACCCCCTCACTGGGTACATCGCCGGCATCATCAACGGTCATGCGGGCCGTGCATCCGGATTCAATGGGGATGCGGCCCAAAAAAAGGGCCAGAAGATCCGAAATCTGGATATCCACGCCCACAAGTCGGCGAAAAATCCCGGATCTGGCTCTTTTTTTATGGTATTCCACGGGCGGGGTGTGACGGATGACAAAAACATGTTTTCCATTACTGGAAAATGTGACCGCGGACCCACCCACCGGAGATAAAAGATCAATCCGCAAATGGTCTTTCATCTCACCGGCAATGGCGATTCGATGCACCTGAACCGACTGGTCGGGAAGTGAAATTCGAATTTCTCCGATTCCCTTGAACCGGGAAAGCCCGGCATTGGTCTTTTCAAGACAGGCCACAATGGCCTCGGCATCCGGATCCGGCTGTCGTGCGACGGGTGTCAAAGACGCACATCCCCCCATAAGCCCGATCACCCACAGGACCCCCAGCGCAATAGCGGTCCGTTTCATGGCAAATGGAGAATGGAAAATCCCATACAGGGGTCTGACTACCCCCAAAAGGAGACAAAGGCCCGGCGGCCCGGCCCGGAAAATCATCATGGTGCGTCCAGTTCGCTGATCTTCAGTTTAATCAGCGCCGTATTCGTATGCCCGGAGGCAATGGCTTCTTGATAGCTTTCGTATGCATCGGCATTTCGGCCCAATTTTTTATACACATCGCCCAGATGTTCCCAGACTACCGGATCGTCCGGCACCAGACGCACCGCTGTTTCCAGGAACAGGGACGCTGATTCGTACTCTCCCCGCTGGTAATAAACCCATCCCAAACTGTCGGTAATGTACCCGTCACCCGGTTTAAGGGCCAGGGCCTTCCGGATCAGCGATTCGGCCTTATCCAGAAAAACACCCTGTTCCGCATAGGTATACCCCAGGTAGTTGAGGGCCTCGGCGTTGTCAGGATCCATTTCGATGACCTGATTCATACAGATGATGGATTCGTCCTTCCGGCCCCATTTGTCGTAGATGACACCCAGACGGAAATACAGCATCGGATTGTCCGGATCCAGGCGCAATCCCCCAAAGAGTGCTTGTTCCGCTTGCTTATAGGCTTCGGCCTGTTCGTAAAAAGAGGCCAGATAAAACCAAAACTCCGTTTCACCGGGCATGTCTTTGATGGCTTGGCGCACAAGGGAGATGGCATTTCCGGGAAGATTCAGTTCCTGGTATAAAATGGCCGAGTGAAGGATCGCATTCTGGTAAAGCGGGGAGTCAAGGGGAACCTGTGTCAGCCAGTGGATGGCCTCTTTTTTCTTCCCGAGACCATCCATCGCCACACCTGTCAGGTACAAAAGCGTTGGATTTTTCGGCGCAGCGCGGCGCATTCCAGCAAGAATGACAAGGGATGCCTCATACTTTTCATTTCCGAGGTAGACTGTTGCAAGGGTCCGCGCCACATCTTCATCGAAAAGGCTCTGTTTTCCCAGCTCGGAAAACTGGATGTACGCAGGGCGTTTCCACCCCTGGCAATAAAAGGCATGTCCCAGCGCCATCATGGCGTGGAGATGATCCGGATGCAAGGCGAGAATATCTTTGTAAATCTGGATTGCAGCTTTATACTGCCGGTCGCTTTCATAAACGCTTCCCAATTCAAAGCGGGCTTCCAGAAGACGCGGTTCAAGGGACAGAACTTTTTCAAAATAGATTTTGGCCGAGGCCGTATCCCCGACCATGGCGCTGGCCCGTCCCAGATAAAAATAACCTGCATAAGATTCCGGAAAGCGGTTCACCCATTTTTGGCAGATATCCCGGACCGCCTCCCACTCTTCTTCTTCCATGTACAGGCCGCAGAGCATCAGGTACACATCTTCCTGGTCCGGATCAATGTCAACCGCCCTTGAAAACATCTCAATGGCCTGGTCAGGCGTATCCACCGCGTTATAGATCCGCCCCAGAAGAATCATGGCTTCCGCATTGTTGGGATCGGCCCGCACCACCTCTTCCAGAATTTTCGTGGCGGCAAAAAAATCTTGTTTCACAATCAGGATCTCAGCCAGCTCCTGTTTTAAAAAGCTGGAATCAGGGTCAAGATCAATGGCTTTCTGGATGGCCTCAATGGCTTGATCAAAATTTTTTTCTTTCAGGTACAGATGGGACTGGGAAAAAAAATAATAGGAATTAGCCGGTGAAGCGACCTCGACAACGTCTTGGTATGGCATTACGGGTTCAGAATGGATCAGGGTGCAGGCGCCGAGTATCAGTATACCGATGAATGCCATTCCGATCAGTCTGATTCCCATCAGTCTGATTCTGATCGGTCTGATTCTGATCTGGCCGAAAATAAAACGCTGTTTTTTCATGGTATCGCCTTTGAACAGGAGAGCCCCTGTTTTTTCAAAAGGTACCGGAAGCGTGCCCAATCCCGGTAAAAACGCCTTTCTGTGGAATCATCAGGAAATATCTTCGGTATAGGTTTCAAAATCGGGGATCTCCTTTTTAAAGTAATCCCGCATTTTTTTGATCACATTTTTTTCAACCTGACGAACCCGTTCACGGGATATGCCATATTTGTCACCGATTTCCTGCAAGGTCACCGGTGTATCGGAAAAAATCCGTTTGTCAAAAATCTCAAGCTCCCGATCTGTTATCTGATTTCTGAAAGCGGCGATTTTTTCATGGAGAATGAGCTCCATCTCTTTTTTTGCCATTGTATCTTCGGCAGACTCAGCCTCCACCCGCATAAACTCCATACGGTCGGTATCCGAATCGTCCTTGAGCGGCGCATCCAGAGAAATATCCCACCCGTCCAGGCGTTGATCCATGTCCACAATTTCCCGCTCCGATACCCCAAGGCGCTGGGAAAGCAGTTTGGGCTTCGGGTCAAACCCCTGGTCAATGAGCCGCTGTTTTTCCTTTTTGAGCTTGAAAAAAAGTTTCCGCTGGCCCTGGGTGGTGCCGATTTTTACCAGCCGCCAGTTGTCCATGATAAACTTCAGGATATAGGCCTTGATCCAGAAAGAGGCGTAATAAGAGAATTTCACATTTTTATAGGGGTCAAATTTTCTTACCGCCTGCATCAGGCCGATATTGCCCTCCTGAATCAAATCCAGAAGGTTTTGCATCCATACCCGCTGAAATTCAAGGGCAATTTTTACCACCAGGCGCAGGTTGGCGGTGACCAGCCGATATGCCGCATCTTGATCGCCGTGCTCCTGAATCTTCTTGCCAAGAACAATCTCCTCCTCCCGGGTGAGAAGCCGGTATCGGCTGATTTCCGCCAGATACCGTTGGAGAGGATCATACTTGACAACGGATTTTTCATGGTGCGACGCGTCTTTTGGAGAATCAGCGTCTGTTTCAGTATCGGTATCTGTTTCTGTATCCATGAACTCCGCTGGGTGCGTTTCCTTCCGCATGCCGTCACCTAAAAAAGTTCGATGTCCATTTTTTAAATCCCGCCGCATTTTGGGTGTGGCGCTTTCATATGGACATCTGAATATGAAGATGGTATAGGCGCTTTCCTGCTGTACACAATGCAAAGCGCCTGTAGCTCAGCTGGATAGAGCAACGGACTTCTAATCCGTAGGCCGCAGGTTCGACTCCTGCCAGGCGCGCCATTTCAAAGGAACGCTTTTGCCGCTTTTCTTTTGCTATCAGGTTTTCCCGCCCTGTGTGCCGGCCGTACATCTACCCGATGACGCAGACTATACCATAGCTCACCATTGATTTGAAAAATAGTCGCGTCTGCAAAAAAATCCAGACACCCGGATCCATTGCTGAAAAATCGCTCCTCAACCTCTTTGCGGGGACCTTTTTTGTATTACCATTCGGTCATCCTGGCGTCATTGCAGCGTAAGGCAGATAGGGTAGAAGTAAAATCATTCATGTTGGAACGGTTCGGGCGATCCTCTCTCCCGAAGACCCTGTTCCGACATTTTCCTCTCACTTCCTCCGTGACATGCCGGGCCGTCCCCCCATGACGGTCCGGCACTTCTTTTTTTTGGAGGCCATTTTCACAATAAAGCGTTTTCCGCTTTATTTTTCAGGACTATCCCCTCAAACCGGCCTTGTGTCAACATGCACAAGTCATCGGGCTTCAGTTCAATTTCCACGCCTCTCCGGCCGCCGCTGACAAAAATCGTCTCACGGTCCAGTGCCGACCGGTCAATGAGGGTGGAAAAGTTTTTTTTCGGAACAATGGGGCTGATGCCGCCGGACACATAACCAGTGGCCTTTTCCGCAACCCGCGGATCTGCCATCTGAACCTTTTTGGTGCGAAGAAGATCCGATACCTGTTTCAAATCCAGCTGCCGGGATACAGGGAGAACACAGAGGGCAAGCTCACCCCCATGGGTTTCAACCACAAGGGTTTTAAATACCCGATCCGGTGAAACAGCCAGCTTTTCCACTGCTTCCGCACCGTAATGGCGATTTTTCCGCTCATGACGATAGGTGTGGATAGAAAATGAAATGCCGGATGCTTCGGCCCTTTCAATGGCCGGGGTCATGGGCTGTCTTTTTATTTTCGGTTTTATTCTCGCGCATGAATCCGGCCAGCACGGTCAAAGCCAAGGAAATGATATTTTCAAACACAACATGGAAAAGTCCCACAAGAACACAGGCGCCCGGGGACTTTCCCACAGGACGCCTGTGATGTGGACAGTGGCAGGCCAGGAGGGGCTCGAACCCCCAACACCCGGATTTGGAGTCCGGTGCTCTACCAATTGGAGCTACTGGCCTATAATGAACAATAAAGAGGTTTCGTTTATCAGATAAACACCCGGCGATCAACCTATAATTCTCGTTTTCCGGAAACTGCCCGAGATTCTCAAAATTTAAATTTAATTCGACAGTGTCGCCTTAAGAAATATAACGATCTGAATTTATTACATAAAAAATATCTTGCGATTTTACTAATATTCAACGATTTCAAAGTATTACACACTCGATACGACACTATCTAATAAAATCAGCTTTCTGAATCTATTTTAGCAGAGGTTTCCACAGGTGATACCTGGGTTTTATTTTCCTCGTACACAGAAGCCAGGAAAAGAATGGCCAGGGGCTGCGTAAAAAGGATACCGATCACAATGGATCCGCCGATGGTGCTGATGGCCATATAAATGATCACCATCACCAGATGGTCCACCAGAGGCACCCTTCGGGTCATGGCATAACTTTCTTTAATGGCGTCAATGAGTCCCAACTTCTGATCGGTCATCAGCGGTACCATGTAAATACAGAAAAAGGTCACCCCAAAGACCACCACCACACCTGGCAGAAAAAACAGCATAAATCCAATGGTGCTGACCACAAAGCAGGCAATGCCGAACACCAGCAGCGGGAGAAATAACTTCATTTCTGAAAACAGGTCCTGCATTTTGGGCTCCCGTCCTTCACGGAGCAACAAAATCAAGGACTGGGTATACCCGGCCAGGGTGACCGGCATCAAAATCCCCAGTGTAAGGATGCTGGCCCCCCAAAAAACCAGGGTAAGAAGCAGCAGCGCCACAATATTGCGAAGCGTCAGATTCCATGCAGTTTCAATATGATTTTTAAAGTTCATGCGTTCTCCTGAAACATGGGATGTGAAAAACAGCTTTTCCGGTACATTTTCCTTACTTAGCATTGTAACATGAAGGTTTTTTTCTCTATGGGGTGTGTCAGCCATAAAGGGAAATCATACCTAAAAAAAATCATGAAAACATTCAATGGTAAAATACGGTGAGAATCTATTTCTTGCCTGTGGGAAACTGAAGGGTTTTCAGAATGGAAAAGGCCGTGTTTTCCGAAGATTCACGGCAATTGCAGGACGAGCGGTTGTGATTGGCTCCGCAATGGGCACAAAGTCCTTTGCAGGCATCACTGCACAGGGGGGAAAAGGGCAGCGCCATGATGATCTGCTGTGCAATTTCGGTTTCAAGGTCAAGGATATTTCCTGTACACGGAATAAAATCCATTTCCCCGGCGGAAAGTTCAATGTCATCTGTGTCGTCTCCGGATCTTGACATCGGCATGGCCGCCTCAGACCGAGCGGTTGCCGAAAACTCGGTTTCAACATAGGTTTCAAATGTTTCAAGGCACCGACCGCACACCACGTTCACACCGGTTTTGAGCACACCGGTCACCACAATATGATCTCCGGCCATCCGTGCCTGAATATGGGCATCAATCGATCGCGTAAAATGGATTTCCTCCCGCTGGACAAGGGCATCCAGCAACGGAAGCAAATCAGCCGGAACGGTCAGGGTTTTATCAAAACCGTCGGATCCGATTGAGTCAATCCGTATTTTGAGCATTTCCACGAAGTTATCGTCCGGGAAGAATGATGCGGGAATCGTCCCGCTGATTTCGTTCTTCTTCAGCCTGCATTTTTTGAATTTCCTCAACCACCCGCTCCACTTCCTTTTCCATGGCCGCCGGAAACACATCAATGGCCTCGGAAAGTGAATTGGCCATCAACCGGACCTGCAGGGGAAGCGGTCCCTGGGGTGTCAGAAGCTGGGTATGGCCGTAAAAAAGCGAGGTCCGTCCAGGATCATCGGTTCCGTCCGGATGAACCGGGACCATGCGGCGGATGGACGCCACCCGAAGATCCGTAATGGCCTCTTCGCGGTAAAGACCTTTTTTGTCCACCCGAAAATCAAACTGATTCCCTTCAGATGACGCTTTTTGGTTTTTTTCATCTCCACGCATGGCGATCTCCAATAGGATAAAAGAAAAAGGGAAAACCTGCGACAAGCCGGACAACAGGTATTGAACCGTCTGGTCTATCCAGTCTTGGGCCAGTCTTGGGCCAGCCTTGGATAGCATTAGCGCAGCAAGACAGCCGGGCACGACACCCCAAGCCTCCCATCTTGCGATCGCACGCACGGCTACCATATGCCCGGTGGAAATGCAATCTTGACGGAATCCATCAAAAACGAAAAACCCGTGCTATCGCGTCTCGGCGGCAAGGGCTTTGGCCTGCATCAACTCAAACACAGAGGTTCCGGAAATGGCGGCTTCGGTTTTTTCGGCAGCCATTGCCTTGAGGGTCGCCAGACGATTTTTGTCCCGGCTGCTGAAAACCCGCTCCACAGCGATCAGGGTATGATTCGGTCGGCTGAACATCACCAGTGGTCCGAACTCGATTTCTTCGCCGGATTTTTCCGTTACCTGGCCGTACAAATCAAAGTGGTCCACCATGAATGCCCTGGGCGCCGGTGACAGGTGCAGAAGTTCCGCAAGAAGCATGAGACTTTCGGCGACCCCATTGTTGTCGTTAATTTTAAAGGCCATGATGCCCTCCTGGGCGATGTCGACAATATCCGCATCCGTATGGGAGAAATTCAGTTGGTTGATGCAGATGGACCGAATGGTTTCCAGGGATTTTGCCTTTCTGCTGACCACCACATCCTTGTCGTTAAGAATTTTGATGGCATTCCGAATGCTGATCATTTCCTTGACCGTGGGACTCTTGCGCAGAATTACATCCTCAACGCGGGTGTGGTAAAGGGTCAGATCATTGTCCAGCACAAGAATATTCTTGTTTCCGGGAAGTTCATTTTCGATGTATAAATCTAAATCCCGCTCTTTCCGATGGGACCAGGGGAAAAAGGTCATCAACTGTTGCAGCCGATTTTTGTCGATCCGTTTTCCGCTTTCCACCGGACCGATTTCACCGGCAATACTTTCCGCCAGACGGTTGATGGTGATTTTTTTCAGCAGATTTTCTTTAAAGGACATGAGCCTTCTCCTTGTGAAAGATTCAGGCCGGGGATGGGCATCTGGGACAAAGGGGCGCACTTCAGCCCTGCTGCGGCGCTCCTTGCGGAATTGACGTTTGACATCCGGCGTGGATCTGCATATGAGAGTGAGCCGCGTTTTCAACCCTCTGTGATGTTTTCAAATAAAGAATTATTAGGGTGAAAACCGGTCCGGATCAAGATAATTGTTATACGGTAGTACGAAAGGATTAAAAATGGACGAATTCGTTACTTTTACCTACAATGGGAAGGAAATCAAGCTGCCGGTGATCATTGGCACGGAAGGCGAAAAAGCCATTGATATTTCCACCCTTCGCCGGGATACCGGGTTTATTACGCTGGACCCGGGCTATGCCAATACCGGCAGCTGCCTGAGCGCCATTACCTATATGGATGGTGAAAAAGGCATTTTGCGCTATCGGGGAATTCCAGTTGAGCAACTGGCCGAACATGCCACCTTCAAAGAGACCGCATATCTTCTGATCAACGGCAAATTACCCACCCGGGAGCAGCTCACCCGGTTTTCCGTGATGCTCAACGACAACAGTCTGGTCCATGAGGATCTGAAAACATTTTACCAGAATTTTCCCAGGGCCTCCCATCCCATGGGAATTCTCTCCTCCATGGTCAATGCCCTGAGAAGTTTTTATCCGGAACTGGACACATTTGAGGAAGAAATCAACCTTACCATGACCCGGCTCCTGGCCAAGGTGCGCACCATGGCGGCCATGTCCTACAAGATTTCCCGGGGCCATACGGTTGTGTATCCCCGTCCCGATCTGGCCTACTGCGAGAACTTTCTCAACATGATGTTTGATACGCCCGTAAAACCTTACGAGCTGAACCCGGCTGCCGTCAAAGCGCTCCGGGTCTTCTGGATTCTTCACGCAGATCACGAACAAAACTGCTCCACCTCCGCCGTCCGTGTGGTGGGTAGTGCCCGGGCAAATCTGTATGCAGCCATTTCATCCGGGATTTCAGCCCTCTGGGGGCCCTTGCACGGCGGTGCCAACCAGGCGGTGATTGAAATGCTAAATGATATCAAGGCCAATGGCGGGGATTACAAAAAAGCAATTGCCAAGGCAAAAGACAAAACCGACCCGTTCCGGCTCATGGGATTTGGGCACCGGGTTTACAAAACTTACGATCCCCGCGCCAAAATCATGAAAAAGATGTGCGATGAGCTTCTGGAAACCCTCCAGATCAGCGACCCCCTGCTCGACATTGCCAAAGAACTGGAAGAAGCGGCCCGGAAGGATCAATATTTTATTGACTACAACCTTTACCCCAACATTGATTTTTACAGCGGGATTGTACTTCGGGCCATCGGCATCCCCACCAACATGTTTACCGTGATGTTTGCCATTGGCCGGCTTCCCGGCTGGATTGCCCAGTGGAAGGAAAGCATGGACGATCCCAACTGGAAGATCTGCCGGCCCCGCCAGATTTATACAGGCCACACCCAGGAGGATTTTATTCCCATTCAGGCCCGGACCTGACCGGATCAAATCCGGTCTTCTGATCTGATCCGGCCGGCCGATACACGCCGGTGATTCTCCACCTTTTTTGTCGGAGGCATTTTTATGCAAGCCAAAGCGATTATGACGAAAAGCCCCATTACTGTCACCGAACAGACCGAAATCACCAAAGTGGCGACGCTTCTGCTGGAAAAACGGATCAACGGCGTACCCGTGGTCAATGACGAGGGGAAGCTGGTGGGTATCATCTGCCAGAGTGATATCGTTGCCCAGCAAAAACAGCTTCCCATGCCGTCCCTGTTCACCTTTCTGGATGGGTATATCAGCCTTCAATCGCCCAAACACATGGAAAAGGCGATCCGCAAAATCGCGGCAACCCTTGTGATAGACGCCATGACGCCAAATCCGGTAACAGTTTCACCGGATTCAGACATTGAGGCCATCGCCGCCCTGATGGTGGATCACAATTTTCACACCCTGCCGGTGGTTGAAAATGGGCATCTGGTCGGTGTGATCGGAAAAGAAGATGTTCTGCGCACCCTCATTCCCAAAAACCGCGCCACTGAATGAAATTTTCTTTAAAATCAGATGGTTTCACCATCATCAGACGCGAATCAGCGTTTTCTCCATCTGACAAAAAAGGACACACCATCGATCGTTTTTGACAAACCATCGAAAAAGGAGGGGCCATGTCACTCAACCACATTGTCTGTTGTACGGATTTTTCCGAAAATTCCGAATTGACCTTTCAGGCCGCCCTTGAGATGGCCGAACGGTACCAGGCCAAACTGTATGTACTGCATGTGATGCCGCCGGTGATTAATCCCGTCATGGCAGAAACCAGCCTTGTGATATCGCCGCTGGCGGATGAAGCCCTGGTGGTCGGTCTCAACGCGCGTATGCAGGAAGTTTACGAAAAACGCATTCCCACTGTCCTTGATTTTGAACTCGTGGTACGGGACGGCCATGTATCAACGGAAATCATCAATTTTGCGGAAGAAGTGGACGCGGATCTCGTCATGGTGGGCGCTTTTGGGCTGAGCGGCATGGGGCTGGTCCTTTTCGGCAGTGTGGCCAAACGGGTGGCCCATAAATGCCCTTGTTCCGTCATGATTGTGCGATAGTTCCCGTCACCCCAAAATTATCACGATCCGAAAGACCATGCAGCCAGATTCCCTTTTTTTAAAAGAAGTACACAAACGGCGCACCTTTGGCATTATCAGCCATCCAGATGCAGGAAAAACCACGCTGACGGAAAAATTCCTTCTGTTTGGCGGCGCCATTCAGATGGCCGGCGCAGTCAAGGCCAAACGGGCCGGCCGATACGCCACCAGTGACTGGATGTCCATTGAAAAAGAACGCGGCATTTCCGTCACCACATCAGTGATGCGGTTCACCTACAGCGGGTATGAGGTCAATCTGCTGGACACGCCCGGCCACCAGGACTTTTCCGAAGACACCTACCGGGTCCTTACTGCCGTTGACAGCGCCCTGATGGTGATTGACAGCGCCAAGGGGGTTGAGCCCCAGACCGAAAAATTGATGGAAGTCTGCCGGATGCGCAACACGCCCATCATGACCTTCATCAACAAGCTGGATCGGGACGGGCTGACGCCCCTGGAAATTTTGTCGGACATCGAAGAAAAGCTTCAGATTGAATGCGCCCCCCTGTCATGGCCCATTGGCATGGGAAAGCGGTTTCGCGGGGTGTACAACCGGTACCAGAATCAGCTGTATCTGTTTACGCCGGGTGGTGAAACCCGGCATCAGGACGGGATGCTCATCAGCCATCTGGATGATCCTCGGTTGGACGAGATTCTGGGCAGCCAGGCAGATGAGCTGCGGGAAGAGGTGGAACTTCTGGATGGGGCGGCCAATCCCTTTGAACTGGACGCCTATCTCAAAGGCAGCCAGTCCCCGGTCTTTTTTGGAAGTGCCATCAATAATTTCGGGGTACGGGAGCTTCTGGATGCCTTTGTGGAAATGGCGCCCTCCCCTCGTCCCCGGCCCACGGCCACCCGAATGGTTTCTCCGGAAGAACCGTGGTTCTCAGGCTTTTCTTTTAAAATCCAGGCCAATATGGACCCGGCCCACCGGGACCGCATTGCCTTTGTACGGATCTGCTCGGGAAAATTCACCCGGGGCATGCGGGTAATCCAGGCCCGCACCGGAAAGCCGGTGATTTTGTCCAATGCCACCATTTTCATGGCCCAGGATCGCACCCATGTGGAAGAGGCTTATCCCGGCGATATCATCGGCATTCACAACCACGGCACCATCAGCATCGGCGATTCATTTTTTGAAAAAGAACCGGTGCGCTTTACCGGCATCCCCAATTTTGCGCCAGACCATTTCCGGCGGGTGCGCCTCAAAAACCCCCTCAAGACCAAACAGCTTCTGAAAGGGCTGATCCAGCTTTCCGAAGAAGGCGCAGTCCAGTTTTTCCGTCCCCTTGTGGGCGCCAGCTATATCCTGGGCGCTGTGGGCGTTCTCCAGTTTGATGTCACCATGGCCCGGCTCAAAGCCGAGTACAGCGTGGATGCGGATTACGAAGCCATCAGCTTTGCCGCCGCCCGGTGGGTCACCAGCGATGATAAAAAACAGCTTTCTGCCTTTGAAAAGGAAAAACAGGCAAGTCTTGCCCACGACGCCCACGGCAAACTGGTGTATCTCGCCTCCAGCCTCTGGCGCCTTGAAAATGCCATGGAAGAATGGCCGGCCATCTCCTTCCACAAAACACGGGAACTGGCGAACTGATCGCCTGTGTTCTCGGTTTGGTAATACACCGTTTTTATTTAACAAAAATTATTTTTTAGTTATCTTCCATTCTCAACTCATGGTAGCGTAAAAAACGCTGGCGTCGATCATCGCCTGTTCATCCGGTCAATATGTTTTTTGGAGAGTGTCCACCTCAAAATAAAGGTGGCGCTTTCACATGCCAAGAAGCAACTCTATGTTCCAAGTAATAAATTGAATTAATTTAAAATTTTAATGGTACTGGGGAGTTTTCTTCGTGTAAATATCGTGTAAATCTTTTCTTTTTCTATCCTTAGGTGAGCACTTTCGTTTTTTGTTTAAAAATGTGGCCTTTTCAGTGTTGCCGCCACTTGAACTTCATCACATGAAACCAGAAAGCCGTTTACACGAAACTATGGCATCACCAAACCCCCATTTTCAGCTACCATTTTACCAGCTTCTTCTTGAATGACGACCGTGAATATCTCCTCCCATTTTGGCACCTTTGTTAAACTGAAATTCTAACATCGGGTGTCCGTTTCTTTGAATCTATCCCAGTGAATGCAGTTAGGATGTTAACACAAAATAAATCAAGGTGGTGAATTTATTAAGAAATATCTACATTCTGGAGAAAATAAAAATGCCAGATATTTCCCCATCATTAAAGCCAATGAATTGGCTTAGTGCGAACACGGCCTAAATGGAGCGTTCTATGTCACACCCTCATCTTCCTTTTCTGCGTCGTATCCGTGTGGTCAAAACACTGCACGAAACTGTATCGACCTATCCCTTGACCGTTCTCCATGCGCCCACCGGTTATGGAAAAACAACTGCGGTGCGCGACATGCTCACCGCCTTTCCAAAAAATCATTTTTTTACTTTTCTTCATCATGGAGAAAAAACAGCGGCCAATATCTGGGACAGTCTCACCGGTCAATTGGAAAAAGCAGGAGAAACATCTGCAACCCAATGGCGGCGTGCAGGATTCCCCCAGGACAGCAGAGAAATCCATTGGATGCTTGACCATATTGTCGATGCGTTCGCGGACCGCCAGATTTTGTGGGTCATTGATGACTATCATTATGCCCGGTCTTCGGAGTTTGATTATTTTATTGAACGATTGGTCAAGGTCAAAATCAAAGATCTGTCCCTGCTCCTGATTTCACGCACAAGGCCCGGCGCTTTTCTTGAAGAACTCAATCTCCTTGGGGTGTTGGCGGAATTGAACCGCGATCTTCTCATATTTTCATATGCGGATGTAAAAAAATATTTTCAACTTGCGGGTATCACAGATGAGGCGGCAGTCTGGAGAGCGCACGAGTCATGTGAAGGATGGGGTGCAGCCCTGTGCCTGATGGCCCAGGGCTATTTTAAATATGATGCACCTGTTGCCGGGCACACCATTGACCGTCTTGTGGAAAATGCATTGTACAAACACTACTCCAAAGAAGACCAATCCTTGTTGTTGCAACTTTCCATTTGCGATTATTTCACACCCGAACTGGCCACTGCCATATCCGGCAGGTTTGATGCGCCCAGACGTCTGCAATTTCTTTATGATCACAATACCTTGTTGTCTTACGACCCAGTGACAAACCAGTACCGGTTGCACAGCCTGTTACGGTCATTTCTGCTCCGGCTGCTGCGGGCTGACAATAAAATTGACAGTGTACAGGTTTACCGGAAAGCCGCCAGATGGTTTCTGGCAGATAATGATCTGCTGCGCGCCGTTCATTTTTTTGCCAATGCCGGCCAGGGCCAGGATTATCTCAACATCCTCCGTATTTTTCTGAATCCCAAAAGCGGTCGCCTGTTACAATTTGACCTGGAAGGACTATCCGACATTTTCGAGCGCATCCCATGGAAAATCCGCATCCAATGCCCCATGGGGTATTTGTATTTTGTGTATGCCTGCCTGGCTTTTTCAGGTTCCGCACAGGCAATTCAGTGGGTTTTTGAAGCCGAAGAGCGATTCATGGCATCGCCAGAGATTCCCGAAATCGAGCGTTACCGTATCAAGGGGGAAATACTCCTGATCAAGAGCCTGACCGCCTTCAATGATATTCAGACCATGCTGAATATGTATGAGCAGGCATACGCCATCCTGAAAGGAAGGTCCTCCATTTTTCACCGGCATCTGAACTGGACCTTTGGATGCCCGCATATCAGTTTTTTGTATCTTCGCCAGCCCGGCACCTATTTGGCCATCCTGGACAAGGCCCATGGGTTTTCGAAGCTTTTTCAGGATCTGGCCGACGGATGTTCCGCTGGTGCGGACATACTGGTAAAAGCAGAATATCTGCTTGAGACCGGATCCAACAAGGATATTTCCATGTTGCTGGAAAAATCCCTGTACCTGGCCAACGACAAAGAGCAGCTCGCAACACTTCTTTCCACCCATTTCATCAGGGCTAGAAAACTTCTCGGAATGGGTGATCAACATGGCGCCTTCGCCTTGCTGAAATCCCTTGAGCCGCAGATCCGCCCTTTGGCCATCAACGTGCTGGATATTACGCTTGATCTTGCGCTGGGGTATATTTGCGGTTGTATGGGTGATGTACAGCATATCCCCGAATGGTTACGCCATGGGGATATCAGGGAAAACCGGGCGATCTCAGGGACTGGGGTTCACCTATATTGTCCACGGCAAGATCCTGTTGGCAGAGCGACGCTACCCACAGCTTGAAGCCTTGGCGCAATTTCTTCCTTCTTTTTTGAGCCGGTATGACAATTTGTTCGGCTATCTTCATGCATACACCCTTGAATCCATAGCGATTTACCATCAGCATGGCGCAAAGGCCGCCCTCCCCGCACTGGAAAAGGCCATGGAGCTGGGCAAAAGTGATGGTATCCTGTTCACGCTGGCAGAATACGGGCAGCATATCCTGCCGCTTGTGGAACACATCAACAAAAATAATCCCGGTGAGCCATACACCCGAAATTTGCTGCGCATGACGCGAAATTATGTGCAGGTCAACACAAGTGCCAAAAGCGGGATGCCTGACCCAACACAAACGCTGACCCGCAGGGAAAAACAGATCCTCCACCTTGTCGCCAAAAGCAAAAGCAACGCCCATATTGCCAAACATTTGGACATTTCTCCCCATACAGTCGCCAAAATGCTCAGCAACGCCTATCGCAAACTCGGGGCAAAAAATCGCATCGACGCCATCAGAAAAATGTCTCAAGCCTAAAAATAAAAAAATCCAAAACAATCGTATTAAAAAACATTTTTTATTAATTATTTAATAATTACAAAATTTTATACTTAAAAAATACCCATTTTTAGTAATAGACACGCCCTTCCATATCGTATTAGTTCTGGAAATACATAAATCCACAAAGTCAGCCATACCACCTGGAGCGTATCAACCAGGTATGGAGCTGTATTTATAAACTTCTATCTATACGAAGGGAGTCCCATGCAAAAGCATCAGTATATTGCGGGAGATGTATTTTTATTTGAATCTGACGGTTCTTGTATCTCTGATTTGATATGCGTGTTGAGCGATTCCAAAGTGAGCCATGCTGCTTTGTATTATGAAGAAGATAGCATCATTGAAGAAGGACTTTCCGGTATACAGACACGCAAGCTGGGCGAACTCGGCGAAAGAGCCATCCATGTCATGAAGTATAATATAGCCGATTCAGAAGACAAAGTGGCAGAGAAAATCCATAGTGTGGAGCAGAAACATTATAACAACAAGGATCCATACAGCTTCGGAAATCTGATCATGATGGGTGTGTTGCTCCTTGTCAAAATGCAGCGCAACAACATGCCCAAACCGGCGCAGGCACTTCTTACGCTCATCTGCATCCAACTGGCACAAAAAATTGACGATTTTGTTAAACGCAAAACAGAAAAACCCGATACACACCCCATGACCTGTTCGCAATTCGCCTATGATTGTTACAAGGAGGCAGGATATACCCTGCAGATTAAACGCCCTGTAAAAATCGGGAAAGAGAAGGATAAAAGCATTCTTGAAGAGCTTCTCTCTGAAGGTGAGAGCGTGGGAAAGGAAGAAGAGCTCATTCCGCCACTCGACACGCCAACGTCTACAGATAACGACGGCGGAAATATCTTTGAAAACTTATGCTGTACCCTTCTGGAATGGCTGAAGGCCCACCCCACAGAAAATAAAAATGACCTTGCCGACGAAAAGGAGGTGCTCCGTCAGGCAAGACTGTTTGCAGTTCTCTTGTTACGGATTTCCAAAAATAGAAGCAGACGCCTTGCCCTGGCCCCGGGTGAACTGGTGGAGGCCACTAAAAACTTGAAGAAAATCGTATATGACGGTTTTGTAACGCCGGGTGATTTGCTGCAAAACTGCCCGGATCTCGTTGAAAAGGAGATTATTAAAGGATAAGGCCATTCGATTGTATAGTGCTTCAGATCGAAATGAGTTCTACAATAAACTTGGTATGTTATGTAGTTTCAAACGATTATTGCGCATAACCGTTAAAACATAACAAAGAAAGAGAGAACTATTATGATTAGCATTCAAATACAAACGCCTGCTCGTGATGAACTCAAAAAATGCAATGATATTATTGTTGGCATTAAAGACTACCAGAAAAAAAACTGGGCCATCGGACTGAATGGCGACACGTTACAACCCGATGGTTTTCTGGCTTTTTTTACTGAGCGACAGCTTTCATTTCAGTATTATGTTCGCTCTACCAAAACAAAAGTTAATATAGGTTCACCCGATGCTTATGATATCAATATCCATACTGTTGAAGACTACATCAACAATGTAAAATCATTCGAAAAAACTGCTGTAAACAACACCATCAACTCCCTTGAATTTTATCGGTCCAAAAACTGGGCCATCGGGCTGAATGGTGACACTTTACAGCCTGATAATTTTCTTCCGTTCTTTGCTGTCAGGAATCTGCCCTTTGCATATTATGTTCGAAATGCAAAATTGAGTCTCGGTGATGCCAGCGCTTATGACGCCAATATCAAAACTTTGCAAGACTATCTGGCCTCATTGTAACTTTTTAATCGATTCAGAAAACGCTATTTGATTCCGTTTCTCAAAGAGTGAAAATAGTTACAAAATAATCGTTTGAAGCTTCATTACACAGTAGTACTCGGATTGAAAAACTTTAATAGGCATAAGGAGAGACTGTCTTTCCTGAATTGAGATAGTCTCTCCTTGATCTGTAGTAGTTCAGACTTGATCTGACAATGTCCTCTTGTATCGGTCATTTTTTTGCAATACTTTCACTATCGACGATGGCCTTGACGGGCATCAATGAATACATCTGGTCCAGATGTCCACCTCAACAAGGATCCGTTTCATGACGTCCCCTGCCCCTGTCTCCGTTGAAGCCGCATACGATGCTGAAGTCTTTTCGCACGCGGTGGATATTGCCAGGTCACGACTGCGGCAGTGTCTGCGCGACCAGACGGGCGGCGTTACGCTTGTGCCCCCCAAGCGTCTCATGGAGGAGGCGCGGAGCCTCATGGTGGATTCGCATATGGGGCAGGATATAGCGGCAGTTCAGTTTGATCCCGAACGTTTTGCCGCGCTGGTTGACTTGCATATCCGCACCGGAATCAAGGTTTACTCTCCCACCGCGTTGGCGCGGCAGTTCTCTTTTGTCTTCCCGGTAAGCGCCGTATTCAATCTGGTTTCCGCCATCGCGCCGCAGCCTGCATCGTTCTATGAGGCCGGACAATTGGCCAATGTGGCTGACAAACTCATCGCTGAGCAGTTCGCGCCGTTGATCGGCTGGAAAACAGGCGAGTTTGAAATGCTCTCGACTTCGGGTGCGTCACTTGCCAATCTCACCGCAATCCTGGCGGCACGGAACAGCATCCTTCCAGATTTGCGCATGCAAGGTCGCGTCATCGGTAAGGCGAGGCCCGCCGTGGCTGTTGGAGCGGATGCACACTTTTCGGTCAAACGGCTTGCAGGCATCATCGGCGTGGGGGAGGACAATATCGTTTCCCTGCCGCTCGACTCGGCTCGGCGCATCTGTCCCATCGCCGCCAAACACGCTCTTCTTAACGCCGCCCGGCAGGACAAACGGGTGTTCTGCATCATCGCTGCCGCCGGCTCCACCTCGGTCGGAGCCATAGATCCACTGTCTGAACTGGCCAGCCTAGCGCGTGAGCACCAAGCCTGGCTGCATGTGGATGCAGCGCACAGCGGCGCTTTCCTGGTGTCCGACCGTCTGCGCCCACGGCTGAAGGGGTTGGAACTGGCCGACTCGTTTTGCCTCGACGCGCACAAAAACCTGTTCGTGCCCGCCCTGTGTACACTACTGTTCTACCGTGACAAAGCCTCTGCCGGGCGCCCCTTCCCAGAGACAGACAGCTATGTCGCCGATGTGGACGAACATGCAAGTTTTGAAAGCGGCCATAAAAATTTCGAATGCACCAAGCCGCCCGCCATCCTTAATCTGTGGACCACTTGGGGGTTATTTGGTCGAGCGGTTTTTGCCGCCAAGTTGGACCACATCGTCGAACTGGCAAGGATGACGTATCACTTTTTGGCGAACCAGCCTGACTTCATTGTGGAGCCGGAACCCGACTCGAATATCGTCTGTTTCTCCTATCGCCCTCACGGTTGCACCCTGGAGCACCTCGGCCCACTGCAAAAGGAACTGCACGACCGCATCCGCGCTGATGGTCGTTTTTTCGTTTCCACCGTTGACCTGGACGGCCGTTCTGTCCTGCGTTTGGTGTTGAGCCATCACGGGACCACGCTGGACATCATCGGCGAACTTGTCGAAATGATCCGCGGTATGGCTGACGGACTGCTTGCGGCTGACTACCCCCTTTTTCAGAAAGAACGAGTCTATGCACCATAATCCCGCTATCGACGCCATCCTCACGCGCATGACCTCCCCAACGTGTGTCGAAGAAGTATTGACGCTCCCCTCGTTTTACAATCTTTTGGGAGAATTCGAAAAAACGTCCGGCATGTCTGTCGACGCCATGTCCCGCGAGGACCAGGATCGTATCGTCCAGCGCCGCCTCCGTCAGCTTGTCGATATCTGCCGCATCAACCCGATATGGCACAAACGCATTGACGACGCCTTGGGCGCCGAACCCGCAGACTCCTTTGATGCTTTTCAGCACATTCCCCTCACAGACAAGGACACCTTTGCCGCCATGTTTACAGGTGGTCGACCCGGTATGGTCGTCCCTATAGACCGCTGCGGTTTCGAAATCGTCGCCAGCGGAGGTACTTCGTCGGGACAGCCGAACGAAACGGTTTATCCGCTGGATGAATTGCAAGAGACC
>JAJDJS010000024.1 GCA_030267325.1 Desulfosarcina sp. OttesenSCG-928-A07 | reverse complement strand
TTTTATTTTTTGGATTAGTTTCAATCCACGCTCCCGCGAGGGGAGCGACGACGTCCCGGCCTGGAATGGCCGAACGTTCTTCAGGTTTCAATCCACGCTCCCGCGAGGGGAGCGACCAGGGCTTTCGCCCTTGGCTTGTTCGTCTGTGCTGTTTCAATCCACGCTCCCGCGAGGGGAGCGACTGCGACCAATAAGTGAACGGATCCACTTCTTTGAGGTTTCAATCCACGCTCCCGCGAGGGGAGCGACAGCACGAATGGCAGGATACAAGCCTTGATGCGCGTTTCAATCCACGCTCCCGCGAGGGGAGCGACAATCACGGCTGCAGACGGCGATCCGACAAATCTGTTTCAATCCACGCTCCCGCGAGGGGAGCGACTGCCTGCGCTGAGACCCTTGTGGGACAAGCAGCCAGCAGGCTTTTAACGAGAGACTGCACTGATTTTCCCAAAAATGGATATGGAAAAATTCAGGTTTCATAAAACATTATTAAATTCAGATAGTTGAAGGATCGAGTATCGCCCGGCCAATGAATGTGAGCTGGCGATGCTCGCGCCCTGAAACAAGGTGGATTGGGTTTCAAAATAAAAGTGTCCCTTCCGGATCAATGGAAGGCTTGGCACCCACATGTTCAACCCGTTTTTTCCAGTTGGCGCCCAGAAAATAAAACCGGAGACTGTCTTTTTCCGGATTCATGACGTTGATAAGCCGCGCCCGGAGCGCTGTCCACTGCGCCGGATCCACCAGGCATTCAAAAACCGAGTATTGAACCCGCTGTCCCCAGTTTTTGCAGTTTTTCGCCATATGCCGCAGCCGTTTTCGTCCTTCGGCATCCTGCGTGTTCACGTCATAACTCACCAGCACCATCATCATTTCACCTCATCTCACAACAAACGGTGGATAGGCGTCCAGATCGCCGCGGATATAACGGGCCAGCAATCTTGCCTGCATATGCCACAAAAGACCCACCGGCATCCGCTCCTTGAGAAACGGATGTTCGATCTCTTCTTTTTTTCGTTCCTGCCAGGCCGTGATGACTGCTTTCCGGGTTTCATCATCCATGACCACAGCACCGGATTCCTGGATTTTGAACCCTTTTGCGCGAAGCTGCCCCTTGTTGATCAGCGTGCAGGCCAGCCGATCAGCCAGATACGGCCGGAACTCTTCCATCACATCAAGGGCCAGGCTCGGCCTTCCGGGACGATCCCGGTGAAGAAATCCCACCGCCGGATCAAGCCCGACGGTTTCAAGGGCGCTGCGGACATCGTGGGTGAGCAGGGTGTAGAGAAAAGAAAGCAGACAATTGACCGGATCCAGCGGCGGACGGCGGTTTCGTCCCTGAAATGAAAAAACCGGATCTGGGTTGGAAACCAGAAGATCGAACACGCCAAAATAAAGACTGGCTGATTCGCCTTCAATGCCGCGCGCCACATCCAGCGGGATGTCTTTTTTGAGTCGTTCAAGACTGTAGGTGAGCCGTTCACAGGCAGCGTCCAGTCGGGGATCCGGACGTTCCCGGGCGGTTCGCCGCAAGATGGTGCGGCAGTTGTAAATTTTGCCGATGGTAAAAGCCCTGGCAAGCGCGGCGGAGAACTCCGGGCTGTCGGCTTTCCGGTACTGTTCCCGCCGTAAAAGCACATTGCCGGATACCGGTCCGTGCATGGAAGCCATAAAGCGTCCGTATTCTGTCAGCCAGGAAACCGTCACGCCGTTTTTTGCACAATGATCGAGAAGAAAAGGACTGCATGACACATTGCCAAAAAGAACCAGGCTGTCCATGATGTGGATGGGAATTCGGGTGATCGCGTCTTCGTACTTCATGCAGACGCACTCTCCCTCTTTGAATAGATAAGTTTTTTGGCGACTGACATACAGCGTGTTGAGAAATTGCTTCATGGGTCACCTTTGAGGGATTCCAGATAGCGGGAAGCGCGATGCTGCGCCGCCAGTATTTTCGGCATACAGGTTTCGGCCAGAGAGCAGTCCTTGCAGCGCTTGTCATTCACGGGCGGCGGAAGGTTTTCTTGATTCAGCAGCACGCGGACATCGGCAATGGTATCAAGGGTGATGGCGCGCAAGGACAAATCCATGGGAACCACCTGACGCCGCTTTGTCTGTCCGTAAAACAAGGAGCCTTCCGGAACCTCCATCCCCAACATTTCTTCCAGACACAAGGCTTGGGCGCAGAGTTGTACCCGGTCACTATCGTTCTTTTTTGGGCGTCCGCGTTTGTACTCGACAGGGTAGGGGACCCAGACTTTGTCCCGGCGATGAAACTCCACCATGTCGGCTTTTCCGGTCAGACCGTATTTCAAAGAGCGGAGTAATAGGCCCGTGGCAGTTTTGATATCGCCACGAACCTCCACTTTTCCGCTGTCCGCTTTTTCATGGAGAAGCCTGCCTTCCGCAGTGAAGATGTTTTCGGTCCATGTCTGATCCAGATGAATCAGGGCGCAACGCCTTTCGCAATATAAAAAGTGATTCAACGCGGAAAGGGAGATGAGTTCATCCTCAGTATACATATTCGCCTCTTCAAAAATAAGCGTAGTAACCGTCCACGTCGATTTTTTCCAATTTCAGTACTGCCTCCATATACCCGAGAAAAGGTGAGTACTCCCTATCCCACAAAAATACGCCTGGATATCTTTTTGATTCTTCAATGGACAAGTTTTGACAAATTTTTCTGCGAACTCTGACGCTGTGACGTTGAATATCCTGCCAGGAAATGTCCTCATAACTCCGGATCTTTTTGATCAGTTTTTCATCAACAACCGCTAAATACGAATCGTCGTCAATAACTTTGAAATCCTTTTCCACAGTTTTAAAAGAATAAATCATTTCATCGTTATAAAGGGTTTTGGGGATATCTCCTTGCTCCCGTATTTCCTTTTGCATGGCATCGGTGCATAGATCGGGTGAGGTTTCAAAGCCTTTTTCAAACAAGTCCCGAAGAATCCGGGATGAAGTTTTAAATGCGGGATTGATAGTAACGCCGTTGTCATTTCCGTTCAGCGAAATGGTCCACACATCCGCCTCATCTGCTTCTCCATTACGGTTCACGCGCCCGGAAAGCTGCAACAGGGAAAGCAGAGATGCGCCTTCCCGAACACCTGTTCTGAAAGAAAAATCCACGCCAGCTTCCACGCAGGCAGTTGCAATCAGACACCATTTCGTGTGCCCCTTATATGCCAATCGCGCGTCTACCAGATTCAGCACAATTTCCCGGTCTTTGGCTGTCAACGCCGTAGAAAGATGCAAAACATTTCCTTCTCCAAAAACCTGTTCAGCCGCTTTTGCCGCAGCCGCAGCCGTATGCACGGTATTTAGTACAACAATGAGCGGACCTTCCAGCCCGCCCAGCCACTCAGCCAATTCGCATAATGTCATGGGTTCTGGTTGGTATCTGTATTGAACGCGGCTTGATTCAAAATTCTTTAAACTTAATTGCTGCTCCCTGGGCAAAATATTGTGAATGCTTTCTATCCGACTACTGTTATTTTCCAGTTTGAATTCATCCAATTCCCAGAAATGACACAGAGAGCCTGATGCCAGTACCCACCGACACGACCATGTGAGAGCTGCATGTTGAATCCACTGCCATGCGAGGGGGAGCAGTTTAACCGGCAGCATGGCGTGCGCCTCATCAAGAAACACGGCGCTTCCCGGCAAATTCTGCAAACGTCTTAGCGTAGACGGTGTCGCGGATGCCAGGGTTTCAAAAAATGCAACCGCAGTTGTAACGATAATTGGCGCATCCCATAATGCCGTCAGCTTTCGGCTGTTTTTGTCTTGAAAATCAGCACGATGATGAATTTCTGCAACAACATCTTCCGGCTTTTCACCCGGCAGCACCAGGGCCATGCGGTAAATTTTAACAGATTGTGTGATGATGTTTGTAAAGGGAAGGATGATAAAAATCCGTCGAAGTTTATGCTGGGCTGCCTGTCCCAGCAAATAAGCCATGACAGCGGTTGTTTTTCCTGTTCCGACAGGTGCATCACAGATCGTAACAGGACTTGCCTCAGAAATATCACTGGACAGACAGGCGTCAAAAAATGCTGCCCGCAATTGATCCCGGTCAGATATTTTGCCTTCCACTGCAAGTGAGCGGACATATCCTTGCAGCGCATCTAATCGTTTATTCGCATTCAATTTTGGACAGGTTTTTTTCCATGGCGTTTCGCCCGAAGCTCGAGCGGCATCTCCATGGTCAGCATGGGTCAGGCATGAGAAGAGAATGCGTACATCTGCGGCCTTTATTTCGTTTTTTAAATCATAACTGTTTTTTTGCCGGATGCGCGGGCGTACAGTTGCATCGTGGCGTTTGAGCAATTCCGACAAGGTCTTGTCTACCCATTGCTCAACCGTCATGCCCTTGTTATTGTACTCCCTTTGGTTGCGCATGCCCTTTATTTCGAGTTCTACATAATCGGGAAGCCCGGCATGATGCGCGTAAACCAGTAAAGCCGCCAGCAACGCCTCTTGCTGCATCAAAAACGCCACGCCCGCATCCGCATGACTTAAGGGAAGATGCGCGGCCTGTTCGATTCCCTTCAGCACATTCTGATTGGCGTCATCAAGCTTGCCGAGGTCATGGTATTCCAGTGCAAGCTCCACGATTCTCAATAAAACCGGGATATCCAGTCCCTGTGCGTAATACAACGCCTTGCGCAAATAACACCGTCCCCTGACCAGAACATGAAAGATATGCTGAAAGTAACTCTGCGATGGGGAAACCCTTGACGCACTACGGGCAAGATATTCCATCATCAACCCTGCTGCATCAGATCAGCGCAGGAAACCTTGCTATTCAATTCTGCTGGAAGCCCTGTTGGCACGTCATAATCTGCCCATGATTCGGATGCCACCAATGGATCATCTCCCTTGCGTTTCGGCATTAAAGCGTCAATGAGTAAATAGTCCGGGCAGCTTCCCAGTGGATTTTTGTGGTCAATCCACCAGGCATGGCGAATCCGTACATCCGGACGAATGGCCGAGCGTGTATGATCATAGGCATAAGGAATCAGCCGTTTCAGCAATTCCACATCACAGGGTTTGCAGCCTGAATTTTTCGCCAGACTGGGATTGATGAAAAAAGGCATTGCATAAACGCCATGTTCCACCACGCGGTATGCCAAAGGCGCCATTCCCTGATTTTTCCCCTCCTGCACACCCGCTTTATTAGTATTGGTATGGCGCTGGACGATAACTGGAGAAATGGACAAGCCCATGCCGAATTGAGCAATACCAGTTTTGATGTAGCCTTTATTCGCTCCATCTTCCAAAAAGGTGTTTCCAAACAAACGGGCATCCCAGTATTTTTTGACAAATTCGCTATTCAAAAAACTTTTTTGATCAAAGTCTTTGGTAGTCTTTTCTTTTCCTGCCATTTCCCTTGATATGGCTGCGCGATCACGCCCACGGGATTCCAGAATGTTGAATTCATATTCATCAGGTTTTTCCAGATTTTGTATGACGCTCTGGCACACAGGGCCTTCCTTCAGCTCCATCAGATCACGGAGTTTGCGTTTGAATGAAACCGGTGAAATTTCACCCAATCCGTTATCGCGGACTCTGGGATCGCTTTCCTGATCCGGGTTTCCGTTTGGGTTTGAATTGATCGCTTCAATTACCAAAAGACCGGTTATACGATTGATGATATCGCTCATTTTGTTTCTCCTTTGGGTTCACTGCCAGATGTGTCAGGGCTAACGAGTTGTTCTTTTTTAGGAAAAGAAGCCAGGTATCCCAAGAAGACTTGGGCGCGTTCCTCAGGACGCAAGCGTTTCGGCCATTCCAATACGTGAAGCTGATCAGCGATGCCTTCCCACTGTTTAAGCCAGTATCCAACCAGCTTGTCCTTTCCAGCTTTGTCAGCGCCGCCTTTTGCCCATTTCACATAGGGTGCTGCGCGCATGCAAAGCTGGCTCATGGCCATGGCAGGGGCATCCTGCATACCAATCAGCAGTGAGCTGCCGCACAGTTCCGGAGGCAGTTCCTTTTTTCGCACAACCTCGCAATACAAGCGATGGACCTCATCGGAAACGCGCAGGAAGCGACCCAACAAAAATGCACTTTTTTTCATATAAAATTCCTTCCGTTCTCCTGATTTGAACAACAATAAACCCAAAATGCCGGGGTAAATTTTTTTGTCGTGCATGGGCGCAACCTTGCCTCGTCCCGTGCTGCGGCATAAGGCGACGAAATATCCCTGCCCATGCTGCATGAAACTTTCCAGCATGTACGAGACCATTGTTTCAGAATCTTCCAGCAGAAGCTTCAACCCGTCTGTCGGTGTGAAAGTCTTTACTTTTCCGGCTTGATTGCCGTCCTGCTTCCAGATGGCATTCATGCAGCCATGAAGCTTGATGGGGAAAATAGCCTCGGATTCAACAGGAACAGGATGGGGTTTTTCTTGTTCCTTTTTTTCACTCCAGTCTCTGATACTCAGTGAAGGGATGTTCCGGCATCCCGTCTGCCAGGCTTTGGCGGCCTCATCCAGCAAGGCCAGTGTGATATTTCGGTAATACACGACCTTGGTTCTGGCCTTGTCCATTTTTCGCAAAGAGAAGATTTCCAGCTCATTATTACCCGTCGACGTTGCCAGACCATACAATTGATGAATGACGGTCGCTGAAAGGCGCTCAAAGGTTTCCTCTTTGGCGTAGGCACTATTTCCTTGCGCGCCAAACATTTTCGCAACCGGAATTTTTTTTTCCGGCAAAACGCGCGGGTAAGCAAACAACAACTCCTTGTCACCTGCAACGCCGTAAGTTGATCCATCGCGTTCAGGGTCAGCGACCCATTCCAATGCGGATTTGATGCGCTTGCGTGTCTCTGCGCCAACCGGAAAGGTGTCGCTTTCGCACAAATGGTATCGGCGCTGTGCGGGGATGGTCTTCGCCTGAGAACGAAGAATGACGCCTCCCAGGAATGACAAGGTTACACCTGGAAACTTGTCCTCTTTTTGAGTTGAATCCAGTCCGTAAGCATCTTTTTCTTCCGCATCGGAAACAGCAGGCTGTGTATCATCGTGATCACTCAACAATTCATTCAGTCGCGCAATGGTTTTTGGGTGGGCAACCGGATAATTTTCGTAGTCCTCAATATCCAGAAAAATGGAAAATTTTGGCACAGTCGCCTTTGAGTCGCTGTCTTCTTTTCGTTTTCTCGCGTCACTTACAAAATAACACATCAAAGAAAATGGCATCTCGCCAGTTTCCACCTTGCGTTTGATGGCAGTGGCGTACTCTGATTGAAATTGCGTCACGTCAATATTCTTGACCGCCATGAAAAATTTTTTCAGCGTTTCGCCTTCGTTCAGATTTGCGCCACAGACGCTTTCAAGCGTGTCACGGACTGAGCCGAAACAACGTGTTAACCCGTCCCGTGTTTTTTCCCAGAAATCATCTTCTTCATGTGTAAAAGGCGCCCAGTCAAAAGCCCCTTTTTTCAAGTCAGCCTCTATCTCTTTAACAATTTTTTTGTTTTCTCCATCCGGTCGCACCAAACGATAGAGCGGGCGCACGTTCAGTCCAGGCAGGGATCGTCCATTGTCCGGCTCATATTTGCGTAATTGTGCTGCCAAGTCAGGAAGAATAGATTCCACATCCTTAACGTGTCCATCCGCTGTCAGCCATACTCTGATGCAAGGACTTTTATCTGAAACTTTTGGCAAGACCTTCAACTTTGGATGCCAGTCTTTGGCTGTGATGCCGGCCTTGTCCATGGTATTGGCAAGCTTGACCAATTCATCAATCATGATCCGCCCCCCCTTTCAGGCTGTAATGCAAAACGCCCCGTTCAATCCGGACATTCTGATCATAATTGAAGCAACGCCGCGAATTGTACCCGTCCGGAAAAACATCCCGTAACATTGACGGCAAAACCGTGTTGATATCCCCCTGAATCTTTGTCTCTTCGCGAAAAACCCCCAGATATGACGGGGTGAATTCTTTCCATCCCAAAAAAGGAAGCGTAAACCATTTGCCGGTTTTGAGACGGCGTTCAAAAATCGCGGCATAAGCATGGCCGGGAGAAGTTGTTTTTTTGTCCCAGTTCAGCGCAGAGTCCGGTAAACCTGATTTTTTTCGTTCAGGATATGCATGTGCATACATCCGATAGCAAACATCCGTCAGAACCGTTGCAAGAAACTGATAAGCGCCCTCAGTTCCGCCTTTTCGCAGTGGTCCATTATAGTTTGTGGCATATCCATGAAAATGGAGCGGCTTGCAGATCTCAACCTTGAACGGAACAAGTGTAATTGCCGGCCCCCATAAAATGGACTCAAAAATGCCTTTCACAGCCGAACAGGTTGGCGCGGGATAGCTGACCGGACAATCTCCAGTATCCGGCCGCGTCCACATGGCCGTCTGCCCGGCAATCTCCAACTTGATTTCATAAGGTTTCATAGGCATGCCCCTGGTAAAGGTTTGAAGCCCTGAACGGTCCACTGTGGATCGTTCAGGCTCAAGCTACAATCACATTTTATATCCATTTCAACCCACGCTCTAAAAGAACGACCCTCGTTTTAGTTAAACAGTCGGATAAATAATATGATTATAGAATCATATTATTTATTATAAGTCAAGAGGATTGTTTTGCAATGCAAAACCCCCACCGGAATTTCAGGGGCGTCCCTGTCTTTCCGATGGGGGTTTCATTTACTGCCTGAATGTTGTTTTTACGCAGCAGTCAAATTCTCATGCCATTTGTTTTGCATCTGCAATCGCCTGATCCACGGTGCCCGGATCAGCCAGGGTGGAGGTGTCGCCCATGGATGCCTTGTCAAAATCTCCGGCAGCGATTTTCTTCAGAATCCGCCGCATGATTTTTCCAGAGCGGGTTTTGGGCAGCGCATCTGACCACTGGATTTTATCGGGCGTGGCAATGGGACCAATTTCTTTCCGCACATGATCTGCCAATGCTTTTTTCAGTTCTTCTGTTTTCTGGGCCTCTGCCTTCAGCGTCACAAAAGCGTAAATGGACTGACCCTTTATCGGATGGGGATAACCCACCACAGCGGATTCGGCGACCAGCGGATGGGAAACCAGGGCAGATTCGATTTCAGCCGTGCCCATGCGATGGCCGGATACGTTGATGACATCATCCACCCGCCCGGTAATCTGGTAGTATCCGTCCGCGTCCCGCCGGCAGCCGTCGCCGGTGGTGTACGCACCGTGAAACTGGAGAAAATACACATCAAAGAACCGTTCGTGGTCTTTGTATATACCGCGCATCTGGCCGGGCCAGGACCGCTTGAGGATGAGATTGCCCTGGCACTGGCCTTGCAATTCTTTTCCCTCATCATCCACAATGGCGGGTTCCACGCCAAAAAAGGGCACTGTGGCCTGGGCGGGTTTGATGTCAATGGCCCCGGGCAGCGGCGTGATCAGAATGCCGCCGGTTTCCGTCTGCCACCAAGTATCCACAATGGGGCACCGGCCCTGGCCGATGTTCTGGTAGTACCAGTTCCAGGCTTCCGGATTCAGGGGTTCACCCACTGACCCCAGAAGCTGAAGAGAAGAAAGATCATATTTCTTCACCCATTCATCGCCTTCCCGGGCCAAGGCGCGGATGGCCGTGGGCGCGGTGTAAAAAATGTTCACTTTATGCTTCTCGATAATGGACCAGAAACGGCCGTAGTCCGGATAGTTGGGAACCCCTTCATACATCACGGTGGTGGCCCCGTTGCACAAGGGGCCGTACACAATATAGGAATGGCCCGTGACCCAGCCGATGTCGGCCGTACACCAGTAGATATCGCCATCATGGTAGTCAAACACCAGTTTGTGGGTGAAGGAGGCATAGGTGAGGTACCCGCCGGTGGTGTGCATCACCCCTTTGGGCGAGCCCGTGGATCCGGAAGTATACAGGATAAACAGCGGATCCTCGGCATCCATGTGCTCGGGCGGGCAGTCTTCGCTCACGGCTTTTCGCTCGTCATGATACCATTTATCGATGTTGGCGTTCCATTTGACCTGGACCTTGTCGCCCACGCGGTTGACCACCAGATGGGTCTTGATGGTGGGAGAGGTTGCAAGGGCCTTGTCTGCATTGTCTTTCTGGGGAATTGCCTTGGCCCCGCGAAAAGTGCCGTCACAGGACACCAGCAGCACGCTTTCGCTGTCCTTGATCCGGCTGGCCAGGGCTTCGGCGGAAAATCCGCCAAACACCACCGCATGGATGGCCCCGATGCGGGAGCAGGCCAGGATGCCGATGGCCAGCTCCGGAATCATGGGCAGGTAAAAGGTCACCACATCGCCTTTTTTAATGCCGTTTTTTTTCAGCACATTGGCAAAGCGGCACACTTCCTGATGAAGTTCGCGGTAGGTGAACTTTCGGCCCTCGTCCGGAGCGTTTCCTTCCCAGATCAGGGCAACCTGGTCTCCCCGTTTTTCCAAGTGGCGGTCCAGGCAGTTGTAGGACACATTAAGTTTAGCATTGGTGAACCACCGGATGTACAGGTCTTCGGCCTTGTTGCCATATTTCCAGTCCGCCACCTTGTCCCATTTTTTGAACCAGGTGACCTGTTCTTCGGCCACCTTGCCCCAGAACCCGTCCGGATTGTCAATGGACTCCCGCCACATGGCCTTGTACTGGTCATAGCTGCTGATATACGCTTTTTTCCTGAATGGCTCAGGAACCGGATAAAGATCTTTCAGTTTTGCCTCTGTCATAATGTCCTCCGATGGTTAAGGGTGAAGGTTGGGGTGATCCGGATCAGCGCGGGTGCTGTTTCATCCGAATCCCGGTATTAACCGGCTGAAATGAACAATACCAGAAAAATGAAACAAATTCAAAAAATAATTTCTATATTTGTAATTTTTCGAAAACACTTGTCCCGTAAGGTGCCATGCATCGGATTGGTGTGGCCAACCCATGGACGTAAAGGGCGAGGGAATGT
The DNA here is from genome assembly GCA_030267325.1 of Desulfosarcina sp. OttesenSCG-928-A07. Lineage (GTDB taxonomy): Bacteria > Desulfobacterota > Desulfobacteria > Desulfobacterales > Desulfosarcinaceae > Desulfosarcina. The sequence goes on along the minus strand of JAJDJS010000024.1, from coordinate 27,830 downwards.
GATCAGGTAGTGTTGGATCGAGTTCGTAACAGTTTGAAAATATTAGATATCAATAAATTCAAAGGGGTGTATTGCTTTAGGGGCATTGCCAGAAGACCCAAAGAGGAGGATGGGAGAAAAGTTCGTAAAGAAGGGGCTTGGAATATGAAGCGTTATGGCGGGAAAGAAGAATCTCTCTATCTTCCCATTTCACTGATTCCCATGAGATTGACCATGGCGGAAATACTCAGATCGTCGTCTTCCTTAGTGAGGAGAACATCCAGGGCCCAGCATTGCGCCTGGTAAATAAAACCGATACCCCAGACAATGTCTTTATCTTCCATGAGGTCGCGTTCGTATTCACCTTGAAGCATCAGGCGGTCCGTCACCATCAGGGCCAGGGTGGCGCGTATGGATTCGTTGATATCGGTGGTATACCGGTGTTCCAACCACAACTGGTCGCCTCGGTTATTATTGAGGCTGACGCCCACATTATGGGAAAAAAACCGGGTATCATACACGTCATATTCCGCATCCGCGCTCACGGCAAGATAACGGGCCAGCCGCATGTCCAGTTCACCGTAAACATCGGAAAACGGCTCCGGGTCATCGTCCCGTTCAGCGGCAATGTCGTAAGACTGTTCCAGGTAGATGCGGGCAAAGCGCTGGTAGTTGAAGGGGTTGGTTCGCTCCCGCCGGCTGGTTTCAGAACGCCGTTCCAGATGCCGGTCCGCTCCGGTGCGGGTCTCTTCTGTGTCCTTTTCTCGTCCTGGAAAATTGTCCAGAGACGGGGCCCGGGAAGAAGCAGGTCCGGCATCAGCGGCCGGAGAGCTGGCGGACCGGGATGTAAAGGTGTTGGTCAGGGCGTAGGTAATCTGGTTGGTCTTTTCAATCCGGTCGATTTCTGTAAAATAAGGAAGATCCGACTGGTCTTCATCTGGAATGAATTCGTATATGACCTGGGGCTTGATGGTGTGGCGGATGCGGTCCACTGTGCCGATGGGAAAATCAATCACCTTTGCCAGTTCCGTGGACAGATCCAGTTTGAAATCAAAAAGCTGGCGGGTGCTGGTCTTGTCAACTTCGTCATTGTCCCATTGGTCCATGATCCAGGTGGTCTGGCGGACCCCCATGGAGGGTTCAAGGGAAAGAAAATTTTTCCATCTGAGGGGCAGATATACCCGTGGCAGGATGTCCGTGCGGTGGCCGCGTTCGCCGTCTTCCCGATAAAAATAAGTGTATTCCGACGAAAGGTCCCAGAACAGACCTGTGCCGAAAAGGCTCTGCTTGGTGCCGCTGAACAAAAATGTGGGAAGCTGCTGAAGCGTATCGTCATCATCGGCCCAGCGCCGCTTCAGTACATTGTCATTCCACGTCACGGTGCCGTTTAAGGAAAAATGGTTCCAGAGTTTGTTGAGATTGAGCTGATTGGTCCGGATGTTTTCATCGTAGGTGTCCAGCTCTCGTCCGAATCGGTCCAGAAAGTAGGACTCAGTTCTATAAAATCCGCTGCGGCCGCTTCTGAATTCTTCCAGGTAATCCTGATCACTGACCATATCCAGATCCAGTTTGGCCATCACACCGCCGGGCAGTTCATGATCCAGTTTGGCCCGCAGCCAGTACCGATCGGTGTTCGTCCGGGTGTAGGCATCATCCTGATACCCCCATTTTTTGGTGTTATCAGTGCCGTCATCGGTTCTCCGGTCGATCATGCCGTCCGCCATGATGGCACCAAAGGAACGATCCGTCAGGGCGTATCGATATTCGGCGCCGACCTTGGTTCCCCGCTCTACCATGTGATGAACCGTGAAAGTGGCATCGCTGGAGTCGTTGATGGCCCAGAACAGGGGCTGTTCCCAGGCAAACCCTTTCCGGTCCGAAAATCCGATTTCAGGCATGAGAAGGCCTGTCTGGCGTTTGGTTTTGACGGGAAAAATCAGATAGGGGGCATAAAAGACCAGGACATCGCGGACCTTGAACATGGCGTGTCGGGCTGTACCGTATCCTTCCACGGTGATTTTAATGTCGCGCCCGGTGATGGTCCATGCGGGGTCGTCGCCGTCACAGGTGGTGATGGCGCCCTTTTTTGCCTGATAGGTTGCCTTGCCGACTTTTTCAATGCCTTGGCCCTTGATATAAAAGTGGGTGTCTTTAAAGAAAAGACCGCCGTCATTGAGCACACCGGTCTCACGGGCCATGTCCAGTTCCATCCGGTCACCGGTTAAAAGATCCTCGCCCACCATCATGATGACGTTTCCGATAGCCACGGCGGTCATGTTCTGCTGGTTAAATGACACCCGGTCGGCAACAAGGCGGGCGGCCTGTTTTTCAATGATTACATTACCGATGGCGTGATAGGTGGTATTTTCCGCATCATAGTTAACAGTATCGGCAATAATTTCCCACGGCACCGCAGGGTCTCCGGTAATTTTCGCTTCTATGGAAGAAGCCCCATGGACCGGAACCGCAACAATTCCCTGGAAGATGCAAAACAAAATGCAAATGGTGATGCCAAAAAGCATCTCCCTGAAAAGGGCAGAGGCGTTTATTCTGAATAGGAAGGTCCGCATCAGTAGATTTCAGAAAGTAACAGGTTTTTAGAAAAAAGGGGCTTCAGGTACATGCGCCGGTAAGCGGAAAAGTGGTAACCGCTTGCGCATCAATGAAAAATTCCATATAAAGCAAATCTGACAAAAAATGCAACAACTTTGGCTTTTTAGGTGGGTTTAAAACAGGTCATGGCAATGGGCAAACCCTTTGTATCGGAACTTTCCGCAGGTCATGCGGTGGACGGAATTTTTCTGTTGTCCGAAAAAAATATCGCCAACCGGAAAGACGGTCGGCCTTTTCTCAATGTGACCCTTTCCGACCGAACCGGTCAGATCCGGGGGGTGATGTGGGATCAGGTGGAAACAGTGATTTCCGCAGTTTCGGAGGGCGATTTTGTTCAGGTCAAAGCCCAGATCGGTGAATACCGGGGCGCGCTCCAGATGGTGATCAAAGAAATGGTTCTGGCTGGGGCGGATCAGGTGAGCCCAGCGGATTTTCTCCGGGCAACGTCGCGCAACATCGAAAAAATGGCAAGTCAGTTGAAGGCCATGATGGACAGCATGGAAAATCCGCACCTCAAGCAGCTTTTGCAGGCCTTCTGGGAGGATGCGGATTTTGTTGCGGCCTTCACCCATGCCCCGGCTGCCAAACACATGCACCATGCCTATATCGGCGGACTTCTGGAACACACCCTGTCCATGGCGATTTTGTCCAGAAAGATTGCCATCCATTACGAAAACGACGGCGTGGACCGGGATTTGCTGCTGGCCGGCGTGATTCTCCATGATGTGGGAAAACTGCGGGAGATGACCTATGCCACCCATATTGACTACACCGATGAAGGACGACTGCTCAGCCACATTGTGATCGGCATTTCCATGGTGGATGAGAAACTCAAATCCATTCCAGATTTTCCGGAGCTGACGGCAAACCTTCTCAAACACATGATTGTCAGTCATCATGGAACACGGGAATTCGGCTCCCCCGAGCCGCCCAAAACCCTTGAAGCCGCCTTGCTCAACTATATTGATGAAATGGATGCCCGGGTGAACAGCATCCGTGAATATGTGGCCAAAGACCCGTCAAGCGGATCGTGGACCCCCTATCACCGGCTTTTGGAACGGCACTTTTTCAAAGGCGGAACAGTAGCGGCCAGTGGGGCGCAAAATGATTAAACCGCCGTTTTTCATCACCCTGGAAGGCATTGAAGGTTCCGGTAAAACCACCCAGATCCAAACCGTGGCCCAGTGGCTGATGGCATCCGGCCAAGAGGTGATCACCACCCGGGAGCCGGGGGGAACCGCTATCGGACAACAGATCCGGTCCATTTTGCTGAATCCTGAAAACACCTTTCTGGCGCCCATAGCAGAGCTTTTGCTCTATGGCGCAGATCGGGTACAGCATCTTGAAACCTGTATCCGTCCGGCCCTGGAAGCTGGAAAAACCGTGATTTCAGACCGGTTTTTTGATGCCACCCGGGTGTATCAGGGATATGCCAGAGGGCTTTCCATCGAGACAATCCGTGAGCTTCACCGGATAACCTGCGGCGATCTTTTTCCCCATCTGACCCTTCTGCTCGACTTGCCGCCGGAAGCGGGGCTGAACCGGGCCTGGCGCCGGATTCACCAGGATGCGGCCCAGGCGGAAGAATCCCGGTTTGAAAAAGAGGCCCTTGCCTTTCATCACAAGGTGCGGGACGGGTATCTGGAACTGGCCCGGCAGGAACCGAAGCGATTTGCGGTGATTGACGCGGATGGGGATGAAGGCGCGGTAAGTGCCCGGATTGAAGCGGTGCTGACGGACCGGTTGCCGGTTTAAATCCCAACTTTCGGTATATTCTTTATCTCCCGTTTTTGATTGATAGATCGCATTAACCTCGGACGGACATCATCTGCCATGAGTTATCATCTTCTTAACCACATCGGCAACACCCCCCTGGTGGAAATCCGCCATCTCAATCCCAACCCGAATGTTCGTATTCTGGCCAAGCTGGAATATCTCAACCCCGGTGGCTCCATCAAAGACCGTCCGGCCTTGCGGATGATTGAGGAAGGGGAGCGGTCCGGCGAGCTGACCCGGGATAAAATCGTGATTGAGGCCACCAGCGGCAACACCGGCATTGGTCTGGCCATGGTGTGCTCCATCAAGGGATACCGTCTGCTTCTGGCCATGAGCGAGGCGGCCAGTGTGGAACGCCAGAAAATTCTGCGGGCCAGGGGCGCGGATATTCTGTTGACGCCCGGTCACCTGGGAACAGACGGCGCCATTGAAGAAGTTTACCGTCTGGTCCGGGAATATCCGGATCTGTATTTCACCACCGACCAGTATAACAATCCAGCCAACTGGCAGGCCCATTACCAGGGCACGGCCGTTGAAATCTGGGAGCAGACCGGCGGGGCCGTGACCCATCTGGTGGCCACCATGGGTACCACCGGCACGGTCATGGGGCTTTCCCGGCGACTCAAGGAATATGACCCTGCCATCCAGATCATTGGGGTGGAACCGTATCTGGGGCACCGTCTCCAGGGGCTAAAAAACATGAAAGAGGCGTATCAGCCCGAATTGTATGACAAAAAATGGCTGGACCAGAAAATCAATGTGGAGGATGAGCCAGCCTTTGAAATGACCCGGCGCCTGACCAAAGAAGAAGGCCTCATGGTGGGGATGAGCAGCGGCGCGGCCATGGTGGTGGCGGCTGATATTGCCCGGTCTATGGAAAGCGGCCTTCTGGTGGTGATTTTTCCGGACGGTGGTGAGCGGTACCTGTCCACATCGCTTTTTGATGTGAAGGAAAAAAACGAACTTGTTTTTTTCAACAGCATGACCCGGAAAAAAGAGCGGTTTGAGCCCCTTCATCCGGGAAAGGTCGCCATGTATGCCTGCGGTCCCACAGCCCACGCCCGCATGCATGTGGGAGAGGCTCGGCGCTTTGTGTTTTCCGATCTTTTGTCCCGATATCTGAGGCTTCGGGGATATGGGGTGAACCAGGTGATGAATATCACGGACCTGGACGACAAAACCATTGACGGCTCCGAAGCCGCCGGCATGACCCTTGAAGACTTCACCGACATGCACATCCGGGAATTTCATCAGGATCTGGAAAATCTCGCCATTGAACCGGCCCAGCATTACCCCCGGGCCAGCGAACATGTGGATGAAATGGTCGAACTGGCCGATGCCCTGATTAATAAAGGCTATGCCTATGAAAAGTTGCGATCCATCTATTTTAATATTTCAAAGGACAAGGGCTACGGCCGATTGTCCGGGGTGGATACCAACAAAATCAGGCTGGGTGCCACCGTGGATCTGGATGAATACGAAAAAGACAACCCACGGGATTTTACGCTCCTCAAACGCACCCGCCTGTCCGAACTCAAGCGGGGCATTTACACCAAAACCCACTGGGGCAATATGCGGCCGTCCTGGCATTTGCAGTGCGCGGCCATGTCCATGCATTATCTGGGAAATTTTTACGATATTCACTGCGCCGGCCGGGAACTGAGCTTTCCCCACCATGAAAATGAAATTGCCATTGCCCATGCCCTGACCGGAAAAAACCTGGCCAAATACTGGATTCATTGTGACCGGGTGCTGGTGGACGGCAAAAAAGTGGATGAAAAAGGCCATGCCCTGACTGTTCGGGAACTTCTGGACATGGGGTTTACCGGTCGGGAGATCCGGTACTGGCTGATTTCCGTCAACTATCGGAAACCGGTGAGTTTTTCCAGAGCCCGGCTTGAGCGGGTGCGGAAAACCCTTTTCCGTCTGGATGCCTGTATCCAGGGGCTCAAGGCAGTGCAGGGCAAAACCCCGTACAGTGATGTGGATCAGCTGTGCTATGATCTTCGGATCGGTTTTACCACTGCCATGGATGATGATCTCAATATCTCCGCTGCCCTGGCTGCGCTGTTTACTGTTGTCAAACGCATCAACACCCTGGTTCGGAACGAATCCCTTGACGCGGCAGATGCGGAAAAGATTCTTTCCACATTCAAGCGCATCAATGAGGTGGTGCATATTTTCAATTTTGACACTGAACCTGAAAATCCGGAAGTGGCCGCATTGATGGCCCGGCGTGACCAGGCCCGGAAAGAAAAAAACTGGAAGCTTGCCGATCAGCTGCGGGATGAGCTTCTTTCCATGGGCGTCGTGGTGCGGGATGCCCGGGCCGGAGATCCAAAAACCCCCTAAATCTTTATGAAACAACAGGAGATGCATCCCCATGACCCCGACCTATATGCCGTTTACCTATATTTCGCCGGCAGTTGCGGAGACACTGGCCGCGCTGGTGGGACCGGTGGTGGTGTATCAGCCCATGGATCCGCCGGCCCATGACAGCCTGACTGCGCTTTCGGACCAGGGAAAAATTCAGCTCCGGACGCCTGTTTCAGATGATACGGACAAGCTCGGAAAGACCCTTGCGGAGTTGTTCCAATGGGGCCGGCTGAGTCCCGGAAAATCCACTGCAGGTACGGATTTTCTTTCCGGTCAAAAAGACGCGGTGCCTTTTTTTGATGAAACCGCGGTGAGCCGGATTCGGGCAGACATCAAGAAATACAGCGATCCGGCAGAACCTGTCGAAACAACGGACCTGATTTTCAGTGCCCGGCTTTTTCTGGCCGTGGCCCAGGAAAACGACATGGCTGTTGAGACGCTGAATACGGATCTGGACCAATTCAAAACCCTGGAGCAGGGATTTCTGGATGTGCTGGAAGATGCGGATACCCCTGATTTTGACCGGAATGGGATCCGGGCCAAAGCCTTTCCCGAAGACCTCGGCGCCCGTCAAACCCTCCAGCGGCTCCGCGCCTGGGCCATGGTGGCGGCAAAGGATCCGGATCTTTCAAACCTGTGGGTCACCACAAGTCCGGCAATCATGGATACCCTGGTGGAATATTATGAAGATGCCCTGGGCCTTAACACCTTGGCCACGATCCATCTGAAGATACCGGAAAAAAACACACCGCCGCTACTTGAACCCATACTAAAAGATCTGGCGGTCCGGGTCGACCTTGCCGCTTCGGTGTCCGATGATTGGATGCGTCTGGAGAGTGGCGTTTCTGATGCGTATCTGTCCGTCACCCTGATGGTTGCGGTGAACCATGACCCGCGAGCCGTGATCCGTGCCCTGACACCTTCCGGCACGGCGTTGGATTCCCCGGCAAGCCAGGGCGGCAAGTCTGTTTCCAACACCCTGATTCTTCTGGTCCGCAACAGGTCGGAAAGCTAAAAAAATAAACCAAAATAAGTTGTTACGTATAGTTCACCCCCTTCTAAAAAAAAGCGGTTTCAGCGCTTGACGGGTTGCTTGATTTGATATAAGCCCTTTCCCAATAAAACGCGATGGGGGCTTGTCATGTGGATCAGCGCCCGTGCCATATACCTATAAGGAGGATTTTCAAAATGGCTTTTACCCCGACTGTTGATGAAGCAAAATGTGTGGGCTGTGAAGAATGTGTGGATGTGTGTCCCGTGGAAGTGTTTGAAATGCAGGACGAAAAATCAGTTCCCGTAAACGCGGACGAATGTCTTGGTTGTGAGAGCTGTGTTGAAGTGTGTGAGACCAAAGCCATCACAGTTGAAGAAAACTAATTTGTCGGCGATTTGGAAAAGAAGTTTGGCCCCCCGATGGAAACAGACCACGGGGGGCTTTTTTTTGATTGAGATTGCTTTGGGCCGTTTTGCGCACTGAAAAAGCAATCTCCATTTTTACAGGAGATGTGCATGTTTCAAGCCCTTTTGCCCAAGGGAGCCCCTTTTTTTGAATTATTATTGGAGCAGAATGCCATCTTGTGTTCCATGACCGGGGCCACGCTGGAGATATTGGAAGATCTGCCCGACATTGAGCTTCCCCACCGAAAAATCACGCGTTTGGAAGAAGAAGGGGATACCCTTCAGCTGGCCATCCTCCGGCATCTGTCCCAGACCTTCATCACCCCCATTGACCGTGAAGACCTTCTGCGCATCAGCATGGATCAGGAAGAGGCCATTGACATGTTGTACAACATGTCCAACCGCCTGTATATTTTCGCCTTTCCCCGACTTCGGTTTCCCATGCGCCGGACGGTGCACAAGCTTGACGAAATGGCCCATCTCACCGGTGTGATGCTCAAAGGCCTTTCGGAAAGACGGGACAGTCACAGCACCAAGGAGTTTCGTTCCCTTCGGGATGAGTGCGACATGCTGCTCAATATGGGGCTGATGGAAATGTATGACATCGAAAAGCCGTCTTCGTCCGACATTGTGGACATCATGAAATGGACCCAGGTCTACAGTCGCCTGGAGATGATTATGCGCCGGATCATCATGCTGGCCGAAACCATTGATGAAGCGGTCCTGAAAAATGTTTGAGATACCCCTTCTGCTGGTCCTGATTATCATTGCGGCCCTGGCTTTTGATTTTACCAACGGTGCCCACGACTGCGCCAATGCCATTGCCACAGTGGTGTCCACCAAGGTGCTGACGCCCCGGACCGCAGTTGTCATGGCAGCGGTTTTAAACTTGGTGGGCGCACTCCTCGGAACCGAAGTAGCCCACACCCTGGGAAGCGGCATTGTGCGTCCGGATGTGGTTTCCGGAAGCCGCATTCTGGTGTTGGCCGCATTGATGGGCGCCATTTCCTGGAACTCCATCACCTGGTATTTCGGTATTCCGTCCTCTTCTTCCCACGCCCTGATCGGCGGACTGATGGGCGCAGCCATGGCCCATGCCGGCATCAATTCCCTGAATGCCGCATCCATTCTCGGAAAAGTTGTGGCGCCGCTCATTATCTCTCCCCTGGCAGGATTTTTGATGGGGCTGGTGTTCATGGGCGCCATTACCATTTTGTTTTTTCGGGTCAACAGGGCCTTTGCCAATCGCTTTTTCCGGAAGTCCCAGATATTTTCCGCCGGCATCATGGCACTGAGCCACGGACTGAACGATGCCCAGAAAACCATGGGGGTCATTACCCTGGCCTTGCTCATTTTCGGCTGTATTGAAACCATTGTGGTGCCGCTGTGGGTCAAATTGGCCTGTGCCATGGCCATGGCCGCTGGTACAGCCATGGGCGGATGGAAAATTGTGAAAACCATGGGGCACAAGATATTCAAACTGGAACCGGTTCATGGGTTTGCCGCTGAAACCTCGGCGGCCTTGGTCATCAGTGGTGCATCCTTGTTTGGCGCGCCCATCAGCACCACCCACACCATCACGGCCTGCATTTTCGGCGTCGGCTCCACCCAGCGCCTTTCCGCCGTGCGATGGGGAATTGCCGGGAACCTGATCATTGCCTGGGTGCTCACCATCCCGGCTTCCGCTCTTGTGGGCGGTCTGTGCTTTTATATCCTGGAGGCGGTGTTCCCCCTGTAAAATGGGGCTTACGCCACATGTACGGCTGTTCAGCATGATCCACCTTGTTTTTTCAACGCAGAAAAGTGCCGCGCCACCGGACGTCACCGCGTCCAGCCCACAACTCAGTTTTATCCAGCGATGACTTTGACAATTTCTTGCTGATGGGCCATATCGCGTCCATCACTAAAAGTTATTTTTTAAAGAAGACGTGGATACAGGAAAACCCCATGGTGGAAGTGGATATCCCCATTGAAGATGGCGATGAAGACGGCGGACGGTACCGGATCCGGCTGGAAAACGTGTTTGAGGGCCCTATGGATCTTCTGATTCACCTGATCCGTAAGGCCGAGGTGGATATTTACGATATTCCCATCTCCCAAATCACGGACGCGTATCTTTCCTATCTCTCCTGGATGAAACAGATGAACATTGATGTTGCCGGTGATTTTGTTCTCATGGCATCCATCCTCACCCACATCAAGTCCAGGATGTTGCTGCCGCCACGGGAAGATGAAACGCCGGAAGAAGACCCGCGGCTGGAGATCACCCGTCCGCTTCTGGAATATCTTCGCATCAAATCCGCGGCGGAAACGCTTTCTGGACGAAGCCTTCTGGGGGAGGCCATCTTTATCCGAAAATCCAATATGGATGATGATGCGTTCCAGAATGGGGAAGTGGACGATGCGCGGCTTTGCGTCAGTCTGGTTGACCTCATGGACGCGTTTCAACGCATTCTGGACCGAGATGTTCCGGGTCATCGCGTGGACCTGCAAAAGGACCGGTTATCGGTTCAGGACCGAATCCGCCAGTTGACGGAAATTCTGGAAATCACGCCGACCCTTTCCTTTGATGCGCTGTTTTCCGGACCGCTGACCCGGTCTGATATTATTGTGACATTTCTCGCGCTTCTGGAGATGGCCAAAATCGGCTTAATTTATATCACCCAGGAGACAAGTTTGGGCCCCATGTCCATCACCTATCAATAAATGACTGACGATTTGAAATCCATTATTGAAAGCCTGCTTTTTGTATCGGAAACGCCGCTGACCGTGAATCAGCTGAAAACCGTTCTGGATGACCACGACAGCGCTGATATCAAAGCAGCTCTGGAAACGTTGATTTCCGAATATCAAGAGCGAAATGGCGGGTTTGTGATCCGTGAGGTGGCTGGCGGGTATCAGTTCCGAACCTGTTCCCGGCACAGCCCATGGATCCGCAGGCTCCTCAAACCGTCGGCTTCCCGCCTCAGCCGGGCGGCCATGGAGACCCTGGCTATTGTGGCCTATCATCAGCCCATTATCCGGACAGATATCGAACACATCCGGGGCGTGGACAGCGGCGGGGTTTTGCGTCTTCTGATGGACCGCAAACTAGTGCGGGTGCTGGGCAGAAAAGAAATTCCCGGCCGGCCGCTCATTTACGCCACCACCCGCCATTTTCTGGAGGTCTTTGAACTCCGGGATTTAAAGGATCTGCCGACCCTCAATGAGATTGAGTCCCTGGGTCCTGCGGAAATGGAAGCCGTGTCGGATGAAGTGGAAAATTCGTCGGAGCCGGATGTCCTGGCAGAAGCGCCATCTGAAACAGAACAGGATGAGAAGGACTGAACATCAGGCCGGACCCTCCGGATTTTTTAATTTCTGAAGATATTCAACCAGTTTGTGCATTTCAGTGGAAGGCATATCCGTTCCTGCTGCTTCGCGGTCATGCGACACTTTCTTTGCGTTCTCAATCGCTGTCGGAAGATGCGTTTTTATCTCTTTGTAGATATTTCTTCCGCCTTTTTGATAATTCGGCAGAAACTTCCGCAGGGCCTCAATCACATCGGCGCAGATGGAACCCTTCTTGGGCTCAAAAGATTCCGTAGTGTACTTAAAATGGAGGAGAAGCCAGAATTCAAAACACGGCACTGATGTGATGGCAGTGATTGGGAACCCTTGATTTCTTTTTGTTTGGATACGCTGCCGGGCTTCATCGTAACTTGAGTGTTGGTCCTTGTCAAAAACGCAATATATCTGGTTATAATCTTTTTTATCCTTGGCGTATTTCTCTGCCAGTTCAACCACCCTCTTGGGCACTGATCCGGCTTTCTTGTCTACAATTTTGATATTTGCTGTACTCAGCTTAAGATGATCAATCAGTGCACGTAAATAAATCGGTTCTGTTTTTTCTCCCTCGCAGACAATCAGAACCCGATCATAAGGCGCTCTTTGGGCTTGCCTGCGCCGCAAGGAATCCACAGACCGCGTTTTTTGTTTGTGATGCAATTGATCCTGTCGGCTTTTTCCCATCAGAAAGATACCTCGCCGATGTAGGGTAATGCCCCGTATCTTCCCTGCAGATATCCTTTTCCAATGGCCTCGTTTTTTCTGGGATGAAAGTCACTCAGGGAATAAAGGTGGGTGGCCTGTTCCTGGTTTTTTTCCATCAACCAGATCTGATCCCGCCTCACTACATCTCGATCCAGAATGGATGTGTCATGGGTGGAAAAAACAAGCTGCCCATTTTTTGGGTTAGATTCTGAATGATGGAATAATCCCAATAAAAATCGGACAATATGGGGATGAAAGCTGTTGTCCAGCTCATCAATGACCAGAACGCGTCCCGTATCCAGAGTATCCATCCAGGGAGCAGCATAGGCAAACAGTTTCTGTGTGCCGTCGGATTCGATGGACAATGGAAAAGGGATTGTTGTGCCAGAATCCTTTAGTTTGTGTTTGAAAAACACTTCTATCAACGTTGCCTGCTTAAGAAATATTTTGACAGGTCCCGGAGCATCCAGAAACTTTTTCTGAATCCCGGATGGCAGTGGAAGTTCCTTTTCCCTGACCTCAATACCCTCCACATCAATGTCCGCTTTTTTCAAAAAACTTAGAACCTTGGTGCGAGTTTCCTCATTTTTGCAGTGTTTAATCGTAAAACTTCGGTCAAGCTCCACACCATGGCCGATAACCACCATTTTTTGAAACCATCCATAAACCGGCTTGAGCTGTTCATTGTTCAATTGCACGGCGGTTGACAGAAACAGCGCATTGGGCCGGGTGGCCTGTTTCCATGTTTTTTTGGGCCCAGCGAATTTTGTTCCGAAATACCACGCTTCTTCTTGCTTTTGCGGATCATAAATCCGTTCAAACCAACGTTGGGGTCGATTCTCTGGATACGCCAGCAGCCACTCATGAACCACCCGGGTATCCATCACTTTAAATCCATATTGATACCGAACAGCTTCCTGAATAAAAGTGACTTCAAATTCTCCGGGCAGAATAGTGCCTTCCGTGTTTAAAAGAAAAGGGTGCCGGTTAATGTTTTCACCTTCCTGGCTTTCCCGCGAAGAAGACAGGACAAGAGTTTGCATGAAGGCCAGTCCATTGATGAGATTGCTTTTTCCAGACCCATTGGGACCGTACAGTACAGCGGACCGCAAAAGTCTGGGAAAACCTTTCAATGGAGGTTCAAAGGTGTTGGTTTTCTGCAGTTCCTTTACCGGCCCGGCAACCAGAGTCAGGGTTTGGGGTTTCCAGAAGGACCGATAGTTGGAAATTTTAAATTCCACCAGCATGGAATATCCCTTCGAATAAAAATTTTATTTATTTAAAACATAAATTTTGCACAAAAAATGCATTTTTTAATCTGAAAATTATATTTTTTAGTTTTATCCTGTCAACCCCTTTTTACATGGAACCCTTTTTCAGCACAACATCTTGTATTGATTTTTGAACGCCCATCCCATAAAGGCAGTTCACCGGATCGATTGCCGGTCCGGCGGTGTTTTGGTAGCCCCTACAAACCTGATCCGTCATGGTCATCAGGTTTCAACACTTTTGTTTCATGAAAACGTTGTTCCCTGTTGTCCGGAGGTATTCCCATCAAGTCAGACACACCTGATTCTTTTTTCAACACCAACGGGATGAATTCCCGCGATTACACCGCCGCCTCTCTGGAGGTGCTCAAAGGGCTGGACCCGGTGCGGCGCCGGCCCGGCATGTACACCGACACCCAGCGGCCCAACCACCTGGCCCAGGAAGTGATCGACAACAGCGTGGACGAGGCCATTGCCGGGTTTGCCAAACGCGTGGACGTGGTCCTGCACACCGACGGTTCGCTGAGCGTGGCCGACGACGGCCGGGGCATGCCCACGGATATTCACCCGGAAGAAGGCATTACCGGTGTGGAGGTGATTCTGCTCAAGCTCCACGCGGGCGCGAAATTTTCCGGAAAAGACTACCAGTTTTCCGGCGGCCTCCATGGCGTGGGGGTGTCGGTGGTCAATGCCCTGTCCACCCGCCTTGAGGTGAAAATCAAGCGGGACGGCAAAAAGCACTTCATCTGGTTTGCCGGCGGCCACAAACAGCAGGATCTTTTGGTAACCGGCACTGTGGGCCAGCGCAACACCGGCACGCTGCTCCGCTTCTGGCCGGATCCTGTGTATTTTGATTCGGTGCGGTTTTCTGTCCGCCGCCTGCGCCATTCCCTTCGGGCCAAAGCGGTGTTGTGTCCGGGTCTTACCGTGCGTTTTACCGATGAAAATACCGGCGAAACCGATGAGTGGCATTATGCGGACGGCCTGAAAGAATACCTGGGCAGCATGCTTGGGGCGAGCGAGCGGATTCCGGACGAGCCCTTTGTGGGCCGGATGGACGGCGATGGCGAGGCGGTTTCCTGGGCCGTGGTGTGGCAGCCGGACGGCGGTGAGTCCGTCACGGAAAGCTACGTCAACCTCATCCCCACCCCCCAGGGCGGCACCCATGTGAACGGGTTTCGATCTGGTCTTCTGGTGGCGCTCCGGGAATTCTGCGAATTCCGGAAACTTCTCCCCAGGGGCATCAAGCTGGCGCCGGACGACATCTGGGACCGGTGTTCGTATGTGCTTTCCGCCAAAATGACCGATCCCCAGTTTTCCGGCCAGACCAAAGAGCGCCTTTCTTCCCGCCAGATTGCCGCGTTCATTACCAGTGTGGTGAAAGATGCCTTCAGTCTCTGGCTGAATCACCATCCGGACATGGGCGAGCGCCTGGCGGAAATGGCCATTGAAAGTGCCCGCATCCGGCTTCGGGCCGGGAAAAAAATCGAGCGTAAAAAAATTACCGCCGGTCCGGCCCTGCCGGGCAAACTGGCAGATTGTATCAGCCAGGATTCACGGGAAACTGAGCTGTTTCTGGTGGAAGGCGATTCTGCTGGCGGGTCGGCCAAACAGGCACGGGACCGGCAGACCCAGGCGGTGATGCCGCTGCGGGGAAAAATTCTCAACACCTGGGAAGTGGAGCCGGCCCAGCTTCTGGCGTCCAAAGAAGTTCACGATATTTCCGTTGCCGTGGGTGTTGATCCCGGCGCCACCGATCTTTCCGACCTGCGTTATGGAAAAATCTGCATTCTGGCGGATGCGGATTCTGACGGGCTTCACATTGCGACCCTTCTCTGTGCGCTTTTTCTCCGCCATTTCACAGCCCTGGTCCAGGCCGGCCATGTGTTTGTGGCCATGCCGCCTTTGTATCGCATTGATGCGGGCAAAACCGTTCAGTATGCGCTGGATGAAGCTGAAAAAAATGCCGTGATCCGCCGCATGGAGCAGCAGCATTCCCGCGCGAAAATCAATGTCCAGCGGTTTAAAGGCCTTGGGGAGATGAACCCCATGCAGCTCCGGGAAACCACCATGGCCCCGGATACCCGCCGTCTGGTACAACTCACGGTTGAAGCAGAAACCGAATCCGCGTTTTCCGTGCTGGACATGCTGCTGGGAAAAAAACGGGCTGCCGACCGCCGGCAATGGATTGAGGAAAGCGGTGATCTGGCGGATGTTGAATGAAGAGAAAATCGAAAACAGCAACTTATTGGCGGCGCGCAGTATAAATCTAATCAACTGAATCCTGACGAATATGACTTCTTCCGCATTTATGAAAATTGAAAATACCGAACGCATGCCGATGAACCAGTTCACCCGGCAGGCGTATCTGGATTACGCCATGTACGTGATCATGGACCGGGCCCTTCCCCATATCGGAGACGGGCTCAAACCGGTCCAGCGGCGCATTGTCTACGCCATGAGCGAGCTGGGCCTTAAGTCCACGGCCAAGCACAAAAAATCCGCCCGCACAGTCGGGGACGTGCTGGGCAAATTTCATCCCCACGGTGATTCGGCCTGCTATGAAGCCATGGTGCTCATGGCCCAGTCGTTTTCTTACCGGTATCCCCTGATTGACGGCCAGGGCAACTGGGGCGCCCAGGACGATCCCAAATCCTTTGCCGCCATGCGGTACACCGAGGCGAGGCTTTCGCCCTATGCGGATGTGCTGCTGGGCGAAACCGCTATGGGCACGGTTCAGTGGGTGCCCAATTTTGACGGCAGCCTCAAAGAGCCCCGGATTCTGCCGGCCCGGCTGCCCAATATTTTGCTCAACGGCGCCACCGGAATTGCCGTGGGCATGGCCACCGACATCCCGCCCCACAATATCCACGAGGTGGTGGACGCCTGCATCCACCTGATGGATCATCCGGATGCAGATGTGGAGGCGTTGTGCCAGCATATCCAGGGGCCGGATTTTCCCTGCGGCGCGGAAATCATCACCCCCCGGTCTGAGATCATTGAAATGTACCGGACCGGAAAGGGCATTATCCGGATGCGGGCGGAAATTGCCCATGAAAACGGTGATATTGTCATCACCGCCCTGCCGCACCAGGTTTCGCCGGCAAAGGTGCTGGAGCAGATCGCCGACCAGATGAACAAGAAAAAGCTGCCCATGGTGGCGGATCTGCGGGACGAATCCGACCATGACGATCCGGTGCGGCTGGTGATTGTACCCCGTTCCGGCCGGGTGGACAAAGACACCCTCATGGACCATTTGTTTGCCACCACAGATCTTGAAAAAACCGTCCGCGTGAACCTCAACATCATCGGTGAGGACCGTCGGCCGGGCGTCAAACCTCTGGTTCAGCTGCTCACCGAATGGATTGCCTTCCGAACGGAAACCGTCACAAACCGCCTGGCTTTCCGGCTGGAAAAGGTACTGGAGCGACTCCATATTCTGGATGGTTATCTCATCGCCTATCTCAATATTGACGAGGTGATCCGCATCATCCGGACCGAAGATGACCCCAAACCCGTGCTGATGGCCCGGTTTTCTCTGTCCGATGCCCAGGCTGAGGCGATCCTTCAACTGCGGCTGCGCCATTTGGCAAAGCTGGAAGAGATGAAGATTCGCGGAGAGCAGGAAGCGCTGGCAAAAGAGCGCCAAAGCCTGGAAACCCTTCTGGGATCCCCTGCCCGGATGAAGACCCTGATCAAAAAAGAACTCCGGGAAGACGCCAAAACCCACGGCGATGACCGCCGGACCGCCATTGTGGAACGACGGGAAGCCCAGGCCATCACCGAATCCCAGCTCGCGCCCGTGGAGCCGGTGACCGTTATTTTATCCGCTAACGGCTGGGTCCGGGCCGCCAAGGGGCACGACATTGACCCCATGGAGGCGACCTACCGGCCGGGCGATCATTTTTTGGATGCAGCGCGCGGAAAAACCAGTCAGCCGGTGGTGTTTCTGGATTCCACTGGACGGTCCTACAGTCTTTCCACCCATACCCTGCCATCGGCCAGGGGATATGGCGAGCCTCTGACCGGCCGGTTTACCCTTCCCCTTGAGGCCACCTTCAACCAGGTCATCATGGCTGAGCCCGAACAGCGCCTCATCCTGGCAAGTGATGCGGGATACGGGTTTATCGCGACGTTTGACGCCCTTGTCACCCGCAACACAAGGGGAAAAGCCGTGATTGATCTGGATGACGGCGCGCTTCCGCTGCCGCCCTTATTTGTGGACAATGCGGAGGACTCACCTTTTCTTGCCGCCATTACCACAAGCGGCCGGATGCTGATTTTTCCGGTGAACCAGCTTCCCTCCCTGGCCAAGGGAAAGGGAAACAAAATTATCCATATTCCGGCTCCGTCCACTTCGTCCAACTCGGATGGGGCAGAAAAAGAGCGGCTGATGCATCTGATTCTGGTGCCGGCGGACGGATTCCTGACGATTTTTTCCGGAAAACGCTTTTTCAGATTGTCCGATGGCAATCTTTCCCAATACAAGGGAGAACGGGGCCGGCGGGGAAAAAAACTGCCCAGAGGATTCCAGCATGTGGACCGGATTGAGGTGTCCCGGCCGGAGCCGGTTGTGCCCCCAGAGAACATGCAGATCGATCTTTCAGGTGAATAGATCGCTCTGATTGATAAACATCGATGCTTTGTGGATCTTGAATTCCACCTATCCCACCACTGCTTTTGCCAGTGCTGTTAATGCCCGGCTGCTCGGCTGCTGAATAAAAACCCCTTGATCGGATCGGGTGGCCACGCTGGCAAAGGAGTTATCCGCCACATTGATGTCAATGAGAAATCCGTTGTTCCGGTAGACCTGATGAACAATCTGGGTGGGAAGATTAGTGGCGCCCGTAGTGCCCACGGTGACCAGAAGACGGGTGTGAAAGGCGGTGTGAAGGGCACTTTCAAAACGGTAGTAATGTTCATTATAGGTTTCATCAAACCACAAGACATGGGGCCGAAGCCAGCTGCCGCAAGAAGTGCAAGTGAGCTGCTCGCGCTCTTTATCTGTCAGCGGCTGTCCTTTTTCTTTTGAACCAAGGCCTTTCGGCAGCGGCCAGACTGCATCTGTGCAGGATGCAGCGCACCGCACCCGGAAGATATTGCCGTGGATTTCAAACATCCGCAAGGGATTGCTTCCCGCAGTCCGGTGAAGGTTATCCACATTTTGGGTAATGAGCGTAAAGCGATCACCCAGACAGCGTTCCATGTCCACCAGGGCCAGATGTCCGGCATTGGGTGTTGCCTTTCCACACAGTCCGGCCCGGTACAAATACCATGCCCATACTTCTTCGGGATGGATATCGAACATGGAAAAGGTGGCCATTTCCTGGGGGTGATAGTTTTCCGACCCGATTGTCCAGAACCCTTCCGGGCCCCGGAATGTGGGGATGCCGCTTTCCGCAGAGATTCCCGCGCCGGTGAGAACCGTGATGGGTTTGTTTTCGCGAAGGGTTGTATGGATCATGGCTGTGGCAGTTTTGATGGGATCTGACATTTGAACTCCCCTTGGGTGATAGCGGTTTGTCAGCGCTTGTGATTCAGCCAGAAAAGACATATGGTTTCATGACCCTGCATAAGTTTCAATAAAAGGGTGAGGTTTTCCGCTATTTTCCAAAAAACCGCATCCCGGCAAAGGTGCGTCACTTTTCCCAAAAGGGGCGAAAATCCCCACAAAAAAGGATTTTGTATGTTGCACCCTGAAAACAACCGGATTCCGGAAAAGGTAAACACGGTTCATCTGATCGCTGTCTGCGGAACAGCCATGGGCGCCTTGGCCTGTATGCTCAAGGACCTGGGCTTTCAGGTGACCGGATCAGACATTCATGTGTATCCGCCCATGAGCCGGTTCCTGGCAGAACACGGCATTGCGGTGATGAACGGATTTGACCCGTCCCATCTGTCGCATCGGCCGGATCTGGTGGTGGTGGGAAACGCCGTATCCAAAGACAATGCGGAGGTTCTGGCCGCAGAAGCCATGAACCTGTGGTATTGCTCCATGCCCCAGGCTGTCAATCGGTTTGCCGCAGCGGGAAAACGCCAGATTCTCATTGCCGGTACCCACGGTAAAACCACCACCTCATCCCTCATGGCCTGGATCCTGTATCGGGCGGGTCGTGATCCGTCTTTTATTATTGGCGGCATTGTGTCGGATTTTAACAGTAATTACCGAACCGGGGCAGGGGACTCAATCGTTATTGAAGCCGATGAGTACGACACCGCATTTTTTGATAAGGGCCCAAAATTTTTGCACTATACACCTGATGCCGCGATTCTCACCAGCATCGAGTTTGACCATGCGGATATCTACCGGGATCTGGACCATGTGCGGGATGCCTTTGGCCGGTTTGTATCGGGTTTTAAACCCCATACCCTGATGGTGGCAGCAGATGACAATGCAGATGTAAGGGCACTTGCAAACCAAGCCGCATGCCGCCGGGTGTTTTACGGATTACACCCGGATTCCGACTGGCATATTTCGGATATCCGCATTGAAGCGCCTTTCACCCATTTCACGGTTTTCAAAGAGAAATCACTGTATGGCGCGTTTTGCACCCGGATGATCGGCCTCCATAATCTTAAAAATGCACTTTCTGCTGTGGCTGTGGCCGATGATCTGGGTGTTTCCAAAGAGGCTGTGGCCGAGGCCCTTTCCACTTTTTCCGGTGTCAAACGCCGGCAGGAAATCCGGGGTGAAAAAAACGGCATTATCGTAATGGATGATTTTGCCCATCATCCCACAGCAGTGACGGAAACCATCCGCGCGGTGAAGGGGTATTTTTCAACAAATCGGATTGTGGCGGTGTTTGAGCCCCGCACCAACTCCAGTATGCGAAATGTGTTTCAACGTGATTATGCAGTCGCCTTTGATCTGGCTGACCGCATCTGTATCCGCCGGCCCTCCATGCTTGAAAAAGTTCCGGAAAAAGAGCGGTTTTCCAGCGAGAAGCTGGTTGACGACCTTAAAATGCGAGAAAAAGACGCTACCCATTTTGATGATACGGACGCTATTATCGCGGATCTTGCGGCATCGTCGCGGCCCGGTGATGTGATTCTGGTCATGTCCAACGGCGGATTTGACAATATTCACGAGCGGTTGCTGGAAAAACTGGAATAAGCCGCCACCCGGCAGGATGCTGAGAAATCCGCCGATCCCAATATTTCAAAACCCGGATTTACGCTGCCACGGGTCTGACCGTGCACAACTGGGATTTCCAGGTGGGATATCCCATAATGGGCTCCCGGCTTTCTTCCCGGCAATCGGTCAGTTGATTGCAGTTTCCGTCTCCCTGCCAGCCGTGGGGCACCAGCACCACGCCATCAGCCACGCGGTCATCCACCCAGGCGCGCATCCGGGCCTGTCCGCGATCCGTCTCCACATACACTTCCTCGCCATGGGTGATGCCGTAGGTTTTGGCGGTCTGGGACGACATCTCCGCAATGGCTGACGGCCGCCGGCGGTGAAGATCGTCAATATGGTGCATCTGGCTGGCGGTGTAGAACAAATCCCGCTGGCCGGTGGACAGAATCAGCGGGTATTTTTTCCCAAGTTCTGCCCATTTTTTCCCTTGGGGGCTTTTTTCCGGTTCCAGATAGGTGGGCAGCGGATCAAACCCCACCTCTGCCAGGGCCTCGCAGTAAATTTCAATTTTTCCGCTGGGTGTGCGCCACATGTCGGATGTGGTTTCGTATTCTTTTTCCTGATAGAAATCGCCTTCGGGTTTTGTCTGGCTCAGGTGTTCAAAATTCAGCTCGCAGGGTTGCAGCAGATCCTTGACCAGCTCTTTTTCATCCGGCCACGGAAACACCTCGCTCATGTTCAGGCGATCGCAAAGGCCCTTGTACAGATCCAGCACGCTGCGGCTCTCGCCCACGGGTTCAATGGCCTGTTCCCGGATCATCAGATACGGCAGGCAGTGGCAGACATTGTAATTGTAGGCAATGCTCCAGCCTTCCAGATGGCTGGTGGCTGGCAGGATATAATGGGCCAGGGCAGCGGTGTCGGTCATGAACTGCTCGTACACCACCAGAAGGGGCAGCCGCTTGAAGGCTTCCCGGAACGCATTGGTATCGGGCATGGTCACAATGGGATTGCCGCCCAGCACCAGAAAGCCCTTGAGTTTGTCGGGAATATTTTCCGGCACCATGGACACAATGCCGTAGGGGCTGGTGCGCCCCCAGAGTTTGTAAAACAGGGGGTATTTGTCGGTCCCCAGGGGCGCTTCATCACTTGCTGTGGGCAGAAAAATATTTTTCAGGGCCAGTCGCGGGCTCAATACCCATCCGCCCGGTACATTGATGCCGCCCACAATGGTCTGCAAAATGGAAATGGCCCGGTTGGTCTGGGTGCCGTTGGCCTGCTGGTCCTGGGTGCAGGTGCCCTGGTAAATGGCCGCGCCCTTGGTGGTGGTAAACATCCGGGCCAGTTTGCGGATGTCGTCCGCCGGCACCCAGGTGATTTTTTCCGCCCATTCCGGGGTGTAGGGCTGGATATGGGGGACCAGTTTGTCAAACCCGATGGTCCATTTGTCAATAAAATCCTGGTCCTGAAGTCCTTCGGTAATGATCACATGGATCATGGCAAGGGCAAGGGCACCGTCGGTTCCCGGACGAATTTTAAGGTACATTTCCGCCTTGTCCGCCAGCTTGATGCGTTTGGGATCAATCACCACCAGTTTTGCGCCCTTGCGCAGGTTCTGGGTGATGGCAAGGCGAAGGGGAAAATCTGATTCATTGGGATTGTGACCCCACAGGACGTACAGATTGGAGTTGAGCTCTTCCACCGGGTATTTGCCGAAGGTCATCTGGCGGCAGCGAATCCGCATCCGGTAGCAGATGCTTTCCACGGAAAAATAGTTGGGCGATCCATAGGCCGCCCGGAACCGGTGGGTGAGGGCCACCATTTCAAAGTTTTCAACACCCACAGACCCGCAGAAAAACCCAAGGGCTTCAGGACCGTATTTGGATTTGATGGTTTTGAGCTGGTCCCCGATTTCGTCCAGGGCCTGGTCCCATGAAATCTCTTTGAACCCGGTTCCGTCCTTTTTTAAAGGGTGGCGCAAACGGCTGGGATGGTAAATATGCTCGATGGTGGCCCGTCCCTTGGGACACAGATAGCCCTTGTTGAGGGGATGCGAGGCCTGTCCCTGCACGCCCACCACTTTTCCGTCCGCCACATCCACTTCAACGCCGCAGCTGTGGTAGCACAACACGCAGCCGCTGTAGGTTTTTTTTGCATTGTCAGTTTGCATGAAGCACCTCCTTTGAAAGTCCGTATTCACCGGAAGGGTTGTCGTTGTATAGCGATTGAATTTTCTTCATAGGATATATGTCATTTTTTACAAGTCATAGTATCCCTTGATTCACCGGAGTTGAAGTGGCATATACGACAAACAAGAAGGTGAATTACGCCAATCTCGGAGATTTCCGCCATGTTCAACGTTACTGTGCTGGCCCTGCACCAGACATCTGCCTCCACCATCACCGGCCCCATGGATGTGTTTCACCAGGCCGGGGTCATGTGGAATCATTTTAACGGGAAAAAAATCACCCCGTTTTTTCAGGTCCGGGTGGCCACCCTCACCGGAGAACCCTTTATCTGCGCCAATGGCGTTCGCATGGCAGCCGATGGGGCCATTGACGATATCAATGATTCTGATCTGATTATTGTTTCTTCCATTTCCAAAATTGATGCCGGCATCCGGCTTCACCGTCCGGCCATTGACTGGCTGGAAACCCAATACCGCCGGGGCGCCCATATTGCCTCCATCTGCACCGGCTCGTTTCTTTTGGCGGAAACCGGTCTTCTGGACGGAAAAGCCGCCACCACCCACTGGGCCTTTGCCGATGCCTTTGCCAAACGCTACCCCAGCGTCAATCTTAAAATCGACCAGCCCATTGTGGATGAGAAGGATCTGTTCTGCTCCGGCGGCTATAATGCCAGCATGGATCTGTCGTTGTACCTGGTGGAAAAATACTGCGGGCAGGAAGTGGCCGTCCAATCGGCCAAGGTGATTACGGCAGATACCTTGCAGCAGATCGGGTTGTCCAACACCACGGTTCAATTTGGAAAGGCCCATCAGGATTCTGGAATTCTCAAAGTCCAGAAGTGGATTGAAGAAAATTACACTCAAAATTTCAATTATGACGGACTGGCCCAAACCACCCACATGAGCCGCCGGACTCTGGAACGCCGGTTCAAGGCCGCCACCGGCACAACCCCGCTTTCCTACCAGCAGTGCATCCGGGTCAACGCGGCCAAACATCTGCTGGAACAGGGCGCCCACTCATTTGATGAAGTGACGGTTCATGTGGGGTATGCAGATGCCAGCACTTTTCGCCGGATTTTTATGCGGCATACCGGACTGACACCGACCCAATATAGAAAACAGCACGCCGTCTACAAAGATCTGACAAAATGAGAAGCGCATCATTGGCTCCGAAACGCGGGCATCTGCCGAAAAACCTGCAGATTGTCCTTATCATTTTTACCTTTCACCCCTGTGAACTCCATGGAGATGTTGCGTATGAATACCGACCCTGTCTCGCCTTCGCGAATGTTTTGCTCAGCAAAAATTGAAAAAAGTCTTGCGTGGGCAAGCAGCCTGACGTTTCTATTTATTATTTGTAGCCAGATGTGGATATTTTCCATATCTATCAAGCCATTCGTATTCGTGGGGCTCTGTGGGTTCAGTGCGGTATTTATTTGGTCTTACAGAAAACAGAAAAAAACAACCCAAGACACACAGTCTTATCAATTTTGGGATAAAATCTGTGGGGTTGTGAAAGTATTTACCTGTCTTTTGGCTGGATATTTTGCAACGGACAGCATGCTTGACACAATTATATTTCATCGCTTGGCAGATAATGTTATCATGTTTTCATTTACTTTCGTTGTGTGCAGCATTGGGATTTTTTCTGCTCCTTACAGCATGGCTTACTTATTAGCGATATTGTTTGCTGTCAATTCTCTAAGCTTTTACGGGTACAATTACGATGGAATTATGCTTCAGATAATGAATTTTAAAAATTGGCTGCCACTGCTTATTTCAATTTCCATCACTCTGTTCCTGAAGAATCCAGAAAAATATTCGGATTTTATTAAAAGTCTAAAAAAAATGCAGCGTTATAAAGAAAGAAAATGGGTGTCAACGTGTATTTCAATAGTGAAGGATCTAAAAAAACATCCAGATCTTCGCGAAGACATAGTGAAAACAGCATTTTATTTTATGTTTTTGATGGTTCTTTATATATACATCTTTGCTATTTCTAAATGTCCAAACGTTGTTTTTTTTATACAAAAATATTCATTGCACCTTATCCTTGCAACAATACTTGTCATCGCCTCTTCAGTATACATTTTGGCGTCATACCATCGGCTTGAGGCCACAAAACAAACGACCCGTCATAAAGTATTTAATTTCCTAGTGTTATGCCTGATAGTTTTGTTGTTGCTAACGCCGTTAAAGGCGCAAGCAAATCAATTTAAGGATATTCTGTTTCCAAAGCAAAATGTCTACCTTGCCGAGGCCGAGGCATTTGAAAAGAAAAAGAATTACCCCGATGCCCTTGATTCCTATACCAAAGCTGCACTGGCGGGAAGCCCGATAGCCATGCAAAAAGTCGCAGTATATCGTCTGGAAGGGAAGTCATCCCGGCGCATTGATGTGAAAGCGCTGGATGAAATAATGTATTATCTTTACCTGTCCAGCCTTTTGGGAAATTCGGACGCGGCGAACCTTCTTATGAAATTTGCAAGAGGCGATACGGATGTGGGAATACATATACGTTTATCCGGCGATATGAAAATAAAAATCAGCACGATAGCGAAATACTATGTTGGTAAAATATATGCTTTTGATGTGGGCCTCCATGAAGCCTACCTGGGAATAAATGAAGCAAAACGCCTCAGCCTTGCCGTACGGGGTAAGGAGATCATCAATGAGACAGCAACTGAATGGTTTTCAAAGCCTGACATTGACAGAGCTATCCTGCATCTCTTCGACAAAAACTGGGATGAGGGGATACGGATCCTGCGGGAAGCCTCCCAAAAAGGCAATCCGGATGCATTTTTTTATCTCGGGTGGCTTTATTATAACGGGATCGGAGTTCCGAAAGACACACATGAAGCATTGCATTACTTGGTTCGGGCTGAAAAGTTTGGCAGCCAAGATGCCAGGCTGCTTTCGGCCAAAATCCGCATTGATGAAGGCGAGGACACGCAAACCAAAAAGGCTGGCCTGAATGTTCTCAACAGCATGTCTTCCGATAAACACCCCGCAGCCCGTTTTGAAATGGCCCAGCGCATGTTGCTTGGAAAGGGTGTGGAACCCAATATACAAAAAGCGCGTGAGATTTTTGCCGATCTTGCCTCCATCGTGTCTCCTTCAGGCAGCAATGAGGTAAAGATAAACTTTGATGTTACGAGCATCGCCTATCTACCCAATTTTTTTGCACGGGAAGCGGTTGAGGCCACTTACGTGCTGGCGCATCTTTCGTATTATGGAGAACCTCCGTATTATGGAGAACCCCCACGAGATGCCGACCGAGCCTTGAAGTATCTTGAGCAGCCTTCCCAACACCGTCACAAGGACTCTCAAGAGCTCAAGGCCACCATCAAAAAAGATCTGGCGGCAAATAAGTACAATGAAGAAATTGAAGACATTCGCCGGTCTCAGAAGTAAAACACGCGCTTCACGTCACCAAGGGTTAACGATTCCTTTCGATGCCGATGCGCTTTTGCACCCACAGGAAAGGCTCATGCAAAAACATATTATTGTTACGGCGCTTATTTTCACACTACTGGTCAACAGCTTCGGCTGTGCCAAACAATCCCAACGACCTCCAAGCAACCTTACTCCTTGTGAAGAGGCGGCACTTCCCATTGACCCCAACTCGGACGCCATTGTTCGGGACGCAATGGTTTTCTGGACAGGGGTCATGGTTATTGTGTCGTTTTGTGGAGGAAAGTTGCTGAAGCTTTCCCCAAAGTATAGAAATAGAATAACGGCGATCGCTGGTATTCTGGGCGTCACGATCGGACACCTTGAAGGTATGAACAGAGCCGAGGCGGAACGACTTTACGCGCGCAGGTTGAAGGAGCTGCGCGACAAGCGCTGTGTTATTTATAGAGAAACCTTGCAACTGGAAGCGAATAATCAGGCGCTACTCGACTCAATCACCAGATTGACCCGGTTACGGGCGGAACTGGAACAGGAATCTGCAAGAAAAAGAACTCGCTGGCGACAATTGACGGCGTTAGTAAAAAAAGAAGAAAAGCTGCTTGACCTGCAGATTAGACGGGATATAGCAACTATCAGGCATCTGGAAAAAGAAGTTTCACAATATACCAAAGTCGAACAGGAATACCAAAAGGGCGGTTTGGACATAGGGTATGCGGAACACCAGGATCCGGTAAAGAGCAGAACCTTGGAGGCACTGAGAGAACGTCAGAGACTGATGGGGAAAATTACCTCGTGAATTCAGCGGACACCGGCGAATGCCAGTATTTTTGGTCGCTCGTTTCATGCGGAACCTGCTTGAGGAAGAGCACTATGGAAAAAAAAATCGGTTTTCTGCTGATGGCAATATCCCTGACACAGCTCAGCGGATGTGCGTATCTGAATCATTTTTGGACAAAAAAGGAAAAAAAAGAGGTCATAGCCAAGACAGCATGTCAACTGAAAAGGGATACAGCGAATCGCGATAGTACAAGACAGACCTTTCAGGAACTGTCGGCGCAAGCGGCAGCGCTAAAAAAAAATATTCGCAATTACGAAACTGAAATTGCGATGCATACGCAAAAAATCAGAGCCCTTGAAAAAAAACGACAACAGGGGGCCTGGAAAACCACCGCAACAAAACACGAGGGCGAGCAGAAAATACACACGTTGCAGGAGCAGTTGGCGCGGTTAAAAAAAGCAAAAGATGAGTATGAGGAGCGACTGAAAGTCATCGAAGTGGAGAAACGGCAACACGAGCCTTCTGGGACGCAGCCGTCCGGCTTGGATGTGCTTTTCAACAACCCCTTGTAATGGTAATCATCGCTCCCGCCGATGTAATAATCGTTCTGTCCGGCGTTCAACAAAGTGCTCAAGCGCACCAAATGCAGTTCTGATTTCTGTGAGGCCTTCGGATGCAATACCTGAACAGGAGTTTCCGGTTCTGTAGTAATTCAGACTTGATCTGACAGTCGTCTCCGTTTTGTTGGTTCCGATTGTCCGATTAGTTAAGCTGTCCGACCTTTTCTTTCCAGAGTTTTTTCCCGTCAAGGAGTGTTTCCATGGGCGTTCTGCCGCAGCACATTTTACCTTGATGGGTTCTGTCCGAGTTGTAATGTTCCAGCCAAGCGTCCAAGTCGACCTGTAATTCTTCTATAGATTGATACAGTTT
>JAJDJS010000023.1 GCA_030267325.1 Desulfosarcina sp. OttesenSCG-928-A07 | reverse complement strand
CAGATTCTGTGGATCAATCTGGTGACCGACAGTCTGCCAGCCCTGGCCTTGAGTGTGGATCCGGCGGACACGGGCATTATGCGCCGAAAGCCCGTCTCCGCTGGAACCGGTATTCTGCAGGGCACGTTTCTGGTCCGGATTTTGCTTCAGGGCGCCATGATTGCCTTCTTCTCGCTCCTTGCCTTTCGGGTGGGACTTGAAACCAGTGTGGAAACCGCCCAGACCATGACCTTTGCGGTCCTGGCCTTTACCCAGATCAGCCATGTGCTCAATGTCCGTTCACCACGACACAGCGCCTTTACGCACCTGTTTTCCAACAAACTGCTGCTGGGGGCCCTTGGCATTGTATTCCTGCTGATGATCATTGTGCTGGAAATTCCGACCCTGCACGGTGTTTTCCATCTGGCGCCGCTCACGTCCGTTCAGTGGCTTTGGGTGGCGGGCCTTTCCCTTGCGCCCATTCCGCTGGTGGAGGGGGTGAAGATGATACTTCGGTCAAACCGCAGATGAGCCGGCCAAGATCATCAAACGGTGTGCGTTCTGAAACAAACAAAAGTCAGCGTGATGCCGATCCTGGGCCTGTGAACAAACTTCTGGCCAAAGGTATTCATCCGATCATGCTTGAAAAGGTTCTGTTTAACAGGGTTTACCAGGGAAATCGGCGGATCTGCAGGTCGGCAAACATCCGGCTCTGTGTAAAGCGCTTGGTCCGTAGAAGTTTTGAGACTTGGGAAGAACATTGACCAGGACCGGAGTAACGGCTATTGTAAATGTAATAACGTTTTGGACATACATTGAAAAAGTAAAGGAGACCATTATGACTACTGTTTTCCATACCAAACAATTTCGGGCTGGAAATTCACAGGCTGTTCGACTCCCAGCGAAATTGGCCTATCCACCGGAAACCAAACTAACCCTTACACGCATAGGGGAAAGAATCATTATTGAGCCGACCACTGAAACACTGAATGATTTCGTGGATTTCCTGTGCTCAGTGGGCAAGCATCATGATGGCCAGCGAATTGATCTGGATATTCCCGCGAGAGGCTCGAAATGATCAAGGGGATGCTGGACACCAATATCCTGATTTACATCTCCATAAAAGAGCCGCCCGGAGTGATAGAGCGGTTACGAAAGTTCCGGCGCGGCGAAATCGTCATGAGCGCCATCGTGTGGGCGGAATTCTCTGTGGGGCTGCACAAGGCCGGGATCGACGGCGGGCAGGTGGACCGTTTTATCGATGTGCTTCCGTTCGATAGCGAGGCTGGCGATGTGTTTGGCAAGCTTACGGCCAAATATCCTGATCGCACCAAAGGCTTCGACCGATTGATCGCCGCCCACGCCATAGCCGCTGGGATTAAGCTCATCACAAACAACATTGCCGACTTCACACAATATCTGGATGATGGCCTTTCGGTTGAGAATTGGGTATAAATTGATGGCTGCTGATCACTCCGGCAGATACCCGCGTTCTCGCAACAGTGCACTGATCACAGCCGCCTCTGCCGCGCCTCCGCCCACTTTGAAGCGATATCCCGCTTTCGGCGCAACGCCCCGGTCCAGCAGCTTGCGCACAGCCTTCAGGTTTCCCGCCCTGCAGGCGTACCGAAGCGCTTCACGTCCATTGTCGCCGTCAACCGGCACCCTGGCCGAAAGATATTCCATCAACTCCGCATTTTTGTCCGCTCTGTACCAGGCAGTCTGCATGAGCTCATTTTCACCCCATTTATCCACTGCGCTGCAATCGGCTCCCTGTTCGACCAAGTGTCGGAAAAACGCGAAGTCTTGTGTATGCAGTGCTGTCTCCAGAAGCTTCAGTTGCTGCCCGGCATCTGCCTGCAGACCGCCGGTGCGCCTGAGCGCGATATCCAGTGCTTCAGCGTTTCCGATGGAACACAGCGCCCGCAGTGCCTCATAACCGTCCTGGCCCTCCAGGGACACGGAACCAGCCAGCTGTTTCAGTATGCTTTCGTCCCTGATGTTCCCTGCGTTCGCATCTGCCAAGAGATTCGTCCGGCCCTGGGCCGAGCAGTCCGCCCCCTGCTCCAGAAGCAATCTGAAACCATCCGTGTTGCCGCTTCTGAGGGCTGCGGAAAACAAGGCGTTCTGCGCTGCCGGATTTTTCGGTATTGCCGCGCCGCGTTCCAGCAGATACGCGGCCATTTCGGCATGCTTCAGCGTCAGTCCGACTTCCAGGGCCGGCAGCATCTCAGCTTCGGTCCAGGCATCGGTATGGGAGGCTTCCGAAGTGGTTTCCGGCAGGCCCAGGCAAAAGTCGACCATTTCCCGGTTGTTCTGCCTGGCATAGGCGACCAGGCCACCCTGGACAAAGGCGTGATCACCGCTACGCAGCATCACTTTGTCGATTTCCTGACTAGGCCTGTTATAACTGAAGTATGCACGCTGTCCATGCGGATCCAGTTCTGCCCCGGCTTCCAGCAACAGCGCGATCACCTCGGGATACGGGGAGGTTTGCACAGCTATAGTCAGGGGGTAAAGGGTATATTCGCGAATCTCGGACAGGGGCAGAACCACGCCAAGCACTTTTTTCAGGTCACCCAGAAAACCGCCGGTATCCTTGTGGTATTCCTTGACCGTGAACGACTTGCCCGCCAGCGAACGGCTGCCGATGGCGGCTTTCACTTCTTCCGGCGTGGCCGACCGATAAAATTCTGACGAATACAATTTGCCCGGATCAAACTGAAAGGCCCGCACATGGTTTACACCGTCCGCCACCACCCCGCACCCGGCCAAGGCGATCGCCAATAAAACCAGCAGTGCGCAGATTGTAAACTTCAGGAATGTTTTATTTGCCTTTTTTGTTTTTGTTTTCATGGCAACACCCTTATACAATAAATGGCTGAGGCAAAACAGCCTGGACAAAAATAAGTCATTCCGCAAAGAAAGGTATCATCCATGCAAAGCGCAATGAAAAAAATGAAGGTTTTCCGGGGAGACATCACAAAAATAAATGTGGATGCCATTGTCAATGCCGCAAACTCAAGCCTTCTGGGCGGCGGCGGTGTTGACGGCGCGATTCACAGGGCCGCAGGCCCGGAACTTCTTCGCGAATGCCGCACGCTGAACGGTTGTCCCACGGGAGAGGCCCGCATCACAAAAGGCTACAACTTGCCTGCCAAGTGGGTGATTCACACAGTGGGGCCGGTCTGGCGCGGCGGCGGCCGGAACGAGGCACAACTTCTGGAATCCGCCTATATGAACTCCCTCAGGCTCGCTATGGAAGCAGGCGCAACAACTATCGCCTTTCCTGCGGTTTCAACAGGCGCATACGGGTATCCGCAGGATGAAGCTGCAAACATTGCCGTGGGAACTGTCGGGCGTTTTCTTGCGGAAAATCCCTGTTTTAAGGAGGTGATGTTTGTCTGCTTTCATGAAGCGTCCGCCCAGGCCCATGAGCGGGCCCTTGATGCGGTCGAAAAGAAGGGGGCGTTTTGAGGTTCGTTGGATTGTGACAGGCTTTTCCTGTACATGAAAGCAATATGGTCAGCACTTTTTCTTCTTCAGCGTGTGGTTCTGACGGCATGCGCCGGATCTGTCGGAACGCTTTCTGTCTGTTGGAATTGACAGAAATCTGTACATGTACTATTTTTTGTCCCAAAGGAGATTCCCAATGGAAGCGATTACCTATACGACCGCCCGCCAGAAACTGGCGGAAACCATGGACAAAGTGATAGACAGTCACAGCGCCGTGATCATCACCCGGCAAAAGGCCGGGGCCGTGGTCATGATGTCGTTGGAAGATTTCAACAGTATTGAGGAAACCCTGTACCTGCTGGGCAATCCGGCAAATGCAAAGCGGTTGCGAAAGGCGGTTGCGGATGTGGATGCGGGCCAGGTCACGGAAATCACCATGGATGACCTGGATCAGATATGAAGATTCTCATCGGTGAACAAGCCCGCGAGGACATCGCCTGGTGGAACCGACACGACAAAACAAAAACCCTTCGCATCCGCGCCCTGATCGAAAGTATTCTGCAGACGCCCTTTGAAGGCATCGGAAAGCCCGAACCCTTGAAATATGACCTGCAGGGCCATTGGTCCCGGCGCATTGACCGCACGCATCGCCTGATCTACCGGGTGACAGACGATGCGGTGGTCGTGATTTCCTGCCGTTTTCATTATCAATAACTGAAATCCGCGTTTTAACGCTACCCGCACTATCCCTTTACAAACTGGGCAAGCCGCTGGCGGGCATCGGAAAAATCGCCCAGGCTTGAATAGCCGTACAGGGTCTCCAGCCTCAGCGCATCGTCCAGCGGGCGTCCGACCAGCTCAAAAATCGTTTCTTTGGCGGACCGGACCGCGTTCTGACTGTTGCGCCGGATCATGCGGGCCGTCTCTTCAGCGGTTTCCAGCAACGCTTCCGGCGGCACAACGCGGCTGACCAGTCTCAGTGCCAGCGCTTCCTGGGCCGACACTTCCCGGCCGGTCAGCGTCAGATCAAGGGCAACCCCGATTCCAGCCACCGCCACCAGCCGAACCAAGCCGCCGTCTCCCTGGTGCAACCCCATACGAACCTCAAAAACACCGAATTTGGCCTTCTCGGAAGCAATGCGGATATCACAGGCCAGCGCGATTTCAAGGCCACCGCCAATGGCATGGCCGTTGATGGCGGCAATGATGGGTTTATAAAGGCGGTGCTGTCCGCGCGTGATCCCGCCGCCCAGGCCATTGGGAATGTTTTTGCGCACATCCAGCATATTGGCGCCCTCCCATTGGGGGATGAACGTCTTCAGATCCGCGCCCGCGCAAAACGCCCGGCCGCTGCCGGTAATAATCGCCACATCTGCGGCATCGTCTGCTGCAAAATCCGACCATACGGCCTTGAGTTCCGAATCCGTGGTCTCATCAATGGCGTTCATGGCATCCGGACGGTTGAGCGTGATATAGGCCACGCCATCGCGCTTTTCGTAAAGAACGTTGCTCATCGTGATACCTCCTGGAATACGTGTGGGTGGATGTGTGAAGTGATTCAAACTTTAAAACATGAATCAAATTAATTTAAATTTTATATTTAAGCGAATGATTTCTTTGTTTTCACCATAGTCAATACTGATCCTGCTCGTCCTAGACGGACACCCTGTTAAGCGAGCATATTCCAAAACAGAGGTGACCCATGACGAAAAAAGAAACCACGCCCAACACCGATACAGGATCCTGATGAAACCAACCCGTATGATGGCGCTTCTGATCGTATTGCTAGACGAGTCTGGCTGGCTGCGGAAAATCCTTTGAAGATTATCACCCAGTGTGATTTCAAATTTGTGACAGTTTGAATGCATTTGATATCGACAAAATCTGTGATTTTATTTTTTCAAATAAATTCAAATTATTATCCTTATTAAGGGGACGCGATCAGATAAATTGTTGACTTTGGGACAAAAGATTCTCAATTCTTGTGGTAAAGAGGTCTGTCATTCGCAAAACGCTTTTGCATCGGGGATATCCTTGGTGAACACAATTTCCAAACCATAAAATAATCGCGGCAACATCAAGAAGGTTTCTTGTCCATCTTTATGTGAATACGCTCTTGATTTGGCCTGTTAATACAAAACTTCAATGGATACCGAATATGAATGAACAGCGCGCTGAGGATTGGCCGCTACTGATGACACCAGACAATGATACGGCCGCCTTTAGTGTTGATATTCGGCGACGGCTGCACCAGATTCCGGAACTGGCCATGACGGAGAAAAAAACATCGGCCCTGATTGAAGCCGAACTCCGGAAACTGGGATTTTCTCCCCGCTGCAACATCGCCGGCACCGGCATTGTCGCAGACCTTGTTTTTTCCGCCTCCGGCCCGACTGTGATGATTCGTGCGGATATGGACGCACTGCCCATTCAGGAAGAAACCGGTCTGGAATGCGCCTCTCTCCATGACGGGGCCATGCACGCCTGCGGCCATGACGGTCATATGGCCATGGTGCTGGGCACGGCAAAACATCTTGTGGAATGCTCCCGGACAGCGGCGGGAAAGAATCTGTGCGGAAAAGTGCGGTTTGTGTTTCAGCCAGCCGAGGAGTCCGCCTGCGGGGCCCAGGCCATGATGGATGCGGGCGTGCTGGAGGGCGTGGACTTTTGCATAGCCACCCATATCTGGCCGGAAATTCCGAAAGGGACCATCGGCGTGCGGGAGGGGTATCTGATGGCGGCCATGGGAAAATTCAATATCACCCTTACCGGAAAAGGCGGACACGGCTCACAGCCCCACCTGTGTACGGATGTGGTGGACGCGGCCGCCCAGGTTACCTGTGCGCTGCAGCATGTGGTGAGCAGGCGGATCAATCCCGTGCTGCCAGCGGTTTTGACAGTGGGCAGCCTTCAGGCGGGCCATACCTACAACATCATTCCCCAGACCGCCCGCATCATGGGCACCACCCGGGCCTTTCATCAGGAGGTCCGGGCATCCTGGGAAAACCATATCCGTCAGGTGGTGGAAGGCGTATGTACAGGAATGGGTATTTCTGCCACTATAGAATTTTCAGAAGAAGACGGGCCGGTGGACAACGATCCAGCCGTTACGTCCGTGGTGCGGGAAGCGGCCATTGACGTGGTGGGGAAAAGCCGGGTGGTGGATCCGGGACTTTCCATGACCAGCGAGGATTTTGCCCGGTACCAGACAAAGGTTCCCGGGTGTCTGTTTTTTCTGGGGGCCGGGACAGCAGATGGAAAACCCCTTCACAATTCCGGATTTACTTTTGACGAGGATATTCTCATCACCGGAACCCAGACATTCTGTTCCGCCACGGCGGGACTGTTAAATGCACAAAAAGCTTAACAGCCAAAATTCGGGCTGCACCAGTCCTCGCTATGGCGCTATGAATTGAGTGGAGCGTTTTAACACGCGCTAATCGTCAAAATCACCTTCAGGCCCGCTGTTTCCTACAATTTTCGCTGCCCGTGCGGCTATTTTTTCAGGGGTCCACACGTCTGGATCTTCAATGCGTCTTGCTTTTGGACCCGGATCAAATCCATTGACTTCAAGAATGGAGGCAATCACCAGATCTGCTGTGTCCGATGAATTAAAAACATTAGCCATCAGATTAAAGGCAAAAGCTTCAACCCGGTTTTCCATCCGCTCACGGATTTCCTTGGGAAGACCCAGAATTTTGTTTTCAAAGGGAAGGTTCAGTTTTTTATAATTACCACCCTTCCATCCCTTTTCCGTGGCATAGGCCACCATGGATTCCCACATGGCCTCGGTAACCCCCTGGTCTTTGACCTTGATGAAGTTTCCGTCCCCATCAAGGGCTGCATTGCCGTCATCATTGACCTCAAGTCCCCAGGAGATCATCTGAAGGGCGGTAGCCACATTGGCCTTGGTGGTTTGGGTTTGCCTGGCGATTTCTTTGAGACGCGCCGAGCTGTTTCCTGATGTGCCGTGCTGGGCACCGGAAACCTGATACAGTATCAGCGCTTCGTGGATTTCGCGGGTCAGGCCCACCTGAATCCCGTGACCGCTTTCTTCAATTCCATGCACCGTGCCGTTGTTCAGGGCAATCCAGTTGGGGAAAATACCATGGGCATTGAGCCCCTGGATGAGAAACAAGGCTTCGGACGGGGTGGAAAGTCCAAGTTTTCCCTTGATTTCGCCAACTTCCGTTTCAAGGCCCGCCCATTTGGGAATAAAAGGATTCAATTCCAGGTTAGCCAGAAGGTTTTGGTCATCCGGAAGGTGTGAGGCATCAATGGCAATGGAGGTCATGCCCGCCTCAAAAAGAGTGGGGATTTCAACTTTGGCAACAGGGATGTCTGCCGGGCTTTTGATCCCGTAGTGATCCGCATGAAGTGCCACGGGAATCGTAATCCCGAGTTCATTGCAGAACGCATCCACCATCCGGGCGATGTTCCAGTAGTTCACCGCGCAGTAGGCACCTGCCCCACCTTCGGAACGGGCAATTTCAATGATCAGGGCCGAATTTGCCTTCTGTGCGGCTTTGAGCACCCCGCGAATCACCCAACTGTTGCGGCCGTTGGCAGCCAGGCAAATGGCATTCTGCTTTTTGAGCATAGCCAGATCCATAAATTTGCCGCTGACCAGAAGTGCGCGTGAATGGGGAAAAAGTTTCTGTATCGTGGGAGGACGCCCCACCTGAATGGCTTGTATAAAATCACTTGGTGAGACGGTCACGGAACTTCCTCCTTTTCTCCATTGGGTTCATCAAATTCTTCTAATGCCTCAAACTCAACAGGCCTTCCAAATTCATCTGTCTTCTTCTTGTGGGTGAGATTCTTATTGAATGCTTCCACTTTTTTATTGAACTGGTCCACCCGGGTTGCATAGGCCTCTATTTTCTCATTATAAATTTGGGTCCGCATATTAAGGGCCGCCCGGTTGACAGGTTTGGTGAATTCGGCACGTTTTTCCGCAATGATTTTTCGTTCTGCTTCCAGCTCTTTATAAATCCGATCCAGTTCTGATTTTTCCGCTTCAAGGGTGTCTCGATCCACTGCATCCGTCACCGTCCAGTTTTGGGGTTCAGGCTTATCTGGTGGTGTGGGAGCAGGCTCTTCCACCTTCGATTCAGGGGGAGCCGATTCTTCCAGCTTCAATTCCTTCGATTCATGGGAAACCGGTTCGGGATCATCCGACAGGTCCATTTCAACGAGTTGGGCATGGACCGGAGCCGCACCCAACATCACGGCCATCATCACGATCAACGCTGAAAATTTTACTTTTTTCATGTTGCCAATCGCTTTGTGAGAGTAACAGGATTTTGGTTCTAAAGTTAAATAAGCGCTATGCTTGGTCTGCAATCAGTGCTTTTGCTTTTTCCAGGGCCCGGGAAAGGTTCTCCGGCTTTGTTCCGCCGGCCTGGGCCATGTCCGGTCTACCGCCGCCGCCGCCGCCCACTTCCGCAGAAATGGCCTTGATCATCTTTCCGGCATGGAACCGATCGGTCAGATCTTTTGTCACCACCACAATGAGCAGCGCCTTTCCCCCTGCTTCGGCACCCAGAACCACCACCCCGGAACCGATCCGGTCCTTCAACCGGTCGGCCAGCTCCCTTAATGCGGCAGGCTCATCCACGCTGACCTGCTGAATCATGGTGTTGATCCCGTTGATGGAAGTGGCCTGTGTGCCGCTGTCTTCTGCCTGAATTTCGGCCAGTTGGGTTTTGAGGAGGTGAACTTCTTTTTCCAGGCCTTTGAGGGAGGACAAAAGCGATTCAATGCGGCTCAGGACCGCATCGGGTTTTTCTTTCACCAATCCGCCCACAGCCTGAAGGATATGCCCGGTTTTTTGAACATAGGCCAGCGCGGTTTCTCCGGTAACAGCTTCAATGCGACGCACGCCCGCTGCGATGCCGGATTCGGAAAGGATTTTAAAAAAACCAATATTTCCCGTTGCCGTGGTGTGGGTGCCACCGCACAGCTCGCGGCTGAAGGTGTCCAGATTGATGACCCGAACCCGGTCGCCGTATTTTTCTTCAAACAGGGCGGTGGCGCCAGATGCCACAGCCTCATCCATGTCCATTTCCGCCACCGCAATCGGCACATTCTGTCGAATATGGGTATTGACCGCAGCTTCAATCCGGTCCAGTACATCCGCCGGAATCTGT
Organism: Desulfosarcina sp. OttesenSCG-928-A07; assembly: GCA_030267325.1. Classification (GTDB taxonomy): domain Bacteria; phylum Desulfobacterota; class Desulfobacteria; order Desulfobacterales; family Desulfosarcinaceae; genus Desulfosarcina. The sequence continues at coordinate 29,767 of JAJDJS010000023.1, read as the reverse complement.
GAAAAATGGGTGAAATCAAACCGCAGCCGGTCCGGTGTCACCAAAGATCCGGCCTGCTTGACATGATCTCCCAGAATCTCCCGTAAAACCGCATGGAGAATGTGGGTGGCGGTATGGTTCAGGGTAATGGCAGACCGACGGTGTTCATCCACGGAAAGGGTCACGACCTGACCGGTTTTCAGGCTTCCGGTGACAAGGGTTCCCTTGTGGATGATGATTCCGGTCGGATCCTTGACTGTGTCGGTGACCTTCATTTCCATGCCAGATGCAAAAATAGTGCCCTGGTCCCCCACCTGTCCGCCGGACTCTCCATAAAAAGGCGTTGCCGTGGTCACTACTTCCACCAAGGCACCGGCATCTGCATGGTCCACTGCTTGTCCGTCACTCACCAGAAGAACGACCCGGCCTTCACAGGAAAGTCCCTGGTAGCCGACAAATTCCGGTTTTTCGCCGGATGCGGAAAGCTGGCGATACGCATCGGAAATACCGCAGAATATCACTTTTGACCGGGATTTTTCCCGCTGCTGGGCCATGCAGTTTCCAAACCCGTCCATGTCCAGCAGCAGACATTCGTCACGGACCACATCCTGTACGATATCCACGGGAAAGCCAAAGGTATCGTAAAGCTTGAAAATCAGGTCGCCTGGAATTATGTCGCTACCGGTCGTCCGGATTTCCGCCAACGCATCATTGAGGACCCGAAGGCCATTATCCAGGGTTTCCAGAAACCGGATTTCTTCATTTTTGATCACAGGCGTGATAAAGGCGGACGCGGCTTTCAGTTCTGGATAAGCCGCCTCCATGATATCAAACACAACCCCTGCGGTTTCATGGAGAAACGGACGCGAAAGGCCGATGTTGCGGCCGTATCGGATGGCCCGACGCATAATGCGGCGAAGGACATATCCCCTTCCCTCATTGGACGGCAGCACCCCGTCGCCAATGAGAAACGCAGCCGCCCGGCTGTGATCGGCAATGACCTTCATGGCTACATCATCTGAAGGAACCGCTCCATAGGCTTTTTCCGCCAAGGCTTCTGTTTTCCGGATAATGGGCAAAATCAGATCTGTTTCAAAATTGTTGTCCACCTGCTGAATCACCGATGCCATCCGTTCCAATCCCATACCCGTATCAATACTGGGTCTGGGAAGGGGGGTCATGACACCCTGGGCATCCCGGTTGAACTGCATGAACACCAGATTCCAGATTTCCAGAAACCGGTCACAGTCACAGGCCACCCCGCAATCCGGAGATCCGCAGCCATGGTCAGGTCCGCGATCCAGGTGAATTTCACTGCACGGCCCGCAAGGACCGGTATCCCCCATGGTCCAGAAATTGTCCGCCTCGCCCAGCCTGACTATTCTGGATTCGGGAACACCGATGTTTTTAGTCCACAGGTCAAAGGCGTCATCATCATCCAGAAACACCGACACCCAGAGCTGATCAGGGGAAAGACCATATCCGTTGACCAGAAGATCCCAGGCCAGTTCTATGGCTTTTTCCTTGAAGTAATCCCCAAAGGAAAAATTTCCCAGCATTTCAAAAAACGTGTGATGCCGGGCCGTATACCCGACATTTTCCAGATCATTGTGTTTTCCGCCGGCCCGAACACATTTCTGGGAAGTCGTGGCCGTTGAATAGTCCCGTTTTTCTTCTCCCAGAAAAATGCGTTTGAATTGCACCATGCCAGCATTGGTAAAAAGCAGTGTGGGATCATCCTGGGGCACAAGGGATGCGCTGCGCACCTGCCGATGCCCGTGTTTCCGAAAAAAGTCCAGAAACCGTTGTCTAATTTCATTTCCGGTCATAACCTGTTCCTTATTCCCCATACAGAAGCGTCGTCCATCCGATGGTCTTTTGTTGCATTGACCCCGATATGGCCGCCTTCCTACCCTTTCTCTGTTTTTTCAGGTTTTTCCGGTTTCTCATCAGTTGGAGGCGAGGACGCCAGCCCCACCTTTTCACGGACTTTCAGGTCAATGGCATTGAACAGGTCCGGATGGTCCACAAAGAATTTTTTCACATTTTCACGGCCCTGGCCAACACGCTCGCCGTTATAGCTGTACCAGGACCCGCTTTTTTCAATAATTCCCGCGCTCACACCCACATCCAGCACATCGCCGGTCCGGGAAATGCCCTCACCGTACATGATGTCAAATTCCGCTTCCTTAAAAGGCGGGGCCATCTTGTTTTTCACCACTTTCACGCGGGTCCGGTTGCCCACCACATCCTGCCCTTCCTTGATGGAACCGGTCCGTCGGATATCCAACCGGATCGAGGCATAAAATTTCAAGGCATTGCCGCCAGTGGTGGTTTCAGGGTTGCCGAACATCACACCGATTTTCATGCGAATCTGGTTGATGAAAATGACCGATGTCAGGGTTCTGCCGATATTGGCGGTGAGCTTTCTCAGGGCTTGGGACATAAGCCGTGCCTGAAGCCCCATGTGGGCATCTCCCATTTCCCCCTCAATTTCCGCACGGGGCACAAGGGCTGCCACACTATCAATCACGATAACGTCAATGGCGCCGCTGCGTACCAGCATGTCGGCGATTTCCAGGGCCTGCTCACCGGTATCGGGCTGGGAAACCAAGAGATCATCACAGTTGACCCCCAATTTCCGGGCGTAATTGACATCAAGGGCGTGCTCAGCATCAATAAAGGCGGCAATTCCGCCCTGGCGTTGGGCATTGGCCACTGCATGAAGGGCAAGAGTGGTTTTTCCCGAACTTTCAGGACCGAAAATTTCGATCACCCGGCCACGGGGAAGCCCACCGATGCCAAGGGCCCGGTCCAGTTCAATGGATCCGGTTGAAATCACGGGAATCTGCTCAACCGGCTGGGACCCCAGCTTCATTACCGCGCCTTTTCCGAACTGGCGCTCAATCTGTCCCATGGCGGCATCCACCGCACGGGCCTTTTCAGGTGAAGTGGTCATGTGATCCTTTCCTGCAAAACCGCTCTCTCGCGGGTTTTTATCAAGTTGCACCCAAACAAACGGTATGAAGCACCGTGTACCGGGGACCGGACGGGTGCAATCGGCTTTGGTACAGAAAAATCCGATCCACCTCAAACGGGTCGGATCCAGCTGTCTGAAGCACGGCCAGCATCCGGTCCATTACGGCCGGATGAATGTCGCGCCGCGGCCGGCCAAGAGTGAGATGGGGACGAAAAGCCCGGCTCTCTCTCGCAAACCCCATGGCCGCCATGGCGGTTTCCGTTGCGCCATAAAGGGTTTTGAAGCCATCAGTCTTATCTTCCAGCCCCACCCACAGCACACGGGCCTTGCGGGCATTGGGAAAAACCCCGCCGCCGCTTGCCTGAACCGAAAATGCCGCCATTTTACCCAGCCCGGCATCCAGGTGTGAGATAATGCCGGGAACCTGTGACAGGTCAATATCACCCAAAAACTTCAAGGTCAGGTGGATTTGCTCGGGCCGGACCCAGCGGACATCCGCATCCTCGGCGGCCAGGTTTTCCTGAATTTGCCGGAGGGTGTCTCGAATCGGTTCCGGCAGGGAAACAGCGATAAAGGCGCGAATAGGTCCGGACACAGGCACTGGCCTTTTTTCGGATATCAGGATTCGGGAAACGGAACCACGGGCGCTGGCAGGGTGAACTGCGGCTCTCCCAATTCAAAGGCTCCTTCCTTGATCCAGGCTTTCAGGGTGCCGGCAATTTCCCGGGCCTTGACCATACTGGACAGCGGCACTGTGGGAACGGTTTTTCCGTCAAGGGTGATGGAACCGCTTTTCAGTTCCGCGTAGCTCACCCGGCCCAGATCGCCGCTTTTTCCCTGGGGATAATCAACGCCGTAATCCACAACCCGTGTGAAGATCTGATCATCGGTAATCCCCGTAAAACGGGCCATTTCCGCATCCAGAATCGGAATGGGGATCCCGAGTCCCACAGCCAGCGAACATCCATACCCCTGAATACTCACCCCCACCAGCCACTCCGGCAGCATCTGCTTCATGTCGCCCATCACCCATAAGGTACCGGCAGGCACCAGCGGCGTCCCATTGGACGCACGGGGCACATCGGGTTTGTGCTGGGTGCCGCGCCAGGTCACATACCCCACACCACCACCCAGAAAAATACGGGTCCCAAGGCCGATGGTGCGGTAACAGGGATCATTGAACAGTGGACTCAGCTCACCGGCTGAACAATAGCTGGCGTTTCCGGCTTTGGGTCGCAGCGTGCCCATATAGGTATAGATTGTTTTGTTGGTGAGGTTTACCGCGCAGTTGTAGTTCTGATACCCGTTCCGGGGATTGCACAAGGTGGCCTGGGGCAAGGTACCCATGGTGACGGTGGTTTCAAATTCTTTCCGGGGATAGCAGTCTGTGCCGTATCCGGTGGCCCTGAGATGAACTTTTTTTCCGGCCACCAGTTCCTGAATCACATGGCCGCCACCATAGAGGAATTCACCTGGATACACCCGGTTCAGGGGATCATCCGCGCACAGCTCGGTGGCGCCGATATAACAATCCACCGCAGCCACGCCGCCATAGGCTGGTACGTTGTTCAACCATACATGGGTGGCCTTGATGCCCGGCACCGAATGGCCAAAATTAATAAAAGCACCGGATGAACACATGGGCGCAAAAGTTCCTGTGGTGACCACATCTATTTGGCGGGCCGCTTCTTCGGGACCGTTATCCCGGACAATGCCGATCATTTCCTCGGCCGTGACCACCACTACATCGCCGGATTTGATTTTATCGTTGATTTCTTTGTAGGTTTTCCGAATTTTGGATACGCCCATGCGCCGTGCCCACTCCTTATCCTGATACAAGGTCTCTGATCCGTAAGTTACGGACCCACCTCCTCAATTTTGGACGTAATGTTGTTTTTGATCCATGCCGGATCCCACCACTCAATGGGATTGGTAAAGGTGTGGTGAACCAGTGTGGTGTAATGAAGATGGTCGCCTCCCGCCATTCCGGTGGCTCCGGTTCTTCCGATAATGTGGCCTTTTTGAACACTGTCACCCACAGCCACCTCAATATGGCTCATATGGGAATAAAGGCTCATCAGACCAAATCCATGATCAATGATGACCGTATTGCCGTAAATTCCCTGGTCACCGGCAAATACCACTTTTCCATGGTTGGCAGCCGGAATCTGGGCGTGAGTCGTGGAAGCCAGGTCAATACCCATGTGATGCTGGTGATCAACGATTTTACCGCCGTAATAATACGTCCGGGAATCGGCAAACTGGGCACGATCCGCAGAACCGGGAAGCCTTAGAAAAGGTCCTTCCCACAGGATGTTTTTTTCGGTTTGGGTCGTGATGGCCGCAACGGCCGCATCATCTTTATCTCGCAGTTCCTGATTTACCGCCAGAAACAGCTCCAGGGGTTCGCCCTTGGCCAGCTCGGGAAAAAATCGCTCAAAATCGGGCATTTTGTGGCTGAGAAAGGAATCCGACAGGTTAATGGAATCTTTTCTGAATGTTTTTGGCAGGATATGCGCTGCTATGGTCGCCGAAGATTGATTTCCGGCCGCATCCTGTGCTGTGATGGTGATGCGTGTTGTTTTATCTGCCCGGTAGTCCATGGCAAAAAACGCCAGATGAATCGTGGGATCAGAAAAATAACCGCCATATCCCGGATAAAATTCCTCCCCCACCATGACCCCGCTTTTGGGGCATGTTTCGGCAAGACGATAAATAACCAGCCCTGCGCCGCCCTGGGCGATATTATGCGCCCGGCTGACCATTCGGATGGACGGCGGAGTGGTGTCGATTTCAATTTCTTTTTCAAGGCTTCCGGGGTTTCCTTTTCCCCAGTGGCGCAGGGAATAATCACGGGCCTCAATCTTGAGGACTGCCTTTCCATCCGCAAGCCCCAGTTCTTCGGGAGAAATCTGGGCGGTTACACGGACGGACTTTTCCTTTCCACCCACAAAAAAACCACCGGACGGAAAATTTTGCTGCAGCACTTCCACTTCCCGGTCTCCTGCAATAATCCCCATCCACACCTTGCGGATTCCGCTTCGGGAGTCCTTGATGGTGACGGTCAGATCCGTGGAAGACGAGCCAATAAAGAAAGGCTCTGACTCAAATTCCACAATTGGGGCAGTACCCTCCATGCGCACAAAAAACAGCCAGATCAGCGGAACGGCAATCACCAGAATCACGAAAAACAGCAGAATCGGTTTTACAGAGCGTTCCTTTCTGCCGGAAAGCGACCTTCTACGGCCAAACATCGTCTTTTCCTTTCAGTAGAATGAGGTGCACGGACGGCCGGTTGCCAGAAAGCGGCGGATGCGATGCATCGGGTGTTTTCCGAAAGACGCGACGTCAAGAGGGTTATGATATCAGTTAACTGTGGTGCGATCAAGTCATAGTTTACGCGTGGAACCCATACCGGGTTTCCGTTCCCTTGACTTTTTAACCACCCGAGGATACATAAGAAAATATCTTTTCCACCAAGCAGGAACAATGCGTTCAAAAAACAAACATCTGATAAAGTAACACCCGAAAGCGGCAATTTAATGAAATCCCCTTTTTTACTGGTCAGCGGTCCCTGTGTGATCGAAGATGAAGTCACAACCCTTGAAATTGCTGCTTCTCTCAAGGCGATGACCGATGATTTGGGCGTTTCCTTCACCTTCAAGGCCTCCTATGACAAGGCCAACCGGACATCTATCACCGGGTTTCGCGGCCCTGGGCTGACAAAGGGTCTGAGCATCCTGGAAAAGGTAAAAAAAACCCTTGGGGTTCCGATTTTGTCGGATGTTCACACGATTGACGAAATTGGACCTGCGGCCGAAATCCTGGATGTGATCCAGATCCCCGCGTTTTTGTGCCGCCAGACCGATCTTCTTCTGGCTGCCGCAAAAACCCGAAGACCGGTCAACGTCAAAAAAGGCCAGTTTCTTGCCCCTTGGGACATGGTAAATGTCATCGACAAAATCCGTTCTGTATCTGATGTTCAGCCCATGATCACCGAACGGGGTGTGATGTTTGGCTACAACAATCTGGTGGTGGATTTCCGGAGCATCCGGATCATGCAGGAACAGACCCATTGTCCGGTTATTTTTGATGCCACCCACAGCGTCCAGCTTCCCGGCGGCGCAGGTACCGCATCCGGCGGACAACGGGACATGGCCCCGATTCTGGCACGGGCCGCTGTTGCAGCCGGTGCGGACGGAATTTTCCTGGAAGTCCACAAGGATCCGGACAAGGCCTTGTGTGACGGCCCCAACTCCCTTTTTCTGGATGACATTCCCCTGCTCCTCAAACAGCTCATTGCCATCAGGGCTGCCCTGGTGTCTTGAGAAAACTGCCCATGATGGACAATTCCCTGCTCAAAAAAATTCAACTCCTGCTCATGGATGTGGACGGCGTTTTGACCACCGGCCAGATTATCTACGATGATGACGGCAGAGAGATCAAAATTTTCCATGTCCGTGATGGGCTGGGAATTCGCCTGCTCATAGATGCCGGTATTACCGTGGGTATTATTACCGGCCGTCGTTCCAAGGCACTGGTTCACCGATGCAGAAATCTGGGCATTGATTTATTAAAAGATGGTATTTCCGACAAGGCGGCGGCCCTTATGGAAATTCTTTCCGAAACCGGTATCCCTGCCGAACACACCGCCTTTGTGGGGGATGATCTGCCGGATCTGCCGATTCTTCGCCGGGTGGGGGTTCCCATTGCCGTGGCCGATTCCCATGAAGCGGTCCGAAGCGCGGCTTCCTGGATCACCCAATCCATGGGCGGAAAAGGTGCTGTTCGTGAAATTGCCGAACGTCTTCTCGCTGCCCGGGGAGACTGGCAAACCCTTCTGGAAAAAAGATTTTCATGAAATCCCGGCATATTCTCCAACGCTTATTGATCATCACAGGGGTGGTGGTGATTATTGCTGTGGCAGCTCTTTTCATCAGTTACCGCCAAATCACCCAGGACCCGGAGCGTATGCTGGACCTGGTGGAGAAGCAGGCGGAAATGCATTTGGACAAAATCCGGCAAACCGCCACCCGGAACGGGGTCCGGGACTGGTACCTGGAAGCCCGATCCGCCACCCTGCAGGACCACCTGAAACAGGTGCAGCTGGATCATCCGGATGTGGAAATTTTTATGGAAACAGGCGACACCGTACACCTAACCGCAGACCAAGGCATCATTTATACGGATTCCAACCGGATCACGCTTTCCGGCCAGATTATTGCCAAAACCGATGAATATGCATTGAATACCGAATTTCTGGACTATGATCCAACAGAGCGGGAAATCCGGACCCACACGCAAATCACCCTGACCGGAACGAACATGAAGCTTCGTGCGGACCAGATGACCGCAAACCTCAATACCCGCGTTGCCTGCTTTGAGGGGCATGTAGAGGGCACCATCCATGACGGATTTAAGTTTTAAAAACCATTTTTTATCTTTTTTTAAGTGTATTCCGTGTGGTGTAAAAATTCTGGCAGTTTTTCTGTTTCTTTGGGTCACCCTTATGTCCCGGCCATCCTCCCTGCAGGCCGAAGAACAGATTCATATCACATCCCAACAGCTCATTTCCGATACGGAAAAAAACCAGGCGGAATTTATCGGAAATGTCGTTGTTGTCCAGGGCAAAACCCGCATTACGGCAAACCGGCTCAAAATTTTCTTTGCCAAGGGCGCTGGTGGAAAGAAAAACGCACCGGACCAATCCATCACAAAGCTGTTGGCCACAGGAAACGTGAACATTAAATTTGACAATAGGGTTGCTGTTGCGCAAGAGGCATTATATATAACAGAAACAGAGGTATTGACCCTGACGGGTCCAAACGCAACCGTCACCAGTGACAACAATACCATCAGCGGAGATACCATCACGTTCTATCGGCGTGACGGTCGATTTACTGTTCAAGGAAAAACCGGAAGTCCGGTGAGGGCTTTGCTGCTTCCGCAAGATTCAAAGGATCAGGGAAAGGAATCCGGAAGTGATTAACCCCAGCGTACATCAACCCGCCCCCAAGGGCGTTCCGGTTCATGATCCTGTTTTTGCGAGATTCTGAATGGCCACATTATCGGTCCGTGATTTGGTCAAGGTGTATCGTGGCCGAAAGGTGGTGAACCAGGTCAGCCTCAGCGTGGAAAGCGGCCGGGTCATCGGCCTTCTGGGCCCTAACGGCGCAGGAAAAACCACCACCTTTTACATGACCGTGGGGCTTGTGCGGCCTGATTCCGGAACCGTCACCCTCGACCAGGTGGATATCACTGACGATCCCATGTATCTCCGCGCCAGAAAAGGCGTCGGATACCTTCCCCAGGAATCGTCTGTCTTCAGAAAATTGACTGCCCGTGAGAATATTCTGATCATTCTGGAAACCCTTTCCCTTTCCAGGCGGCAACGCAATGACAGGACCGATGCCTTGATGGCGGAACTGGGAATTTCCCATGTGGCGGATTCCCCTGCGGCCGTGCTTTCCGGCGGAGAACGCAGACGGCTGGAAATTGCCCGGGCACTGGCCACAAACCCTGCGTTCATGTTGCTGGATGAACCCTTTGCCGGTATTGATCCGCTGGCTGTCATCGACATTAAAAAAATTATCGCTCATTTAAAAGACCGAAACATCGGCATTCTGATTTCTGATCACAATGTCCGGGAAACACTGGGTGTATGTGACGCGGCCTATATTCTGAGCGACGGCAAAGTGATTGAGACCGGTACACCAGAAGAAATCGCCTCAAGTGCCCTTGCCCGGCGGATTTACCTGGGAGACGAATTCAGGCTCTGAAAATGGCAATTGAACTCAGACAACACCTCAAACTGACACAGCAGCTTATCATGACGCCGCAGCTTCAAATGGCCATCAAGCTGCTGCAGCTGTCCAGGCTTGAGCTGGTGGATGCCATCCGGCAGGAACTGGAAGACAACCCCACGCTGGAGGAAGTCCAGGAAACCGCCGACACCGCCAGGGACGGTGAAGAGGCGGAAATGACGCCTGAACCCGCGGCCGAAGATACAAAGGAAGTCATTATTGAGGAAAAAATCAATGATGACATTGATTGGAGCAACTATCTGGAAGAGTACAATACCCCGGGAAAAATTGCCTTTGAGTCCGAATCCCAGGAAGCACACCAGTATGAAGCCTTTATCTCTTCCCGGGAATCCTTGAGTGATCACCTGCTCCGGCAGCTTTCCCTGATTTCTCCCACCGATCTGGAAAAACGGGTGGGAAGTCTCATCATCGGCAATCTCAATGCCGATGGATACCTTAAGGTCTCTGTCGAGGAACTGGCAGAATTAAGCGGCGAATCCGTCGATATGGTGGAAGATGTTCTGGAGACCTTGCAATCCTTTGATCCGGCAGGTGTTTGCGCCAGGGATTTACGGGAATGCCTGCTGATCCAGACCCGACTTCTGGGCATTGACGACCCCCTGGTGATGGAAATCATCTCCCATCACCTGAAAAATCTTGAGACTAAAAACTTCAAGGCCATCTGCAAGGCCCTGAAGGCCAAATTGAAACATGTGGTGGCAGCCGTTAATGTCATCCGGACCCTTGAACCCAAACCCGGCCGCGAGTTCAATGAAGAGGCGCCCCATTACATTATTCCGGATGTTTACGTGTACAAAAGCGAAAACGGTTTTGACATCGTTCTCAACGATGACGGTATCCCGAGACTTCGGCTCAATTCTTTTTACAATAAAACCATTGCCCGGGGAAGTGGGGTCAATGCCACCACCAAGGACTATATCCGGGATAAACGGAGATCCGCCACCTGGCTGATCCGCAGCATTCACCAACGGCAGAAAACCATCTACCGGGTTATGGAAAGCATCTTAAAGTTCCAGCGCGATTTTTTCGAAAAGGGTGTGGGCTATCTTAAACCCATGGTTCTCCGGGATGTGGCCGATGATATCGGCATGCATGAATCCACCATCAGCCGCGTTACCAGCAACAAATACGCCCATACCCCCCAAGGCATTTTTGAACTCAAATATTTCTTTAACAGCGCCATCAAACGAATGCAGGGTGGCAATATTGCCTCGATCAGTGTACAGGCAAAAATAAAAAAGATCGTTGAGTCGGAAAATCCTCAAAATCCATACAGCGACCAACAGATTGTGGACATGTTGCAGGATGAAAATATTGACATCGCCCGGCGAACCATCAGCAAATACAGAGAAATGATGGGTATTTTATCTTCCAGCAAACGGAAACAGTTTTGACGCCATCTCCTTAGATGAGGACTATCACATGATCAATACCGCTGTCCGTTTCAAAAACCTTGAATCCTCAGATGCGCTCCGCGATTATGTTCATGACAAAATGGGCCGGCTTGAAAAGTATTTCAGCGGACCGGTTGAGGCAAGTGTGGTGTTATCCATCGAAAAATTTCGTCACATTGCAGAAATCAGCATCACCGGCGACCGGCTTGCCATCCATGGCAAGGAAGAAACCGAAGAGATGTATGCAGCCATTGACATGATTGTCGACAAACTGGATGCGCAAATCAAAAAAAGCAAACAGAAGAATCGTTTTCAGCGCGAGCGGGGAAAATTCGATGCGCTTCCGGATGAGGGTTCGCCCGAAGCCGCGTCCGAAGAGTCCTCACGGGTTCAGGCCCACGCCATTGAATACAAACCCATGGATGTGGACGAGGCGGTCCTGCAGATGGATCTCATCACCGATCAATTTCTGGTGTTCACCAATTCCAGGACCAATGCTGTCAATGTGCTTTACCGCCGGAAAAATGGGAATTACGGGTTGATCGAACCCCTGTCCTGATCTGATTTGAGATCCGGGTTCTCTTTAAAACCCGTTCCATGCCCACGCGGCCGAATTTTCAAGATATACTCAGAAACGTCATTAAATTTATTTTTTACGACAGGGCGCGATGAATCACGCCCCTACTTTTCAACAGCTGAAAACAGCAACTTATTGGCGGTGCGCAGTATAAAGGTCATCCCCTGCCAAAAGTTTTCTCCCGTTCCACCCTTTGGGAGAGGGCTGGGGTGGGGAAGGCTGGGTAGGGTTATCTGGAAAATCACACATGAAAATATTGGATGTACTTGACAAAGAAATGATTCTCGTGGACTTGGCGGCCACAGATAAAATTGGTGTTTTGACCGAACTTTCAGAACCGGCAGCCCGGATGACAGGGCTCCAGTCCGCTGATATCGTGCGGGTACTGTTGGAACGGGAACGGCTCGGAAGCACCGGGATCGGAGACGGCATCGGTATTCCCCACGGCAAAATCAACAACCTGGACCGTGCCATCATGGGATTCGGCCTGAGCCGCAAAGGTGTTCCGTTTGAATCCATCGACAACCGACCGGCCCATCTTTTTTTTCTGCTGATCACACCCGAGAACGCCACTGATGTTCACCTCAAGCTGCTGGCCCGCATCTCCCGAATGCTTAACAAAGAAACCTTTCGGCAAATGCTCATGAATGTCACCACCTCTGCTGCAGTCATGGATATTATCCACGAAAATGATGAGAGTTTCTGATATAACCCTGTACCTGTCCAGGATCCTGGGGAGCCCGCCATGGTGAAAGAGGTTCCCATTGTCGTTATCACCGGTCTTTCTGGAGCAGGAAAAAAAACCGCCTTGTCTGTTTTTTGAGGATGAAGGGTATTACTGTGTGGACAACATGCCGGTTTCCCTGCTGCCCGCCTTTTTTGCCCTTCCCATGAACCAACAGGACGAAACGGGAATCGGGTTTGCCTTCAGCATGGATGCCAGGGAGACGGGATTTGTCTGTGATTATAAACCCATTTTGCGTGATCTGAGAAAAAGCGGCGCGGTTGTCTGCATTCTGTTTCTTGAGGCCGATGAAAAGACACTGATCCGGCGGTACAGCCAGACCCGGCGAAAACACCCCTTTGCAGGCAATCGGGATATCCGGAAAGCCATTGGTGAAGAGCTGAAGGTGCTGCTGCCGCTTCGGGAAAAAGCTGACACCATCATCGACACCTCTTCTCTGAATGTACACGAACTAAAAATGATGGTCCGCAAAATGGCTTACAGTATGGGCGGCCCCCATCGTCCCATGCGCATTCAACTGGTTTCCTTTGGTTTTAAATTCGGCCTGCCCCTGTATGCAGATATTGTTATTGATGTACGCTTTCTCCAAAATCCGTATTTTATTGAAGAGCTGCGCCCGCTCACCGGAAAATCCGAAAAAATACGAGATTTTGTCTTAAATAGTGACCAGACGCATCTATTCCTGACAAGATATATGGACCTTTTAAATATTTTAATGCCCCAGTACGAACAAGAAGGGAAAGCCTACCTGACCCTTGCCGTCGGATGTACCGGTGGACGTCACCGCTCTGTTGTGATTGCACAGGAAATCTGTGATGCCATGGTGGCGTCCGGACGGAAAGTGGAACTGATCCATCGCGACATTGACAAACTGCTTTCGACCTGAAACCCTTTTGCAGCTTTGCTGTTTTCCCAAATGAAAGACGGATTGAAACATGATTGGAGTCCTTGTTGTCACCCACTGCCAGTTGGGAGATGCCCTTCTTGACGCAGTGGAATTTATTCTCGGCGAACGGCCGACAGCCATGACCGCAGTTTCCATTGATCTGAAGGAAAATGCGGAAGAACTCCGGAACAAAATTGCCGCCCAGATCAAACACCTCAAAACAGATGACGGTGTTCTGATTTTGACGGACATGTTCGGCGGAACCCCTTCAAACCTGAGTTATTCCTTTCTTGAAGAAGGCAAAATCGAAGTGATTTCTGGCGTCAACTTGCCGATCCTGATTCGTGCGGCAACCGCCCGAAAAACACAAGCGCTTCCCGAACTGGTAAAAAACATCGAGGCTTTCGGCAAAAAAAGCATTTCCGTGGCCAGCGGCATTTTAAAGGGCAACAAACGAGAATAACCGCCGCCCGGTCCGAACTTTGCGTCCCGTCATTGACGTCTCGCATAAACCCCAAATCAAGGAGAAAAGGAGAACAAGATGGCTATCAAAGTTGGAATCAATGGTTTTGGCAGGATTGGTCGTGTCGTGTTCCGTGCTGCCATGCACAGCCCGGATATCGAGATTGTGGCGATCAATGATTTGACCGACGCCGCCACAATGGCCCATTTGCTGAAATATGATTCCGTCCATGCCAGATTGGATGACGAGATCAGTGCAAAGGAGGGCGCCATTGTCGTCAATGGAAAATCCATTGCTTACACAGCTGTAAGAGAGCCTGATCAAATTCCATGGAAATCCTACGGCGTGGACATTGTCTGTGAGTGCACAGGACTTTTTCGGGACCGGGAGAGCGCAGCCCGGCATCTTTCCGCCGGTGCCAAGAAGGTCATCATCTCCGCACCGGCCAAAAATCCGGACACCACCATTGTCATGGGCGTGAACGACCAAACGTATGATCCCGCCACACACCACATTATTTCCAATGCGTCCTGCACCACCAACTGCCTGGCGCCGGTGGCCAAGGTGCTCCTGGAAAACTTCGGTATCCAGCAGGGGCTGATGACCACCATCCATTCCTATACCGGTGATCAAAGGCTTCTGGACTTTCCCCACAAGGACCTGCGCCGGGCACGGGCAGCCGCCCTGTCCATGATTCCCACCACCACCGGCGCTGCCAAAGCGGTTGCCCTGGTGCTGCCCCAGCTTGAAGGCAAACTCAATGGCCTGGCCATCCGCGTTCCGACGCCCAATGTCTCCATTGTGGATGTGGTGGTGAACCTGGAAAAATCCGGCGTAACCGTCAAAGATGTCAACGCCGCCCTCAAGGCCGCGTCCGAAGGTCCCCTCAAAAATATTCTGGGGTACTGCGAAGCACCCCTGGTGTCCTCGGATTTCAACGGCTGCCCCCTTTCCTCCATTGTGGATCCTGAAATCACTTACATGGTGGGCAATATGGTCAAGGTGTTATCCTGGTACGACAACGAAACCGGCTACTCCCACCGGATGGTTGACCTGGCGGCCATGGTGGGAAAGAACCTGTAGATCCGGAGGAGAAGACCCATGAGCCAGCGCATACCGCTGATTGCCGGAAACTGGAAAATGCACAAAACAGGCACCCAAGCTGTTGAAGCCGTACATCAGCTCAAACACCTGGTCGCCTCTGCCGCCAATGTGGAAATCATGGTGGCTCCGCCCTTTACCGCCCTTTTTCAGGTTGGAAACGCACTCAAAAACAGCAACATCACCTTGGGCGCACAAAACCTTTACTGGGAGCCCCAGGGGGCCTTTACCGGCGAGATTTCCGCAGAAATGCTGATGGATGCTGGATGCCGGTATGTGATCATCGGTCATTCCGAACGGCGGCAATATTTCGGAGAAACCGATGAAACCGTCAACAAAAAAATAAAAGCCGCACTAGCGGCCCAGCTGATTCCGGTTTTCTGTGTTGGCGAACTGGAATCTGAACGAGATGCGGAAAATACATTTTCTGTGCTTGACAAGCAAATACGGGATGGGCTAAACAATGTCGGTTTTAACGGAAAGCCCCATATCGTGATTGCCTACGAACCTGTATGGGCCATTGGTACGGGAAAATCCGCCACACGTGAACAGGCGCAGGAAGTTCATCTTTTTATCCGTGAATTGTTGAAAAAACAGTATGGACATGAATTTTCCAGCTTAGTACGCATTTTGTACGGCGGAAGCGTCAACCCCGGAAATATCAAATCGCTGATGGAAATGCCGGATGTGGATGGTGCGTTGGTGGGTGGCGCCAGTCTGGTTCCCGAAACATTCGGGAAACTGGTTTTTTATAACGACTGAATTCTGAAAAGACGACAACCCATGTCTATTGTATTGATCATCATCCATGTTCTGGTTTGTATTGCCCTCATCATGATCGTTCTGCTCCAAACCGGAAAAGGAACAGACATGGGAGCGGCATTTGGTGGTGGAAGCAGCCAGACATTGTTCGGAAGTTCAGGGGCTTCCACCTTTTTGAGCAAGGCCACCACAGTGGCGGCCATTGTTTTTATGCTCACATCCTTGACACTGGCTTACCGGGCCGGTGGAAAAGTACCGAAATCGGTTGTTCTGGATCACAACACACCCATTTCGCAACCGGTATCGCAGGGCGGGGTTCCCGTACCTGAAAATCCTGAAAAATAAACTTAGCATCCATGCCGAGGTGGTGGAATCTGGTAGACACGCTATCTTGAGGGGGTAGTGACCAACGGTCGTGCGGGTTCAAGTCCCGCCCTCGGCACCAAAGATGAGTCTGATAAAGGCCGGAATCCTAAAAAACAAAAGGGTTTCGGCCTTTTTGTATACATTGCCGCCAAAGGCCTGTATATGCATATGGTTGACTGAAAAAACCACTGATCTGACACCTAAAACCATGGATACAGGAATATAATGAGATGATTTGGGTTGCCATCGGACTGGTCGTATTTCTGATGATCTTTTCCTGGGGAAACATGGAAATCCGTTTTTCCATACTGGTTCTCGGAGGAATCTGTTTGTTTCTTTTCCGTCGCATCCGGGCCCTTGAGCAGCAGCTTCGGGAACAATTATCGTCTGCGGCAGACACGCTGAAGTCCGCCGAAACGAAAGACCGCGCTGATGCAACGCCACCGGCCGCCCCCTCTTCATCACAATCTGAACACGCAGATCTAATTCATTCCTTTGATATACCACCGCCTCCCCCCTCTCCGGCCGACCTTTCCGCTGATACCCCGCCTTCAGATGCGGATCCATTGTCCGTCATTTCAGCAGAGCACCCGACACCGGACCCTGAACCTGCGACTGACGCCACGATCCATACCAAGTCTTTTCCCATCTCTCCCGGCCGGCCGTCTTTTTTTGACCGGACACTGAGTCAGGCCTGGACATGGCTCAAAACCGGCAATCCTGTGGTGAAGGTTGGGCTTGTGATCCTGCTCCTGGGGATTTCCTTTTTATTGAAATATGCGGCTGCCCACTCTCTGTTTCCACCGGAACTCCGGGCAGCCAGCGCCGGTCTCCTGGGCGTTGTGCTGCTGTTTTTCGGATGGCGGCACCGTGAGACCCGTCGGGCTTTTGCCCTTTTGATTCAGGGCGGCGGCATCGCCACCCTTTATCTGACCATTTTTGCGGTCACCCGGTTTCTCGGTCTGCTTTCACCTGCCTGGGCTCTGGCGTTGATGACCGCCATGGTAGTGTTCTCCGTCATACTGGCCATTTTGCAAAATTCCGTGTGGCTGGCGGTTTTTGGATGGTCCGGCGGATTTCTGGCGCCTATTTTACTTTCAACCGGAACCGGCAGTCATGTTCATCTGTTTTCTTATTACGTCCTGCTCAATGCCGGCCTTCTGGGCGTTTCCGCGTTCCGAAACTGGCGGATTCTCAACCTTCTTGGATTTTTCTGCACCTTCGGTATTGGGTCGGCGTGGGGGCTTTCCTATTACAAACCAGATTTTTTTGCGACCACCCAACCTTTTCTGATTTTATTTTTTCTCATGTATGCGGTGATCTCCATTCTCTTTGCCCGGTCCGGCAAGGATAAAAAAGAAGCCCGCCTGGACAGTATGCTGGTCTTTGGTCTGCCTTTGGTCGTATTTTCCCTGCAAATAGGACTGGTTCATAACATGGAAATGGGCGCCGCCTATAGTTCTCTGGCGCTTTCCATCTGGTATCTGGGAACCGTAAAATTTCTCTGGAAAGGAGAAAAACACCTTCACCTCTTGGCGGAAACCCATATTGGACTGGGCATTGTCTTTCTCTCCCTTGCCGTTCCCATGGCCCTTGACGCCACTGCCACCGCCTCCACCTGGGCCCTTGAGGGCGCGGGCATGGTTTTCCTGGGACTTCGGCAGAACCGGCTGACATCCCGGATTTTCGGACTTTTGCTCCAGATCGCTGCGGCAATTTCTTTTTTTATGACAACTGATTATGGCGTGGATACCGGCCAATTGCTGGCCGGGCTTTTCCTCGGCATTGGCGGATGGGTGTCAAGCTGGGCCTACTGCATGTTCAAAAAAGACCTGCGACCCTGGGAATCCTTGTTTGATCCCATCTGTGGCCTGTGGGGTGGAGTGTTCGGGTATGGGATCTGGTGGGCCTGGTGCGGGTATCAGATATTCTGGCATCAGGATGCCCTGTTACTGATGGGGATCATCTGTTTTCATCTGGTATGGAGTCTTCTCCTTTGGCGGAATACCATCTGGAAAATTCCCGTCTACGGTGCTCAGCTTTTCATCGTCTTTTTGCTTCTCATCGCCTGTGCCCGGCCCAGTGGTCATCCTTCCGCCAACTGGGGATGGATTCTCTGGCCTGCGGCCCTTTTGGTTCATTTTGCATCGCTTTATGGTTTCGAAAAAAAATGGCTGCCGCTCAGGGTGATGCTGATTCATGGCGGAAGCATTCTTCTCGTTGTCTTTCTTTTGACCTCGGAAACCCGCTGGCTGACCCAGCATCTGGTGGGCTCATTTTCCTGGACCCATACCCTGCCAGCGGTCATGGCCGGACTTTTGATGGTTCTGACTGCTCGGCCACCAGCTTTTCTGTCCTGGCCCCTTGGTGTACACCAAACCGCCTGCATGGGCGCCGGCGGCGTGATCGGGATTTTTCTGACCCTATGGTGGACCGGAAGCTATACACTGGCCGGAAATCCCGAACCCCTGGCCTATGTGCCGGTTCTCAACATTCTCGATCTGGGCCAGGCCCTTATTCTGGCCTGTGTTGCCATGTGGCTCCATCAGGCAAACGAAACTTTCTCCTTTTATACCAAAAACATCGGCCGATTCCTGGGGCCGGGACTGACCGGAGCGATTTTTATCTGGATCAATGGGGTGATCACCCGGATTGCGCATTTCTGGGGAGGTGTGGCGTACACCAGCCACGGTATTTTTCAGTCAGAAGGGCTTCAAGCCGCATACTCGGTACTCTGGTCCCTGATGGCCGTTATAGCCATGGTGTACAGCCACCGCCACCTTCATCGAAAAATCTGGATGACCGGAGCCGGACTCTTGGGTCTTGTGGTGGTTAAACTCTTTTTTGTGGATTTGTCCGGCCATGGAACCGTGGCCCGTATTGTCTCATTTCTCTGTGTCGGCATCCTCATGCTGGTGGTGGGATACATGTGCCCGCTTCCCCCAAAGGAAATAAAAAAATGAAATTTCTCTCCCCTACCCTGATCTTTCTGCTTTTTCCCGCACTTGCCTTCGGGCTTTCTCCCATGGATTTCAACAAGGGATTTCCCCTTCGCCTGGAACCGGAAAGGCCCATTCAACACGTGGTGTTTACACTGGATGTGTATGCCTCCGGGTTTCGTTCGGATCTGGGGGATATGCGAATTTTTAATGGCGATGGCGAGACGATTCCCATGCACCTTCGATCTCGTTCTCCGTCCCCTGCCCCAAAATTTCAAAAGCCGGAAACTTTTCTTCCTGTTTTTCGCCTGGATGCAAATGCCTCCAATGGAAATCAAAGGGATGATTACCGAATGCAGGTCACGACATCTGCCACCGGAACCGTGATTTCCGTCCAGCGTCAGGAAAATGCCGAATCCCGTCATGGGGCTTTGCTGGTGGATGCCACCGGAATCCACGACCCCATCGGTGCCCTTGGCGTTGACCTCAACACGCCGCTTCCAAGGCTTCTTTCGGTTTCTGTGGAGGGAAGCGATGATCTTTCGTCCTGGCATGCGGCCGGTACCGCAGCCCTTGCCCGCATGGAGCATCCAAACGGAAAAATTTTACAGAACCGGATTCCGCTTCAGGACCGAAACTGGAAATATTACCTGATCAAGACAGATGGAGATCTTTCCCTTCTGGGACCGGTGACCGCCATTCCGGAAGAAGAAACCCAAGCGCCGGCTTCATCTTACCACTGGACCCGCCTTGAAGGGAAAAAGGTTGAAGATGGGCTCTACGAATATCATCTTCCTGAAACACTGCCTGTTTTTCTGCTGGATCTTTCCGAGGCCGACGAAAATATCGTTCTTGATGTCACCCTGCTGGTTCCTTCCGAAAAAGGCACGGAAAAAAAGTGGCGAAAAATCAAGCAGGGATCATTGTTCAAGCTGAACATGGACGAAAAATCCATCCGAAGTGACCCCATTTCCATTTCCGGGCCCATGGGGCATTTTCGCCTTGCAATCAAAGGCGGCTTGGCCCCCTTGCGGATCGGCTGGATTCCCCATGAACTGGTTTTCATGCCCAAGGGGTCGGCACCGTTTCTGCTGGCTGTGGGAAATGTCACCCTGGGGCCGGAAGATCTCCTGGCCCCAATGGTTGCCGGAATTGAACCGGACCAGATCGGCCGGGCATCCCTGGAACCTGCAAAGGTGCTTGCCGGTGATCAAACAGCAAAGCTGCCGACCGATTATAAAACCCTCATCCTCTGGGGGATTCTGGGACTGGGGGTGGCGCTGATGGCCATCATGGCGTGGAGTCTGGTGAAGAAAAGCAAATCCGTGTCTCCTTGAACACTGTCTTGTTATACTTCTTCAGATAACAGTGTCCAATTCTTCTACGGATACCGAAAACGGACGCGGCCTTTCCTGGGCCAGTCATTGTGGCCGCCATCCATCAGGTTCAGGGTGGCGTGGGGAATTTTTTCAGAAAGAGATATGGCGAGGCTGATGGGGGTGATCTGATCATGGGGCGTGGCAAAGATGTCCACGGGTCCCTTGTATCCGGAAAGGGCTTTGCCATTGTCCCAGTGGTCAATGAGAACCAGTTGCAGCGGCAGAAATCGCACATGGTGCCGGGCCAGATCAGTGAGCTTGTCAAAGGGCACCACAAGGACGATTTTATCTGGCGGGAATTCAAGGCTTCCCAGAAAGGAGGCTGGCCCGGTGCCGATGGATTCGCCAACCACACAGAGGGGAAGATCCGGATATCGGGTCTTCAGATCAGAAAAACCTTCTTCCGCTGCGGCATTCATGCCGGCGCTGGAGGGTTTTCCGGCTCTTGCGCCGTATCCGGGATATTCGAGGACATATACTGACGCGTTTTCCGGAAAACACGGCAGGGCATAGACGCGATCGGAAGCTTGGCCGCTGTTGCCGTGCAGCATGAGCCAGATGCTTTCGGGTGTTTCAACTTCCCTTGCGTACCCGATCACTTCGCCTTTTTGGGTCCAGGGAACCAGTGCTGTGGGCACATAAAGGTCATGGGATGGATAAAAGAGAAACGATCGCTGAAATCCCGCGTGGTTCATGAGCAGAAAGACGGCGACAACAGCCAGAAAGAGGACGGAAAACCACTTCTTGTGCTTTGAATAATTTTCTTTTCGGTGCTGTTCCATTCAGTACGCCATGGGCAGGGCAAGGGTAAATGTGGAGCCTTTTCCCGGTGTACTTTCCACCCGTATTTTTCCGTTGTGCAGCCGCACAATCAGATCCACAAAGGAAAGTCCCAGACCGGCGCCGGCGCCGGACCGAACCTTGTCTGCCCGGTAAAAACGGTCAAAGATATGGGGAAGGTCGGCCGGATCAATGCCCATGCCGTCATCGGCAATGGCAATCTCGACCCTGTTCTCGGTCGGTATTTTTTGGGTGCGGATGTGAATCTGACCGCCTGGCCGGCCATAGTGGATGGCATTGTCCAGAAGGTTGATCAGCATGCGGGTGAAGAGTAGCAGGTCTGCATGGATGGTGATGTCGGCGGCAAGATCCGTGTGAATGAAAATCTGTTTTTTGGCCGCCTGTTCCGTGGTTTCCGCCACAATATCGGCGATGACCGTGGAAAGGGAAATGGGTTCACGCTCCATGGCCCCGGCCTGTTCGTTTCCCCGTGCCAGGATGAGGAGCTGGGAGAGCATCCGCTGCATCTGCCGGCTTTTTTCCAGAATCACGCCGGTGGCCTGGCGATAGGTGTCCAGGTGATCGCTCTGGACCGCGTCCTCGGCGCTGGCCATAATCACGGCAATGGGCGTTCGCATTTCATGGGACGCATCAGAGCTGAACTGTTTTTCCCGTTCGAACGCATCTTCCAGGTTGTCTGCCATGGTGTTGAAGGCAAGGGCCAGTTCTCCCACCTCATCCTGGCTGCCAGTCAGGGCAATGCGTTTGGACAGATCCCCATGTCCGATTTCACGGGCGGTCCGGGTAATGGTCCGGATGGGTTTTAACGCCCGGCCGGCAATGAGAAGCCCTCCCAGCACCGAGAGCGCCAGGCAGGGAACAAGGGAAAAAAGCCAGGCCCGTATCACCTGATCCATGGCTTTTTGGGTGGGCGCAACCGACATCACGGTCCTCAGCCGGCCGATTTGCGCACCGGAACGGGTACGAACGATCTTGTCCAGAAAAAGCCAGGGCTGGCCGTCATGCACAACGGTCCGGATCCTCTCCGGTTCTTCGGAAACCGCATCCACCCAAAGAAGCTGCCTGCCGTCGAGCCACCTGCCGTCCATGTTGTAGAGCACATGAAACAGGTTGTCCGGAAGAAGTTCCTCATCTGCAGGACGAAAAAATTTCCGGGCCCGTTCTTGCGACACGGCGATCCGATAGGCGACATGGGTGGCACTTCGGGTGATTTTTTCAACATCTTGGCGGGTCAGGGTGGTTTTGGTGATTTCGAGGATGACAATGCCGCTGATGGTAAAGAAAAACATCATCACCACCGTGTACCAGATGGTGAGACGCGCACGCAGGCTCAGGCGTTTCACGCTTCAATCCTCAGCACATACCCCACTCCCCGGACGGTGTGCAGGAGTTTGATGGAAAACCCCTGATCGATTTTCCGGCGCAAATACCGCACATATACATCAACAATGTTGGAATCATTATCAAAGTCAAAATTCCAGATGTGGTCGATGATCTGCCCCCGGGTCAGCACCCGGTCAGGATTGCGCAGAAAATACTCCAGCATGGAAAATTCCTTGGCGGAAAGAGAAATAAGGGTGCCGGCCCGGTGAACCTGATGGGCGACCGGGTCCAGGGTCAGGTCGGCAATGCCCAGCACAGCGCTTTTGTTTTCTGTATGACGCCGCAACAAGGCGCGGATCCGGGCGGAAAGCTCATCATGGGCAAAGGGTTTCACCAGATAATCGTCCGCACCAGCATCCAGCCCCGTGACCCGGTCGTGGATGCTGTCCCGGGCAGTGAGCAGCAGCACCGGCGTTGGGTTTCCTTTTTCCCGGATCTGTCTCAGAACCGCCAGCCCGTCTTTTTTGGGCAGCATAATGTCCATGACAATACAGTCATAGGAACCCGCTTCAATATAGGCCAAGGCCTCTTCGCCGTCGCCAACCGTATCCACGCCATAGCCTTCATAACCCAATCGTTTGGACATGACGCGAAGAAGAGACGCTTCATCTTCAACCAGAAGGATACGCACCCTGCGACCCCTTTGTGTGTCTGTCCACGATTTTTTCAGCCAGCTTTTCCGCAGACCTTCCGAACAGCTCATCCACCGGCAGCATGTCCAGAAAGGCATCATCCCACGGCACGTTGTTTTCCTGAACAATGTTCTTCATGTGATCGTATTTTCCGCCCAACGCCTTCACCTTGGTGTCCAGCGGGATATTTTCCCGGAACCCGATGTTGAGCAGCAGCAGATACCGGATCCGGCTGCCGTTTGCCGGATTTTCGGATGCAGCCGGAATCACCACAATGCTGCGTCCGTCTTTGCGGCCCTTGCCGATGTAGACATTGCCCTGCTGAACAATGATCCGCTTGGTGCCCTTGAGGATGAAATCTGTTTCCACGCGCGATGGAATATCTGCCAGCACCCCGGTTTTTTTCTTTATTTTAATGGTGGTCTGATCCGTGGGATCACCCAAAAGCCCCAGCCCGTCGATCTCATAGAAAATACTCCCGTGGATCTGGCCGACAACGCCCTGGATATTTTTGATGACAATCACATTACGGTTGGTCACCTGGGCAAGCTCCACCCCGTGGCTGGAAAGCGCATCCACAATAATGCCTTCAACTCGCTCGCTGATCCGGCTGGTGCCCACGGTCACAGTTTTCGCTTGGTGTTTGATGGCGTCCACGGGCCGGGACATGAGCTCGATCGCGTCTCCGATGACTTCGAAAAAGGTATCCAGCACATTTTTGGCAGTGCCCCGGTGACCAAAATCTATTTCAAAATCAATGAGGGGCAGCCGCCCGGACAGGTATTTGAAGAGCAGCGTCAGGTCCGAGGCATGGGTGATGGACAGGGGAAAGGTGTTAGACTGCCGTTTTTTCCGAAACGCCTGATAAAATTCGACAATTTTTTCTCGAAATTCCTTTTCAAGGATGATTTCATACACATCCAGGCCCTTGGCGGTCAGATCAGCAAGGATGTGCCGGATGGATTCCCGGACATGATGCAGAAACCGCGAGCCTTCATGGATGGCAAGGGCAGCGTGGTAGCCCCAGATATGGCCCGCCAGCGTATTGAGGATGGGCGCAAAATGGGAACTGATCCGGGGCACATGAAAAACATCCACAGCATGGCCGTCAAAGCGGTCATCATCCGCATCGGCAATCACCACCGGCGCGGCTTTATGGGCCTTGAAGATCGCCACATCCTTGGCAATATCGCCGATCACGGTGCTTTTGGTCCCCGCAGCGCAGACCAGGATCAACGGCTCGGATGAAAGATCAATGTGCTTTTTGTCTTCCACATAATCCGAGCTGATGGTCTTGTAACACAGCTCGCTCAGCTTAATGCGGATTTCATCGGCTGATGACTTGTTGGGACCGCTGCCCACCGCCGCCCAATAGGTTTTGGTGCCAGCCAGACGCCGGGCAGAGGCCTGGATCGCTTCCCCCATGGCCAGAACGGTTTTCATATGATCCGGAATCTGGAGAAGTTCGGCGATCTGGTTGGAGAGAAACGCACGGGACTGGCTTTTGCGGATTTCCGCCACCTTGATGGCCAAAAGCGCGCCCGCTGCGATCTGGGCATAAAAAGCCTTGGTGGAGGCCACGCTCATCTCAATGTCCCGTCCGGTGGAGGTGTGGAAAACCCCATCCACTTTAAAGGTAATGTCCGAATCCCGGCGATTGACAATGGCAAGGGTGTGGCCGCCCCGGGCTTTCACCATATCCACTGCCCGGTTGGTATCTGTGGTGGTGCCGGACTGACTGATGGCAATGATCAAGGCATCGTTCATGCAATCGGCCGAATCGGTGTCATCCATTTCAAAGCCGCTGAGTTCCGAGGATTTCATTGCCCGCAGCAACAGGGTGGAATCAGCAAGATAGGCTTTAAAAATATCCGCGCACACCTGGGCTGCCACACCGGCCGTGCCCTGGCCAATGAAGAAAATCCGGCGGATGCGGTTTTCGGAAATGGCAGATGCAAGGGAAGAAGGAAAGGTGGTTTCGGAAAGATCCGTGCTGTAACAGACGTTTTTTTCTTCTGTCGGAATGTTTTTCCAGCGGTTCAGCAGCGTCCGTTCCATGGACAGCGGGGCTTCGGAAATCTCTTTGAGGAAATAATGGGGAAACTGCTGACGGTCGATGTCACGGGTGGTGATCGCGGTTTCCCGGATGTCGGCTTCGGTCAGGTGAACCGGTGTGCCGTCATAGTAAAGGGCGGTCACACCATCCAGTCCGCCTTTGGAGTTCTGGTCCAGAATAAAAATCTGGCCCTGGGTTTTTCCGTTTTTGCCGACAACTTCCTGCTCGCCGTTCATTTTCAGAAACCAGGGCGTTTCCTCGATAAATCCGTACACCTCGGATGCCGGCATATAATGATCTTTGGCCAGCCCCACAAACACCGCCTGCCCGCTTCCCCGCTGGGCCAGAAACAACCGGCCGGGAGCAAGATCCGTGTGCATGGAAATGGCGTGGGACCCCTCAAAATCACTGACCGCCAGCCGGAACGCCTCGGCAATATCCACCCCGGTTTCAAGGTGGCGGGCAATCTGCAATGGAATAATTTTGGTGTCCGTGGTGATGGACTCCGGAATTTTCTTTCCTTCTTTTTCCAGAACTGTTTTCAGCACTTTATAATTGTCGATGTCGCCGTTGAGACAGGCCTGAATAATGGGATGGCTGTCCATGGGCCCGTCGGCCAGCGCGGCATCCACCGGATGGCAGTTGGGTGTGGTGATGGCACCCACCGAGGCCCACCGAGTGTGGGACGAGATGGTCTGAAACTGCCAAGACGCGGCGCTGATGCACTGAAAAATGACATCATGGCGGATCTCGTTTCGGATAAACCGGATGTTGTCCCCCAGGCTGCCGATTTCAGCAGCCACTTTATACACCACGGAAAGCGCTGTCATGGGCGTTCCGTCCGCAAGGGCGCAGCCATGGGAACGGATGCTGCCGTTTCCCAGCACATCACCGTCCATCCGTCTGGCAAGGGCATCGGAAAGCTGTCTGGCATCCAGAATGTCCATCAGGCCGGACCAGGCATCGGCAGACAGAAACAGCAAAATAGAAATACCGGCGGAATCCCGGCCCCGGACCTCGAGCCGGTCAATGCTGTTCAGCACCGCGTTGATCTGGCGAAAGAGGGTGATGCGGGCATCAGGGCCGTCAGGATCGCCAGCCATGAGATCAGTGATGGCGGCGATATTGCCGGCGATTTCCACCTCCAGACACCAAATCATATCCTTGAGCAGATCAATGCGGGCGGCAATGCATTCCACTGTGGCTGCATCCAGCAGTCCGGCGCGGGCGTCCAGCATGTCCTGTTCCCGTTTCAATACAGCGGCCAGTCGATGGCACAGACCAGCCAAATGGGCCTGAAGTGCCGGATTTTTAAACAGCGTCAGAAACAGGGCTTCCCGCCGGAATCCGTGAATTTCCTCCAGAAGGACGTTCAGGCTGGATGCGCCGCCCAAGTAACAGGCATCCAGGTAGTCGGAATCCAAATGCATCGGGTCAGGCGAATCAGACCGGTTGATGCAGTCTTCCAGATCTCCTTGTTCAGCTGCTCGTACGCGGGACTCCAGCCCATCGGGATTCACATCCGGCAGGGGGCAGGCTTTTTTGACTGCCAGAAGTCCCGCCAGACCGCAGCACAAAAAAAGCGGACGGCAGGGAAAAAAGATCAGGGCCGGACCGGATACCGTATCCGGGTGCCGACCCCAGTAAAGGGCGGGCAGACAACCGGGAAAGTGTCTGTGGAACCGGAAAAGTCCATGGATTGCCGTTTTTAAAAGGGCTTCTAAAAAATGAAAAAAGTATCGGACAACCACAATATCTCCTGTCATCAGCGGTGTAGCCGGCGTTTTTTATCTGTCAGAACGTATCCTGATGGACAAAGTCATTTGTTTCCCGACGCTGGGGCGCACCGCCGGATTTAGCTGGATACCCAATGGGGACCAGAACCGCCAATTCGTATCCATCGGGAAGATTGACAGCTTTAGCAGCCTTGTCGTGGTCAAAAAGTCCCACAATCACCGTTCCCAGTCCCAGGGAGTGGGCCATCAGGCAAAGGTTCTGGGTGGCCAATCCCAGGTCATACAGCATCCAATCGCCGAATTTGGTTGTTTTTTCTCCCTTGAAATATCCGGACACGCTTTTTTTTCCGCAAATGGCCAACACCGCAGATGCCTCCACAATGGCTTTGGACCCCGGATTTCCCTTGGGCGGCAGTGCTTCCTGGAGATTTTTCCGAATCTCCGGGTCCCGCACCACAATCAGTTCCCAGCATTGGGTATTGGCCCAGGACGGCGCCCATTGAAATGCCTCAATCACTTGATCCAACAGAGCGTCCGATATCTCACGGGATTCATACTTACGAATGCTTCTCCGATTTTTGATGATCTCCAACAGATCCGTCATGGCGCGTTCTCCTTTTTCTGGTGTTTGCCTGTTATCCGATATTGTACTGTCCGGATTCGATATAGGGCACATCCTCCACATCAATGGCCGTGATAATGGGCTGGTTGAGCCGTTTTTTCATTTCCGCCACCACTTCGCGCCGTTTGTTCAGAGACATGGCAAATTCCAGGGTTTCCGCCATCAGGGTTTCCATGGGGCAAGCCTTCCGGATGATATGATGGGCAGCGCATTGACCGGCCGTAAGCCGCGCGCCGGTGTACTGCATCTCTTCCACCACATGCATGGGGATGGCTTTTTTGAGCATCGCATTCATTCCCGGAAGAAAGGGAATGCCCAGATCCACTTCCGGAAAACAGAAAAATCCGCGATCCGACCGCATAAACCGGAAGTCAAGGGCACAGGCCAGAATGGCGCCGCCGGCAAAGGCATGGCCGGAAATGGCCCCAATGGTGATGAGGGGATAGGTCAGAATGCGGCGAAACAGATGGTTCATCAGATAAAAAAAGTCCTTTGCCTGGGCAATATCATTTTTCTGAATCACCGGAACCAGCCATTCCAGATCAATTCCGTTTGAAAAAATCTTTTCATGGGAAGATGTGATGATCAGGGTGGTGGCGGCAGTTGTGGATTCGATGGCATTGAGCCCTTCCAGAACAGCGGACAGAAATTCCGGATTAAACCGGTTTTCACCATCATTCAGGGTCAGGGTGGCGACATGCGCATTGACGGAAAACGCTATTTGGGTCATGGTTTCTCCTTGGCAGGGTCAGTCAAAAAATGACATCGGCCCCGACATCAAAAGTACTTGCGGTTAAGGGTGATCCAACCGAAATCCATGGGAAAACAAAGATGCGGAATGTATAACAGGACGGAAATCACGCCGCAAGGCCAAACCCCAACATCCTGCGGGATTGCCCATTCCCAAAAAATATGGCCGGATGTCTGATTTCCGTGCCCAGGTGATCTCCATCTTGACCTGTCCGCAAAGGTGCTGGTATGCCGACCTTTATCTGAAGGTTGCGGAAACAGGATGCAACCCAACCCTTTTATTTACCAAGGATAGAGATGATGGAATCTGAACACCCCCACTTAAACCGCGGTTATATTCAGGTTTACACTGGTGATGGAAAAGGCAAAACCACGGCCAGCCTTGGACTTTGCCTTCGTGCAGCCGGCGCCGGTCTTTCCGTTTATATTGCCCAGTTCATCAAATCCGGGGATTACAGCGAGATCAAGGCCCTTTCCCGGTATGCAGACCATATTCAGGTGGAACAGTTCGGCATGGGCCGGTTCATCATGGGAAAACCTGCGCCGGAAGATGTGGCTGCTGCCCAGAAAGGGCTTTCCGCTGTCCGCGATGCACTGACAAAGGGAAAGTATGATGTGGTCGTCATGGAAGAAGGAAATGTGGCAGCCCAGTGCGGGCTTTTTCCCGTGGATGCCATCTTGGAACTCATGGCCCTCAAACCTCCATCCGTGGAACTTGTCATCACCGGCCGGAACGCTGATCCCAGAGTAATTGAAAAGGCCGACCTGGTCACGGAAATGCGGGAAATCAAGCATTATTACCATGCCGGCGTGGCAGCCAGAACCGGAATTGAGAAATAGGACACACCCGTCTTTTCAGCGGGAATCAGGGATTTTCAAGGGCCTGAACAATGGCATCGCCCATTTCACGGGTGGTGACGGATTTTCCGTCAAAGGCGATGTCCGGTGTCCGGATGCCGTTTTCTTGAAACCTGGGCGACAAGCGGCCACCTGTGGCACGAGCGCGCGGCCATGGTTTCTCCTCTGGAGAGGTGCCTGCCAGAACGGGGGGGCTTTATTCCCCTCCTCTGGAGGGGTGCCCGCAAGGGCGGGGTGGTCCTTCCCGCAAATATAATATTGACGAGGTACTATTGTCTATAGAGGGCTTTTTATCAGCCAGGGCAATCGCTTGAAAGGTCATGGTGGATCTGTAAGGGTTTTTAAGAGGTATTCCTCATCCCACCCGAGTTTTTTTCTTCTGACCTTGAGGCTTCTTTTGTCCTTGATTCCACGAATAAGGTTCATGGCAAAGTGCCTTATCGTTGCCATATTTGCAGGTCCATGCTCTGTTCTCAATCTCATGTAATCGTCGTGAAAAACGACATCAAGCACCCAATGCAGTCCAGCACTGTC
>JAJDJS010000022.1 GCA_030267325.1 Desulfosarcina sp. OttesenSCG-928-A07 | reverse complement strand
GTCCCGTGAGCTGATCCTGTCCACCACACACAGACAGGGGCACAAAAAAAGGACCCGTATTGTACAACAGGTCCTTGGGGTATTTTTATTCATAAAAACAAGAAGTTAAGGTGGAAGTGGCCTTCAGATAATGGCCTGGACAGGGGTGCTATTGGATGGCGTGGCGTCAAAAGGCCCAAGCGCGTTGGGTTTCACGTTCAGCAGCAGATCCTGTTTGGCAGGGTTTTTATGGGACCATGGGGCTGCCATGGCATAACCGGTTTCCAGCTCCTTCATCAGTTCTTTAACGGAAACGATTTTGTCCACCCGGTGGGCATTGGCGCCGGCAAAGGCAAATCCGTTCTTGAGTTTTCCCTGTTGGGCCATGGCCAGCGCCATGCCGATGCAATAGGGGCT
This sequence comes from Desulfosarcina sp. OttesenSCG-928-A07, assembly GCA_030267325.1. Classification (GTDB taxonomy): domain Bacteria; phylum Desulfobacterota; class Desulfobacteria; order Desulfobacterales; family Desulfosarcinaceae; genus Desulfosarcina. The sequence continues at coordinate 41,760 of JAJDJS010000022.1, read as the reverse complement.
GGTTTTCGGGTCGCAGGTTTTGACGCAGTGGTAGGGGCATTTGAACGCACGCCGCACGCCGCTTGCCACATCCTCAAGAAACGTATTTCTAAGGGCCCGTCCGGGAAGCCCCACCGGACTTTTGATCACCATCAGATCTTCTTTTTGGGCATCCACATAAGCTTGTTTAAAACGTTCATCCGCGTCGCATTCATACGTGGCCACAAACCGGGTGCCCATCTGTACACCGCTGGCGCCCATTTCGAGAAACCTCCGGATATCAGCGCCGTCATACACACCGCCGGCCGCAATAACCGGAATTCGGACACCGTGTGCCGCCTCGATGGGCCTTAACTCATCTAAGACATCCTGCACCAGATTTTCCAGGCAAAAGGTCGGGTTATCCAGTTGGTCGGGCTTGAATCCCAAGTGCCCGCCGGCTTTCGGGCCTTCCACCACAAAGGCTGCGGGCAGATAATGATACCGCTGAAACCACCGTTTACAGATCAGGGCAGCGGCGCGGCCCGAACTGATGATGGGAACCAGACCGGTCCGGTCTCCTTTTTTGAGAAAGGCGGGCAAATCCATGGGAAGACCGGCGCCGGCAAAAATCAAGTCTGCTTTTTCGGCAATGGCTGTTTTGACCAGTTCCGCAAAGTGCGTCAAGGCCACCATGAGATTAACGCCGATGATTCCGTTTGTTTTTTCTTTGGCTTTCCGGATTTCCCGGGTGAGTGCCCGGCAGTTTGCGGCAACCCCGTCTGTGGAAACATCTTTTTCCGCAATACCCACCATGGCGCCGGCAATCACGCCGATTCCACCGGCATTGGCAACCGCAGAGGCAAGGCCGGACATGGAAATCCCCACACCCATACCGCCCTGGATAATGGGCAGCCGGCTGGTGTGATGGCCGATTTTCAGTTCAGGCATGTTCATGAATACACCGTCGTCTGTTTTGAGTTTCAAGAAAAACAGCATTACCTTGTACGGCTTGTACGGCGTATCCATAGTGATGAAGATGCGATTTCCACAAGAAGGAATCCACATATGACAAAAGTTTTACACGCGTTATCGGTATTTGTCTTTCAGGGCAGTGAGTTTGCTTTGATACCGATCCCGGTACACCAGTCCGGTTTGGGTGGAAAGGCTTCGGGAAAGGGTGCTGATATGGGGGCGAAGGTCAAGGCCGTAGGGATTGAGATGCTCGTCATTGGCCAGGTCCACGACAAGAATGGCATAATAGGTGATCAGTGTGCTGATTCTGGAGTCTTGGCGCATCAGATAGCTGCGTCCACCCAGGGTATTGAGAAAGTAAGCCGCATAATCGTACAGTCCCTCCAGGGGAAGCGGTTTTCCCTTTCCGGTAATGGTTTGTTTGCATTCCACCAGGTGGGTGTAAAAAGATGCCATGGCGGGTTCGATGGCTTTTGATTCGGATACGAGAATCTCCCTTGCCAAAAGCACCTGACTCCCTAAAATCCGGTAAAAATGCGCCACGTTTTTTGTCAGCCGGTCAAGATCGCTCATTTCAGCAACATTGGTGGGAGGATTTTTCAGCAGCAAGGATGCGCATGTGTTGAAAAATTCGGCGCTGCCGCCCTTGAGATCCTGAGCCTTGATATACGGTTGCGTGTCCAGGTGGGCAAAGAAGGCACTGACTTCGGCTTCTGCTTTTGTGCAGTCGAGCGTGGTTTCCGATTCGGACGCTGACGCCTGATCGGAAAGGCCATCTGGATCCTCATCCCGTTGCTCCTGTAATTCTGTCATATCTGCTTCCATTTTGGAAACAGCTTGGGTATACTTTTGCTCCGTCTCGTGTTGGACGCGATTCATCTCGTTCTCGTGCCAGCGATTGACCAGAACATAGCCAACCACACCCGTCACCAGCAGAAAAGAAATAACCAGCGTGGCGATCAATGTTTTACTCTGGGTTTTGCTCTGGGGATTCATGTCTTTTTTATCTCCTTGGCTGAGGATAATGAAAATGGGTCCACTATCGCGTTGTAATTTACATCACCTGAGTTTTCAAGATATATGCAGGTGATAGAGGGATTTTATCGCCTTGACGATGCGGGCGGACGGTATTTCCATGGCCTGTCTGATGCGGGTGAATCCTCCGGCAGAACGGCGGGCGGACAGCCAGGACAAATTGGGTTTTGACTTGAACCCCATAGTGGGGAAGCGTTAACATCAAATGATGAAAAGCAAGATGAAAACCGAAAACATCACTAACTGCATCAAATGGTGGCTCATCGCACTGGTATTCCTGCTGGCGCCGGTTCCGCCGGCGTCAGGCTTGGTTCTTGCCGTGCACGGCGACCTCCAGCTCACCACTGCTGTGATGTGTGAGTCTGTTCATAATTACGCACCCATTCATCCGGCGGTGGTTTTTCCCATCCAGCGGGGACGGGTATTCTGCTTTACCGAGTTTGCATCCATTTCTTCCCAGACCCGTGTTTATCACAAATGGTATCGCGATGACCGGCTTATCACCAACCAGCGGCTTGTTCTCAACCCGCCCCGCTGGTCATCTTCCACCAGTGTCCAGCTGAGGGATGCGGACAAAGGACCTTGGCGGGTTGATATCACCGACGAGGCCGGCACACCGATATACACCCTTCGATTCAGCATCACGGATTGACGATGACGGACTTTTTTTCTTTTGCCTCGGGGTTCAGATGGCAGGATGCAGTGGATATCCTGCTCAACAGCTATATCCTTTTCCGGTTGTATGTGCTGTTCCGGGGAACCCGGGTGGTCCGGGTCATCATGGTCATTCCCGTGGTCTGGCTTCTGGAGCGGATGGCGGTATATCTTGGGCTGATCATCACGGCCTGGGGCATGCAGGGCATCATTGCGGCGGCAGCCCTGGTGATCGTCATTGTTTTTCGAAATGAAATCACAAGTGTTTTCCAAACCCGGGGCTTGAAATCCTTTTTTTGGGGAATTCCCCAACGGCAGGTCCACACACCGGTGGACATGATTGTGGAAAGTGTGTACGAGCTGGCCCATCGCCGGTTGGGTGCCATTATTGTGCTGCCCCTCAAAAAGGCGATTGACACCATTGTTCAGGGCGGTGTGGCGTGGCGGGGAAAACTGTCCCGGGAAATGCTGCTGAGCATTTTTTGGAAAGGAACGCCGGTACACGACGGGGCCACCATTGTCCAGGGCGACCAGGTCACCGATGTGGCGGTTATTTTGCCCTTGTCCAAGCGGGAGGACCTTCCGTCATACTTTGGCACGCGTCACCGTGCGGCGGTTGGGCTGGCTGAACAAAGCGATGCGCTGGTGATTGTGGTCTCCGAGGAGCGGGGAAGTGTTACGGTTTTTCAGGATAAAAATATCCGTCCCATTCACGATAATATCGAGCTGGGACGAATTTTGCGAGAGCATGCAGGGGCGGTGACCCAAAATGGCGGATTAAAGCGTCAAACCATGGAGCTGGCCCTGGCGGCGATGATTTGTTTTACCAGTATTGCAGGCATCTGGATCAGTTTTGCCCATGGTCTGGAAACCCTGATTTCACTGGATGTTCCGGTGGAATTCATGAATCGGGGCACCGGAATGGAGATCTTTTCCGCTTCGGTCAGCAAGGTCGATCTTCAATTGTCCGGTTCAGGCGGGCTGATTCGGTCCATCCGGCCTGATCAGGTGAAGATCAAACTGGATTTGTCCCATGCAGTGCCGGGGAAAAATATTATTCCCATTTCTCCGGAATCCATTACCCTGCCGCCGGGCATCAAATTCAAACAGGCCATGCCCAAGGTGCTGGAAGTCCACGTCGACAAGCTGGACCAGAAAGATGTGGGGATTCAGGTGGACTGGTCCGGTAAATTAATGGAGGATCTGATTGTGGAATCGGTTCGCGTGGTGCCGGACCGGCTCTGGGTTCATGGCGCCAGCCTGATTCTCAAAGATATTGAAACCATCTATACGGAAAAAATACTCCTCGACACCATCACCGATACGGGAAAGGTGTCGGTGCACCTGGTCCTTCAACCCGCATTGGCCCTGGAAAAAGATCAAAAAAGCCGTGTTGAAGTGATGTATGAAGTGAGAAGACGCTAGATGGTGTCGTATCGAGTTTGTAATGACTTGAAATCATTGAGCAAATATTTCGCTATCTAAAGAAACCGCGTAGCTTTTTGTTTCCTGCCATTCGCTGCTTTACGGTGTTGAACTGGCGTCAATCCAGGCGGAAATTTCTTCTTTGGAAGGCACTTTGCCGGTGGATTTCACCACGCCATCAATCACAACGGCAGGTGTGGACAGGATACCCGCCGCCATCATTTCTTTAAGGTCAGATATCTTTTGCACGGTAATCGTGTTGCTGCCTTTGGCAGCGACCACTTCTTTCACCCGATTTTCAGTTTCCGTGCATCTTTGGCAGCCGGGGCCAAATACCTTGATTTCCATTGTTTTCCTCCTGTTTGGGGTTACACGATGGACGGGCCGAGAATGTTGAAAAGCCAACCCACAAGGGTAAAAATCACCCATAAATAGCCGATAAACGCCCCTTGCAGCTTGATGGTCATAATCTGTCTGAGCATCATCACCTCCGGTATGCTGGCCGCGACGGCACTCATGCAAAACGCCATGGTGGTGCCGATGGGAAGCCCCTTCACGAGCAGACTTTCCATAATGGGAATGATGCCGGTGACGTTGGAGTACAGCGGGATGGCCACAAGTACGGATGCCGGAACAGACCACCATTCACCGGCCCCGAAATTTTCCGCAAACCAGTTGTCCGGAACAAATCCATGCAGGGCCGCGCCGATGGCCACGCCAATAATGACCCACTTCCAGACGCGTTTAAAAATCATGGCGGTTTCGCCATAGGCGAAAACATGCCGCTGCCGGATGGTCAGTTTCTGCACATGGCCGTGCTCATCGATATGTTGATGTGCGGGGGCACTTTCCACGGCTTCAAGAATGAACGGCTGCAGCCAGCGTCCGGCCCTGATGCTGTCCATGAAAAAACCGCCGATCATTCCGGCTGACACGCCTGCCAGCACATAAATGACGGTAAATTTCCAACCGAGCAGCCCCCACAGCAACACCACGGCAATTTCATTGACCAATGGCGAAGTGATCAGAAAGGACAGGGTGATGCCGATGGGAATGCGGGCTGTGGTGAACCCCAGAAAAAGCGGGATGCTGGAGCAGGAACAAAAAGGCGTTACCGAGCCGAACGCAGCGCCGAGGAAATAGCCCAACCCCCGGCGTTTCCCGGCAAGGTATGCCCGTACCCTTTCCACATTCAATGAAGCGCGTATCCAGGCGATTCCATAAATCAGGGCCACCAGGAGCATGAGAATTTTGATGGTGTCATAAATAAAAAATTCCAGTGAAGCACCTGCATGGGAGTCCGTCGCAAAGCCCAATGCGCCAAAGACAAGCCAGTGGGAAGCGTCGAGAATATAGGAATAGACCGCCCACCACATTGCCGCCAAAGCCGCAATAATCAGGAAATAGCGGCGATTCCAGGATTTGGGCGTTTCACCGGTGCTCGAAGACGGCGGATTTGGAGAACAACAGCACGCTGAACCGGGTATTTCAGAAGAAGTGGGCATGGCTTTTCTCATATACAATGATAATAGTTGAATTGTTGATATATTGGAGCAAAAAAAATTCCGATTACCCTTCACCCGGACAGTGTTTCGGCAGAAATCCGGGAAGGACGCCGCTCGCATCCCGAAATTTCAGGCACGCCTCGGGATTTTTTGAACAGCATTCAGACGTCAGATAAGCGATGATATCCAGCATCAGCGGGATATTGGCCTTGTATCGCATAAAGCGGCCCTCCCTTTCCACATCCGCCAGCCCGCTTTGTACGATCGCCTTCAGGTGAAAGGAAAGATTGGTGGAGGGGATATCCAGTTGTTTGGCGATTTCGCCTGCCACAAGACCTTCGGGCGCGTTTTTTACCAAAAGCCTGAACAGGTCAAGACGTACATCCGAAGACAGGGCTTCAAAAATTTTGCTGGCGTGTAAGCTTTCCATAAAATGATAGTTCAACACTATTTGAAATAAATCAAGGGCAAAGTGCCGCCCGAAAGAAAAATTCCCCCATGCTGGTTTGCCGTTCACCATGGATGCCCTCACCCTTTCTGTGGCTGGTTTTGGCCGGAGTACTGTTCCAAGGCCTGAAACCAGGCGCCGTTATCCAGCCATAACTGAAAAAAATGTCGGTACAACGTCGGCAAACTGTTTTTTAAAGATTTTCCCTTATAATTTAAGCGGATTGTTCTAATCCATACCGCCTGAATAAAAAACAGATTGACAATGCCTGTTATTTTGATTATTGACTCGCTTTCTTCAATTAGCGTAACGTTTTTTGAGGTTGCTGATTTCAACATCACATTTTGTTCCCCAGTAGCTCAGTCGGCAGAGCAAGTGGCTGTTAACCACTGGGTCCGCGGTTCGAGTCCGTGCTGGGGAGCCAAATTTATTCTGATAAAGGCCGAAATCCTGAAAAATAAAGGGTTTCGGCCTTTGGCATTGGGCGAACGAAGGTGGATGCGCCAGCCCGCGGCTTCCCTGAGCGCCCCCAATCCAAACTTGACACCCAGGGGCTGTTTTTATAGATTCCGAATTGGAATCATGTTGTTTTTACCGGATACCACTGACGGGGGCATTTTACGCATGAGTGCCGAAAAAAAAGAAGAACACAGCGGGTTGGCGACACTTTTTGACGGAGTGGAACTGAAAAGTTTTTTTGTCAACTATCTCTGGTTTGTCATCGCTATTGAAGTCATTATTTTTTTGGTGAGTTTTTTGGGAAACCTGGGACCGGAAAAAGGACCCTTTCCATGGAAGTTTTATTTTTACGTCGCCTTTGTGACCCCTATTGCCATTACGTTTCTGTTGGGTGTTTTCATTATCGCCTTCAATCAGTTTATTTTCGGCAATGCCGCGCCCTCTGGCGAAGACGGGGGGGCGGATGGTGAAGACAGCGACCGCCATTCCAAGCTGTTTCAGTTTAACCTGTTTTTGATGCACATGAAAAAAGTGCCGTTTCTTCCGGTACTTTTTGTGCTGGTGGCGGTGGCGGTTTTGTTTTATCAGATGGATGCGATTTTCTTGTTTATTTTCAATGCTGGCGAGCGAATGGTCACCTACATTCTCATTGCCGGCGGCGTCCTGCTGGCCGCAGGTCTGATTTTCGGGATCTGCTGGATTGTGAGCAATTACAAACTCAGCCGGAAACAGATGGAATATGAATACCAATACCGCAACGATGTGATGGAAAAACTCGGTTTTCTGATCATGGAGGATCATACGGTGATCGACAAAAATGGAAAAATGATCAGTACGAATACCAATCCTGCGCTGCCGCCGGAGACGCCGTATCGGGAAGTTCCCCATGACCGGGAAAATCTGAAAATTCTTCCACCCTCCAACTAAACTCCGCTGTGGCCAGGTTTTTTGCTTCCTTTTGGCATTTTCCGAAAGTCATCCGATGGCGCAAGGGTGTATCCCGTATGGTAACCGATAAGCGAGGATTTTCGGTCCATCCGGCGGCCGCCACGCTTTTTGTGGGCATTGTCCTGATTGTGGTGGTGTATTCCGTGATGGAACGGACCGGCTTGATCGGCCGCATCGGTCATGCCGGCATGATTCTCCCGCTTTTGGCCATTTTCGGCATACTGGCGGGTGCCTACAGGGGATTTTGGTGGTTCCGGGCCCGTTCCGCCCGTTTTAAGATGCAAAGCCCGCTTTACCTCAGAACACTAATGGAAAACTGTTTGTCGCGGACCTGCGGGGCATTGGAAAAACGGTTGAATACGCCGGAAGCCTCCTCGGTGACGGTTTTCAATGCCCTGTTGCTGGACAAATTGATGTTTATCCACGACACGGATTGCATGCGATTTTCGGATGTTCGCCGGCAGATTGAAGACAGCGGACTTCGGGGAACTTCAGGGCTTTCCTTGGCCGCATTTCTTACCAGTGGATCGGACTATGAAAAACAGGAACTTCCCGAAGAAATTCGCCAGGTTGTGGATATGGCAGATCGCGGCTGGAAAGATTTTCTGCCGCTTCTGGACAATCTGAAAGCCGCTCACCGTGAGATGTGTACCCACGCTGGTGATATCCTTGACCTTCTGCCGCCGGACCCCAAAAAGGTGGAACAGCTTCGCTCCCGATACCGCTATCGCCCCCCCTCTGTCGAGCGGGCCAGACGGATGATGTTTGCCCTTGAGACCCTCACCTATATTCGGGCAATCCGCCATAAAAATGTCAATCCCATGGACCAGCGCCGCTATGATGCGGTGGCGGCCAGCCTCATTCCCGGGCTGGCGGACCGACTGGCCGCCTACAAAAACGCATGGCAGGCCATTGTGGATCTCTACGAACGACCCCGGCCGGGAAAATAGCTGTTTTCCGATCCTGTGATGCGCTTTTTCTGCTCAGGCCAGTCTGGTTTCAGCCTTTTTGTTTTTTCTTGCTCCCGCGTTTCCGTTCCGGATCATTTCCCCTGGTCAGGAACGTTTCATTTCCTGTTGGACACCTTTACGGGGTTTGTGGTAGACACGCGGATACGAGATCGTGTCACCTTAAGAAATATAACGATTTGAATTTATTACATCAAACGAGACCCCGCGATTTTTCTAATACTCAATTATTTCAAACTGTTACAAGATCGACGCAGACACTATCTAATGAATCTGTAAAAAATGATTGCAAAAAGCCGCGCTTTAAAAAACTGATGCGCGTTCATGTCGGCCATGATTGAGAAATCAACAACAGGAAGGAGACCGGAATGAGAGAAGTGGTGATTGTCAGTGGGGCCAGAACTGCAGTGGGAGCATTTGGCGGATCGTTGAAGGATGTTTCGGTGGTGGATCTGGGTGCCACGGTCATGCGGGCCACCCTGAAAAATGCAAATCTGCGTCCTGAAACCAGCGCGGCCACACTGGCCTTTGAACCGGACAAGCTGAAAGGCCAGGGGCTGATTGAGCTTGAGAAAAAAGCCATGGACTGGGATCCGAGCCTTCCGGCCATCAATATTGATGAAGTCATCATGGGCAACACGCTCCAGGCCGGCCAGGGCCAGAATCCTTCCCGCCAGGCCATGGTGCGGGGCGGTCTTCCCAAGGAAACCCCGGCTTTTACCATCAACAAGGTCTGCGGCAGCGGCCTCAAGGCCATTGCCCTCGGTGCATCGGCCATCATGGCCGGCGGAGCGGATGTGGTGCTGGCCGGCGGTATGGAGAGCATGAGCCAGACCCCCATGGCCCTTCCCAAGGCCCGCTGGGGCTACCGCATGGAGCTGACCGGCAGGGGCGAGCTGTACGATCTGATGGTTTTTGACGGGCTGTATGAAATTTTTTACGGCTACCACATGGGGCTTACCGCTGAAAACATTGCCAATCTGTACGGCATTACCCGCCAGGAGCAGGATGAGCTGGGCGTCCTCAGCCATAACCGCGCCCGGGCCGCCATTACCCAGGGCCTTTTTGCAAAGGAAATCGTCCCTGTTACCATCAAATCCAGAAAAGGCGATGTGGTGGTGGATACGGACGAGCGTCCCATGGACACCAATATGGAAAAAATGGCAAAACTCAGACCCGCTTTTGTCAAAGACGGCACCGTCACGGCTGGAAACGCATCGGGCATCAATGACGGCGCGGCTGCCGTACTGATGATGACTGCAGAAAAGGCAAAAGCCATGGGACTTGAGCCCATTGTTAAGATCAAGGCGTTCAGCTCCGGGGGTCTTGATCCCGCGTATATGGGGCTTGGACCTGTGCCCGCGATTCGCAAGGTGCTGGCCGCCACCGGTATGACCATGAATGATATTAACATGATCGAACTCAACGAGGCGTTTGCCAGCCAGGCCATCGGGTGTATGCGTGAGCTGAACATCCCCGTGGACAAACCCAATGAACTGGGCAGCGGCATTTCCCTGGGCCATCCCATCGGCTGCACCGGTGCCCGGCAAATGGTCAGCGGTATGAACCAGATGAAGCGCAAAGGGTATTCCACGGGGCTTATCTCCATGTGCATCGGCGGTGGTATGGGAATGGCGATGATTATTGAGCGATAATGCAGCGGAAAAGGGTGGGGAAAGAGGCCTGAAAAATATTTTTCCTTTACTTTTTCGGTGGTTAGTGTTAATTTTGCTCCCTGTTAATCGCCTGTGCCATCCTCTCGAAACAGGAGACAGAACCATTATGGATATCAGCAGAAAATTGGGCATCCTGGTTTTTTTCGGTGTGCCGGCAATTATCGGCGGCGGCATTGTTTACGGCATTGCCGGCAGCTATATTCCCGTCACAGCGTATGAAATCATGCTTTACCTGACAGCCGGCGCCATTGTCAGTAAATAGGCGGCCATGTCAGACACTGTGTTCAGCATGATGATAAACGTATTGCGGATAACTTGTTTCGGTATCTATTGCCGTCATTACTGATTCTCAACTCCCAAAGACGTATTATCCATGCACTGATGCTTATCCTCATTTCCGCGCAAATGCCTCTTTCAGTATAGCTGACAGGTATTTGCGCGGATTGCATTATAAGTCGCCCCCAACAGATCCGTAATACCAACACCCTCGCGCTGCCGAAAATTTTTGTCTTTTCCGGTGGTGCGCCTTCCAGAAGGACTGTGTATCACTATGAGTGACCATCTTGAACATATGCCCCAACATCCGGAAAACAGCTCGGACATCAGTATCGAAACTGAAATGAAGCGATCCTACCTGGATTACGCCATGAGCGTGATTATCGGGCGGGCGCTTCCGGATGTGCGGGACGGGTTCAAGCCGGTTCACCGCCGTGTGCTTTTTGCCATGCGGGAGCTGAAAAACGATTACAATAAGGCCTACAAAAAATCGGCGCGTGTGGTGGGTGATGTGATCGGTAAATACCATCCCCATGGGGATTCGGCCGTGTATGAAACCATTGTGCGGCTGGCACAGGATTTTTCCATGCGGTATCCTCTGGTGGATGGCCAGGGAAACTTCGGCTCCATTGACGGGGACCCAGCGGCGGCCATGCGGTACACCGAAATCCGGATGCAGCGGCTGACCCATGAAATCCTGGAGGACCTTGACAAAGAAACCGTCGACATGGTCCCCAACTATGATGAATCCATTGAGGAACCCTCTGTTCTGCCAGCCAAGTTCCCCGCGCTGTTGGTCAATGGATCCTCAGGTATTGCCGTGGGTATGGCCACCAATATTCCGCCCCACAACCTGTCGGAAACCATTGAGGGCATCAAGGCACTGATTGACAACCCCGATATTTCCTGCCGTGAGCTCATGGCCCATATTCCCGGACCGGATTTTCCCACTGCCGGTATTATTTACGGAACCCGCGGCATTCGTGAAGCCTATGAAACCGGCCGGGGCATTATCCGGGTACGCGCCCATGTGGAGGTGGAGGAAGATCCCAAGACCGGTCAGGAAACCATTGTGGTAACGGAGATTCCCTACCAGGTGAACAAGGCCCGGCTGGTTGAAAAAATTGCCGAACTGATGAAGCAGAAAGTGATTGAGGGACTCCGGTTTGTGCGGGATGAATCTGACCGCCGGGGCATGCGCATTGCCATGGAAGTCAAGCGGGATTATATGTCCGGCGTGATCATCAATCAGCTCTACAAGCACACCCCGATGGAGAGCAGTTTCGGCATTATTTTTTTGGCGGTGGTCAAAAATCGACCCGAAATTCTCACCTTGAAACAGATTCTGGAATATTTTGTCCTGCACCGCAAGGACATCGTCATCCGCCGAACCCGTTTCGATCTGAAAAAGGCCGAAGCCCTGGCCCATATTCTTGAAGGCTACAAAATTGCCCTGGATCATCTGGATGCGGTTGTCAATCTGATCCGAAGCTCCAAAACACCACCCGAAGCCAGGGATCGGCTGATGGAAACCTTTGGTCTCTCGGAAATTCAGGCTAAGGCGATCCTGGAACTGCGGCTCCAGCGGCTGACCGGTATGGAGCGGGACAAAATTGTTGAAGATTATGAGGCAGTTCTGAAGGATATCGCCCGGTACCGCGAGATTCTGGCCAGTGATGCATTGGTGATGAGCATCATCAAAAACGAGCTGGATATTCTAAAGGGCGAGTTCGGGGACCCGCGTCGCACCCAGATTGTGACCGACACCCAGGAACTGACCCTTGAAGACATGATTGCCGAAGAAGATATGGTGGTCACCATCACCAATACCGGATACATCAAACGCAATCCCATTACCCTGTACCAGAGCCAGCGACGGGGCGGCCGCGGAAAAACCGCCATGGGCACCAAAGAAGAAGATTACGTCACCCACCTGTTTGTGGCATCCACCCATCATTATTTTCTCTTTTTTACCAATTTGGGAAAGGTGTACTGGTGCAAGGTGTACGATATTCCCCAGGCCGGTCGCCAGAGCCGGGGCAAGGCCATTGTCAATCTTCTCAATTTTTCCGATGGCGAACACATGACTGCTGTATTGGCGGTGCCGACCTTTGAACAGGGACTCTATGTGCTCATGGCCACCCGGAATGCCACTGTGAAAAAGACCGATCTGATGGCCTTCAGCCGGCCCCGGGCCAATGGCATTATTGCCATTGGTCTGGATGAAGGCGACGAGCTGATTGCAGTAAAGCTTTCCGACGGCGACCAGGATGTGTTTCTGGGAACAGCCATGGGAAAATCCATCCGGTTCCACGAATCCGATGTTCGTCCCACCGGCCGGATCGCCCGCGGTGTGCGAGGCATGACCCTTGCCCCGGATGACCGGGTGGTGGGCATGGAAGTGCTCAGTCCCGGCCAGACCCAGACCCTTTTTACCATCACAGAAAACGGGTATGGCAAGCGTACTTCGGTTGATGCCTACACCCCCCACCACAGGGGCGGAAAAGGGATGATCACCATCAAGACCAATGAGCGCAACGGCAAGGTGGTGAGTATTCTCCTTGTTCAGGAAGAAGATGACCTGATGCTGGTGACCGATTCCGGAAAGCTGATCCGGATGCCGGTATCCGGAACTTCCGTGATCAGCCGTAACACCCAAGGGGTTCGTCTTATTGTCATGGATCCGGAAGAACGGGTGGTAAGCGCGGCGGCGCTGATGGAACAGGAGGAAGACACAGACGCGCCAGATGATGCGGTTTCCTCTGATGGACTGAATACAGATGATGATAGTGGAATAGATCAACATGGGTCGGCGGACACCCATCAAGATATGCCGGATGATGACACTGAGGCGGACGATGAAAGGTCAGAGGAATAATTATAATGAGAGACGCTCAGGATACAAAGACCCCTGTCGGCGTTGTGGGTGCGGGCAGTTGGGGCACGGCACTGGCCAATCTTTTGGCGGAAAAGGGATTTCCCGTTGACCATTGGGTGTACGAAGACGATGTCCGGCAGCAGATGACGGATAACCGGGAAAACACGCGGTTTCTGCCCGGTGTCCGGCTTTCGGACAACCTCTGTCCATCCGGTGACCTGGAAGCGGTGGTGACCGGAAAAAAAATGGTGCTGGTGGTGACGCCTTCCCATGTGACCCGACAGATCATGGGTGCCTGTGGCCCGGCCATTGACGCCCAGACCCTGGTGGTCAGTGCCTCCAAGGGCATTGAAAACAAAACCCACCTGACGATATCCGGGGTTCTGGGCGAGGCGATTTCCCACCTTGACCCTGGACGGCTGGCGGTTCTGACCGGGCCCAGTTTTGCCAAAGAAGTGGCCCGGCATGTGCCCACTGTGGTGACTGTGGCCTCCCATCAGACCGATACGGCCGTTGCGGTTCAGCGGATGTTTGCCACACCGTTTTTTCGCGTGTACACGATTTCGGACATGATCGGTGCGGAATTGGGCGGGTCTGTAAAAAATGTCATTGCCATTGCCGCGGGCATGATCGACGGGCTGGGATTGGGGTTTAATACCCGGGCTGCCCTCATTACCCGGGGACTGGCCGAGATCCGGCGGCTGGGCCTGGTGATGGGTGCCTGCTCCCGAACCTTTTCCGGGCTTGCCGGGGCAGGGGACCTGATCCTGACCTGTACGGGTGAGCTCAGCCGGAATCATACCATCGGCAAAGAAATCGGTCAGGGAAAGAAACTCGGGGATCTTCTGGCCGGCATGCACATGGTGGCGGAAGGCGTCAAAACAGCCAAATCCGTTTACAACCTGTCCCGCAAACTGGGCGTGGAGATGCCGATTTCCCATGCGGTTTACCGGATTCTGTATGAAGATCTGGATCCCAAGGCTGCCCTGCATCAACTCATGACCCGGGATTTGAAACAGGAACTGGATGAGGACCGGGAAAATGAGGAGGCAGGATTCAGAAAATAGGATTTAGCGGGCAAAAATCGGTGTATCGCCTTCCGCCAAATCCCAACTGCCAATCTTCCAAATATGACTCAGGACGCTCCCCCATCTTCAGAAAAATCACTCCACAAAGGCGCGGGACACCGTAAACGGCTGCGTGACCGGTTTCTTCAATCCGGGCTGGACGGGTTCCAGGATTATGAGGTGATAGAGCTGCTCCTGACCCTGGGCACGCCCCGGAAAGACTGTAAAGATGCGGCCAAGGACGCGCTTCACCGGTTCAAAACCCTCCAGGGGGTGTTTGAGGCCCCGCCCGAAGAACTCTCCCAGATACCGGGAATCGGTCGGACCAATATTTTCGGCATCAAACTGATTCCGGCGGTTTGCCGGCGATATCTCAAACAAAAGCTTGCCGGAAAACCGGTTCTCTCCCATCCGGAAGCACTTTTTGACTACCTCCATCACGTTATTCGTGATAAAAAAAGAGAATGTTTCATGGCCATTTATCTGGATGCCAAAAACCGGGTGATTGCCGATGAGCTCCTTTTTGTCGGAACCTTGACGGCCACTGCGGTATATCCCAGAGAAGTGGTGAAATCCGCCCTGGCCCATTCCGCGGCTGCCGTTATCTTTGCCCACAATCATCCTTCCGGGGATCCGTCTCCGTCCGGGGATGACATGGTCATTACCCGGCGGTTGATGCAGGCCTGCACTGTCATGGGCATAACAGTTCATGAGCATCTGATCATCGGTGCTGACGGATTTTACAGTTTTGCCGATAACGGACATATTGCAGCTATCAAATCAGCCCTGGAATCCGGAAACGCCTCCAGTCTTTCCCATCAGCCCCGCTGAACAGGAAATCCCATGACCCTTGAATCAGATCCTTTTCCACCGTGTTACGGCAATCTTGAAACGGTCTTCCCCCTGGGACCCGAAGGGCTTCGGCACAGTCCGGGAAAATGTCTTGCCTGTGGCCACAAAACCTTGTGCCTCAAAACCGCCATGGAACAGAAAAGCGGCGTTGTGCTTCATGAAGAAATGGTGGACAGATCTTATTCTGCCGGAATGATAGGATTCTTTGAAAGATGGGCCAGGAAAAAAACACTGGCTTCCAGAAAAAAATAAACCCCAACACAGGACCTGCGTTCAGCATCCGTGTACAGGGAAGCAATTTTTCAGCGGGAAAACCCAGCCAAGGAGATACATGATGGCAAAATTTTCGGTTTCTGATCTTGATGTGAAGGGACTTCGCGTACTCATGCGGGTGGATTTCAATGTTCCCCTGGAAAATGGCCGGGTTGCCAATGACAAGCGGCTGCGGGCGGCGATTCCCACCATTCAGCTCATTCTGAATCGCGGCGGTCGGTTGATCCTGATGTCCCACCTGGGACGGCCCAAGGGAAAAAACGTGCCTGACCTTTCCCTCAAGCCCTGCGCGGATGCGCTTTCTGTTCTCCTGGAAAAACCCGTGGCCTTTGCCGGTGATTGCATCGGGCCTGTTGCCCAAAAAGCCGTGGACGCGCTGGGTAGCGGCCAGGTGCTGCTCCTGGAAAATCTGCGCTTTCACAAAGAAGAAACCGATAATGAAGAAAATTTTTCAAGGGAGCTTGCCAGCCTTGGGGATGTGTATGTCAATGATGCCTTTGGTACTGCCCACCGGGCCCATGCGTCCACTGAAGGGGTCACGCATTTTCTTTCGCCCTGCGCCATGGGGCTTTTGGTTGAAAAGGAACTCACCTACTTGGGCGATGCCCTGGACAGCCCTAAACGTCCCTTTGTGGCCATTTTGGGCGGTGCCAAGATTTCCGGTAAAATTGACGTGATCAGCGCGCTGCTCCCCAAGGTGGACAAACTGATCATCGGCGGCGGCATGGCCTATACGTTTTTTAAAGCAAAGGGGCTTGAGATCGGAAATTCCCTGGTGGAGCCGGACAAAGTGGATCTGGCCCGATCCCTGCTTGACCAGGGAAAAGATAAAATCGTTTTGCCGGTGGACTGCCTGTGCAGCGATATCTTTGATTTTGGCGCCCGAAAAGTGGGTGCCTTGACACCGGTTCCGGTTGAGCATATTCCCAAAAACGGGAACGGCCTGGATATTGGTCCAGCCACCATTGACGCGTTTGGGAAAATCATCATGACGGCCAAAACCATTGTTTGGAACGGGCCCATGGGCGTGTTTGAAATTGCAGCCACTGCTGCCGGCACCACTGCCGTGGCCAAGGCCATGGCCGCGGCAACAAAAAAAGGCGCCATAACCGTGATCGGGGGCGGGGATTCGGCAGCGGCCGTGGAAAAGGCGGGCCTTGCCGATCAGATGACCCATATTTCCACGGGCGGCGGTGCATCCCTGGAGTTTCTGGAAGGAAAGGTATTGCCGGGAGTGGCAGCCCTGACAGATCGCTGATACCGGAGACAGCGTCAGGTGACAAGTCGACGAATGGCAAGGTATGCAGTATGGATCATGGGAATCATCACCGGCCTTTCCGGAATCGGATTTTTGCTGTTTTACAGTGACGGGATTTCCTGGATCAAGGCGGGATATGACTGGATCACGGATCCCACAGCTGTCACCCGAACCCTCGAAAACTTCGGCCGGGCCGCGCCCCTAGTATTCATGGTGGTCCAGGTGTTTCAGGTGGTGGTGGCGCCGATTCCGGGCGAGCTGTCCGGTGTGGTGGGCGGGTATTTGTTTGGCGCGGTTCGTGGATTTTTTTACTCCAGCCTTGCCCTTTCCATTGGATCATGGCTGGGTTTTCTCATCGGCCGGTATTTCGGCCGATTTGTGCGTAAATGGATCCTGTCGGAAAAGCTGGATCGGTTTGACCGGATGATCAAACGCCAGGGCGGTGTGGCGCTTTTGATTCTTTTTGTGGTTCCCGGGTTTCCCAAAGATTATCTTTGCCTTTTTTTCGGAATGGCACACTTTCCCATGAAAGTGTTTATGATCATCGCGACTTTCGGCCGGATGCCGGGAACCCTTATGCTGAGTCTTCAGGGCGAATTTTTATTTGAACAAAACTATGTGGTGTTCGGCATCATCGTGGCGGTGGCCGCTGTGGTGACATGGCTTGCCATCCAATACCGCGAACCGCTTTATGGATGGATGGAAAAGCTGGATGCCAAAACCGGCGGAAATGACTGACTGACCGGTCAATACACCCCCATTTTTTATGGAGATAGATTTCAGTGGCATTCTGGAGCATCAGAGAAGAACTCAGCCAGGTCAATCGGCTTCGTCGTTCCTGTTATGAGCTGTTTCGAGACGATCTGGATCAGTTTATGCTCAATCATGCCTTGGTCAAGTCCTACCAGGCCTTTGTCGACCATGGGCAGCCTTATCCTTTTATCGAAAAACGGGAACTCAAGCCCCGGGCGAGAATTCCAGGAATTGAGTATGAATATCAAAAAACCTTTCTGGTGATTTTTGTTGAAGACACGATTCCGGCAACCCACAAAAAGTACATCCGCTTTTTTGATATCAACAAGCCGACCCAGAAAAATCTTCTGCAGTCCAAGGCTCTGACCTTGTCGGGAAAATTTGACCGGACGCAAAAATATCTGGATTCGGTTCATTTCTATGATTTTATGGATGTGCTGCTGCCCGTGGATTATGCCCTTCTCATCCAGCGAGATCCCAACAGCCATGTGACCAATCGCTACAGCCTCACCCACTATCATGTCCGTATCGACTGGCCCATTGCCGATGCGGCTGAGAATCTGGCCATCCATCTTCGGTATATTTCCAAAGATCTGTATGAAAAGGGAGATAAATATGCCGAATTGGTCCAGCGCAAACTCTTTGAATATTATGGCATGCCCTTTATGGTGGGCGGAAGGCGGACAGCGGCCATGGTGGCGGCCCAGTATCTCAAGCGCCTGCCCTTTATTTCCACCGTGTATGTGGGGAGCAGCGAATCGAGAGCGCTTTACCGCATTTCCGAACGGGGGATGTCCAAGGCCGCACTGATCTGCCTGAGCAACGAAGAGGTTCGGCAAATTGTTGAAACCCACAAAATCCCCTTGCGGTCATTCAGAAAAAATTATGTGGTGGAGTATACGGGAAAGTACAGCGTCTGCATTTTTCAGGCGACCTATGCCTATACGGCACACGCCCGGCCGCCGGAAGACAACAAACTCCGCGAGGTCAACCCGGATCTGAACTGGCTGACCGTTGACGCGGAGTATATTATGCCCAAGCTGGGTGTTGCCAAATACCCACCCATCGACTTAAACTTGATTTATACCTGAAAGAACATATCCATGACCCTGCTGCAAGGATTCCAGAAACAATTTCTCCGGGGCTTGGCCCACGGGCAAAAACCAGTAGTTTTTGTCGGGCAAAAAGGATTTTCGCCAGCCTTGGTCAAAGCCATGAACGAGGCCTTGGACCACCACGAGCTGATCAAACTCAAATTTGTGGATTTTAAAGAAAAAGAGCAAAAACAGACCATCATTGACCAGATTCAAAAGGCCTTTTCCTGTGAAATGGTGGGCATGGTCGGTCACATTGCCATCTTTTACAGGGAGCAGGCGGACCCGGAAAAACGGAAAATTCATCTTCCCCGGCGGCCGGCATGACACCCCCCATCAACAAGGAGACTTCCCATGTCGCATCATGATTCCCACCATTCCCATCATCACCACCACGGTCATGGCCACGATCATACGCATCACCATCACCATGGAAATGATCACGGTCACGATCATGGTCATCACGATCACGCGGATCACAACCATCATCATACCCACACCCATACCCATGCGCACGACCACGATCATAGCCATTCCCATCACCACCCGGCCGGTGATGCGGCTTCCCCCCATGCCGATCATGATCACGGCCATTGCCACACATCTGTTGAAAGCCGGCATCAGACCGCGCTTTCATTTCCCGAAAAACTGGAAAAACTGCTTTCCCACTGGATCCAGCACAATGATCACCATGTGGCTGACTACCAGAAGTGGGCGGATGAGGCAGCCCAAAATGGCCAGCAGGAAGTGGCGGAATCCCTTTCCGAGGCGGCCAAACTCACCTCTGCCGTAACCGAAAAGTTCCGCCAGGCCTTGGGCCGGATCAAGGCCTAGAAAAAATAAACCGCAGAGGACGCAAAAGGCACGAAAAAGGGAGGACTTCGCCGCCATCCTTTTTTCGTGCCTTTTTACTCGGTTTTAACACTTGTTTTATGGGTTTTTGGTTTTACGGCCAAGGTCAGGGCGGCCAAATCATCCGCCACAAGGCAAATCCAAGTCCGATGATGCAGATGATCAGGACAAAGCGGGTCTGGTCAGGCGAAAACAGCTGAGCGGCCCGGATTTGTTTCAAAATTCGGAAGATGGCGGTTTTTCGGAAACCGTCCATGACCATTTTTTATTCTTCCCGATCCAGCCCGAATGCCGTGTGCAGCACCCGGACGGCCAGCTCGGCGTATTTCTTTTCAATGGCGCAGGAAATCCGGATTTCAGAGGTGGTGATCAGAATTACGTTGATATTTTCCCGTGCCAGGGCGTTAAACATCAAGGACGCCACACCCGCATGATTCTTCATGCCCACGCCGATCACCGACACCTTGGCGATGTTGGTGTCGCCGGTCACTTCTCTGGCGCCAATGGACTCGGCCACCTTTTTCTCAATCTCCATGGCCTGTTTGAAATTCGGTGTGGGAACCGTGAAGGTGAGATCTGTTTCACCGGTGCTGCGGGTGTTCTGAATAATCATGTCCACCACAATGCCGGCCTCGGCAATGGGAGAGAATATCTTTGCCGCAATGCCGGGCTGATCCGGCACTTTTTTCAACGTGATCTGAGCCTGATTGAGATCCTGGGTCACCCCTGAAACAACCAGCTGCTCCATTGCGGAATCCTCATTGACCACCATGGTACCTTCCTCCTCTGAAAAAGATGAACGGACATGAACCGGAATATTGTATTTTTTGGCAAATCCCACGGACCGGATCTGCAGTACCTTGGCCCCCAGGCTGGCCATATTGAGCATTTCATCATAGGAAACGGATTTGAGCTTCCTGGCTTTGGGGCAGACATTGGGGTCTGCTGTATAAACCCCGTCCACATCCGTATAAATTTCACACACATCCGCATTCAGCACAGCGGCAATGGCCACTGCCGATGTGTCGGAGCCGCCCCGACCCAGGGTGGTAATATTGCCCTTGATATCCACACCCTGAAAACCAGCCACCACTACAATTTTCTTTTCATCCAGAAGCCGGGTGATCGTATGGGTGCCGATTTCAAGAATCCGGGCATTGCCGTACTCGCAGTCTGTCACCATTTCCGTCTGATGCCCGAGAAGGGACTGGGACGGATACCCCCTGTCCTTTAGCATCATGGTCAGAATCGCCGCTGTGGTTTGTTCGCCCGTGGCCAGAAGTACGTCAAGCTCCCGGGGATCCGGGTTTTCTGTGGCTTCATGGGCCAGGGCGATGAGCTTGTCCGTCACGCCCGACATGGCGGACAGCACCACCACCACATTATTTTTCCCCTGGTCATAGGTTCGAATCACACGGTCCGCCACATTACGGATGCGCGCAATATCGGCAACCGATGTCCCGCCGAATTTCTGAACAATTAATGCCATAATGATCCATCCTCAGTGTTTGACAAACGGGCTGCCGCTGTCAGGGTCATGGGAAAATAAAACGGGCATGATGCTTAACAGATCCGCAGCCGCAAGTCCATATGGAATCACCTCAATCCGCCGGCCTTTTTCGCTGGTAACCGTAAAGTTCAGGTCAAGGCGGACAGGCGGGCAGTCTGACGGATGAAGCCGATCGGGCCATTCCACTGCCACAACGCCATCTCCGTCAAATATCTCCCCCAGGCCGATATCTTCCATCTCCACGGGCGCGGACAACCGGTACAGGTCCGCATGGCAAAAGGCAATCCGGCCGGGATAAAGGTTCACCAGGGTATAGGTGGGGCTGGTGACCACACACGCCGGCGGCACTTCCAGTCCACTGGCGAGCCCCTTGGCAAAAACGGTTTTTCCGCTTCCCAGATCCCCGTGCAGGAACAGGACCAGTCCGGGTTTCAGAAGCCGTCCCAGCACTTCTCCAAACGCAAAGGTCTGGTCCGGGCCGCAGGTTTCAAAGATCCTGGGATCGGATGAGGGATGTAGGGGTTGGGTTTTCATAAACGGGGAAATTTTTAGCTGAGTCGTAACGAAATAAATATTTTCTTCCACTTTCACTGTGTATCTACATCATTCTGCATCCAGATGGAATGTTGTTGCGTTACCCGCAACACAAAAGACTTTTTGAGCGCTCCGGTAAAGGCGCTGACGCCGGAAGCGTTTCTGAACACAAAAAATGACTGGGCGGACACTTGGACCACCCATACAAGTTGAATGATGTTATATAATTACTCCCTCTCCACACTTTGGAGGAAGCGGGTCGTGGTGAGCGGGACTTAAATCAGCCGGCTGGATCAGCGGAACAATATCAGACAGTTCCGGACATCCTGCGGCCTGAACCCGATCAAGTTCGTAAGCGACCTGAAGATTCAGCCAAAATCGGGGGCCAGTCCCAAAGAGTTTACCCAGACGAAGAGCCGTATCAGCTGAAATATTTCTTTTTCCGGAAATAATCTGGCTAATCCGGTTTGCCGGGACTTTGATGGCTCTGGCCAATTCTGCGGCGCTCAAGTCCAGAGCGTCCATTTCATCCTTCAGCAGTTCCCCTGGATGAATCGGCGTGCTCGGCATCATTCACCTCCTAATGATAGTCAACGATTTCAACATGTTCCGGTCCCGAAGCGTCAGGTGGCCATGTAAAGCAGATACGCCAACGATTATTGATGCGAATACTATACTGTCCGCTTCTGTCTCCATGAAGCGCTTCAAAGTGATTACTGGGAAGCGACATCAATGTTTCCAATCGGTCAGCCGCATCAAGAATCCTGAGTCGTTTTTCGGCCTGACGACGGATAGATGCCCACTTTTTTATGTTTTCACCCCCATACAGTTTTTTCACTTTTGGGTCTTTATAGCTCTGAATCATCTCAGCTCCGTGGCCAGATAGTATTACGCGATACGTAATACGTCAAGCATGGTGAACGCAGAAATGGCAGGGGCGGACACTTTGCCCGCCCATAAAGACTCAATAAATCAACCCTATACCCCTGAGTCTGTTTCGTTCCGAGCTTTCGGCGATGCAGGACATATGCGGGGATGGTAGCCCAGCGCATCCATGGCTGGTATGCCCGGATGCCCGCCGGCCGTCATCTCTCCCATGATTTTCGGGATGGCCGCCATCACGTCGGTTGCCAGATACCCTTTCGGGCCGATGGTTTGGGCCAGATGATCTGCTGCCGCGCCATGGAGATACACCCCGGCCCGGGCCGCCAGATCAGGCGCCACGCCCTGGGTTATCAATCCTGCAATCAGGCCGGTCAGCACATCGCCCATACCGCCGGCAGCCATTCCGGAATTTCCCGTGGGATTGACAAACACATGGCCGTCCGGTCGGGCCACCACCGTGGACGCGCCCTTGAGCACCACGCACACCCGATGCGTTTGGGCAAAGGACCGGGCCGCAGTGATGCGGTCTTTCTGGATATCCGCCACCGAACACCCGCAAAGCCGGGCCATTTCTCCGGGATGGGGCGTGATCACCAAGGGCGCTTTTAACTGGTCCAGCACCGAAAGATTGTCTGCCATAAGATTCAGCCCGTCTGCATCCACCACCATGGGAAGTTCACTGGTGGCGACAAGATGCGAAACCAGCTGGCCCGTGGACGGATCAGTTCCCAGTCCCGGTCCGATGGCAAGGCATTGTTTGCCGGCCATCAGGGCCTGGATTGGCGCTGCGGCGGAAGCATCCAGCCCGCCGTGTGATGTTTCCGGCAATTTCACGGTCATTGCCTCAATGGCCAGGGTTTCCAGCACGGGATTGAGAGAGGCGGGGATGCCCAGCGTCACCAGCCCCGCGCCGGCGCGCAAGGCAGCCATGGCGCTCATGGCGGCCGCGCCGGTTTTTCCCGGAGCGCCGGCCAGCACCAGCAGGTGACCAGAGGTGCCTTTGTGGGCAGTGGGTCTTCGGGATCTGGCCGCTGGCATCAGGGTGGCAGGCGTGATGAGGTGGTGAGAGCATCCTGTTTCATCTGCCACCATGGGCGGAATACCGATGTCGATGATTTTGAGATTACCGGTCAGCTCCCGTCCCGGATAAACAAGATGGCCCACTTTGGCAAACCCGAAGGTGGCGGTGGCCGCGGCCCGGATGCAAACCCCGTGAACCGCGCCGGTATCCGTATCCAGGCCGGATGCGATATCCACGGCAAACACCGGCTGCTTTCGGGAATTGACAAATTCGATCACAGCGGCCAGATGTCCCCGGACATCAGCGGAAAGACCGGTTCCCAGAATCGCGTCAACCCAGAGCGAAATATGGGCCATGGCGGTTTTGTGGGATTCAAGGGCAGCAACATCGGGGATTTCCTTGACGCTGATGCCCAGTTTGTCCACCCGGATGAGGTTGGAAAGCGCATCGCCCTTGATGCGGCCGCGATCCGCCAGCAGAAAAACCGTTACGGCAATGCCCCTCTGGTGAAGATACCGGGCCATGACAAACCCGTCGCCGCCGTTGTTTCCTGGTCCGGCGACAATGCCCACCGGTCCCGGATGATGGCGGTACAGGGTGTCCAGAAAAAAAACCGTTGCCCCGCGTCCGGCGTTTTCCATGAGCACCTGACCGGGAATGCCGAAGGATTCAATGGTGGTGCGGTCCATCCGGCGCATCTCATCTGCGGTGACCAGATTCATGGGTATCCGCCTTTTCGATCAATGTCATGAGCCATTGGGCTTTCTCTTCCATCACCTTTGCTTCTTCTTCGGAATGCACATGGTCGTAGCCCACCAAGTGCAAAATGCCGTGAACGAGAAGCTCGTTGAACCGCGTGATGAACGCCATTTCCGCGTCCCTGGCCTCGGAAAAAGCCGTATCTGCGGAAATCACCACATCTCCCAAAAGCTCTGGGGTAATATCGGCAAACAGCCCTTCCCGCATGGGGAAGGAGATGACATTGGTGGGTCCCTGGTGATTGAGATATGTTTCATTTAGTTCCGCAATCCGGTCATCATCCACAATCAGAATGGAAAGCTGGGCATCCGGAAGGTCCAGCGCCCTGAGGATACAGCCAGCGGTTTCCCAGATCATGGACTCAGACAGGGTGTGACGGGTCTGCTGATTTTCGATCAGAATGTTCATTTTTTGTCTTTCCGGCAGGGGGTGACGCACTTTCCGGATATTCAATGCGGTGATGGTGAATACCATTTAATATTTTATTGAAAGTTTCCGCAATGCGGTTCAGGTCTTTCAGTGTTAATTCGCACTCATCCAACTGACCATCTGAAAAGATTTTGTTGATGAGATTCCGCACCAGTCCCTGTATTCGGGCAGGTGTCGGATTTTCAAGGGTACGGGAAGCCGCCTCCACCACATCGGCCAACATGACCAACCCCGCCTCCCGGGTTTGCGGGCGTGGACCCAAATATCTGAAATCATTTATATTGATATTTTCATTGCCCTTTGCGGCCCGGGCTTTTTCATAAAAATACTGGATGAGGCTGGTTCCGTGGTGCTGCTGGATGGCATCAATAATGGGTTGTCCCAGGTTGTTTTCCCTTGCGATTTCAACGCCGTTTTTCACATGGGACAAAAGGATAAGGGCGGACAGGGAAGGGGCGAGTTTGTCGTGACGGTTTTCTCCGTATTTTTGATTTTCTATAAAATACAATGGTTTGGATAATTTTCCAATGTCGTGGTAATAGCCGGCCACTTTTCCCAGAATCGAATTGGCGCCGATTTCCGAGGCTGCCGCTTCCACCAGCGACCCCACCACCACGCTATGGTGATAGGTGCCGGGCGCTTCCAGCATCAGCCGACGCAAAATGGGACGATCCAGATTGGCCAGTTCCAGGAGGGTGATGTCGGTGGTGTAATGAAACATCATCTCCACACAAGGCATGAGCCCTGTCGTGACGATGCCTGCGCCGATACCGCCCAAAAAGGCGATGGCCCCGTCAAAAATCAGCACCATGGGGGATGCCGAGTCCATATAAAGATTGAGGGTGATGGCAAGCGCCGCATTGACCAGCCCCAGTTTGGCGCCGGCTTTGATGATGACCTTTCGTTCCCGGCAATCCTTGAGCCACCATGCCCCCATGGTGCCGCTCAAAAGGTAATAGGTGAAGGATTCAAGGCCACCCTGGAGCAAAATGGCAGCGCACAGGGAGATCGCGGTGGCAAAAACCAGCGCAACTTCAAGACCCATGAACAGACAGACTGTCATGGCGCCGGCTGCCAAGGGAATGCCGAATCCCACCGGGGATTCCGGCCTGAACAGGGGAAGTCCCAAAAGCCGGGCTGTGGGCAGGGCGCTTGCGATTTTCACCAGAAGGATAAATAGTACCATCAGGGTCGCCAGAAACAGAAGATCCGTGTTGGTGTACCGGTTTGTCGGCATCCGCCAGTTCAGCCGGACATAGTACTGAATCATGAGGATGGCTGCCAGCAGTCCGATGGCGCCGGTTCCCACCACAGACACCCGGTACTGATCATCCTGCACTTTCATGGCTTCCAGCTTGCAAAGGTGCATCGGTGTGACCCGTTCGCCCTCACGCAGCAGCATTTCCCCTTTTTTGATGGCATAGCTGACCGGCTTGATCTGATTGGCTGCCGTGTCCCGGCGTGCTTCGGTCTCAAGGCTGTTCAAGGTAATGTTGGGCTGAATCAGACGCTGGGACAGATCCACGATCAGATTGGTCAAGGCAGGGCTCATCTGCTTGACAAGCGGATCTGCCTCCACCCGGGCCATGGTTTTGGCCTGGTCGGGTCCATAAAATTGTTTAAGGTTGAGTATCCGTGTTTCCGTGAGGGTTTCCACATCTCGGAGGGCGATCCCTGTATCCAAATCTTTGAGCAGCTCTTCCTTGTTGGCCACCACGCC
Organism: Desulfosarcina sp. OttesenSCG-928-A07; assembly: GCA_030267325.1. Taxonomy (GTDB): domain Bacteria; phylum Desulfobacterota; class Desulfobacteria; order Desulfobacterales; family Desulfosarcinaceae; genus Desulfosarcina. The sequence continues at coordinate 15,548 of JAJDJS010000022.1, read as the reverse complement.
CGTGGATAGTACCTGGGTGACAATGGTGGTGATCACCTGGGCGATATTTTCTGAAAATTCGTTGGCATTAAAAATGGAAAAAGCTTCCCGACTCACCTCTATCCCCAAAATGGATGCAAACAAGCGGCGGTGGGTCATCATTCGTTCTGCCAGGGAAACCTCTGGAAGCGGCTGGGTGATATTTGGTGAAACCGGTCTTCCCGAAGACGGGGCAGGGGAATTATTTTTTTTACTTTCTTCCTGGTAGATCTCCCGCATCCGGAAAAAAGCGTCATTGACCCGACCCGCCGCGCTTTTCAAAACTTTGGGATTCAGGTCATAGACCGTCACCACCCCTCTTACCGCCTGCCGCCGAAACGCTGCGGTGGCATCCTCATCGTTGACGTAAAAATCGTGGGTGGCCTTGATGTCGGTCATGGCCACATCGCCCACGGCATAGGTGTCGGTGCGGCTTCCCAGGCTTGGATACAGGCTGATGGTAAAGATAAAAAGGATCAGCAGAAACAGCGCCCAACGGATGTGGGAACGGGTTTTGAAGGTATTTAAAAACGTATTTTTTTTCCGGTCAGAACGGGGCATGGACAATCCTGAAAAAACAGTTGCCGTCTCCTTTGGGGCGCCATGGGAAACAGCCGGCGGTGGTCATCCCGGCGTTATGACCTGCGACTGGCCTCAAGCATTTCATAGGCATTGATGATGTCCTGGACCAGGCGATGGCGCACCACATCCTGACGGGTAAAATGGACAAATCCGATACCTTCGACGGGTGTGAGAATGGAGGCTGCTTCCACCAGTCCGGAAGTTTTGCCGGTCGGCAGATCAATCTGGGTGACATCGCCGGTGATCACGGCTTTGGAGTTGAAGCCGATCCGGGTGAGAAACATCTTCATCTGTTCGCTGGTGGTATTCTGGGCCTCATCCAGAATGATGAAGGCCTCATTGAGGGTTCGTCCCCGCATAAAGGCCAAGGGCGCAACTTCAATGACCCCGGTTTGCATCAGGGTGGAAACCTTTTCAAATCGCATCATGTCGTGAAGGGCATCGTAGAGCGGACGGAGATAAGGATCCACTTTTTCCGTCAGATCACCGGGTAAAAATCCCAGGGATTCTCCGGCCTCCACTGCCGGCCGGGTCAGAATAATGCGGGTGACCATTCCCTTGGACAGGGCGGACACGGCCATTGCCATGGCCAGATAGGTTTTTCCGGTGCCGGCCGGACCGATGCCGAACACCATATCATAGTTGCGGATGGCCTCTATGTAGGCCTTCTGGTTCTGGCTGCGGGGGGCAATAATTCTTTTTTTTGCCGTGATATAAACCGTATCCAGAAAAATTTTTTTGAGATTCGCCGACGGATTTTCTTTCAGGATCCGGACCGCATGATCCATATCACCGGCATAAACCGGATAATTTTCCTTTATCAGACCGTATAATTGTTCCAGCACGCCCCTTGCCAGATCAACGGATTCCGCTTCTCCGCTTAAAAAGACAGTGGTTCCACGGGTATCCACCTGAATGTCCAGCAGCTTTCCCAGGGCGCCCAGATGGGCGTTGTGTTCGCCGAAAAGCTGCCGGGTCCGATCAATATCGGCAAATGTGAGCTTGATCGGTTTGGAACAGATTTCATTCATCGACTGGATCCATGATAACTCATTGAGATAAAATATATTTTTGCGATTTCCCGCCTGCACCCAGAAGTGCAGGTGTGCGGCTGATGCCATATCTGACTTTCCCCTGGAATGCAACGGGAATGACAACGCGCAGCAAAGCCCTTCAGCACATCCTCAGGACGTTTTGATGCCAGAAACCATATCTTTGAAAATCCCTTGATACGATAGTTGCCATAGGTATTACCTTTCTTGTGGTGGCCAACGGCCTCAGCGCCATGTATAAATAAAAACCTTGACTTTATCCTGTCTGTCTAATCGGTATGGGAGACAACACAACACTGTCTAATGCTGAAAAAACGCTATTTTCTGTTTTTTATGTTCCGGAGTTTTTATTTCTGAAGAGGCATGACCATGCAAAAACCACATAGCGCCCTGATCATCAGACAAGTTCCCTTTTTCACAGATTTCATCCGGATGACAAATGATGCCTGTCAAAAAGGCTGGCACGAGCGAAATGCCGGAAACCTCAGTTATGGGATCTGTTCTGAAGAAATCACCGATATCCGGGACCATCTGCACCCGCCCCGCACCTGGACACCCATCGGCGTCAGCGTTCCCGACCTTGGCGGCGCCTATTTTCTGGTCACCGGCAGCGGCAAGTGTCTGCGCAATGTGAATCTGTATCCAGAAGAAAATATGGCCATCGTGCGGATTGACCAGACAGGCCAAAACTACAGTATTGTTTGGGGCCTTGAAAAAGGCGGCAGTCCCACCAGCGAGCTTCCCACCCACCTTCTGACCCACGCTGTCTCCAGACAAACGCAAAATGGCCGCCGGGTGGTGTACCATGCCCATCCGTCAAGCATTATTGCCCTGTCCTTTGTTCTTCCCCTGACCGATTATGCTTTTACCCGTGAACTCTGGGGCATGGCCACGGAATGTCCGGTGGTATTTCCCGATGGTGTGGGGGTGGTGCCCTGGATGGTCCCGGGAAGTATTGATATTGCCAGGGCTACGGAATCACTGATGAGAAAATACAGTGTGGTGGTCTGGGCCCATCATGGGGTGATGTGTGCTGGAACAGACTTTGACGACGCTTTGGGCCTAATGGAGACCGTTGAAAAATCAGCGGAAATCAGCATCAAGGTCCGTTCCATGGGCGGGGTCCGGCAAAGCGTCACCCCGGACCAGCTCCGGGTGATGGCCCGTGCGGCCGGGGTGACGCTTTCTGATACCTTTCTCAACTGAAGAAAAGGAACTTTATTTTTTCAGTTCTTTCATGAGGGCATCTTTCAGCAGATTTGGCAGCACGCCTTTTTCGGATGCGGGTGTTTCTTCTTGATCGGTTGCCCCCTCTTTTGGTGTTCCCAGTTTTTCGGAGAGTTTTTCCGTTATTTTTTCTTTCAGTTTTTCCTTTGCCGCATCCACTGCCTGTTCGGTCATGGCTGCGGGATCAAGACCGATTTTCGGCGCATCGGGTGTTCCTTTAAGGGTAAGGACAATGCGGCCCCGTCCTTTTTCATCGGTCAGGTATTTGGACAGATCACCGCCCTTTATCTTTCCTGCAAGATCAGATGCGATTCGTAAGTCCAGGATCAGGTCCATCTGTTTTTGGGCGGAAATGGTGCCTGTGGATTTTAATTGAAGATTGCTGCTGTCCAGAAGCGCGGTAAGGTTGGCAAGACTGTTTTTCATGTCCACATCAGCGGTGAGGGATTGGAAACTCAGCACCTTCAGATCTGAAACACCCAGAAAAAGAGACGCTGCTTCCTGAATCCGGGTTTCTTTGACAACCCCTTTTAAAATGCCGGCTTTTCCAGAAACCTGAAGGGCAGGCACCCGGTTTTGAGGAAGTGTGCCTTTTCCGGAAAAACCCGCCGAGGCAAAGGCTTTCCCGCTGATATCCAGCTTCATATCCGGTTTGATGCCGGTGAGCACCGGTTTGATGTTGGTTTCCGTGAGTTCCATCTTCCCCTGATAGGACAGTCCCTTTACCCCCAGATTCACATCCGCCGTGCCGGTGAAGCTTCCATCAGAAACTTGGCCGTTGAGCTGTTTGATGATCAAGTGGTTGTTCTCAAGGGAAAGGCTTGCCTTGACATGTTGAAGGGGAAGCTTCTGGTACAAAATTTCATCCACCGTGATCTGGCCGTTTACATTTGCCGGGATGTCAAAGGGGCCGGGCTCTTTTGCCGCGGTTGACGTTGAAGATGGGGCGGATGCGGTTTTGGGTTCTTTTTCCGATGCGGCCATCAGTGAATTCAGGTTGATACGCTGGGCGGTGAAACCAAAATTTCCCCGGATCAGCGGTTTTTTCGGTTGATAGGCCATGTCCAGGGTGAGGGTTCCGCCTTCACCCGCATATTTCAAATCGATTCCGTCGGTTTTGAGCGTGTTGTCCGCATAGGTCAGTTTTCCGTTAATCTCCACCGGGTTTTGGTTGACCGTGGCATTGATGTCAGCAAGATCAAGGTTTGCGGTTTTGAGAAGTCCCAGGCCCTGATCAACTGCACCGCCAACTTTCACATTGCCGCTGATCCGGCCTTTGAGCTGATACTCCTGATAGCCTTTTGTCAGCGCAGAGGGTGCCTGTTTCATGAGGTTTTCAAGGTCAAACGCGTTCAGCGCAACAGACAGATCCACAACCGGTGTTTTTTCTGAAAGATTGGCAGATCCCTGGGCGGAAAGAGCCATGCCGTTAAAGGAAAAAACCGCGGATGACAGGGTCATCGCCTTTTTGTCAGTATCCATGCTCAGGTCATGGTCAAGGGACACGGCGGCGTTTTCGATGGGGATATCGGGGAGGGCTTTCAGCGTGAGCCCAAGGTCGTCAATGCGGATATTTCCTTTGGAAGAAACCGCTTTTGCGGTGGCCGCGGCTTCAAGATCCATGGACACTTTGGCGGACTTGAGGGTTCCGGGTAGATGTTGGGCAAAGTAGGGGGAAAAGAAGGGTGCGTCAAAGGCCTCCAGGCGGAGGTGTAGATTGCCCTCGGTTGTTTTCACATTGTAATTTCCCGAAAGCGCAAAGGCCGTGTCGTTGATTTTGGCCGTTGCCTCAAAGGGAAAGGCTTTGTCCAGGGTAATGTCCGAAGACTTGAAGGTGAACTGGTTCAGCACGCAGCTGAAAGGAGACTCCGGGCTGATGGCCTGATCTGTAAAATACAGTTCACCCTCCGTAATATGAATTTCACTGATCTCCAGCGCCATTTTGGATCCGGAATCGGACGTTGGTTCTGTTGTTGCCGGTGCGGTCGTATCGGGTCTGGATGGGGCAAGGAGATCGGTGAAATTGAAAGTTTTATCCGTAAAGCGGACAATGTTGATTCTGGGGTGGTCCAGAACAATTTTGGAAATTTCCACCTTTCCCCACAGAAGCGGCAGAAACCGGTATTGCAACGCCATTTTGCCGACCGATACAAAATCACCGGTGTCGCCGCGCTCCATGATTTTTAAATCAGAAACATAAATTCCCGAAAAAAGGCCAATGGCAATATCCGTGTAATCGATTTTTCGATTCAGGTGCTGTTCAGCAATGGGCAGCACGGATTCCCGAACCATCTCCGGGGTGATCATGATCTTGATCAGAATGCCCACGCCGATCATGAGCACGATAAGCCCGGCGGTAAGTGCGATAATGATTTTTTTCAGCATATAGCCTCCTTTTTGTGTCCCTTTGCATTTTTAAAAATGAAAGGCACATCTTTTTTTGATCATCCAATCGCCGGCAAGCGGGTTCAGGGGTTCGGCTTGTGGATGCCCACGGCAATCCGTTCATACTGTCTGGTTCCCAATCCGATTTTTTCCGCATGGGAAATCTGGCTGCGCCAGTCTGTTCCATGGTGAATGACGGAAAAATGGTCCTGGCTGTTTTGACCATGGTCCGACAGGGCGCTGCCTTCAATCATGGGTGCGGCATTGACCGCATCAATACAGGCCATATCCAGGGCCACGGGATCAAAGCTGGCAAACATGCCGATATCCGGAATAATGGCCGCATCGTTTTCACTGTGGCAGTCACAGCACGGCGACACCTGATTGACAATGGCAATATGAAAATGGGGCCGTCCGTCCAGGACCGCTTTGGTGTATTCCACCATTTTGACATTCACCATCTCATTACTGGAGTCAATTTCCGTGAAAATGGCATCGGCAATGCAGGTGCCGATGCACCGGCCGCATCCCACACAGTTGTTGTGGTCGATATGGGCTTTTTTGTTCTCACCAAAAGAAATGGCAGACGCATCGCAGTATTTGGCGCAGGTTCGGCACCCCACGCACTTTTCTTGATCCACCGTGGGTTTTCCGTCGCTGTGCATGACCATTTTTCCGGCCCGGCTGCCGCATCCCATGCCGATGTTTTTGATGGCCCCGCCAAAACCGGTGAGTTCATGGCCTTTAAAATGGGTCAGAGAGATGAAAATGTCTGCGTCCATGATGGCCCGGCCGATTTTTGCGCTTTGGAGATGAACACCGCCGGAAACAGGCACATCCACATCATCAGTGCCTTTCAAACCGTCGCCGATAATGATCTGGCACCCGGTGGACAGGGGAAAATAGCCGTTTTCATAGGCCGCATCCAGATGCACCAGGGCGTTGTTGCGGCGGCCCACATAAAGGGTGTTGCAGTCTGTGAGAAAGGGTCGCCCGCCCAGAGCCTTGACGCGATCGGCAACGGTTTTTGCAAAATTCGGGCGAAGAAAAGATAGGTTTCCCGGCTCACCAAAGTGGAGTTTGATGGCCACAAATTTTTTGTCAAAATCAATTTTTTCAATACCAGCCCGGCGCATCAGCCGGTCCAGTTTGTCTTGCAGGCTGGTGCCCACTGGACAGCGCATGTCGGTAAAATAAACGGGAGATGCAGTCATACAGATAGCCTCCTGATAAAATTAGAATTTAGTGGGGCAAAATCAGCGAATAAAATTGGTATACACCTTGGGTCCCTGAACCGGATAGGGCACAGTGGATTTGGCCGTGTCAATGCATTTGAGCAGCCAGGCCATGTTTTGCCCCAGAACCCGCATCACATGGATGCCTTCCAGATCCTGAACCGTTTCTTCGGCCATATTGCCGTGAACCGAATTCCAGTACACGGAAGAGACAATGGGCATGGAAGAAATGGTAAAATACTTGTTCAGCCGGTCAAAGGCCGCGCTGGCCCCGCCCCGGCGGCAGCTGACCACCGATGCACCGGGTTTGAAGGCAAAGGCTGTTGGGCCGCTGGACATGAACAGCCGGTCCAGAAACGCGCAGAGGGCCCCATTGGGCGCGGCATAATATACGGGAGAACCAATGACCAGGCCGTCCGCCGCCCGGATCAGGCTGCTGTATTCGTTCACCGGATCGTCGTTGATGATACACTGGCCGATTTCCTGACATTTGCCGCAGGCCATGCACCCGCGAATGGCCAGATGCCCCACCTGTTTGATGGAACAGGAAATGCCCTCGGCTGTGAGGCCATCGGCAACAGCGGAAAGGGCGGTATAAGTGGAACCTTTGGGATGGGGGCTGCCGTTGATCAGAAGTACGTTCATGGAATACCTCCCTTTGGGATAAAGGGCCTTTGGGTTAGGCCCGGTGTTCTGAAATGCGTTTGGGTACCGGATCGGATCAGAAGATTTTTGCGTATTCTATATCATCGGTTGGGCTGGGAACAGGAATTTGAAGGGAAAATGAATCCAACGCGTCTCTGTCCGGATCCGGGCGGCCTGCTTTGTTCCATTGAACCAAAGCATTTTACGATTGGATGGTCTGATTATTTTTTCAGGAATCATTTCCCTTTATGGCTTACAAATCCCATAGAGAGAAACGCAAGGTTAAAATGCTTTATAAAGTATTCAGCACTATTCGGCAACAACCGGACCAGGGCAATCGGACCGGCAATGGAAATTTTAAATAAAACTGCAAAAGGCGTGAATATCTTTAAAGAAACAGGAGCTTTTTCTTTTTCACGCCTTTTGTGGGGCTTGGCGTTTGTTTTTTCAGGGCCCAGTGAAACCCGACGCCCCAAGTCGCTTTAAATTGTCCCGGGCAAACGCAATTGTCGGATCCAGCTCCAAAGCCAGCCGGTAGTACTGCACAGCCTTTTCCATCTGCCCCAGCTCCCGGTAATTGGATCCGATGTTGGCGTAGTCGATGGCAGATCCCGGATCCAGCCCAATCGCCTTTTCAAAGCAGGAAATGGCGGCTTCGTGCTCTTTTTTCATAAAATGGCAGAATCCCATGAGATTATGAATGTCGATGCGATCCGGGTCCAGTTCCGCGCCTTTTTTCAATACAGAAAGCGCAGCGTCGTAGTTTTCCATATTTTTATAACAAATGCCCATGTACGAATAAATGCTGGGCATGTCCGACTCGGCCGGGTGGCTGTCCAGGGCTTTGGTGAAGTATTCAAGGGCGCGTTCCGGGTCGTCTTTCTCCAGAAAAGCATTTCCCAGATAAAACTGGATAAAGTACTTTTTCGGCAGCATGCGATCCATGTCCAGGAGGCGGTGGATGGCAACATCCGGCGAAAACTGTTCTGCCACGAGTTTGGCTGCAAACAGGGCCACACTGGTGTTTGCGGCCCGTTCCCGAAAGTGAGCGCCCGGAACAAGGGTATAAAAAGCCGGAATGGAAAGTTTCGGGTGGGTGGTGTCCACCACCAGAACATCCATATTTTTCCGGGAAAGGGCGCTTACACAGGAGGCCACTTCAACACGGATGTTGGGATGGGAAAGATCGGGCAGGCCGGACAGCGGAACCGGTCCGGGACCCTGGATGACAAAATCCGCATCTGCCGGGCTATAAAACTTTGGAAGCCCGGATGCCACGTAATTTGACCCTGTATTAAAGTCACCGGCCAGCTGCGCAACTTCGGTGAGCGCACGGCTTAAGGCTTTTTCAGGGCTGGGTGTGGTTCCGGCGGTCCAGACAATTTCACTTTTTTCCGGAAACGTGGATGGATCCCAAGCCAGTACGCCCACAGTGGGAATCCCCATATCCAGGCTGAAATCCGAGATGGTCAGGTGAATACCGGCAGACCTGTATTTTTCAAGCATTTCCCGGACCATGGGATCTGCGGCGCTTTCCGGGTCAATTCGCGGGACAGGCAGTGTGTTCCGGCTGACCAGGGAAGACACATGGCGTTCCACCACTTCACACAGTCCCTGGCAGATGGCCTCCGGGACGCAGTTTCCGGCAGATGGGCCGTTAAAGGCGTTGATGGCGTAAAACCAGTCAATGGGGACCAGTACTTCCGATTCCCGGGTCATATTCCAGGCCCCGGTCCACCGCAAGGGAAGAGACCGGAAGATTTTTTCCGCCACCTCCAGATCATCAGATTCATCATGAACCGACTTTGCAATCTGATCAAATCCCAAGGCTTCACCGCCCAACTGGTCCAGGGTGGACAGCCGTGCATGGGCATCATTTCTGTAAAAGCTGAAAAAACTGAACCGCTCCACCAGTTCCATGATGGCGCTGGCCTCTGCCTGGGCTGCTGTGGCACCTTTCCCCATCTGCTTGGCGGTACCGATCATCTGTTTGGCGTCATGGCCGCAAACGCTGAAAAAAACCGGTATGCCGAGCCGGCCGTTATCAATCCGAAAGGTGGATTCAAGGATGGAAAGATTCAGGGAGCCCAGCTTTTTTTTGACTTCTGCCACCGTTTCTTCTGGCGGACGAATTTTTTCCTGGTCATCGGTAGCTGATTTAAAAGCGTCAGTCATTACAAGGGGGCCGGTTCGTTTCATGGGCATTCCATATCTGGCTGGGTTTTAACCACATCATTCTGACAAAATACCCCATAGGGCATATTTCGGCCTTCTTCTACCTGCCCGCCCGCATCCTGACAAGGACTTTTCTTGAGGGTCGGTGTTTTCCGAACCACTTGCTTTCATTTATCTTTCAAGGTACTGATACAGAAAACAAGGCCTGATTCATTTTTTAAGGAGCCCGCCCATGTCCCGGACCCACACCATTGACCGAAAAACAACAGAAACCCGCATTAATGCCGAATTGTGCCTGGATGGGAGCGGCATTTCCACCATTCAGACCGGAATCGGTTTTTTTGACCACATGCTGACACTTTTCTGCGTACACGGCGGTTTTGACCTCAAGCTTGCCGCAGACGGTGATTTGGCTGTGGATTTTCATCATACAGTGGAGGATGTGGGCCTTGTGCTGGGTGAGGCCGTGTCTGCCGCCCTGGGCAACCGGGCCGGCATCCGGCGCTATGGATTTGCCGTCACCCCCATGGACGAGACCCTTGCCGAAGTGGCCATTGACCTGTCCAACCGGCCTTATCTGATCTGGCATCTGCCGGCCATGACGGAACCCGCTGATACCTTTCACCGGGGGCTGGCCAAAGAGTTCTGTCGGGCTTTTTCCGCCAAGGGGGGAATGAACCTGCACATCAATGTCCGATACGGTGAAAACGAGCACCATATTCTTGAGGCCATCTATAAATCCATGGGCCGGGCCCTGGCCCAGGCCATCGGAAAGGATCCGGATCGAGGTGGCGTGCGGTCATCCAAGGGCGTGTTGTAGGCGGGATTTCATGAGCGTGTTCAAGCGTAACACGCGATCGTGTCAGCTATTTGGGCCAAATTGGAGAGGCGATTCAGCTTGTCTGTTTACCTGAAACACGTTGTTGCCTCCAGAAAAACCCCAGCAGCAGTCCGCCGGAAAGGATCATGGCCATGCACAGTACCTGGCCCATGGAAAAAGATAAAAACACGAACCCCAGATGGGCATCCGGCTCTCGGGTATACTCAATGAAAAAGCGGACCAGTCCGTACCCCATCAGATAAAAGGCCAGCATGGCGCCGGTGGTTTTCACCCGTCCCTTGATGGCCCATAAAACCCCAAAAAGCACAATCCCTTCAAAAAACGCCTCGTAGAGCTGGGACGGATGGCGCCGCTCAAGTCCTGGTGAAAAAGGAAAGTACATTCCGATGGAAAGCTCGGTCACACGTCCGTAAAGTTCTCCGTTGATGAAGTTTCCGATTCGGCCAAAGGTGTATCCCAGCGGAATACAAGGAACAATGAGATCTGTAGCGTGGAAGAAGTCCAGCTTGTTGCTTCGGGCGAAAATAATCATTGCAATAACGGTTCCGATCAGACCGCCATGGTAGGACATGCCGGTAATACCGGTAAAGTGAAAGCCGTCTGAAAATTGAAACGGAAGGATAATTTCAAGGGGGTGGTCAAGATAATAGGAAAAATTGTAAAACACCACATACCCCAGCCGGGCGCCGATAACCAGCCCGAGAACAAGCGCGGTGGTCAGATTGAGAAGCGTCTCGCTATTCATCTGAAACCGCTGTTTTTCATGGCGAATACGCCAGAGCGAAAGGATGTAGGTCAGCGTAAAGGCCACCAGATACATCAGGCCGTAGTACTGGATTCTGAACTCGCCGATCTGGAATAAAACAGGGTTCATTTGCTCGGGCAGGTGCTGCCACCAGTGAAGAAATGTGTCCATCGTTGCGTTTCCTGTCAAAAAGATAGCGTCTGGTTGAAAACGGGGTGACCTTACACCCCTGTGATCATCATCGTCAATCCCTGGTCCATGGGATCAGCAGGCCGCCGCTTGGTTTACATCTTTGATGGAAATGGCCTATACTCCGCTTGCTGTCAAAAAATCCCGTATTCATCCCCAAGGCGGAGAAAATCCCAATGCAAGACGCATCATTTGAAAAGGTTCACTATTCCGATACCCCCCTTTACGGTCCGAAAAAATTAATACTCTGCGGTTTTCCCCAAGGCGTCAGCGGCAATATGGAAAAAGTCCTGAAAATGGCCGGTATTTCGGATGTGCCGGTGGTCTGGGCGGATTCCTCCCATCTTGACCAGCTTCTTTCCGAACTTCTGCAGCTTGCCCACGGCAGTGAGGGCGGAAAAAAAGATTCAGCACTGCCGCGCGCCATCATTGTTTCCGGCATTACCGAAAACCAGCTCCATGCCCTGATGGCCATCTGCCGTCAGACCGGTATGCAAAAAGCCCTGTGGGCAACGCTGACGCCGACATCCGAGAACTGGACCCTGGGTAAGCTTCTGGGAGAGCTTGAAGCAGAGCGAAAAGCCCTTTCCCAATATGAGAAAAACGCCGATACCCCATGATGCCGATGTCTTCTGTCAGATGCGTGCCAAACCAATATGGGAATCAAGAAAGTGGCGCGTTCCGGAATTCTGGCCCTTTATCGGGAGCCGGATTGACCGCCGCAAAAACCCTGAAATCGCCTTGTGCCGGATTATCCGTTGTGGTATGGCCCTGTCATCCGAATCAGATGTCCCACTGATCCCCCGTACATCAGGGAAGATGCCATGACCCCATACCGACACCGTTTTGATTTTGACATCGGCTATCTCATCAAAAGCCCGTGCAGGGAGTGTGCGGACAAGGAGCTGTTTCCCGACTGCATAAACACCTGTCTTTTGCTGGACCGAATTCACACAGCCCTTTCCAACAGTGTATCCTGCTCAAAGTCTGGTTCATCCCTTGAACCCTATGCGGTTTTCAATGCTGTCGGCGAAGACAAATAAACGTTCGCGTTCCCCTCTGCTATACGGATTTTTCTCTTTTCCATCTTCACCCAACACCACTTGAGAAAGCCGGATGGGTCCTGAACTGAAACGTCCGGACAAGGAGACCCCATGGCAGACTATCGGTTTGATCAGAGCAAAGGGTATGGCAAGCTGGTTGATCAGGCGAAAAGAATCAATGAAAGCGCCTTTCATCTCCGGTCACTGGTGATGGAAAAAAATCGCTGCACTGATTTCAGTATCAGTGGCGGCGGAATTTTTTTTGATTATTCCCGCCAGCGGGTGGACCGGGCCATCATGGACCTTCTTTTTGATTTGGCCCATGAAGCGGATGTCATAACCCAATTTTCCCGGATGAATGCCGGTGAAAAAGTCAATGTTTCCGAAAACCGGGAAGCCCTTCACATGGCCGCGCGGAGTTTTTCAACCGTGCCCCTGATGGTGGACGGCCGTGATGTGAGGAAAGATTTCAGGGGGGTTCTGGACCAGATCCAAACCTTCAGTACCCGGGTTCACGACGGAACACTCACTGGCAGTACGGGGAAACCCTTTACCCATGCCGTTGTGGTGGGAATCGGCGGCAGTTACCTGGGAACGGAATTTGTTGCCAAGGCCCTTGAAGCTTTTGCGGATCAATCCATTTCTCTGGATTTTTTGGCCAATGTAGACATCCACAACTTTGGCGCCATCGGGTCCCGGATTGATCCTGAAAAAACCCTGTGGATCATTATTTCAAAAAGCTATACCACTGTGGAAACCATGGCCAACGAGGACCTCATACGGCGCTTTATGGCGGATCGCGGGCTGGATCCAGCCCGTCACATGGTCACCGTAACCAGCAAGGGAAGTCCCGGAGATCAGGGCGGCGGACGGGAGCTGGCGGCCTTTCACATGTTCGATTTCATCGGCGGCCGTTACAGCGTCACCTCGGCTGTGGGCGGTGTTCCTTTAAGCATTTATCTGGGATATGATCGGTTCGAGCGATTTTTAAAGGGTGCCGAGGCCATGGATCAGCACACCCTTTCCGCACCGCCGGAAAAAAATCTTCCCTTGATTGCCGCCCTTGTCAGTGTCTGGAATACCCGTTTTATGCGATATCCCCAAAGCGCCATCATTCCCTATGCCTCGCCCCTGTGCAAACTGGCCCCCCATGTGCAGCAGCTCAACATGGAAAGTAACGGAAAATCTGTCGATATGGCGGGGAATTTTTTGAGTGAGCCGGCCGGCACGGTAATTTTTGGTGAACCCGGCACCAATGCCCAGCATTCCTTTTTTCAGTTGGCCCACCAGGGAAAACCGTTTCCCATCGAGTTTATCGGTGTGCTGAACCCGCAGTACCAGATGGATGAAGGGCGATTCAAGGGCGTGACTCACCAGCAGGAATTGTGGGCCAATCTTTTGGCCCAATCCACAGCCCTTGCCACGGGAAAAAACGATGAAAATCCGGCAAAATGGTTTTCCGGCAACCGGCCTTCTTCCATTCTTGTACTGGAATCCCTGGAACCGGAAGATGTCGGACGGCTTCTGGCCTTTTACGAAGCCAAAACCATTTATGAGGCCTTTCTCTGGGGAAACAATCCCTTTGACCAGTTCGGGGTTGAGCTGGGAAAGGTCACGGCCGGCTCCCTTCGGAAAGTCATGGCCCAAAAAAATGAAAATCCCGGCTATGCATTTGACGATGTGGATCCCCTGAATCGGCCTTATCTTGAGATGCTCTTTTCCGGAAAACTGGCAGAACAGGGAGATGCGGGTTCTGGAAATACGCCAGAAAAAGTGCAGCTGACCAGGGAAAAAGAGCGCCGAGGCTGACACCCCATTTTTTCAAGACATGCTGTTTCACTCAGATAAAAAACGGGCGTGGCCGCATTGATGAATCAGACCGAAGCCGTATTGACGACCACCTGCCAGATACGTTCGGCGGCCCGGCCGTCCCAGAGCGGCGGGATGCCGAAGTTTTTTTGAGAATCGGTCATGACCGTGTGAAAAGCATTCAAAATGCCGTTCCTGGAAGTCCCTGCCAAAATATTGGAACCCTGATCAAGGGTGATGGGCCGTTCGGTGTTGTCGCGAATGGTGATGCAGGGTTTTTTCAATGCCGTGGTTTCCTCCTGCAAACCGCCGCTGTCGGTCAGGACCACACGGGCATCCTTCCACAGAAAAAGCGCTTCCTGAAATCCCAGTGGGGGCAGCAGGTGAATGCGGGAAGAAAATGAAATGCCGAACATTTTCTGCATTTTTCGGGTGCGGGGATGAATGGGAAAAATGATGGGGATCTCATCAGAAATGGTGTTGAGCGCCGCGGCAATTTCTCTGAATCGGGTTTCATCATCCACATTGGACGATCGGTGCAAGGTGAGAAAGGCGTAGCTTCCCAATTTCTGCTTCAACCGGCTGGAAGAAAAGGTCTGGGAAACCTGGTCCTCGAGTTTCCGGAACTGATGCAGCAGATTGTCGATCATGACGTTGCCCACCAGATGAATGCGATCGGCCGGTTTTCCCTCCCGAAGAAGATTGTCCAGACCATTTTTCTCTGTCACAAAAAAAAGATCGCTGATCGCATCGGTGACCGTGCGATTGATTTCCTCGGGCATGGAAAGATCAAAACTGCGAAGTCCTGCCTCCACATGGGCCACTTGGATGTGCAACTTTTTAGCAACAATGCTGCAGGCCAGGGTGGAATTGACATCCCCCACCACCATGACCCAATCAGGACGGTTTTCGGTGCAGATCGCTTCAAAGGCGGTCATAATTTTTGCCGTCTGAACCGCGTGGGACCCGGAACCGGATTTCAGGAAATAATCCGGCCGGGGAAGACCGAAATCGTCGAAAAACGTCTGGGACATGGCTTTGTCGTAATGCTGACCCGTATGAACAATATTGCAGGTAATTTCCGGAAAATCTTGTGCCGTCCGGTACAAGGGGGCAATTTTCATAAAATTGGGACGTGCGCCAGCCACCAGAAAAATACGCATGATGGGTTTTTTCGAAGATCTCATTAAATCCTGCTCTCGCCTCGTATGTGCTTCCTGGCGCAAGGCTGGCAGCGACATTTCATCGGCTGCGCCAATGTGAGCTTTTCCTGTAAAATCGTTGTTTCTATCGGTCCGCCACGGACCGACGATGTCCCAAACCAGAAGAACGGGATGTTGAATCGCTGCGTTGAACCGGAACGGTTGCATAACGTATCTTTTTCTCTCCATGGCTTACAACCCCCCATGGAAAGAAAATTCAACTTGAAACAGCACTAAACCGGACGCACTAAAAAAAGCCCCGAAAACAAAGGGTTTTCGGGGCGGTGAGGTAAACGTTTTGTGATGGTGCCAGATTAGAAGGACAGCGTCAACCGGCCATAAAAGGTGAGGTTGTCGTCGATGTCCCGGTTGGGGTCGCCCTGCTTCCAGTAGTCGCCGG
>JAJDJS010000021.1 GCA_030267325.1 Desulfosarcina sp. OttesenSCG-928-A07 | reverse complement strand
ATGGGTTCCGGAACGATCCGGCAGAATGGAAAGTCCATTGGCTGAGGCAAAGGTTTCGATCTCTTCCGGGTAATGGCGGAGGGTGTCGAAAAAATCATAGGACGACGCATCAATGGTTTTCCCGATATGGGAAAGCGCGGAAAAACCGTAGAGTGCATTCACCACGCTGTGCATGTTGGCACTGATCACATGGATCGGCCGGTGTTGGAGGTTTTTCCGGACCAGATGGGTCTTGATATCTGCGGCCCAGCATTTTTCATATTCCTGCTGGCCGATGACCTGCATCAGCGAGGGCGTGAGGTAAATGACAATGGCTTCTTCGGGATTGTGAAGTTCGGCTTCAATGCGCTTTCCCAGATTGTAGATCAGACGGAAAAGGCCGTTGTTGCTGTCAAATTCCTTCTGGTTGGCGGAAAGGTAATGAAAGGTGCTGCGGGTTTCTTCAAAGGGACGCCCCAAAATGATGGAAAGACTCCACAGGGCCTGCTCCTCGTCAGCACCGGAGATCGGATCTTCAGCCTTTAGCTGACGTTCCAGAACCTTCCATTCGATGGAGGGATGCCCGGAATCGTCCGCCATCCGGTTCTGGATTTTTTGCGCTTCCCCCAACAGAAAGGTCATGTGGGTGAGAATATCGTAAATTTCGCTAAGGCCCCGGGTGATCACGAAACACATTTCATGGGGACCCACCCGGTAACAGGTGCGGCGGCGTTTTAAGGGAATCACCGGTTCCCGCTCGCCGCTCCGAAAGGGATCTTCTTCTGTCAGAATAATGCGGTTGCAGGCTTCAATGCCTTTGGGAAGGCGGTCAATGACGTATTCCAGGCCCTTGAGTTCCACCACCCGGGGATCGTTCATGCTTCCGTAAATTTCCGGGCTCAGGTTGCGCAGACACTGCATCAGGGCGCTGCCCATCTTTCCGTTGGGACGGTAAAACCCACGGATGGCCATGGCATCGGTCAGGGTTTTGAATTCACGGATGGCATATCGCGCTTTTTGGGCTTTGGTGAGTAATCGCACCGGCGGTCCTCCTGTTCAGCGTTCTCGCCGTGCTGAGTTTTGACCTCCCCATACACAAATGGACGAAATCTGTTTTAAAATCAGAAATTCGTCCATCTGTCAGGTTGTCTGCCGGTGATGGGGAAGATACGCCCCCCTGAAAACATGGGCAGACACGATTCTCCGGCGTCGGATGGGTCAAAAATTACCGTATCAGTTACGCCCTCTGGGCGTTGACCAGCCGAGCGAGACGGGAAATTTTTCGGGAAGCGGTTTTTCTGTGAAGAACGCCTTTTTTTGCGGCTTTGGCAATATCAGACTGGGCAGCGACCAGCCGCGCCACGCAATTATCCGCATTTTCAGCAACAGCTTGTCTCACATCTTTTACCGCATTTTTTACACGGGTCTGTACCGTCCGGTTCCGCAGCCGGCGCCGGGCATTCTGGCCGGCACGTTTTAACGCTGATTTATGGTTTGCCACCTTCCATTGCTCCTTTCGGAAAGAATTCGAAAATAATTGAGGACTCACAACAAAACACTTCCGATACCCAAAAAAATCGGGTAAGTCAAGGAACTTTGCAGATATTGAGCGGCAATCAGACAGGATAATACCCGTGGACCCCAACGAAACAGACAGTGAGAAGCGAAAGGTCACCCGCGCGGCCGGCGTGGTGGGGGTGGCGACGCTCTTCAGCCGGATTTTCGGTTATCTCCGGGATATGGTGGTGGCCTCTTTTTTTGGGGCCGGTATGGCGGCGGATGCCTTTATTGCGGCGTTCAGGATTCCCAACCTGCTGCGCCGGCTTTTTGGTGAAGGGTCACTGAGCATCGCCTTTGTGCCAGTATTTACTGAAATCCTGATCCGGGGTGACCGGGAAAGCGCTACCCAATTGGCCATCAGCGCCATGAAACTCCTGTTTCTGATTCTGGTGGGGGTGTCCCTTGTGGGTATTTTTACCACACCCTGGATTATTTATGTCATTGCGCCCGGATTTTCCGCATCACCGGAAAAACTGGCCCTGACCATCACCCTTACCCGGCTGATGTTTCCCTATATCGTATTTATTGGACTTGTCGCCCTGTGTATGGGGATTTTAAATGTCCTGGGGCATTTTGCAGCCCCTGCTGTTGCGCCGGTACTGCTGAACATTGCCATGATCGCCGCGGTGGTGACAGCCTCCTTTTTTTCAGAAGCGGAAATAGTTCGGGTGATCGGTCTTTCCATCGGTGTTTTGATCGGCGGGGCGCTTCAACTGGCCCTTCAACTGCCCTTTCTGGTGCGTTACGGCATCCGGTTCTGGAAACGGTCCGGGCTGTGGCACCCGGCCATGAAACAGGTGGGCCTCCTTATGCTGCCCACCATTTTCGGCGCCGCAGTCTATCAGATCAATATGCTGGTGGGAACGCTTCTGGCATCTCTTTTGCCCGAAGGCAGTGTCTCCTATTTGTATTATGCGGACCGGTTGGTGCAGTTTCCTCTGGGAATTTTTGCCACGGCAACCGCCACGGCCGTCCTTCCCAGCCTGTCCCGGCAGGCTGCTGCCCATGATACCGCGGGCATCGGCGAAACCTTTGGCCATGCCATCAGCCTGGTGCTGTTCATCACCCTTCCTGCCATGGTGGGGATGATTGTGCTCCGGGAACCTATTGTTGCGCTTTTATTCAAACGCGGCGCCTTTGACGCCCACACCACCCGATTGACCGCTGATGCCCTTTTGTACTATTGTCTGGGTTTGTGGGCATTTTCTGCAGTACGGATTGTGGTTTCGGTGTTTTATGCGCTTCAGGATACCCGGACGCCGGTGCAGATGGCCACGATTTCCATTGGGGTCAACATCCTCCTGGGAATGGCGCTCATGGATTCCATGGCCCACAGCGGACTGGCCTTGGCCACATCCCTGGCCTCGGCCGTCAACCTGATCCTCTTGGTCTGGGCCCTTAGAAAACGGCTGGGAACCATCCGCTGGCAAAAAATCGGTGCCAGCACGGGTAAAACGCTTGTGGCCACAGCCCTGATGGCGATGGCGGCGGTCTGGATATTTCAACAGATTGTACCGGATGCGGACCCTGCTGGATTTTTTCACTTGCTTACGGGAGTTTCTGTTGCTGTTGGCGTGGGGATGGGGATTTTTTCAGGAGCGGCCTGGCTTTTGAAAATTCCCGAATGGCAGCAGATGGTGCGTCTAATCAAAAAAAGGCTTTTGAGATGATACAGAACAGGCTGAAATGGAGTGTGCTGGGCGGGGCGTTTGCGTTAACGGTTTTTCTGTTCGTGATCCTGTTCAGCGACAAGGGCCTTGTTGAACTGTCCCGGCTCAAGGAAGAAGAACAGGCCATCAAGGAAAAAAATGAGACTGTAGCCAGAGACAATGTTGAGCTTTACCAAGTCATTGAGCGACTCCAAAAAGATCCGACGTATATTGAATGGGTGGCACGAAGTGAACTGGGGATGATCGGCCGGGACGACGTGGTGGTGATTTTTCAGAGAACCAATGGAAACAAAAATGCACAGCCGTCCCATGGCAAACAAGCCCCATAATTCATTTTATACCTGCACCCAGCCTTCACAGACACGAGGAAGCAGACCTGATTTCGGGATAAACCCGGGATGGTAAAAGATATCCAATGAAAGAGACCGTTCTTAAAAACAAACAGATCGTTCTGGGCGTGTGCGGCGGTATTGCGGCCTATAAAAGTGTGGAGCTGCTCCGGCAATTGGTGAAACACGGGGCACGGGTGCGGGTGATCATGACGGCTGCCGCCACCCGGTTTGTCGCTCCCCTGACGTTTGCCACACTTTCGGGAAGTCCTGTGTATCTGGATGTTTTAGAAGACACCCCGGATACGACCATCCGCCATATTGACTGGGCCGAGTCGGCCCAGGCTGTTGTGATCGCGCCGGCTACGGCCAATATGGTGGCGAAATTGGCAAATGGCATTGCTGACGACGCCCTTTCGACCTTCATGCTGGCCGTGACCTGCCCGGTGATGATCTGCCCGTCCATGAATGCTGATATGTTTGCCCATCCTGCCACCCAGCGCAATCTCAGCCGCCTGGAAGCGGACGATGTCCAAATTGTGTCGCCGGGTGTGGGGGAGCTGGCCTGCAAGGCGGTTGGTCCGGGTCGCCTTCCGGAGCCTGGGGAAATCCTTGACCGGCTCATCTGCCTGCTAACGCCCCACGACCTGGAAGGAAAGAAAGTACTGGTCACGGCCGGTCCCACACGGGAATTTATTGATCCGGTCCGGTTTGTCAGCAATCCCTCTTCTGGAAAAATGGGCTATGCGATTGCCCGCGCCGCGGAAAACCGGGGGGCAAAGGTGACGCTGATCACAGGTCCGGTTGCCATTTTGCCGCCTTTTAATGTGGAGACGGTTTCGGTGGTGACCAGTGACGAAATGGCTGAAGCAGTGTTTGCCCGTGCAGGAGAGGCGGATGTCATCATCAAGGTGGCGGCGGTTTCCGATTACCGGCCGCTGGTGTATGAAGACCGGAAAGTGAAAAAAGGCGAAGAAGATGTTTCCCTTTGCCTGACCCGGACCACGGACATTTTAAAAACCCTTGGCCGATGCAAGCCGCCGGGCCAGGTTCTGGTGGGGTTTGCCGCTGAAACCCACGAGATGGAGACCTATGCCCGCAAAAAGACAGAAGAAAAAGGGCTGGACATGATTGTTGCCAATCCCATTGGTCCTGCGGATTGCGGATTTTGTGCGGACACCAACCGTATTTCCCTGTTTTTTGCCGATGGTCGATGCCTGCATCTGGATCTCATGGATAAAAGCGCGGCAGCCAACCGAATCCTGGACCAGGTGGTGGATCTGGTCCGAAAAAAGACATCCCCATCATTTTAAGACGACCCGAGACGATCTTTCGATGACTCCTATTTTTGGAATCCGCCCTCTGCCATGACCGCCTCTTCTCCGCTGGTGAAAGAACTCACCCGTATCCGTAATACCCTTTTCTATCTGAAGCAGCTTGGATGCACTGGATTTGACTGCACTGAGGCCGGTCTCTCGGCCCTGAACCAACTGGGATTTCCCGAAACATCGGACCCTTTTTCGGCATCTGGTTCCGAGGCGCTGAAACCTATGACCTCCCCCAAAGACAGGCTGGACCGGATTCGGGAGGATCTGGAAAACTGCACTCGATGTTCTTTGCATCAGGGACGCTCCTGCCTTGTATTTGGCGAGGGAGACCCTTTAGCCCGTCTTGTCTTTGTGGGTGAAGGACCGGGGTTTGAAGAAGACCAGACCGGCCGCCCGTTTGTGGGAAAGGCGGGCCAGCTTCTCACCCAGATTATTGGGGCCATGAAGCTTTCACGAGAGAAAGTGTACATTGCCAATGTGGTCAAATGCCGTCCGCCGGAGAACCGTGCGCCCGCGGTGGATGAAATCCGCTGCTGCCTTCCATTTCTTCACCGTCAGCTCATGGCGATCCGCCCCAGGATGATCTGTACGCTGGGAAATGTGGCTGCTGGTGCGCTTCTGAACACCCAAACCCCCGTCTCCCGGCTGCGGGGAATTTTTCAGGAATGGAACGGCATACCCGTGATGCCCACTTTTCATCCGGCGTTTCTCTTGAGAAATCCCGAAAAAAAGCGCGATGTCTGGAAGGATATGCAGGAAATCATGAAAAAACTGGAATCCGGGGCGGAATCTGAGGTCCGCCCCGGAAATGATGGGGATCTGAAAACCGGGAACTGAAATTACGCCAGTTTGGCCAAGGTAGCTTTAAGCCCCTCAACCGCAGCTGCGGATTTTTCAAGGGCGGCTTTTTCGTCATTTGTCAGTTTGATTTCAATGACCTGCTCAATGCCGTTTTTCCCCAGTTTCACCGGAACACCGATGAAAAGATCCTGAATGCCGTATTCGCCTTGCAGATAAGCGGCGCAGGGCAAAATTTTCTTTTTGTCTTTCAGGATGGCCTCGGCCATTTCAACTGCAGCCGATGCCGGCGCATAATAGGCGCTTCCGGTTTTGAGCAGGCTGACGATTTCCGCGCCGCCATTGGCGGTCCGCTCCACCAGGGCGTCGATTCTGTCTTTGGACATGAGCTCGGTGATGGGAATTCCGGCAACCGTTGAATAGCGGGGCAGGGGAACCATGGTATCGCCGTGACCACCCAGAACAAACGCATGGGTGTTTTCCACGGACACATTGAGTTCCATGGCAATAAAAGCCCGGAAACGGGCAGAATCCAGAACGCCGGCCATGCCGATGACACGGTTTTTGGGAAACCCTGAGGCGGAAAGGGCCACATGGCACATGGCGTCCAGGGGATTGCTGACAATGATCAAAATCGAATTGGGAGCGTACTTGACGATTTCCCGGGTTACGTTTTTAATAATGCCCGCGTTGGTGCTGATGAGATCGTCCCGGCTCATGCCGGGCTTGCGGGGAATTCCCGCTGTGATGATAACAATGTCCGAGTCGGCGGTGGCTTCATAGGTATTGCAGCCGGTCAGCTTGGCGTCATGCTTTTCAATGGGCGCGGCTTCCATGAGATCAAGGGATTTCCCCTGCGGAATGCCTTCGACAATATCCACCAGTACCACATCACAAAGTTCTTTTTCCGCCAGTCGTTGCGCTGTTGTGGCCCCCACATTGCCGGCACCGACAACTGTGACTTTTTTGTTCATGGTTGATTCTCTCCGATTCGGGATAAAGGTTTAGAATACTCTATAATTATTGAATTTACTTTATATTCTGCTGGTTTGATATCATATCGAATGGGAATGTCAATACGTTTTTTAACGTGTGCCACAGCCCCGATTATTGACAATAAAATCGCAAACAGGATAAAGTGCTTCTGTATTTTAAGGCCTGTTTTGTCTGTTCATTCTGAAATTGAGGGTGCCGCGCATCCTCTTGCCACCGAATAAGCGCAGTTGTTCTTCCATTCAAAAAACCTGTGAACAGACGGAAATCAGGCCTGTTTTTTTCCGAATCATGCGAAAAGAACAGGACTTTGGCAAAGACCTTTGCGGCAAGAAGGCTCTGGAAACGCTGTTTCTTTTTTTATTTGCCTGCCGCTGTTGTTGAAAGGTTCGACGGTGGTGAGGGGGAACATGGAAACTCAATCTGGCCTCAAACGCGGCCACTTCTGCCTGGACCCCAAACTCTGCTGAGACCGCATCAATGCAGCGGGTTTTACCTTAAACTAAAGGAATATCAAAATGACCCAGGTGGTTCGTGAAACAGATTTTTCCGGCCTCAAACTGCATCAGCGGGGCAAGGTCCGGGATATGTATGATCTTGGAGATGCTTTTCTGATGGTGGCAACGGACCGGATGTCCGCCTTTGATGTGGTGCTTCCGGATCCCATTCCCGATAAAGGACGGGTTCTGACCCAGATTTCCCTTTACTGGTTTAACGTGATGGCGTCCATGGTGAAAAACCATGTGATTACAGCAGATGTGGCCGCCTATCCGGACATTTGCAAACCTTATGCCGCTGATCTGGAAGGCCGCAGTATGCTTGTGAAAAAAGCCAGGCCCCTTCCGGTGGAATGCGTGGTGCGGGGCTATATTACCGGATCCGGTTGGAAATCCTATCAAAAAGACGGGACCGTGTGCGGCATTCGGCTTCCCGAAGGTCTGCTGGAGTCCGACCGCCTTCCAGAACCGATTTTTACGCCCTCAACCAAAGAAGAGGTCGGAACCCACGATATCAATATTGATTTTGACGAGATGCGGCGCCGGGTAGGGGATTCCATTGCCGAAAAGGTCAGACAGCTCTCCCTTGCCATCTATGAAAAAGGCGCCCGTATGGCCGAGGAAAAGGGAATTCTCATCGCTGACACAAAATTTGAGTTCGGGATTTTGGATGACGAAATCATTCTCATTGATGAACTCCTGACACCCGACTCATCGCGGTTCTGGCCCAAGGCCACCTATCTGCCCGGCGGGGTCCAGCAGAGTTTTGACAAACAGTATTTAAGGGATTACCTCCTTTCTCTGGATTGGGATCAAACGCCGCCCGGCCCCCACCTTCCCCAGAACGTGATTGACAATACGCGGGCCAAATACCTGGAAGCCTTGGCCCTTATCACGGGCACCGGCCATGGACAGTGATGTCCGGCAGATTGCCGCATCACAGATTGACCTTTCTGATACTACCTTTCAGATTACCACTGCTGTTGATAAAACCGATCTGGCGCTGTCCATCAGCGCCGTCGGTCTTTTGCAGTTTCCCATTCTGGCGGAAACCCAAGGGGGATTTTTGGTGGTGTGCGGATTTCGCCGGATCCGTACCCTGACCGCCCTTGACCAGACCCTGATCCAGGCCCGCGTACTGCCAAAGACCTGTTCACCGCTGGAATGCGCCTGCATTGCCATTGCCGACAACAGCGGACAGCGACCGCTCAATATCGTTGAACAGGCCCGCGCCTATACCCTGATTCACAAATTTACACCACCCGGACAAAGCTGGCAGGAGGTGGCCCGGTCCGTAAGCCTTCCGGACAGCGATGCTGCAAAAAACCGGATCATGCCCGTGACCAACATGCCGGACGCGCTCCAGTCCGCCATTTTAGAAGGCAGTATTGCACTTCCTGTTGCACTGACCCTGGTGGCTTTGACGCCGGATATCATGTTGCCGCTGATCAGCTTTTTGCGGTCTCTTAATGCCAGTCTGCGGGTTCAGCGGGAGCTTCTGGAAATGGTTCGAGAAATCTCCCTGCGGGATGATATTCCAGTTTCACAGGTGATACACGCTCCCGATATCGCAGCCATTATGGAAGATCCGGAAACACCGATGCCCCAGAAGGTCCAGAATGTGCGGCAGGTGTTCAAAAACAGGCGCTATCCGGCCCTTTGCCGTGCTGAAAAAAAATACCACGACACCATCCGCGCCCTTAAGGCGGATCCGCGTATTCAGGTGCAGCCGCCCCGCGATTTTGAAGGAAAAACCTACCACATCACCCTTGCCGTTCATTCCCGAAAGGATCTGGACGCCCTGTGGCCGGACGCCCAAAAGCTGGCTGGGATTATTGAGCAGGGTGAATGGCTGAAAACAGATGAGGGATAAAGGATACCTTTATACCCGATAAAGACCGCACAGCCGGTATACCAGAACATTGGTCAGGGCAAAAACGCTGGCCAGATCCAGATGAAAATGGGCCCGGTCGTCAATTCCGATAACAGCTCTGGCCGGCGCGTCCGCCTCTTTGTGCCACAGCAGCACATATAGCGGAACAAAGGGCAGGCCCGGAATCCGGAAGGCCGCATCTGCGCCGTCAATTTTTTCTCCGCCCATATCCACCATCTGTTTGATGAATGAATCAGGGTTTTCCGAAAAAGCAGTTGCCAAGGCACCCGTTTCCAGTGCATGGGCCCCCACAAAAAACATCCGGCCGCCGGGAAGGTCCTGGGGAACCGTCATCCGGCCGCTGGGCGGAACTCCCTTGGAAAAGGAAAGGGTGTTGAGCAGCACCACGCCGGTCTGGTAATTTACCGGCGCGTCTTTTTCTCCATCCCGGAAAATGATTTTTTCCGAGGGATGCACCTGATATCCCTTTCCCAGAAGGGAAATGGAAAAGACCTTTCCATCCCAAGTCGCGCCGGTAGTTTCCGCGGATTCCGCAGGGGGCCGGTTTTTAAGGTCATTCCACAGGGTATCCGGCAACTGGGTTGCCCACCTGAACAGTTTTTCTTCATGGGATGGGGTCATTTTGAATTCCCTTATCACGGGTTTGGGTGTGTCCTTGCTGCAGCTTTTTCTTTTCCCGCTGAATATCGATCATCTGATCCAGCAGACCATACAATTCCTGGGTTTTGTTCTCTAAGAGGTAATAGCGGTGGATATGAAAGACCAGCAGGATGACAATCAGCGCCACCAGGGCCATGGTGGCCCAGGACGGCGTAATAACCAGAAGTATCAGTCCCATCATGGTCAGCACGGCAAACAGAGCCGTGACGATGAGGTAGGCCATTCGTTCATGCTGAAAATATCCGATCCAGCGGGACAGGTCGCGGGTGGCCGCGTCCATGTCCATGCCGTCCGGGTGGTCGATCAGGCGTTTTGCCCAATAAATCCATTGGTTCAGTGTCTGTTTGATAAAAACCTCCAGGGAAAAGAGGAAAAAAATCCGGTAAAATTTCAAATTTGTTTTTCATGCATTTGGCATGTGCATAATTTTGATTGCGTCTGGCTGAAGTTTGGTATATTCACCTTTTTTTCAGATCAGAACCAGCGAAAGCGCCCTTTTCAATTTTGAGTGAGTTGTTCCATGACACTGAGCAAACTGGAAATCCAGCAGATGCTGCGGGAGATGAATGTCAAGTTTGATGCCGATGAATCTTATGATATTTTAAAACAGCGCCTTCAGCAGGCAAACCACACCGCATGGTTAAAATCCGGTGCGGGCGACCCGATGGCACTTGGCGGAAGCCGTCCCCCTGTTGTCAAAAAACGAAAACGATCCGTTGCTGCACCTGTTCCGCCGCCTACGACCGATGATCTTTCCGAACCTCTGGCAGAAACCCCGCCGGCGCCAGAACCTTCAGATCTTCCCGCATCACCCCGAAAATCCCCTTCAGATTTTCGTCCCCGTCCCATTGAAAAACCCGAACCCGGAAAGCCTTGGAAAAGTGTATCAGAAGGGACCGAACCCTTTAACCGGAAAAAAGATGTCTTTGCCTTGGTTCTCCGCCGGGCGGGCATATGTTGTGAGTGCTGCGGACAACCCGAAGACAAAACCGATTCAGCCAGCACCCTGTCATTTTGTTATCTTGACCCTCCTGACCCGGAAGGCGAGCATTCCATCAAAAACGTAGCGGCTCTGTGCCAAACCTGCGGCCAGGCCCTTTCTGACGGAACGCTTCCCAAAACCGCCCTCAAGAAACTCCGCCGGAAAACCCGTACTAAACTGTACCATGACCCGGAAGTGGTCAAAAAATCACCTGTTCCCAAGAACACTCTGTCCTCGCGCTGACAGCTCCCGGATTACCGGGTGATCAGATGCTGGTAATGGGCGAGAACCGCCTCCCACTTTCGGATATTCTCCTCATCTTCAGAACCCTTCACCTCATTTTTCATGAAAAAGTTGATGGCATTGTCATAGGTGACTTTTGAAATGGATTCTCTGACCCGGATTTCTCCTTGCCTGAGCATCCGATTTCCGGCTGACAGCATGTGTTTGAGCATTTTGTTCCGGTCGTGGAGATTTCTCCGGTTTTTGGAAAAATAAACCAATGCGGTTTGATAGGCCGCGATGAACGGTTCCAGGTATCCGGAAAAGAAAATCAGTTTTCGGAACCCTTCGGAAGACAGATTGTATGTGTCCGGAAGGGCGGGGTGGGGAACCAGAACAGCCATGTTGATGAAGGCTTTCACGGTTTTTCGCACAATAAATGCAGACGGTCGAACCGCGTCTGAATGAAATTCCTCGGAAAACAGCTTTTCCAGTTTAAAGTAGGTATGGTGCAGTTCTGTGGCGGAAAACTGAAATGCATCTTTTTCCAGGATGGCCATGGCAGTGAACGCAGCCGGCACAAAATGGCAGATGCTGATGTTTTTATAATAATCCATATGAATTCTGTGATTTTCAACAATTCGCCAGGAATCACCCGGATTTCCGGATTTGGTGAATTCTTCCGGTCGCTGGATAAATTTCCGGCCCTGGTAATGGTAAAGGGTTTTTTCCACAGCCGCCCTGGGGTCGGGTATCAACGAATCGGAAAGTTGGGTATTTTGGGCACGCAGCAGCCCCATGATGGCCTTGATCCGAAATTCCAGGTCTTGTGTGGAAATGATTTCTTTTCCGCCGGACAAAAGCGCGCCGGCCACCAGGGATTGGGGGGTGACCACGGTCTGCTGGTCAATGGCCGTGATGACGTGGTTACTGATCTGGCGGCAGACCGCATTTTGTTGTTTGGAAGAAAGATGGGTGCGGGAAAACTGATGCTCGGCCAATACGTCGGAAAGGGCCAAGGGCTGGCCGAAATTCAGATGCACGCTGCCATACCGATTTTTAAAAAGGGATTTGGCCTTGAGAATCTGGCGGAAGCTTTCCGGTGATTTTTTTCCGCCGCTGATTTCATGCAGATATGTTCCCTCATCCGGAATCCGGTCATAGGAAATAAAAACCGGAACAAACACCAGATCCGTGCAGGCGCCTTCAAAACAGGCCCGCAGCAGAATGGACAGCATCCCCACCTGGGGCTGCAACAGTTTTCCGCTGCGGCTGCGGGTTCCTTCAATATACACCGCCACATTGAACCCTTCTTTGAGCAACTGAAAAATATAGGCGGAAAACACCTTGGCGTAAAAAATCGCGCCCTTGAAACTCCGGCGGACCAGAAAAGCCCCCATCCGCCGCAAAATCGGCCCCATGGGCCAGAACCCCAGGTTTTTTCCAGCAAAAATATGGGGGCAGGGCATGTGGTGTTCATACAGGGTGGATGAGAGCAAAACCGAGTCCATGTGGCTTTTGTGGGCCGGCATGAAAATGATCGGTCCTTTTCGGGCAGCCCGTTTGATTTCCGAAATAGCCGGCGTCCTAACGGTGACAGATTCAAAAATCAGATTTAGCATGCGTTTGGTGAATCGATGCATGAGATTGATGGCGGACGGACTGTATTTGGCTGAGATTTCATCCAGATACCGTATGGCTTTCCCGTGGGCTTCAAAAAGCGTCATTTGATGTCGTTTGGCATAGGACACCATGAATTTCCGCAATTCGTCGCTGGTAAGGATTTCCTGTTTGATCTCCTCGGGCAGTTTAATGGCAGGTCCGGTGATACTTTTTCGGTATGCGTCAATCTGGGTGATGAGCTCCCGCCGCAGCTTCATGGCCAGATAGGCCATTCCATGTCCCCTGTTTTCCGGAAGACTCAAAAATGTTTGGAGATTGACCGGATCCGATACCTCAATAAAAATTCGGTTGGGCATGTTGAACAGTGTGACCAGACGGCGAAACCGCCCCGGATCCTGGGGAGATCCGAATATAATGTCCATGAGGCTGGGATATGCGGATACGGGCCGTTTGCTGAAAAACATCAGCTGGGGCACAAGGCAGATGGGCCGGTCTGTTTCCCGTTGAACCTGCAAGAGATAACGCAGCGGGTCGGTTTTGGACTTTACAAAGCTGTGATAAAATTCTCGTTTTCCGATCAGGGGAAGAAATGCAGTGGCGCCGTTTTGGATTTCCTCCCGGACAAATCCCTCGTCGTAGGGATTCCGAAAGGCAAAATGCCGCCAGAAATGATGGATCTGAACACCGATAATCTGAATCAGCCGCCCCACGGGCTGAATAAACCGGATATTAAAACCCAGGCAGAGCTGGGGAAAGGGAAGGCTCTCCTGCATGTACCGGATATAATAGTAGAGCAGCTCAAAATAACTTTTTTGTTTGGACACATACACCACAACAGCGTTATCCGGCAGACTTTCAAGGGTGGGACGGGTATCCGGGCTTGGGGTCACCCGGGAGAACAACCGGCGCAGTATAAAGGTGGAAAAAACGCCGATTCGGGCAGGAACCCAGCAGGTAAAGAGCTTTTCAGAAGGCCCTGTCATAAAGAAAAACAAACGCTTTACAGAGCCGATGATTTTTTTTGTGTTGAGAAACATGCGGAGCTATATTCCGGTTGTATATCGTAAGTGCCGGATACCCCATACCAAAAGAGGGAATGGCATATCCGGCACAATTTTCAGGGAGTATGCGTCTATATCGTGTTGTCTCGAGTTCGTAACAGTTTGAAATTACTATCTATTAACAAGATCACGAGATCTTTTTTGATGTAATAAAGTCAAATCGTTATATTTCTTTAAGGTGACACTATCTAAAAGACAGTCAAAAAAATGAAAAAAAGTGCGCTGATTCGTAAAGCACACCCACCGTGTGGGGTCAAGTGAACAATCCTTTGACATTATAGGGCGCGGCCCGCCAGTATTGGGGCGGTACCGTTACCTTCGCACCCAGTTTGGCTGCTGCATACCAGGGCCAGCGGGGGTTGTACATCATAGCCCGTCCCACGGCGACCATATCCGCCTGATTGGATCTCAGAATGGATTCAGCCTGTTCCGGTTCGGTGATCAGACCCACCGTAATGACCGGCATGGGTGAATCATTGGTTTTGGCCAGAGACCGGCGGATGCGGGCAGCCAAATCCACCTGATATCCCGGACCAATGAAAAGTTTCTGGGCCGGAGACAATCCGCCGCTGGAAACATGAAGATAGGCGCAGCCTTTTTGTTGAAGCGCCTTCGCCAGAACCTGGCTGTCTTCAATGGCCCAGCCGCCATCCACCGCGTCGGTTCCGGAAATTCGAACGCCCACGATTTTGTCCGGCCCCACCGCTTTCAAAACAGCATCAAAAACCATGAGCGGAAATCGCATCCGATTTTCCAGAACGCCGCCGTAGGTATCTTTCCGGACATTGGACAGAGGCGAGAGAAATTCGTGGAGCAGATACCCGTGGGCCATGTGAATTTCCACTGCATCAAAGCCGATCGCCATTGCCCGCCGGGCTGCATCTGAAAATGCCGTTTGAATCCGGTCGCACCCGGCCGCATCCAGTTCACGGGGAATGATCTCCGTCGGATCTGTGGTGTCATAAGAAACAGCCGACGGCGCTTCGGGCTGCCATCCGCCTTCTGAAGCTGAAAGCATACCCCCGCCTTTCCACGGTACCTGGTGGGATGCCTTGCGTCCGGCATGGGTCAATTGAACACACAATGGGATTTTTGAATATTCCCGGATCGCGGAAACCATCCGGGCCATGGCCTCGGCGGTTTCATCAGACCATAATCCCAGATCATGGCCTGAAATCCGGCCTTCGGGCAGAACCGCCGTGGCCTCAATGATGAGCATGCCGGCGCCGGACAGGGAAAACGTGCCGTAATGCATGAGGTGCCAGTTTCCGGCACACCCGTCTTGTGCGGAATACTGGTCCATGGGCGGGATGACGATCCGGTTGGGAAGTGTCAGCCCCTTCAGATCAATGGGTGTGAAAAGAACGCTGCTCATGGATGCCTCTCCTTTATTTTTGCGTGAGCCCATTTATTTTGCGGATTCGGGCAGACACCCCAGCCCCTGGAAGGAAATGAGAGGATCGGGCCGGTGGGCATATACGATAACTATACGCCAGACCGGACGGTTCCATAAATGGAAAAAAGGTAAAAAGAAAAAGATTGCTTTGATCAGTTGGGTGTGTAATTTATTTATAACATAACGACGTTTATAAGCGTCATTCCAATTTCCACCAGATAAACAGAACATTCTGGTTTTTCATCCCATCCACCGTATTCAATTTATGGAGCGATCAATTATGAAACAATCCGTGAAATCGTATTGGCATCAGATCCTGAAAAAAAAGATAATGGTTGCTGTGCTGGCAATGGCAGTTTTACCGGGTTCAGCCATGGCTGCATCCCCTGAAGTGACTGTCTTTGCCGCCGCCTCCACCACCACGGTCCTCACGGAACTGGGTGATCTGTATGCGAAAAAAGGTCTTGGCACCATGAAACCTTCTTTTGCCTCCTCTTCCACCCTGGCCAAACAGATTGAAAGCGGCGCACCGGCGGATATTTTTCTGTCCGCCAATGTGGAGTGGATGGACTTTCTGGTTGAAAAAAACGCCATTGATAAAGCCAGCCGCCGGGATCTTCTGGGGAACCGGCTGGTTCTGATTGCGCCGGCAACCGGTCCCCTCAAATCGGTCGATATCAAGCCCGGTGTTGATTTTCTCGCCCTTTTGGGGACAGATGGTCGTCTGTCCACCGGTGATCCGGCCCATGTGCCGGCAGGGACATACGGAAAAACAGCCATGGAAGCCCTGGGTATCTGGGACTCGGTCAAAGACCGGATCGCGCCCATGAAAGATGTGCGGGCCGCCCTGATGCTGGTGGAACGGGGTGAAGCGCCCCTTGGCGTTGTCTATGCCACAGATGCGGCCATTACGGATAAGGTTCGGATTGTGGGGACATTTCCGGAATCCAGCCATCCGCCCATTGTTTATCCCATTGCGGCGGTGGCCAGCGGAAACACAGAAGCTGCAAAGGCCTTCATCACATTTCTGACCTCTCCCGAAGCCAGCACCATTTTTGCACGCTATGGGTTTCATGTGATCGAATGAATTTTTTCGCGCTGACCGGTGTTGAACAGGCAGCCCTTTTCCTGAGCCTTCGGGTTTCAGGCTGGGCAGTTGTCATCAGTCTTCCATTGGGAGTTTTTGCCGCATGGATCCTGGCCCGCCTCAGGTTTCCCGGAAAAGGATTGGTGGACGGCATTATTCATCTGCCCCTGGTGCTCCCGCCCATTGTCACCGGATATCTGCTGCTGGTTTTTCTGGGCAGAAACGGGATGATCGGAAAGCCGCTTTACGACTGGTTCGGCATTCAACTGGCATTTAATTGGAAAGGCGCGGTGGTGGCCTCGGCGGTTATGGCATTTCCCCTGATGGTCCGGGCCATCAGGCTTTCCCTGGAAAATGTGGATCAGGGACTGGAAGATGCGGCCCGGACCCTGGGAGCGGGTCCGCTGGGTGTTTTTTTTACCGTCACCGTGCCTTTGATAACACCGGGTATTATCACTGGGCTGATTGTCGCCTTTGCCCGAAGCCTGGGAGAATTCGGCGCCACCATTGCCTTTGTGTCCAATATTCCAGGCCATACCCAGACTCTTCCGCTGGCCCTTTATACCCTGACCCAGACGCCTGACGGAGAAGCCGGCGCCATGCGACTTTGCATTATTTCCATTGGGATTGCCATGGCAGCCCTTTTGGGATCGGATCTTTTATCCCGGCGATTTGCCCTCAGGATACGGGGGTAGGGCCGTGGACATTGTCATCACCCGAAAACAGGGTGACTTTCTGGTGGATGTGGGTATTGTGGGCCATGCATCCGGGATCACTGCCCTGTATGGTCCGTCTGGGTCGGGAAAAACCTCTGTGATCAATATGGTGGCAGGCCTGGTCCGGCCCGATACCGGGCATATCATCATCAACGGCACACCGCTTTTTGATGCCAAATCAAACATCAATCTGCCGCCGGAAAAAAGGCGGATGGGGTAT
This sequence comes from Desulfosarcina sp. OttesenSCG-928-A07, assembly GCA_030267325.1. GTDB lineage: Bacteria > Desulfobacterota > Desulfobacteria > Desulfobacterales > Desulfosarcinaceae > Desulfosarcina. The sequence goes on along the minus strand of JAJDJS010000021.1, from coordinate 26,888 downwards.
GTGTTTCAGGATGGCCGGCTGTTTCCCCATCTGTCTGTCCGCGGCAACCTTTTGTATGGGATGCACCGGGTACCCCCGAAAAACCGTTTTGTCGGCGTTGATGCTGTGGTGGATCTTCTGGGAATCGGCCATTTGCTGAACCGGCGGCCGGCCAAACTGTCCGGCGGCGAAAAGCAGCGGGTGGCCATTGGCCGGGCCCTTCTGACGAGCCCGGCCATGCTCCTCATGGATGAACCCCTGGCCTCCCTGGACACTGCCAGAAAATCCGAACTTCTTCCCTTTATCTCTCGATTATGCCGGGAATTTGGCATTCCGATTCTCTATGTGACCCATGCCATGGATGAAATTATGGCTTTGGCCGACGTGATGGTGGTCCTGGAACAGGGCCGCGTCCGTGCCCAAGGCCCCTTGGCCGATGTTTTGAAACAGGAACCGGTCACGGGGTTTTGTCTGGAGAAGGCTTGAGGGTGACGGGAATTCCGGCAACGGTCCAGATTACCTGGTTGCAGGCGCGTGCCATGGCCTGGTTCATCCATCCGGCCAGATCGCGATACAGCCGGGCCACCCGGTTTTCCGGCACAATGCCCGCGCCCACTTCATTGGAAACCAACACTACCGACTTTGGCGCTTCTTTTACCGCCTGGGCCAGGGCGGTGATTTCTTTTTGAATCCACTCCACAGAATCGTTTTCCATCAAGAGGTTGCTGAGCCACAATGTCAGGCAGTCAATGAGTATGACATCGGATCGTGGGCTGTGGGTTTTGATAACGCCGGAAAGATCAAGGGGAACCTCCAGGGTGTGCCAGTCCTGACCTCGTTCTTGCTGGTGGTGCCGGACCCGGTCTGTCATTTCCACATCATAAGGAACGCAGGTGGCCACAAAAATTCGTTTTTTTCCCATGGAACCGGCAAGGGAAAGGGCATGACTGCTTTTTCCGCTGCGGCATCCGCCCAGCACCAGAATTTTATTGGTTGAGTGCATCAGATCGGTCTTGTCAGTTGAGTTGTCGGAAACAGGGTGGTTATTTCGATAGTGTCCCCTGAAGAAATATAACGATTTGAATTTATTACAGAAAGAAAAATCCCGCGATTTTGGTAATACTCAATGATTTCAAAGTATTACAAACTCGCGACCACACTATCCAGTATCTGACAGACTCATATCAAATTTCCGGGTATATGAACAAGACATACAGGGTGATGAATGGAAACAAAGAAATTCCGTGGCATGAAAAGAATGGGAGCTGTTTTCTCATGACAACGGAGTTTTCTGTATTTAAACGATCATTTGATGAGGATCAGCTCAGACTTTTGAACGCCTGACGCCGGCCTGTGTATTTTTCCCGGATGATGGGTTTCATCACTTTTCCGGTGGCGCTGCGGGGAACCGGATCAAACACCACTTTTCGGGGCACCTTGTAGGTGGCCATTTTGGTTTTGGCATAGGCGATGAATTCTTCTTCGGTCATGGTTTTTCCGGGTTTGAGCTGAACCACGGCCATGACGATTTCCACCAGCCGGTCATCGGGATAGCCGATACAGGCCACATCTTCGATATCCGGATGATCCATCAGGGCGTCTTCAATTTCCACAGGGTAGATATTTTCGCCGCCGCTGGTAATCATGTCCTTGGCCCGGTCCACAATGTAAAAATACCCTTCCTCATCGGTTCGGAGCAGATCCCCGGTTTTGAGCCAACCGTTTTTGAGCACGGATTCCGTCAGTTCAGGATTTTTGTGGTAGGCCTTCATCATGCGGCTGGTCCTGAAAACCAGCTCGCCAACCTTGCCGGCAGGCAGCTCGGTGCCGTCATATTCCAGAATTTTGGCTTCCACGCCAAAGGTGGGTTTTCCGATGGAGCCGGGTTTTCTCAGCACATCTTCCGGATACAGGTTGAACGTACCGCCGCCGCCGCCCTCGGTAATGCCGTAAATATTGGATACGCCGCAGGGCAGGGTCTCCACCAGCTTTTTCATGATGTCAAAGGGAACGGGCTGGGCCCCGATTTCCATGTACCGCCAGGCAGACAGATCATACTCCGAAAGCTTCAGGGTGCCGTTTTCGATAGCCCCCAGGATCATGATGGCAACCGGAACCACAAACAGCATGTCCGTGCATTTTTCTTCCGCAATGGCCTCAACGATATACTGGGGTTTGTTAAATTCCCGAAGCAGCGTACCCGTGGCGCCCGTGGCATAAAACGGGGCCCACAGAAACATGGTGCCGCTGTGAAAAAGCGGCAGAAATACCAGATAATTGTCGTTTTTATGGACAAAATAGGTCATGCCGTTGCCGGTTGCCGTGCTGTTCAGCGAAAAGTGGGTATGAACCACGGGTTTGGGATTTCCCGTGGTGCCGGAGGTGAACATCATGGCCAGATCGTGCTCTATCTCCACATCCACCAGCGCATCCGATGCATCGGGCCAGGCATCGACAACCCGGTAGTCAATCATATCTTCCGGAACAGACGATCCCACACAGATATACTTTTCAACGGAGTTCAATTTGTCCTGGATTGGCTGCACCACCTTGAGAAATTCACTTCCCAGAATAAGCACCTTGGGCGGGCAGACACCCGCTGCATAAAGCACATCCCGGCTTTCAAACCGGAAGTTCAGCGGGATGACAATGGCCCCCAAGCGAATGATGGCAAAGTAGGTGACAAGCCATTCCAGAGAGTTGTTCTGAAGATGCATCACATACTCGCCGTGTTTGACGCTGCATTCTTTAGCCAAATAATTGGCCGTGCGGTTGATGGCGTCATTGAAGGCTTTCCAGGTCAGGGTCCGGCGAATCCCCGTGGACGGGGTACGTTCGATCAAACATATTTTTTCAGGAATATGACGGGCGTGAATGGATGCATAGGCTGAATAATTCATGGTCTGATATCCTCCTTGTGAGGGTTTTTAGGCAAAATACCGTTCCCTGAGTTTGCGGTGCAGAATCTTTCCTGTTGCCGTGCGGGGCATTTCCTCGCTTTGAATAAAAATCACATCCTTGGGACGCTTGTAGGCCGCCAGTTTTTCCCGGCACATCGCCTGAATGGCGTCTGACGTGGCGGCAGTTTTCTCCACACCAGCTTTAAGCGTCACCACTGCCACGATTTTCTCTCCCCACTTTTCGTCTGGAACACCGATGCAGGCGCAGTCAAACACATCCACATGGCTGCCCACCACTTCTTCCACTTCGCTGGGGTAGACATTTTCACCGCCGGTGATGATCATGTTGTCCTTGCGGTCCACAATGTAAAAGTATCCCTCATCATCCCGTCTTCCCATGTCGCCGGCGGAAAACCACCCGTCTTTAAACACAGATGCGGTTTTTTCAGGGAGTTTGTAGTACCCGTCAAACAGCATGGGACCCTTGGAGTAAATCTCGCCCACCTCTCCCACGGGAACATCATTTCCCTCAATATCCAGGAGCCGGACAAAATCGGTTCCCAATACTTCCTTTCCAATGGAGCCGGCCCGTTTCATCTGGTCTTTGGGCTTGAGTCCGGTAACCGAGCCGGCCTCGGTGGAGCCATAGGTTTCATAAAGCTCGGCATTGGGAAAAAAGGCCATGATCTCCTGTTTCATCTGACGCCGCACCGGTGCGGAGGAACAGAGCAGCTTTCGGATGGAGCTGACATCCCGGCCCCGGTTTTCTTCATCCACCGTAAGGATCAGGTTGTAATGGGTGGGAATCAGGGAGATGAACGTAATGCGTTCGGCTTCCACAATGCGCAGCAGATCCGGCGCGCGGAAGAAAAGGGACGGGTGGATGTAAACCGATGCCCCGATATAAAGAAAGGTAAAGGTGTAAAACGTGGAGTTGATGTGGCACAGGGGCATGATGTTGAGGCAGTAATCATCCTCACCAAATCCCATATCAAGACCGTTGATCAGGTAAAAGGCAATGTGGGACCGGTGGGACCGGATCACGCCTTTGGGTTTTCCGGTGGTGCCGGACGTATAAATCAGAATCCACGCATCTTCCGGAAGAACTTCCCCATGGGGCTCGGTGTCTGGTTTTCCGGCGATAAAGGCATCATAGGGCACATACCCGTCCGCTTTTTCGCCCACCACCACATAATGATCCGAAGGAATGTTTTTGAGATTCTTCCGGATCGGATCAATCACGCCGGTGAACTGGGCTTCCACAACCATGGCCTTGGCATCGGCGTTGTTTACAATGTACTCCACTTCCTGTCCCACCAGCCGGAAGTTGATGGGCACAATCACTATCCCGGTTTTGGCGGTGGCCAGATAAAGCTCAATGATTTCAATGCAGTTATCTGTAAAGATCGCCACCTTGTCGCCTTTTTTGAGACCCAGCCCCAAAAGCCCGTGGGCCAGCCGGTTCACCCGTTCATTCACTTCAGCATAGGTGTAACTGCGCTGTGCATCCTTCAGTGCCAGTTTGGTCGCATACCTTCTTGCGTTGACTTTTACCTGCTGGCCCAGGTTCATCCAGTTTGCCACGGTCACCTCCTTATCGACTTTCTTCCAGTTGTTCGATAAATGCTTCCACATGGGTCCGGGTTTGCTCGTCCGACACACACCGCAGGTCGTTTAAGTCCCCGTCAATGACCACAAATGGAATTCCTGTTGTTGACTGAAGCCGTTTTGGCATGCCGTACAGACAATTGGTGTTGTTGGGACAGGTACGGGCATTGTGGTAAATCACACCATCGCACCCGAAAAATGCGAGTTTGTTCCGGATATAGTCTTCCTTGAACGCATCGTCCCGGGTGATGAACAGCTCGGTATAGGCCCGGGCCATGCTGGTGAAAGGATCACTTTCATCAAGGGCCGAGAAGATCCAACTGCTGCAATAGGTGGAGGCAACCACGTTGGCGCCCAGTTCGGCAATCATCGTGGAATGCATACCCAGACGCCCCCATACCGGCATGCCGTCCCAGTACAGACGGTATTTTTCTTCATTCACCAGGGCGCCTTCTCCGGCCGCCACGCGGGATTCCAGTTCTTCCAGCAGTACTTTATAGACATCCACCGCTTTCTGGGTGCCTCGGCCCACCACCGCCGGTCCCATGAGGGTGTTGGCGTCAAAAAAAGTCAGGGGAGACGGACGGGCCGATGCGGTGGCAAGGCATTTTTCCCACAAATCCGAGCAGGTGCGGGATAATCCCACCGCATTTTTAAAGGCATCCATGTCAAGCTTTTGGCCGGCCACGCGTTCAAGGGGCTCCACGAGATTTTCGATCTGGGTGGCAATGGAGCGGATATGGGCATCTGAAATCTCGCCCACGGACCGGTGGGACTGGATACCGACCACCGGCACGTTGAATTTGCTGCCATACCAGGCAAACCAGTCCTGGACATCCCGGCACTGGTTGGTGTTGTAGACCAGAATATCGGGCCTTGGCACATGGTCGATGCCGGGAAAAGCCTTTGACAGGGGCGTGATGCCCTTGACAAAGGCGCCGATGTCAGCAGTGAGATAAGAGCAGATCTCCGGTGAGTAGCCCATGGCGGTTGCTGTGGGAATGAGATCCGTTGCCATGCGGGTGGCACCCAGCATGGCGGAATGGGTTTCGGGAAAGTAAATCTGGTATCCCATGCCCCGCAAAAGTTCAGCCGGCCCCACACTGGTGCACCAGGCGATTTTCTCTTTTCCGGACTGGTCCGCTGCATTCAGGGCGTGGTAATAGTCCGCCATGAACTGCGAGAGCTGTTTTGCGGATTCAAGACGTCTTAATACCGGTTTTTTCTTCTGATTCATGATGGAAACGCTCCTGTTTTCATCTTTCAGTAAGGATGATGTCTGATTTTACGCCCCCTCACCCCGCCCTCTCCCCCCAAAGGGTGGAGAGGGAGAAAATGAGCAGCCTCTTCTCCCCAAAAGATCACCTGGGGAGAGAAGGGGAAACGTTCTTCATCCTTCATCCTTCACCCTTCACTTTTCACCATTCCCCTTGTCTCTGGCTTGAAGCGCAGCGCCCATGGCCCCGGCCAGTTGGGGAAACGGCGGGGTGCGGATCGGCCTTCCGGTTATTTCTTCAGCAAGGCGCACCAGATGCGGATGATGGGCCACCACGCCGCCGGTCATCACCACATGGTCCGTCAATGCATCCATTTCCAGAATTCGCCGGATAACAGACACATAAAGTCCCCGGACAATATCTTCCGGCTTTTTGCCGTGGCGGATGTATTCCAGTACTTCTGTTGCGCTGAACACCGTGCAATAACTGCCGATAGTGATGATTTCCGTGGATTTTCGGGAAAGCGCATCCATGTCGGCAAGTCCGATGCCAAGGCGGGTGGACATTTCTTCCAGAAACGCGCCGGTGCCAGCCGCGCATTTGCGGTTCAGTTTAAAGCTGATGCGCCTGCCGTGTTCATCCAGCTTGATGATTTTGTTGTCCTGGCCGCCGATATCAATGACCGTAATGGCTTCTGGGAAGTAAAAGTGACAGCACCCCGCATGACAGCCGATTTCTGTCCGGTTTCCCGTGGCAAACGCCACGTTATGACGACCGTAACCGGTTGAAATACATCGTGTTACATCTTCAGGACCACAGCCGGCCAGTTTGAGGGCTTCGGCCATACAGGCATTGGCGGTGGCGGAAAAATCCAGGCCCGACCGCTGGATGCCATGGCCGAGAAGATTTCCCGCCGCATCCACAATCGCCACCTTGGTGTGGGAAGATCCCACATCCACACCGGCAAAAATCGGTTTTGAATCGGTTTGGGTCATAAAAAAAGGTCTCCCGCACAGGTTTTGCCAGCAGAATCTGACGGCCAGAAGCTAACGACGACTTTCCATGCTGAATTCTTTTCCTTTGATCAGCGAGCGGATGGTCGTGTTGTACGGGGTCGCCACGCCGGCCCGGATGCCGTAGGCCACCACCTTGCCGTTGATGTAGTCGATTTCCGTGCGCCGGCCGGCCTCAATGTCCATGAGCATGGACGGCTTGTGGTTGCCCGCGTGGCTGAGGTAATCCACGGCAGCCTGGTAGTAATCCCAGCCCAGAAGAATTTCATTGCCGCGGGCCACGGCCAGGCATTCCTTGAGCAGACCGTCCACCACGCCAAAGGTGATGGGATCATTCATGGCCTGGGCCATGGTCAGGCCCGTTGCCGCGCAGACCGGACTCATGGAGGCATTCATCACGCTTTTTCGCCACACCATGGGCGTAATCTGGTCGGTGTGCACAGTGGGCAGACCGGAAGCCGTGAGATCGTCGGCGATCTGAAGGGCGGCATCCCGGCTTTTGGCATCAAGTTCCTGAATATAATGGGGCGGATGATGAAACGGCATGGTCACATGGGCCGGGGCCAGAAATCCGCTGCCCCAGTTCACCACAGCCCGCATCACCGGTTCTTTTCCAAGGACATTCACAAGGTCGTATTCTGTATCAATGCCGTTCTGCCAGCTGACCATGCTGATGCCTTCCTTGTAGATATCTCCGAGAGCTGAAGAAATCAGCGGCATGGCCTGGGCCTTAACGCAGATAAACACCGCATCCGGACGCGCATCCATCAGATCTTCCATCTGGGTGCAGGTATGGGAAATCTTCTGGGTCAGATTTTCAGCCCCCTCAATAATGATGCCCCGCTCTCTGGCCGTATCCACCAGTTCGGGAACAATGTCGCATAAGGTGACTTTGTGGCCGCCCCGGGCCAAAAACGCGGCCACAATGCATCCCACCGGTCCGGCGCCGATGATGCCGTAATGTCGGGTTTTACCTGATCTGGACGTATTCATATGTGCCTCCCGGTGTTTTACTCGGATTCGGTAATATTAAAGGTCTGGGCGTCGAGGATTCTGACCCCGTGGTCCCGCAGCACATCCGCAGCCCGGTCATTGTCTGAAAACCGGAAAATCATCACTGCCTGCCCCGCACCGGTTCCGCCGGTGTAGGCATACATAAATTCAATGCGGATGTCGGCTTCCATCAGGGGCTTCAGAATACCGGCCAGGCTGCCGGGCTTGTCTTCAATTTCAGCGGCAACCACCGTGTTGACAAAGGCGGGAATGTTCATTTCCATCAGAATTTTTCTGGCCTTGACCACATCCGAGACCAGTAAACGAAGCTGGCCAAATGCGCCGGTGTCCACCAAATTCATGGCCCGCAGGTTGATGCCGGCATCGCCCATGGCCTTGATGACCCGGTAAAGCCGATTTGGAGAATTTTCGATGGAAACAACAATTTGCTTGAGATTCATGGCAGCGTTTCTCCTCCTTGGGGTTAAAATTGAAATCCGTCCTCATCCATCTGGAACGAATTTAAAAATTAGATGAATCGGAATAATTTCAGAATTAAATAAGTTAAATTTGAATTTAACCATAATTATAAAGAAATTATTCGTCAACAGTTTTTTATTGAAATTCATATGATAAATGAAAATCGTAAAATGTACAGTATCCTAAAAAAGAGGATGAAGCACCCTGATTTTTCGTAAAAATTATTTTTGGCGTTGGGTATACCGGAAAAAGCAACAGGAAGGGTTCAGGAAGTGCTGATTTAATCGCCAAAACAGCTTTTTACCCGGAAAAGAACCCGTATTTGCTGGCGTTTTTTGTGAAAAATGAATGAATCAGCGCTTCCTTAGATCGTGTCACCTCAAGAAATATAACGATTTGAATTTATTACATCAAAAAAAGATCTCGTGATTTTTTCTGATATTCAATTATTTCAAACTGTTACAAAATCAAGACAACACTGTCTAACGCTTTTTGGGAAAGGAGAGAGAATCTTCTTGTTTCGGCGAAAAAAATCCCCATCCACATTTTGGGGTGAGGGCAGGGGATGAAATAAATAATTGTTCTAATGTGTTATGTCGAGATCTGACGCTTTGGAGAAAGGAGGGCAATCTACTTTTCAATGGTTTTGACCGGAAGGCAGCTGGACTGTTTGATGGTGGAAAGCACAAAAGCGGATTTGAAGTTGTGAATCCCTGGAATCACCGCGAGCTTCTTCATGGCAAAGTCCGAATAGCTTTTAATACTGTCCAGGACCACGGTGAGAATAAAATCATCTTCGCCGGACACCATGTGGCATTCCAGCACTTCATCCAGGGCCAGGAGTTTTTCCCGGAACCGGTCAATGGATTCCACCTCATGGGCTGTCAAGGAGACCGACACAATGGCCATCACCTCAAGGCCGAGTTTTTCACGATCCAAAATGGCCGTGTAATTATGGATAATCCCCGCTGATTCCAGGCGGCGCACCCGTTCCAGCATGGCTGGCGGTGAAATGCCGATGGTGGCGGCCAGTTTGGCATTGGTGATGCGTCCGTTGCTTTGCAGCATTTCCAGTATTTTTTTGTCAGTCTCATCAATTTTCATTGCGCATTCCCCGGTGGCCTGAAGTTGTGCGAAGTTATTCCCTTTGATTGAATTTCGCTTTTCTGATTCTGTACTTTGATCCTATCATCTTAATAAGTTTTGTTATTTCGATCAACGACTTTATTATATAAATTGTTTATTGAAATATAAAAAATAAAATGATATTATAAAATAAATGTTCTTAATCAAATGATTGACTTTGGACTTTTTTGAAAAGTACTGGGACCCGAAACAGGCGGCTTGTTGTCTGCTAACCCGAATGCGGGCCGTTGTTTCCGGAATTTTTATCCATTTACCAGGCGATCGCAAAACCCGCGTGAGCCCCAGGTGACGGAGGAGATAAAGATGAACAACCATATTCTGTCAGGCAACGAAGCAGTGGCGCTGGGCGCTTACCAGGCTGGCGTCAAAGTGGCCAGTGCGTATCCGGGAACGCCCAGCACGGAAATTCTTCAGAATTTTTGCACCTATGACGGGGTGTATGCCGAATGGGCGCCAAACGAGAAAGTGGCCTTGGAAGTGGCCATCGGCTCGGCCATGACCGGCGTGCGCACCCTTTTTACCACCAAGCATGTGGGACTGAATGTGGCGGCGGATCCGCTGATGACCCTGGCCTACACCGGGATTCCGGGCGGACTGCTCATGGTGTGCGCCGACGATCCGGGTATGCACAGCAGCCAGAACGAGCAGGACAACCGCTTTTATGCCCGGTTTGCCCAGATTCCCATGCTGGAGCCCTCGGACAGCCAGGAAGCCAAAGACATGGTGGAGGCGGGGCTTTTGCTGTCCGAGCAGTACGATACCCCCACTCTTTTGCGCATGACCACCCGGGTCTGTCATTCCAAGGGTATTGTCAGTATGGATGCGGCAAATCAAGCACCGGTTCCAAAGCCCGAAGGCTTCAAGCGGGATCTTAAAAAATTCGTCATGATCCCGGCCTTTGCCAAACTGCGGCATCCCCTGGTCCTGGAACGGGAAGAAAAACTCAAAGCCATTTCTGAAAAAAGCCCCTTTAATCGCATGGAGATGAAAGATACGCAAATCGGCATTATCACCAGCGGGATTTCCTATCAGTATGTTAAAGAAATCATGCCGGAGGCATCGGTCCTCAAGCTCGGCATGACCTTTCCGCTTCCCACAACCCTGATTCGGGAGTTTGCCGGAAAAGTGGACCGGCTTTTTGTGGTGGAAGAACTGGAACCCTATATTGAAGACGCTATCCGCATCATGGGGCTTCCGGTTGAGGGAAAAACTTTTTTCCCAAGGCTGGATGAACTGTCGCCGGATACAGTGACCGCAGGGTTTGTAAAAGCCGGCGTCCTGCCATCTGACCTTCCGCCGCTCCGGGAAAAAGCGCCGGGCAGCGATATGCCCCGGCCGCCGCTGTTGTGTTCCGGATGTCCGCACCGGGCGCTGTTTTACACGCTTAATAAAATGAAGGCCATTGTCCACAGTGATATCGGCTGTTACACCCTGAGTGTGCTGCCACCGCTGCAAAGCATTGAGACCACCCTGTGCATGGGCGCCAGCATCAGCATGGCCCACGGTACAGCCAAGGCCATGGAAAAAGCCGGCATTGACGATGCGCGTCCAGTGTTTGCCGCCATCGGCGATTCCACCTTTTTTCATTCCGGCATCACCAGCCTTCTGGATGTGATCTACAACAAGGGCAATGTGAACGTGATTATTCTGGACAACCGCATCACGGCCATGACCGGCGGCCAGCAGAATCCCGGAACCGGAAAGACTTTGCAGATGGAAGATACCAACGCCGTTGACATCATGACCCTGATCAAGGGCATGGGATGCAGCCGGGTGAGGGAAATCGACCCTTTTGATATGGAGGGGACCTTGGCTGCGCTCAAAGAAGAAGTCGCCCATGACGGGCCGTCGGTGCTCATTACCAAGCGCCCCTGTATTCAGCTTTTCCGCCCGGATCCCAAAGCTGTGCGGGTCGTGAACCCCAATGCCTGTATCGGCTGTAAAATGTGTCTGAAACTGGGGTGTCCGTCCATCTCCCAGGGTGACGTGATCCCGGATGAAAAAGGCAAAAAAGAGCGGCGGTATGCGTTTATTGATGCGACCACCTGTTACGGCTGCGCCATCTGCGAAAAAGTGTGCAAACAAAACGCCATTTCCGTGAAAAAGGCCTGACAACCCCTAAGACAAACAGGAGATGCAAAAATGAATCGGAAAACACATGATACCACCAATGTGCTGGTGGTCGGCACCGGGGGTCAGGGCGTGATCACAGCCAGCGAAATTCTGTCGGATGTGGCCATGGTCAGTGGATTTGACACCAAAAAAAGCGAAATTCACGGTATGTCCCAGCGGGGGGGCGTGGTGACCAGCCATGTGCGGTACAGCGACAAGGTGTATTCGCCCATCATTATGGAAGGCGAGGCAGATCTTCTGCTTTCCTTTGAAGTGGCGGAAACCGTCCGGTGGCTGCACTATCTCAAGCCCGGCGGACGTGCCATCACCAGCCTTCAGCGGATTGTTCCGCCGGCCGTATATGCAGGCATGGGCAGCTATCCGGAAAATCCGGAAGAAACGATTCGGGAAAGGTCCAAAAACCCAATTCTGGTGGATGCGCTTCCCATGGCCACCCAATTGGGAAATCCCCGGCTGGTCAACACGCTTCTTCTGGGAATGGCTTCAACCCTTTTGGATCTGCCTTTGGATAAATGGAAAACTGTCATCGAAAACCGCGTACCGCCCAAATTCAAGGAACTGAACCTGGTGGCCTTTGAACAGGGACGGAGTGTGGCCTAGGGATTTGTAAAACCATTATCTTCTCCCAGTCTTTTACGCCTTTCCCCACTAGAAAACAGAAATTTCCCTCTCTACCCAAAGGGTGGAGAGGGAAACGTCTGATTCACCGCCTGATATCATCGCGGGGCCAGAACTGCCACTCTTCGGCATTGGCGAGCTTTTCGTGCCCCATGGGACCGAAATCCGCAATGCGTGGGCCTGGAAGATTGGGGATGTTTTCATCGGGATGATGCAATTGCCATTGATGCCAGTCCGGTCCGTCAATGCGCAGGGTTTGGGTTTTTGCATCCAGCCAGATCAGGGTTTCGGTGTCTGGGTGGAGTACCAGCTCACAACGGATGGTTTCGCCTTTCTTGCTCCAGAGGCGAACGGTATTGTCGGAAGATACGGTAACGATAACTTCCCCGTCTGCGGAGATGGCGCAGCCTCGAACCCAACCCTCATGCCCCTTGAGCACAGCAATGCACTCGCCTTCCCTATTCCAGAGGCGCGCGGTATGGTCGGAAGATGTGGTAAGAATCATTTTCCCGTCGTCGGAGATGGCACAGCCGTTAACTCTACCCTGATGCCCCTTGAGCACAGAGGTGCACTCGCCGTCCCTATTCCAGAGGCGCGCGGTATGGTCGGAAGATGCGGTAAGAATCATTTTCCCGTCGGCAGAGATGGCGCAGCCGTTAACCCAATCCCCATGCCCCGTGAGCACAGCAGTGCACTCGCCTTCCCTATTCCAGAGGTGAGCGGTATGGTCACTTGATGCGGTAACGATGGTCTTTCCGTCGGATGAGATGGCGCAGTCGAGAACCCCTCCCCCATGCCCCTTGAGCACAGCAATGCACTTGCCTACCCCATTCCAGAGGCGAACGGTCTTGTCGTCAGATGCGGTAACGATAACTTTCCCGTCTGGGGAGATGGTGCAGTCGAAAACCCCACGCTGATGCCCCTTAAGCACAGCAATACACTCGCCTTTGGGGTTCCAGAGGCGAGTGGTATTATCGGAAGATGCGGTAACGATGATATTTCCGTCTGCGGAGATGGCACAGCCGAAAACCAAACCCGTATGCCCCTTGAGCACAGCCATGCACTCGCCTTTGGGATTCCAAAGGTGAGCGGTATGGTTACTTGATACGGTAACGATGGTCTTTGCGTCAAAGGAGATAGCACAGCCAAAAACCCCTCCCTGATGCCCCTTGAGCACAGCCATGCACTCGCCTTTGGGATTCCAAAGGCGTGCTGTCTTGTCGGAAGATGCGGTAACAATGATTTCTCCACATGCAGAGATGGCACAGCCTCGAACCCAACCCTGATGCCCCTTGAGCACAGCGGTGCACTCGCCTTGGAGATTCCAGAGGCGTGCTGTCTTGTCGGAAGATGCGGTAATAATGGTCTTTGCGTCAAAGGAGATGGCACAGCCTCGAACGCTATCCTGATGCCCCTTGAGCACAACAATGCACTCGCCTTGGAGGTTACAGAGGCGGGCTGTCTTGTCGGAAGATGCGGTAACGATGGTCTTTGCGCCTACGGCGATGGCGCAACCTCGAACCCCACCCTGATGCTCCTTAAGCACAGTAGTGCACTCGCCTTGAAGGTTCCAGAGGCGGGCGGTTTTGTCGCCAGATGCGGTAACGATGGTCTTCCCGTCGGAAGAGATGGCGCAGCCTCGAACCCTATCCTGATGCCCCTTGAGCTCAGCCATGCACCCGCCTTGGAGATTCCAGAGGCGAGCAATCTTGTCGGAAGATACGGTGACAACGGTCTTTGCGTCAAAAGAGATGGCGCAACCTCGCACCCCACCTTGATGCCCCTTGAGCACAGCAATGCACTCCCCCTGGGGATTCCAGAGGCGCGCGGTATTGTCGTAAGATGCGGTAACGATAATTTTCCCGTCTGCGGAGATGGCGCAACCATTGACAGAGCCACTGTGCATGGGAAGATGTAAAGTCCACTTTGGTTCTGCATTTGACTGAATGGTCGGTAACGTCATGGAGCTTTTGAGCGTTTGAAGCGAGGTCAATTGCGCATTATCCAAAACAAGTTCCGGAATCTGTACCTCAAGCCAGCGACCTCCAAAGAGATTGGCGGAAGAGAAGTCCGCTTTTTCGCCTTTGATATGCTCAAAACAGATCTGCCGGCAATTGGCTTTTTTCCAGCTTGATTCCTTGATATAGCAGTTATTCCAATGGCTTTCCGCAAGTTTTGCATTATCCGCACGTAAGATATCGATTACAAGATTTGAAAAACGCCGTTCTTCGAGGTTGAGACCGCTGATGTCGAGCTTTCTGATTTGCCAGGTTTTTGGATCAAGGAGAAAAAGTTCCAGCCAGGAAATTCTTGCAGCCTCATCCCCATCGCTATTTCCCAGATATTTTACCAAAGTATTGCGCACTTTTTTCTGTTTATAGGCATCACAAAGCTCGTGATGTTGAAACAAAAAGACAATGCTCTCATGGGAAGGATTCAGGTCGTTCCAAATTTCTCTTTCATCCTGCTCCAGACTGCGGTGCAAACGCAGGGCAAGAAAATATTCAAGGATGGAGGTGTGGGCAAAGGCAAAATTCTGCTCTCCGGGGCGGATGAGAAAAGTTGCGTTGCGCAGGTCTGTGAGCAGAGCGTTTTCCGGGAGATTTTTATAACGTCTTTCTCGCACGCCACCATCGTGCAGCCACTCATCACTGAACCATTCTTCGAGAATATCCCAGGAAATCTCCCGTGCACCGCGCATCCACATCATCAACGCCAGATCCTGCATCAGTGCCTTTTTGTCCCTTTCCTGCAACTGGTGTTTTCCGACATCACGGGCAAGCCACTTTTCCACCATCCATGCGTAAATGCTGGAGCCATTCACCCTTTTCCCCAAACGCTTGGCCTCTTCAAGGCGCTCAACCTGATCACAGACCATTTTCAAGCCTTGGGGGCGACTGGAAACCTCCTGCAAATTGTGTACACTTGCAATGATATCAAAAACTGTTTCGGGATCTTGCGGCAGATGACGACGGAGATAATTTAACACCTGTTCGCGCTTGAAGGGCAGCAATTGCCATCCGCGGGGCCGGGCAGCTTCCTGTTTTTCCCGTCCCACACCAAGGAGTTGTTCATTTTGCCGTTGGGTACTCTTGAAATAATGGGTGCGGCAGGTGAGCAGAAGCTTTCCCGGATTGGAACTCTGTGTGTTTGAATTCAGATGTTCCGGCCAGCAGGTATGGGGAAGGGCTGAAAAGAGCAGGTCAATGAATTGTTGCTCCCAGGCCGTGTCACGATTATGCGCCAAAACCTCATCCAGTCCGTCAAAGATCAGCAAGGCGCCGTTACGCTGTACCATTTCAAGAATCGTGCGTCCGGTCGTTGCTTCCGTGCCCGGCGGTGTATTCCGTAAGCTGGCGCGGTCAAGAAACTCTTCCAACAGAGGCAGATCTCCACCGAGCAACTTGCTTTTTTCTTCGACAACTTTGCGCAGATCCAGATAAATGGGAGTTGGAACCGGCTGGCCCGCTTTGACAAGTTTTTCCAGTTCCAGAGCCAGTAACTGACTGTTCCATGTCTTTCCCATGCCATACTCACCCAAAAGGACAGCATAGGGCGGTTCCTTTGGGTTGCAGGCCCAGTCCATCATGGCGGGCATGAGAAGAAATCCCTCTTTCTGTTTGTCTGAACTTTCCCTTTCATCCTGAATGGCTTGCTGGAGGTCAATCCTGCGAAATCGTGATTCCACATGTTTGTCAGGGGAAGCTTCAAGTTGTTGACAAGAAGGCGAAATTTTTTTTTCTTCGGGTGGATAGGAAGGCTTTCTGAACAGTCGTAACAATTCATCGGCGACCTTTTCGGCAAATTTTGTTTTGCGTGGATTGCTTTTTTGGCACTCTTCCCATGAATAAGTTTTGCCTTTTTCCAAAAGGTCATAGGTTTGCGGTCTGGCTTTGTTATTAATCCTGTCCAGTACGCCAAGCTTATGCTTGTCTTCGGCGATCCTTGCAAGCGCAACGGTTATAAAAGGACGCAACCGCTCTCCCTGTTCGTTACGAAAAAACCGCCACTCCGTTTCTTGTATATATTTGCTGGCGCAAGCATTTGGTGATACCAGCAACATGCCTGCCACGGAACGCTCAAGGGCTTTCTTGATGGCAGGATCATCATCTTCTCCGGCTGATATGCCGTTTTCACCTGTTTCACTGCGAAATCTCCACAGTTTGATCCGACCTGCCAGTTCATCCTTGTAACTCTTCAGTACAGCTTCAACTTTTTTAATTAGCCTCTCTGCCAAAACCTGATCCGCACCGGCAAAGGAAACAAAAATCTGCACAGGCCCACTAACAGGAAAAGCCCAGGCAGGGACTGATGCTCGTTGATCAATAAACTCCGTATTGCTGGTGGTGCTGGCAGGAACAGCGGATGGCGGGATTTTTTCAATTTCCAGATACAAACGTTGCTTGGGACCGCCTCTTCCAGAGGGCATAACCAATTTTAGACTTCCCAAACCGGCCTGAATGGAAGCCTCGTTTAATGCGGTTTTGAATTTTTGAAGTTCACTTTTAATGGACTGGGGTTTCATGCCCGGAAACAGCGCATCGTTCATTTCACTACGGGTGAATGTGCCATCGTCCGAATCTTTTACAAGCTTTGCAAGAAGGTGAAACCGGTTAGAATGACGTGGGCTTTGGTGTTGCAGATGGGATTCCAGTTTTTGGGTCAGGGTGTTTATCTGAAAAGCGGTGATACGGTGCATGGTCCCACCTCCATGTGTGATGTCAGGATTAAAAAAGAATGACGATATATTACCTTTGAATCACCTAATGTCAACAGTTTTTCAATAATGAGAAAAATATGACGTAAAACAGGGTAGGGGATAAACATGTCAAGACAAACCGGTCGGAAAAGAAGTAGAATCTGGAGAGTTTGAATCTGGCGGCCTTTGGGGTGACCTGTGGTCGGTTTTATCTTTGTCAATTCAGACCGATGGCGACCGGCCGCTATGCCGTATTCATCATTTTTCACCCGCCTTCATCAAAACCAGTGGGATAAGGGCAGGATCACCCCAAAACAAAAAGTTGCTTGGGCGCTTTCACAGCCTCGGCGTGTGGGATAAATCCGTTTG
The DNA here is from genome assembly GCA_030267325.1 of Desulfosarcina sp. OttesenSCG-928-A07. Taxonomy (GTDB): domain Bacteria; phylum Desulfobacterota; class Desulfobacteria; order Desulfobacterales; family Desulfosarcinaceae; genus Desulfosarcina. Next base: position 9,733 of record JAJDJS010000021.1, on the reverse strand, counting down.
TTTTTCGTGCCTGGCCAGCGTATATCTGCAAAGGAATGTTCTGGATGTACAATGCCATATAATCGCAGAACAGCTGCCGATGACGGTGAAATATCGGCGGCCTGAACAACGACAACCAACCAAGGAGTAGAAGACCATGTCTCTTCCTGATCGCAACAATCCCTATTCCTTTGCCGATTACCTCGCATGGCGCGAAAACGTGGATTATTACGTGGACGATCCCTTTATCCAGAAAGTCGTGCGCCACTTCTGCGGAAACCATGCCGACCTTGTGGATGCCGAAGCGCGGGAGTGCTCGAAAAAAGCCTCTTTCAAATGGCGCAGGATGGCGGAGAGCATCGCCGTTCCTGAAAAACAGCCCTTCATGATGCACTATGACGCCCATCACAACCGCATTGACCGCATTGTCAGGCCCAACGAAACGGAAATCATGGAACGCGAAATTTTCAGTGAAGCCATGTTTTCCGAAAACACGCATCCATGGGTAAAACTCATCAAGATGTTCCTCATTTACCAGAACGGCGAAGCCTGCATTTCCTGCCCCCTTACCTGTACGGAAGGCATGGTGGAAATCCTTGGCCGTTTTTCAGAAAGCGAGGAAACCAAAAAAATTCTTGAACATTGCAAGGAAGGTATGGACGGCGATTTTGCCATCGGCGCCCAGTATCTTTCGGAAATTCAGGGCGGCTCCGATGTTCCGGCAAACCTTCTCGAAGCTGTGGAAGAAGATGGGGTATGGAAGCTTTACGGCGCAAAGTTCTTCTGTTCCGCAACCCATGCCGATTACGCCATTGTCACGGCCAAGCCCAGAGGTTCCGAAAAGGTGGCCCTCTTTGTCATGCCTTCCTGGCTGCCCGGAAATAAAGAAAAGGAAGTGAGAAACGGCTTTACCATTGATCGCATCAAGTGGAAGCTCGGCACAAGCGAGCTGACCACAGCGGAAATTACCTTAAATGGTGCTGTGGCCTATCCTGTTGGGCCGCTGGATCGCGGTGTCGCCAACGTGGTGGGCATTGTGCTCGCCTATTCCCGCCTGACCGTAGGGATTTCCGCAGGCGCTTTCATGAGCCGCGTTGTGCGCGAGGCGAAAAAATACGCTGAAATGCGCCTTGTCTTTGGCATGCCGGCAGCAGGGTTCCCTCTGGTGGCAGGCCAGATCCGCGAAATGGAAAAAATAACGCAGGAGACTGTTGCAGGAACGTTCAAGCTTTACAGAACCTTCCTTTCCCTTCCCGGCGGATTCTCTGGCGGCAGACCTGCGGATGAGGGCGAAGAAATGCGCAAAACCCGGTTCATGGTGCGTGAACTTGTCATGCTCCAGAAGATCACAGCATCCTGGGATTCCACGGATGTGATCCGCCGCGCCATGTCCCTTTTCGGCGGTCACGGCGTAATTGAGGATTTCTCGTCGCTCCCGAGGCTTTACAGGGATTCGGCAGTGAATGAACTTTGGGAAGGCCCGCGCAATGTGCTTTTAACGCAGATTTTCAGAGATCTTCAGAATGCAGTTTCCTGGTTTCCGGCAAAGGAATTTGTGGCAAAAGTCCTTGAAGGCGCACCCGAAGAAAAAATTGCCGCCTTTGGCTCGGATCTGGAACGCTTTCTCTCTTGCCCCAACTTCTTTGCACTGGATGATGAAACCATCAAACTTGCAGCAGAGTGGGACAAATTCTGCCATGATTTCTATCATGCGTATCAGGAATTGGCGTTGGGGGAAGTATAGAGGTGCTTTAAGAACTTATCCATCCATAATGATGACCTTGTTCAGGGTGATCAGGCAGCCGCCACCATGCTGAGGGCCATCAATAAAGCTGATTTTAAAAAGATGAAAGAAGAAGTGTGATGGTCAGAAAACGAAAATTCGGATTCTGCTTTTTATGGATCTTGTTTGTGTTGGCGTCTGTATCAGACGGTTTTGCGGCGGAAGTTCCGGTCCATGTCAAATGGGTGGTGGATGGCGACACCCTTATCCTCCAGGATGGCCGCCATGTTCGGTATATTGGTGTGGATGCGCCGGAAATCGATCATCAACATACACAAAATACGCCCCTTGCCAACACTGCCCGGACCGTCAACCAGACCCTGGTTGATGCATATCCGCTGGAGCTGGTGCTGGATCAACAGCAAAAAGACCATTATGGCCGGACGCTGGCGTATGTGTATCGAAGTGACGGTGTTTTTGTGAATCTGGAAATGATCAGAAGCGGCAATGCCTGGTGCTTGTTTATTCCTCCCAATACCCTTCATGCACAACTGCTTCTTGATGCCCAGCACCAGGCCATGACAAAAGGGGAGGGGATCTGGCGATCTTTTGGCCAAGATGAAAAATCTCCTGGCGCTTATGTGGGAAACCGGCGCTCAAAACGGTTTCATCATTCCAGTTGTCCTGATGGAAAGAAAATTTCAAAAACCAACAAGGTGCTTTTTCAGTGTCAGTGGGACGCCTTTTGGGAAGGGTTTGCGCCCCATAAAGAATGCGCTGCGTTTCCCTGAACAAATCCAAACAACTGGCGATTATGTTTTTATTGTGCCCGCAGTACCGTAGCTGCCCAGCGGGAAGCATCCTGCATGGCCAGGGAAACCACATTATCCAGCGCATCCATGAGCTCACTTTGATTTGTACCCGCACTTTTTTTCTTGAATGTTATTATTTTGGATTCCAGAATCTGGCCTTTCTCAGCATCCAAAATACTGACCCGCAGCAAAATTTCAGCGTAGGGAACCGAATCTTCGCTGTAGTAGCATAAATGGAAGCGCTGCATGTCGGTCGTCAGACGATACCGGCTGGCCAAACCCGCGCCTTCTGTCCCAACGCCTTTAAAACAATGGGTTGCATTCAGATAGTAGACCAAATGACGCTGGATCAAGACCGGAGCCGGTGCTTCCCATCTGGCGCCAGCCAGGTAGCGAATTTCACGTTCATCAAACAGGATTGCAATTCGGTCGGAGCGCAGGCCGCCTGAAGCATCCGGCATTCCCACAACCACCTGAAGGGGTGTTGGAGAACCGCATTGAAACATACCTTCTTGTTGGGTGCGCAAGGTCATCATATCCAGCGGCTCAGGGGGTTTGATGATGGAGCATCCGGACAGAAAAAAGGTCAGCACTAAAAACACGCGAGATAATTTGATAGCCATCCTGTTACCTTAGATTTTTACCGAAAGATCGGGTTTGTTTGTAAATAACAAATTGCGTTTATTATCAATTTATCCATATTGGGTTCATGCCAAACGATTCTGAACGCAAGATAACCTACCTTAAATTGGGTTGATACTCGGGTATGCCTGGACCGAAAATAAAATTACGGGGGTTGGCATTAAGATCGCGCACCATTTTGTCCAGGTTGCGTACCAGGTTGCGCGTGTCGTTCAGGAGTTGGCTCAGGCTTCCTGCACCGCTTCCGGAAATCCGGAACAATTCGGGTTCCATCTTGGCGATCAGTTGATTCAACTGGTCAAAAGAACCTTGTATGGAAAGAAGCGTTGTTCGTACATCTTTGCCCATCACTTGGTCGGCATCGGCCAACAACCTGTTCAGGTGTTCACTTGATGCCTTCAGATTTGCCAGAATGGGGCGTCCTTCTTCTTCCAGATCGGTACTGATCTTGGCAATGGACTCCATGATCAGGCTCAAGTTTTCCGCATTTTCCGGCGTAAACAGCTCACTTGCACGATTCATCAGACGGGTCGCTGATGTGATCATTTCAGGAATGCTGCTGGCAACGTCTTCCAGAGCAGATTTTCCGGTGGGAATGATAGGCAAGGGATCCCCCCTGTCACCCCTGCTGTCAGAAGATAAATCCAGCGGTGGACTGGCTGCGGACCCACCGGTGATGTAAATGGCATTCATGCCGGTAATGCCCTGGACCTTGAGCGTGGCTTTGCAGTCCTGGCGGATAATGACTGCAGAAGAAATTTCCAGCACCACGCGCACCTGGGATTGATCTTTTTCAGACAAAGCAATTTCTTTAACCGTGCCCACCTGCACGCCATTGAACAACACGCTGTTGCCGATGGACAGCCCGCTGACCCCGTCCCCAAAATAAACCGCGTACAGGGATATCTGAGCATCTTTGGAGCTGCTGAAAATAAAAAAACCGGCAAACAGCATTACCGCCAAAAGGGTACACGTTCCGACCAGCAAGAATCTGGCTTTAGTTTCCATAAGGTTCCAATTGTTTTAATGTTGTTCCGGCCCGGGTCCGGATTTTTCCAGTCCTGCGGCAGCAGCCCGGCCGCGCGGACCGCCAAAATATTCTTTCAACCAATCGTTGTTGATCCGGCGCAGGTTTTCGATGGTGTCCACAGCCAGAATTTTCTTGTTGCCCAGCACGGCGACACGATCGCACACTGCATACAGGCTGTCGATGTCATGGGTGACCATGAGTACGGTCAGCCCCATGGCCCGGCTGAGTGTTTTGAGCAGCTGGTCAAAGCCTGCTGCGGAAATGGGGTCCAGCCCGGCGGTGGGTTCGTCAAGAAACAGAAGTGTCGGATCCATGGACAGGGCTCTTGCCAAACCCGCCCGCTTACGCATGCCGCCGGAAAGCTCGTTTGGGTACTTGGCGCCTGCCTCGGGCGGCAGTCCAACAAGACGCAGCTTCAGGGCAGCCAGTTCATCCATGAGCTGTTGCGGCGTGTTGGTGTAAAAACGCATCGGCGCCTGTATGTTTTCCAAAACCGTCAGGGATGAGAACAACGCGCCGTCCTGGAACAGCACACCCCAGATTTTCCGGGCTGCTTCCCAGTTTGCCTCGCTCTTGTCCAGGTTGATGCCCATCACCCGGACACTGCCCGCGCTTTGTCTTTGCAAACCGATGATGGTGCGCAGCAACACGGATTTTCCGGTGCCCGATCCCCCGATAAGCCCGAGAATTTCGCCTTTGCGGATATCCAAATCCAGATTTTCGTGCACAGATTGACTGCCGAAGCGGTTTGTGATTCCCCTGAGGGAGACGGCGATATCCGGATTCATGTCCATCCCGTCAAAATCCTATCTTGCTGAAAAAGACCGCAAACACCGCATCCAGGGTAATGACCAGAAAAATGGATTCCACCACCGCCTTGGTCGTCATGCGCCCCACTGAATCTGCACTGGAACCGGCCTTAAACCCGGTAAAGCACCCAATGCCGCCGATAACCAGCGCAAAGAACGGTGCTTTGATCAGCCCGGCCAGAACATTGTCGAAATTGATGCCTTGGCGCAGGGTTTCCATAAAAATCTGCGGGGTTATATTCAAAGAGAGCCAAACTGCGCAAAGACCTCCCAGCATGCCCGCCAGATCGGCCAGCAGCACGAGTGCGGGGAGCATCATGATAAGGGCCAGCACCCGGGGGATGACCAAGGTTGTCATGGGGTCAATCCCCATTGAACGCATGGCGTCCACTTCCTGATTCGCGAGCATGGAGCCGATTTGCGCTGTATAAGAAGACCCGGAGCGGCCGGCCACCAGAATAGCGGTAATGAGCACCCCCATTTCGCGCATCACGCCGACTTCCAGGAGTTTGACCACAAAAATTTCCGCTCCAAAGCTGGCCAGTTGACCGGCAGTCATGTAGGCCAGCACCGTTCCGATCAGAAAGGCCAGCAGGCAGACAATGGGGATAGCGTTCACACCGGCCTGTTCCATGTGGTACACCATGGAAGTGAGCCGGAAGTCCATGGGGCGGATCAGGTTGCGCCCCATGGCAACCATGAACTCTCCCAAAAAGGTTACCCGCTCCTGGGCAGCCGAACCCAAGCCGCACACCGCTTCACCGAGCCGGGTGACAGGCACAAGGGGCAGTTCAAGCAAGGTGCTGTGACCTGAACGCCGCTGATTTTCGGCCTTTGTTCCGGAATCACCCGGATCTGTAACAAGCTCCACCAGGGCGGTTTGTTCTGGGTTTGCATTGTACAGTGGCAAGAAATCGGGGCGTGATACCCCGGTTCCGGTCCTGCGTGCGGTTCGCAGCTTGTTAATAAGAAAGGCCCCTGTTGTATCCAGGGCGCCAATTTCACGCAGATCCAGGCCCTTTACAAGCACCAGTTTGGAACTTTTGAATAGGTCTGCGCAAAGAAACCCAAGTTCGTCAACATGACGGGCGGTCCAATCGCCCTGTACGAACAGCAGCGGTTGTCCTTCCGCCTGTCTTATTTCAGTTCCAGGTTTCATTGTTGTCGCCTGATTCGTGTTGCTGTCTCAGCGGTTGTCATGTTGGACTGCCTGATTGCGGAAATTTACTGTTTGCCCGACCAACGCCGCCGCATTGCGCCAGCTCCATCCTGGCGCCAAGAAACAGAAGAAGAGTACCGTGGAGATAAAAATAGCGCACGGTATTTGAAGGATCACGAGGTTCTCCTTGGACTTTTTGTCACATTTTCCATTGTTTACGCGTTAGTTATGCTATACAGCCAAGTAAAAACTATTTTCCGAAAATTCGGAAAAGAAAAAATGATGAACCGCCTACGCCTTGATTTGCCGTATTTCATTGAAATCGTTAGAAGTCGACTGTTACGCGCATTGGCCTGGAAAAACAAGACAAAATAGAAACCCTATCTATGAACTCCATTCATATCATAAACAAAATCAATATTGTAGAAGGCTGTTTGATGATTTAATTTTTCAAAAAGGCAAGGACCAACCACCAAATTCCCATCCCACAATGATCAGAGATTTGCTTTCAGGGTTATGCTTTCACCTGAGTGCAGCCCAGGTATCCAGTCCAAGAAGCGTTTGTGTCACACAACGGATGCGCCAGATTTTCTTGAAAAATCAAAATGGTTTCAGATTTTTTCGCTTGGACTTTAACTTGTGCTTGCGATGTTGGGACGATGCGGGTAATATATCCCCCTGCCCGTTTTTTGTATTTATTGATGAAGTTTGAAAACTCACGATCAATCACAGAAAGTGTATTTCGCTCTATTTTCTAATTAAATCAGAATAATGGGATATTTCTTCTCTTTTTTTATTCCCGAAAGTTGAATCAATGGTCCGGGTGTCGATCATTGTATACTGCGCACCGCCAATACGTTGCTGTTTTCAGCTGTTGAAAAGTAGGGGCGTGATTCATCGTGCCCTGTCTTAAAAAATAAATTTAATGACGTTTCTGAGTATAAAACATGAAGGAAAGCGAGGGCTGAAGTTTTTCTGTTCATTTCCGGCATCAGGATTGGCCCATACGAAGCCTGATATTTGTCTTATCCACGACTTCATTTAACTTTATAGGTTTATTGATAAAAAAATAATTCAGAGGTGATAATCATGTCGAATCAAGGAATTGTTACTACTTCTTCTGGAAAATCCGATGTTCTGGGAATGGTGTATCAGCTCAACCGATCCCAGGTGACCGAGATGTCCAGAGTTGGGAACGATTTGGTCATTCATTTGACCAATGGAAGCTCAATTCACCTTGACGGCTTTTTTGCCGGAGGCGCGGAAAAGGTTCTCCTGTTCAAGGAAAGTGACGGTTCCATATGGCAGGTGAATTTTGCGCAAGACGGCAATTCCACGGTCATGACGGGGTACGATCCCTATGAGGGAGATACGTCCTGGGCAGACGCGTTGCCGCCGGCCGAGGAAACCCTGGCGTCTCCTCCGAAAGATACCTGGGACGGCTATGCTATTGAGATCCAGAGTTACACGGATGATGTGGGAGGCAAACAGGGCGATTTTCCACCCGGCACGACGACAGATGATCCTGCGCCCCGGTTGAACGGTCTGGTCAAAGGGCTTCAGCCTGGGGATCAGATCCGGATCTATGGGGACGGCGAGTTTTTGGGCTATGCCCAAGTGGATGGCCAGGGAAACTGGTATTTTCATGTCCCGAGAACAAGCAACGGCCATCACTCCTATATGGCCCGCATTGTCAATGCGGAAGGCATGGAAAGCGATTTTTCCGCAAGTTTTGTTTTAAATATCGATATTTATTCAGCAAGCGTCCTCCTTCCATGGATTATTGGGGGATTGGGTGCGCTGGGGGTGGGATTGGCCATTGCCCATGAGTCTGATTCCGGCGGCAGCAGCAGAAGGCACACACCCCCTTCACAACAAAAGGTTGCCATTGAAACTGTGGATGATGATGTGGCTCCGGATATTCATATTGTCCAGTCGGGCGGTGCAACCAATGATCCAACGCCGACCTTGAATGGTACGCTCAGTGAGAGTTTGGGCGGTAATGAAGTACTTGCTGTTTATCGCCTGAACGCGTCAACCGGCGTTAATGAACGGGTGGGCACGGCAGCGATAGACGCTGAGGCCCTGACATGGACCTTCACGGATCCTGGTTTGTCCCAAGATGGCGTGTATACCTATACGGCGCAGGCCGAGAACGCCACCACAGGCCTTTCCACCAGCATATCCAATGCTTACGTCATTGAACTGGATACAACGAATCCAGCCTCTGGTGTAACAACCATCACAACCATCAGCGGTGAGGATGTGCCGGTTGCCAGCGGCGGTTATACGACAGATACAACGCCGACGATTGAGGGCACCTTACAGAGCGGTTCGCTAAATACCGGTGAATATCTGGAAGTGCTGCGTAATGGCGAGGTGATTGGAACAGCCACGATTGACGCCAACGGTGTGGATTGGACCTTTACGGACCTCAGTCTCGGAGAAGCAGGCGGCGGCCGGTACCTCTACACGGTGCGTCTGGTGGATGCTGCGGGCAACCAAAGTGCACCTTCGGACGCCTATGAACTGACGCTGCTGACGGATGCACTGTCACAGACCGTAACAATTGGCGCCATTATGGATAATTATGGGACTGCCACAGGCCGGATCACCAGTGGCGGAAACACGGATGATGCAACCCCGACGCTTGAAGGAACGATCACCGGCAGCCTTGGCGCGACCGATGTTGTGGTGATTTACCGTGACGGCACAGAAGTGGGTACGGCAAGCGTCAGCGGCCAGACCTGGCGCTTCACGGACAATCTCGCAAGTGACGGCAGCTATTCTTATACAGCTTTCGTGAAAGACAGCAGCGGCACCCTTGGTACGCCCTCTTCGGCCTATTCCATTGTCTTGAGTACGAGTGTGGTTCCGACGCCGACACCTGCAGCAACCGTAACGCTTCAGACCATCACGGACAATGTGGGTTCTGATACAGGAAATATCGGCAAGGGCGGCACAACCGATGACGCGAGTCCCGAACTGGCAGGGACCCTGAGCAGAGCGCTGGTCAGCGGCGAATCTGTGGTGATTTACCGCGACGGCACAGAAGTGGGTACGGCAAGCGTCAGCGGCCAGACCTGGCGCTTCACGGACAATCTCGCAAGTGACGGCAGCTATTCTTATACAGCCTGTGTGAAAGACGCCGCCGGAAAGCTTGGTACGCCTTCATCAGCCTATGCCATTATCCTGGATACCAGCGTGGTGCTGACACCTGCAACAGTAGAAATTACAGCCATACTAGATGACGTGAATCCTGCAACAGGTGATATCGGTCTGGGCGGCACAACCGACGATATGACGCCGATCCTTGAAGGGACGATCAGCACAGCGCTTGCTGCCGGCGAGTCTGTGGTGATTTACCGTAACGACATGGAGATCGGTACAGCCTCGGTGAGTGGTTTGACCTGGACCTTCATGGATATCCTGTCAAGTGATGATGCCTACACCTATAAAGCTGTTGTGCAAGGCGTCGGCTATGAGGGAGAGGTCTCGAATACATATAACATCATTCTGGATACGAGTGAAGTGATCCAGAGTGTTCAAATTCTGAAAATTGTCGATGCTATAGATCCG
>JAJDJS010000020.1 GCA_030267325.1 Desulfosarcina sp. OttesenSCG-928-A07 | reverse complement strand
GAACTTTCCACCCTGAATACGAATTTCCATGTCCAACAGACCTCTTTCCACTGACCTGATCAGAAAACAATTGACCCGGGCCTGCCATCTGGACCGGGTGATGCTGGGCCGCCGGCTGGACCGGCTCTCGCGAAACCGCAAAAAATGGCCCGAAGACCGGTTTTTCAAGGAACTGGCAGAGCTGGCAGTCCAGGTTCAGACAGCAACAGCGAAGCGGCGGAAGCGGATTTCTTTAAGACCCAAATTTTCCGATCTTACCCATCTTCCCATTACAGCGGCCAAAACCGCTATTATTGACGCCATCCGAAAGCATCCGGTGACCATTATTTCCGGTGAAACCGGATCTGGTAAAACCACCCAGATTCCCAAATTTTGCCTTGAGGCCGGACGGGGCATCGACGGCCAGATTGTCTGCACCCAGCCTCGCCGCATTGCCGCCACCACCGTGGCCGCCCGCATTGCCGAAGAATTAGGAGAAACACCGGGCCATTCTGTAGGTTACAAAATCCGGTTCCAGGACCACACCTCCCCGGATGCCTATATCAAGGTGGTGACCGACGGTATTTTGCTGGCTGAAACCCAGGGCGATCCCTGGCTGAATGCCTATGACACCATCATTGTGGACGAAGCCCACGAACGCAGCCTGAATATCGACTTTGTACTGGGAATTTTAAAACACCTGGTCCAGCGCCGCCGCGGCCTCAAACTGATCATCACCTCCGCCACCATTGACACGGAAAAATTTTCCCAAGCCTTTGACAACGCGCCCATCATTGAGGTGTCGGGCAGGTTGTTTCCGGTGGAAACCCGCTACCTCTCACCAGAGACAGAATCAGATGGAGAAGAAAAAGAAGAGCGCACGCCAGTGGAACTGGCCGTACGGGCGGTTGACGATCTGGTGCGGGAAGGTCCGGGGGATATGCTGGTTTTCATGCCCACAGAACAGGATATCCGGGAAACCTGTGAAATCCTGGGAGGCCGCGGATATCCCAAAACCTGGGTGCTTCCCCTTTTTGCCCGGCTGGGCCAGGGTGAGCAGAGCCGGGTGTTTACCCCGACAGGTCTTCGGAAAATCATTGTGGCCACCAATGTGGCGGAAACCTCCATCACCATTCCCGGCATCCGGTATGTGGTGGACACGGGCCTTGCCCGGATTTCCCAGTATGTGCCCCGTTCCGGCACCACGCGCCTTCCCGTGGTGCCGGTTTCCCGCAGCAGCGCGGACCAGCGCAAGGGCCGCTGCGGCAGAGTCCAAAACGGTATATGCGTGCGATTGTACACCGAAGAAAACTACCTGAACCGCCCGCTCTTTACCCTGCCGGAAATTCTCCGGGCCAATCTGGCCGATGTCATTCTCCGTATGATTGCCCTGAAGCTGGGGGATGTGGCGGATTTTCCCTTTATTGACCGGCCGGCGGAAAAAAGCATCCGTGACGGGTTCAATCTTTTGACAGAATTGGGGGCCATTCATCGGGGAAGCGGGCAGAGTGCGGGCGCGATGGCCTGGCAGCTCACAGAACACGGCCGAATCATGGCGCGAATGCCCATTGACCCGCGCCTTTCCCGAATGCTGATTCAGGCCCGTGAGGAAAACTGTCTGGCCGAGATGATGGTCATTGCCGCAGCCCTTTCCATCCAGGATGTGCGGGAGCGGCCACTGGATCAGGAAGCCAAGGCAGACCAGGCCCACCGGCGCTTTGTGGATCCGCTTTCAGATTTTGTCACCACCCTTAACATCTGGCAGGCCCTTCACACCGGACCCGATGCCCCACGATCCATGGGCGCCCTGAAAAAATTCTGCAAACAACATTATCTTTCTTTCCGGCGGATTCGGGAGTGGCGGGATATCCACACCCAGATTTGCGCCATCCTGCGGGAGCAGGGCATTGTACCGGCAGATGGGAAAAAAGATCCCAAGGTTTCCGAAAACAGGATTTCCGACAAAACCGCTGACGCTGGATTTCATCCCCTGTATGCGGCCATTCACCGGTCCATTCTGACTGGTTTTCTGTCCAATATCGCCATGCAGAAAGAAAAGATGTTTTACCGGGCCACGCGGGACCGGGACGTTATGCTGTTTCCCGGTTCCGGCCTTTTTCAGCATCCCGGCGCCTGGATTGTGGCCGCGGAAATGGTGGAAACGTCGCGTCTGTACGCCCGGCAGGCTGCTGTGATTGATGTGGCGTGGCTGGAGCCCCTGGCCGGAGATCTGTGCCGCCACACCTTTTCGGATCCCCACTGGTCCCGCAGCCGGGGAGAAGTGGTGGCCCGTGAACAGGTTTCTTTGTTCGGACTTCCCATTGTCCAGAACCGGCAGCGGGCCTATGCCCGTATTGATCCGGATGCGGCAAATGAAATTTTTATCCGGGCGGCCCTGATTGAGATGGATGTGAAACAGCCGTTGGCATTCATGCGCCACAATGCCGCGCTCATGGATGAAATCCAGAACATGGAAGACCGGATCCGGAGACGGGATATCCGGGTGGATGACGAGGTACGCGTCGCCTTTTACAAAGAGCGGCTTCCCGGCATCACCACCATGCGGGCATTAAAGCATGTGATCCGCAAAAAAGGCGGGGATGATTTTCTGCGACTGACAGTGGACGCCGTGACCTGTTATCTGCCGAAACCTGAGCTCTTAGCCCAGTTCCCGCAAAACCTGGATCTGGGCCACCGGGTATTGCCTTTTGATTATGTGTTTGATCCTGGCACAGAAGCTGACGGGGTGACCGTGACCCTGCCTGCGGAAAGCACAGGTGATGTTCCAAAGGAGCAGCTGGACTGGCTGGTTCCGGGACTTTTGCCGGAAAAAATGACGGCCCTGATCCGGGGGCTGCCCAAAGCGTACCGGGTTCAACTGGTGCCGGTGGCCGAGACCGTGGATCTTTTGGTGCGGGAAATGCCGCAGGGAAAAGAAAGCCTCACCACTGCGATGAGCCGTTTTCTGTTCGAACACCGCGGCATCCATATCCCGGCCGATGCCTGGCCTGTGAATGATCTCCCGGATCATCTTCGCATCCGGCTCTCCATTACAGATGCCAAGGGAAACATTGTGGCCAGCGGCCGGGATGCGGCGCTCTTGGACCACCAAGCCGAGGCCACCGGGCTTCCGCCGGGATTTCGGGCCCTTCGGTCCAAGTGGGAACGCTCGGGCCTTGTGGAATGGAATTTTGGTGATCTTCCCAAAGCGCTGGAGGTGAAGGATCGGAAAAAACGCCTGTGGCGGCTGTTCCCCCGGTTGACACCAAACGGTGATGCAGTTGATATTCAATTGTATACGGACGAAAAAACAGCAGATGCCGCCCATTTCCGGGGCGTGGCAACGCTTTTTTCCCGGCGGTTTGCCGATGATATCCGACATCTTAAAAAAAATCTCAAACTGCCGCCCTTGCTCAAACGCCAGGTCGCTTATTTCGGCGGGTTGGCAGCGGTTGAGGCCCAGCTTGGGGAGCGGGTGATTCAAACGCACTTTTTCCTGAACATTCTTTCTGCTGCTGAGTTTGAAGCCCAGGCCGCTGTCTTTGAAAAAGATCCCATCCACCGACAGGGGCAGGATTTGCGGGAGGCGGCAATCGCCCTGATTGAAGCCCGCCATGGGGTGCTGCACAAGCTGACGGAAATTGCGCAGCGGCATATGGCCGCACCCGTAATCCGGGATTTTGTGGAGGCCCGCAAACAGGATCTTTTACGTCTGGTACCGGAGACGGCGATCCAGCTTTACAACCTTGACCGGCTGCAAAGCATGATCCGGTATCTTCGGGCAGCCGGTCTCCGGATTGAGCGGGGACTTCTGGACTTTGAAAAAGACCGGGCCCGCCAGGCGCTCCTTGACCCCTATCTGGCGCATTTCAACAAGATGCTGGAATCCCTGGACAGCCAAACCTCAGCAGAAAAACGGGCGGCTGTGGAAGATTTCTTCTGGATGATCGAAGAGTACCGGATTTCACTTTTTGCCCAGGAGGTGGGCACAAACGGCCCCATATCTGCTAAGCGTCTGGACCGACAGGCGGCGGAAATTTTCCGGATGTCGTGATTTGCATAAAAACAGCAACGAACACGTTGAAGGTGGCGGCGGGAAACCTGGCCGAGGCGGTCGTGCATCGGATCCGGAAGGAACATACAGTGGTTCATCATGCCGAAGACTGGGTCTTTGAACGCGGCAAACAACTTACGGCCGTCAACGATGCCGACGGCCTTTTGTCCATGCTGCCTGAATCCGGAGGCCTTTTTCAGGTAAAAAGCGGAATCAGGGAAAACGCTTGGGGTGCGAAAAACCGGAGAACAGGAAAAAAGGACCGGGCTGAACAAAAAACTTTAGATCGTGTCACCTTAATAGGTGTAACAATTTGAATTTATTATATAAAATAAGATCTTGTGGTTTTGCCGATACTCAATGATTTTAAACTGTTACAAACCCGAGACAATACCATCCAGGTCAGATCGTGTACTTCCCAAAATCCTCTGGATCCAAACTCTCAAGGTATTCCGCCCACTTTTTTCCTTCTTCACTGTCATCCACGATCTGTCCGTCTGTTTTTCCCGGACCGGCTTGCGCCATCACCCTGTCATCCACAAAGATGGGGGCGTCAAACCGGAGCGCCAGGGCAATGGCGTCGCTGGGACGTGCATCCATGGTAAAGACGCCGTCCTTTTTCACCAGATGGATTTCCGCATAAAAGGTGTTTTCCCGCAAATCACAGATATCCACCCGATCCACCCGGACGTCCATCTGCTGGAGGAAATTTCGGAACAGATCATGGGTCATGGGACGGTCAAACGAAATGGCCTGAAGTGCCGAGGCAATGGCAGTGGCTTCCAAAAGTCCGATCCAGATGGGAATCGTCTGGTCTCCGTCCTCGGTTTTCAGCAGGATAATGGGTGTGTTGGAGTCCGAATCCATGGCCATCCCCGCAATGATCACTTTATGCCGCAATGGTCTTTTCTCCTTTTTCTGGCGGAACATCCACTCTGTCGTGTCACCTTAAGAAATATAACGATTTGAATTGATTACATCCAACAAGATCTTGTGGTTTTTTGATACTCAATGATTTCAAACTGTTACAAACTCAAGAACACACTGTCTAACGCACTTCATTGTTGCTAACCCTTCGGCCCCACAGGGAATGGGCATGAACGCCCCCTATGCGGATGGTGGCAAGGGTTCCGGTCAAGGGACTTTTTCCCGCCTCAGCCGCCTTTTCCGGAAAGTGCACAATATGGTTGGCGGAGGTCCGGCCGGTCCACTGGACAAGATCGCAGGCGTCATCAACCTTCACACCAGGGGTAGTGTCCGTCTCCAGAAAGCGACTGGTTCCCTCCACCAGAACCGGATGACACTGCCCCACCATGGCCTGGTACTTTTGGGCGGTAATGTCCGCCTGAAGGTCCAGGAGGGTTTGAAGGCGCAATTTTTTTACTGATTCTGAAATTTTGTCCGAAAACGCGGCTGCCGGTGCGCCGGGACGATCCGAATACATAAAGGCAAACAGGCCATCGTAGCGCACTGTTTCAATCAGGGTGCAGGTGGCTTCAAATTGTTCATGGGTTTCACCTGGAAATCCCACGATAAAATCTGATGTAATGCCGATATCCGGACAGGATTCCCGGAGTTTTTCAATTTTTTCAAGGTACAGGGACCGGGTGTACCGCCGGTTCATGCGCTTTAAAATCACATCATCCCCGGACTGGACCGGCAGGTGAATATGGTGACACAGCTTTTCCAATCGGCCAAAGGCCTTGATCAGCTCCGGCGACAGGTCTTTGGGATGGGACGTGGTAAACCGGATCCGCTCAAGGTTTGGGATATCATTGATCTGTTCCAGAAGCTGAACAAAACTGCACAGCCCTTCCTTGTTGCCGTAGCTGTTCACATTCTGCCCCAGAAGCGTGACCTCGCGGATGCCGTTATCCACCTGTATCCGAATTTCTTCAAGAATCCGGTCCGGATGCCGGCTGGCCTCTCGTCCCCGCACATGGGGAACCACGCAGTAGGTGCAATAATTGTCGCATCCGCGCATGATGGTGACAAAGGTTGAAATTTCGCCTTCCGCAACCGGAGCGGAAATCAGTGGATCCTGTTCAAGGGTGTCCGACAACCGGACATCCACCAGGCGGCATCGGGTCTCTTCGATTTTACGAATCAGTTCCGGCAGACGGAAAATCGCATGGGTGCCGAAAACCAGGTCCACATGGGAGACGCGCTTTAAAATCGCCTTTCCCTCCTGTTGGGCCACACATCCGCCCACCGCCACAATCAGGTTGGGATTGGCTTCTTTGTATTTTGCCAGACGTCCCAGAAAACTGAAAGCTTTCTGTTCAGCCTTTTCCCGGATGGTACAGGTGTTCACCACAATGAGGTCAGCGGTTTCAATGGCATCGGTCTTGGCATATCCCAAAGGCGCCAGCACACCGGCCATCTGCCGGGCATCATAGACATTCATCTGGCAGCCAATGGTTGTGGTATAAAGTTGTTTCAGGGGCATGGGAGATCTGTCAGGGTGTCGTTTGTATGGCTGTCTGGCGGCAAAATGGAGCTTTTGATGTCCGCCGTCAAATAAACCGCTCCAAGGTCATTTAAAATTTCTTTGATCAGGGCCTCACATCCCGGCGCCACGGCAACCCGGATAAGGGCTTTCCCGGATTCGGAATCCGTCATCAGCGTGGAGACCACCGCCATATTGTCATAAGCTTCAAGGATAAATTTTACAAAACTGATCCGGGGCCGGTCTACCTGATACTGAAAAACAGAGGTGTTCATGGTTATTCCATTTTTGTGAAACACATTTCCTTTTCTGATGCAAACCCGTATGGATTCAGGAAAAATGTGTTTTTACGCTGAAACGACGGATAGCCGACTTTCCGTATGGGCGTCAAGGCTTATCCCGGAAAGCCGCCAAAGGGGTTTCCTGCGGAGCGCATTGATTTTTGAAGCTGTCCGGTGCCAAATTTATCGGTTTTTAAATCCCAACCCCCTCTTTTTTCTTGCATTGCCGCAACCATCTTTTTTATAAGAAGTTCAACTGACAACGTGTTGTTCTTTTTATTGTATCAGAGGAGTTTTATGGGAAAAGTTTTCAGACCCAGCAACCGTGAATCCAGCATCCTGTCCAGGATCGAATCCGGAAAAGAACAGGCCCGTCGGATTGCCATCAGCACAGTAAGGGAAGATCCTGCACGTTTTGCAGGCCCCATTGCCATGAAACTGGTGGAAGCGCATCTGGTGGAAACCACCAGCAAAAATGCCCTTGAGGAACAGATTTTAAATAGTCTGGAGACCCTTTCCCACGCCGACGAGTTTGATATTGATTATCAGGTCGCCCCTTACCGGAACCTGGTTCAGCATCCCAACATCATCAGCCTTTATCTGACCGCCTTTGTCATTGAAAAGCTGATCAACCACAAATCCGTGGTGGATATTTTCGGTTCTGATACCGACATCTATTCGTGCATCCACAGGCAGGTTTCCAAATTGTTAGAATAAACCGACCATGGGCACTGTTTTCCTTCCCCGGATGGTCAACGGTCCATTTGACGATTCCGCCCTGTTTGTTCAGTTCCGCCACCAAAATCGGGCCGTGTTGTTCGACCTGGGAAGCCTATTTGCCCTTTCTCCGCGCGATATCCTCAAAATCACCCATATTTTTGTCAGCCACACCCACATGGACCATTTTTTTGGATTTGACCATGTGCTGCGGCTGATGCTGGGGCGGGAAAAAAAGCTCGTTATGGTGGGGCCGCCCGGATTTCTGGGCCATGTGGCCGGAAAACTTTCCGGGTATTGCTGGAATCTGGTCAAAAAAGAAACCCACAGCCTGGTTCTCCACGTCATGGAGGTGCATCCCCAGGAAATCCGCTCATGCCGATATCCTTCCTGGAATGGCTTTCAGCCCGATGAAATCCGCTGTGATGCGCCCTTTGACGGTGTGGTGGCGGATACAGGCGAAGTTGTCGTCCGGGCGGTTCACCTGGACCACGGCATCCCGGTGCTGGCCTTTTCTTTGCACGAGCATCGCCACCTCCACATTCACACGGCCGCGCTGGAAGCCTTGGGCCTTGTTCCCGGTCCGTGGCTCAGCCGGCTGAAATCCCTGGTTCACCAGAATGCGCCGCCGGAAACGGAAATTGTTGTTCCCGGACATCAACACACAGCCCCCCGCCTGTTCCGGCTGGGCGATCTGGCGGCGGCCACTATCCGCATTGTGCCGGGAAAAAGTCTGGCCTATGTGACCGATACGGCCGGAACACCGGAAAACATGGAAAAAATTATCCATCTGGCAAAGGATGCGGACGATCTTTTTATCGAAGCGGTGTTTTCCCATGCGGATGGGGATCTGGCCCGGCACAAAAATCATCTCACCGCCCGCCAGGCCGGAGAGATAGCAGGTCTCAGCAGGGCCGGGCGCTACCATTTGTTTCACTTTTCTCCCCGATATGCACACTTCCCGGAAGTACTGACCACCGAAGCGCGGGAGGCGTTTGACCGCGTCCGGAAAAAGGGCTAAAGACGATACGTTCACGCATGATCCCAATAATCTTTTAACCCATCACAGAAACACAATGACCGAAAAACAAGCATCTTTTCCGCCGCTTCGCCTGACGGAAACCGTCAAGGGCGCGGGTTGAGCGTCAAAATTGTCTCCAGGGGACCTGGACACTGCATTATGCGGGCTGGACTTTCCCACTGACGCCAATGTGCTGGTGGGACTTTCCCAGGCTGATGACGCCGGCGTTTATAAAATTTCAGATGATCTGGCCCTGATCCAGACGGTGGATTTTTTTACGCCTGTGGTGGACGACCCTTATCTGTTCGGCCAAATCGCCGCGGCCAATGCCTTAAGCGATGTCTATGCCATGGGCGGCGTGCCGAAAACCACGATGAATCTGGTGGCGTTTCCGGCCAAGAAAATGGACCTTTCCATTCTTCGGACGGTGATCCAAGGCGGAATTGACAAAGTCCGGGAAGCCGGTGCGGTGCTGATCGGCGGCCACAGTGTGGAAGATGACGAATTCAAATACGGGCTGTCGGTGACCGGTTTTGTTCATCCCAAAAAAATCCGTACCAAACAGGGCTTAAAGGAAGGCGACCGGCTCATTCTGACCAAACCCCTGGGAACCGGCATCATCAATACCGCCATCAAAGGGCATCTGGCATCTGATGATCTGATCCGCACGGTCGCTGACGTCATGGCCACGCTGAACCGCAAGGCAGCCGAAATCATGGCCCCTTACCCGGTTCATGCCTGCACGGACATCACGGGTTTTGGCCTCATCGGTCATCTGGCGGAAATGATTCAGGGCACCGGATTGGGAATACGGCTTTATGCTGAAAATGTCCCGCTTCTGGATGGGGCAAAGGCGCTGGCAGCCATGGGCATGGTGCCGGGCGGCGCATATCGGAATCGTGATTTTCGGGCGTCCATGGTGGACATGGACGCGTCTGTGGATCTTTCCATTCAGGATATTCTCTACGATCCCCAGACCTCAGGCGGACTCTGCATTGCGGTTTCTCCGGAAGACGCCAGGAGACTTCAGGATGATCTGATCGCAGGGGGTGTGGACCCTGCCGCCATGATCGGAGAGGTGGCAGGCCATCCTTCGGAAAAAATTCAGGTGGTGTGACGGCGCTGGTGTGGGCTGCGAAATTTTTCAAATTCAAACAAACAGGCATGTCCGAGGAAAGGACGTTTAAATGGAAACCCTTGATGCACGCGGTCTGGACTGTCCGGCGCCGGTATTAAAAACCCGGGCCCTGGTGGAAGCCCGTCATCCCCGTCAAATCGCGGTTACGGTGGACAATGAACCGGCTCGCCAGAATGTATCCCGATTTTTAAGCAGTCAGGGATATCAGACTGATATCCAACAGGATGGCCCGGTTTTCACCATTGTGGGAACCCTTAGGGAAGGCGTCCAAGCCGCTGTGCCGCAGTCCGCTTCCCCACCGGTTTCAGTTGCTGCGTCCGGTTCTCGAAAAATCATGGTCATGGTTGCGGCAGATCGGATCGGCAGGGGAGATGACACCCTGGGGGCAAAGCTCATGGGAAATTTCATCTCCACCCTCAAGGAAATGGGAACCGAATTGTGGCGGCTGGTATTTGTGAACAGCGGCGTCCGGCTCACCACCACGGATGCACCGACCCTTGCGGCACTCAAAGACCTGGAAGCGTCGGGCGTAATGATTTTGGTGTGCGGCACCTGCCTGGATTTTTTCAACTTGCTGGATCGCAAAGAAGTGGGCGAGACCACCAACATGCTGGATATTGTCACAGCCATGCAACTTTCCGATATGGTGATCAATCTCTGATCCTGCAACACTGTCTAAACTTTTTCTCTCTTTTTCTGTTTTTTGAACCAGGAGTAAAAACATATGAGACTCGGCATTATCGGACTTTCTCAATGTGGCAAAGCCACTGTTTTTGAAGCCCTTTCACGAACCGTGGCAGGCGAGGGCAATCGTCGGGAAAGCCGTATCGGAACCGTTACTGTCCCGGATGTGCGGATTGACCGGCTAAGCGAGATGTATCAGCCCCGCAAAACCATCTATGCCCAGGTGGAATATTTTCTGCCGGGAAAGGCCGATCCCCAGGGGACCCAAAAAGAACCGGGAAACTGGATTCAGGTGCGGGATTGTGATGCCCTGATTCATGTGATCCGCAATTTTAAAGGCTATGGCCTGGATGCGCCGACACCTGAAAAAGATATTGCCGCCATTGACCAGGAACTGATTATCTCGGATCTGGTGGTGGTGGAAAAACGCCTTGAGCGCCTTGCCCTGGATGAACGCCGGGGGAAAAAGCCGCTTCCCGAGGAAATCACCCTTTTAAATCGCTGCAAGGAAGCGCTGGACCAGGAAATCCCTTTGCGCCGGCTTCCGGATATCGTCGCTGCCAAACTGCTTCGCGGCTTTGCCTTTTTGTCGGCCAAGCCCATGCTGATCCTGTTCAACAACGATGATGAGGATGACCATCCGCCAATGCTTTCGTCTGCTTCAGCCGATGAATCCTGCGAAGATGAAACCGGCCTTGTGATTCGCGCCAAGCTGGAAAAAGAACTGGCCCAGATGTCAGCCGAAGAGGCCGAGGAATTTTTATCCGAATTCAATATCACCACGCCGGCCACAGACCGGGTGATTCAGCAATCCTACGCCATGATGGGACTGATCTCCTTTTTTACCGTGGGAGAAGATGAGGTCCGGGCCTGGACGATTCCCCTTGCCACCGATGCCGTGGATGCTGCTGAAGTGATTCACTCGGATATCAAAAAAGGATTTATCCGCGCCGAAGTTCTGGCCTACGCGGATCTCATGGACGCGGGAACCTATGCTGAAGCCCGCAAAAAAGGAACGGTTCGCCTGGAAGGCAAAACCTACAAGGTGGCGGATGGGGATATCATCAATTTCAGGTTTAATGTGTAGTCTCGATTTGATCTGACAGTGTCCTCTTGAAAAGAAAGGGGACCTCCGTTTTGATGAAGCGTAACCAACACTATCAAAATGGAGATGATTGTCAGATCAAGTCCGAACTACTACATTATAAATATGAATTTATTTCTTCTTTTTTTTGTATATTTAAAGAAATAGGGTCTTTAGTTCCTGGCATAATGACTAAATCAAGATTTTTCAAAGTATTTAAAGAGGCCTCAACTCCAAAAAGTGATTTGCAATAATGATTTTTCAGCGTATCCAGCCGAATACCACGCTTTCCCCAACATCTTTTCCGCATCAATGTATAGAGAATTTTGCGGCAGCCAGAATCAATAGGTTGCCGAACTGAAAAGCCGAGAACAGATTGATCCAAATTCTCTAATATGTTTTCGTATTTATCAATACCAAAATAATGGCTATGAGTTTTTCTAATCATCGACACATCGGAAGAGCCAACAAGAACGACTTCATATCCTGATTCCTCCGCATAAGCTTTTTCATTTTTAATATAAGCGTCATACGCTAAATTTGGGTCCCTCGGGATTGCTTCCCAATTTACAAAATGCCCACCATTCCAATCAAAAATTAGTATCCAGTTATTGATAGAACTGGAACTGGAGCTCTTAGATTCAATGGTCGCTAATGTATGTAGAATATTGTCATTTACATAGCTATGAAGCACATTGTTATTTGTCTTTGCTTTTATAATTTTTTCAGCTTCATCCCGTTTTTTGTCTAAACTGATTTTTTCTTGCGCCGCCGGTTCTCTTCCACATTCAATTTCATAAAATGCATGAGACAATGCTTTAAAATATTCAATCACTTTTGGATCGCCATCATTTTCTTTGAGATAATGGCCATAAATAACTGATGTTCTTTCAATACATTCTGCCCAATAATGTTGTGCACTGCTTCGCAATTGCAATTCTATCTTTTTACCAAATGCGTTTAGAATAATATGTAGAGATCTATAACCTGTGTCATCTCTACCAAATATTCTATAATCTGTTTCACGATAGATACTAAAATTTTTGTTGGATGAGAGATTGCCTTTAATAAAAATCCTCAATGATTCTAATTCTTTATTAGAATTGACGATAATCCGATTCCCGCCGATATCCTGTAACTGTGTCAAACGAACACTAATCCTACCCATTTTACGCAAAATTTGAGGTTTCCGTTTTAATCTTTGGGCAATATAATATTGACAATTAAAATTTCTAAGCCAATTTTGAATTTCTATTGTTGAATTTGTTAAGGGTTGAAGAAAAGATCTACGATATTCATCAAAAACAATTTCGCAGTCTATCTGATGATCATCAGATTTAAAATTTTTTACAGCTAATGCTTTCCCAGCCATATCGATCTTATTTCTTGGATACATTTTTTCTGTGACCTTTCCTATCTGTCGCGGATAGTTCATTACGCGACTTTTTTGGCCTCGGAGGCTGCCGAGCATAGCCATTAGCTTTGTATGGCGGTTTCAATTATAGTCGACTTTGATGTGGTGATTGTCAAGATAGGGCCGGGCCGCCTTTTTTGAAAGATACTTTTCGCGATTTGGAGGTTCATTGTCCGGATAAGCGTCACCAAGCCCGAAATCTGTTTTGTCCCATACAAGATCCACCTTGACCGATATCGATTTTTTTAAAGCCGTGAATTCCATTTTAAAAAACACCCTCGCCCTTTATGCCCGGCAAATTATAGTTTTGCTGGTCAGCCTTTATACGGTCCGGGTTCTGTTAAATACCTTGGGAGAGGATGACTACGGGATTTATTGCGTTATTTCCGGTGTGGTTTCCCTGTTTACCTTTCTTGGGACATCAATGGCGCTGGCGAGTCAGCGGTTTCTTGCCTTTGAAATTGGAAGGGGTGACCTGGAAGCGTTAAAGCGCGTATTTTCTGTGAGTTTGACCCTCTATCTCCTGATTGCCGTTTTAGCATTCCTGCTTCTGGAAACAGTGGGCCTCTGGTTTGTGAGAAGCAAACTGGCCATATCGCCAGAACGTTTTCAGGCAGCGGTTTGGCTATACCAATTTTCCATTATTTCGTTTTTGTGCACCCTTTTAACTACACCCTATCTCTCCGCAACCATTGCCCATGAAGACATGGGGATCTTTTCCACCTTATCCATCGTGGACGCATTTTTGAAGCTGGGAGCCGTGTTTTTACTGCAGTCCCTCGAAACTGATAAATTGCCGGTGTATGGGCTTTTTTTGTGTTTTGCAGCGTCGATTTGTCTGGTGGGGTATGTTTCCACCTGCCATGTCCGATACAAAGAATGTGGTTTCTTTTTTTATTGGGATAAAACGCTTTTTAAAGAAATTACAAGCTTTACGGGATGGAGTCTTTTCGGCGAGCTAACGGCCGTGTTTCCGAATCAGGCGGTGACCATTTTATTGAACCAGATGTTTAGCCCGGCTGTTGTTGCTGCCCGCGCCATCGGTGCTCAACTGTCCGGCGTTATCAGAACTTTTTCAACTCATTTTAATACCGGACTGTCGCCCTTCCTGATCAAACGCTATGCTGCCGGGCAGCGTGATGAAACCATCCAGTATATGTTTCTGGGCGCAAGAATTGCTTTTTTTCTGATGTTTCTTTTTTCTCTGCCATTATTTCTGGGAATGCAGACCCTGCTTTTGTTATGGCTGAAAAATCCACCTGAATATACCCTATGGTTTGCACAACTGGCCCTGGTTGACGGCGCCATTCATTCGGTGAGCCTTCCCTTGATGACGGTTGCCCGGGCAACTGGGAAAATCCGGCTGTATGAACTCGTTCTCGGAAGTATTTTAGGGGTTGGCTTTTTTATCTCAGTGCTGGTTTTGTATCTTGGCTTCCCTCCCTATGGGGTGATGTATGTGGCCATCAGTGTCACGACCCTCATGTTTTTTGTCCGCCTGTGGATCGTGAAACGTTTGATCCGTTTTTCTCTCCTGTCCTTTTTCAAGAAGGTCATGGTGCCGATCATCAGCGTTGCGGTTCTGTCCGGAACCGTATCAGCGGCCATTTTTTGGGCATTTCCGGAAAAGACCTTTTTGGGTGTGTGTGTTAAACTGACGGCAAGTGTTGTGTTTACCCTTTTATGCATTTATGGCCTGGGAATAACATCCGACGAGCGAAAAACCATGCTGACGATGCTTGCGGATCAGTTTTCCGCCAAAACCAAACAGACCCCAACATAGCAGCATTGATGTATCAGCCCCTGATTACCATCATCATTCCCGTCTATAATGTTGACGCCTATCTTTCGTCCTGCATGGATAGTGTGTTGGCCCAAACCCACACGAATCTCCAAATCCTTCTGATTGACGACGGATCCACCGATGCCAGCGGCCGAATTTGCGATCACTACCAATCCCGCGACGCTCGGATCACGGTGATTCATCAGGAAAATAGAGGCGTCAGTGCTGCGCGTAATGTGGGCCTGCGCCATGCCAAGGGCGCCTATATCGGTTTTATGGACGGCGATGACTGGGCAGAACCGGATTTGTATCGCGTATTATTGGAGACCCTCTTCCGGAATCAGGCGGAAATGGCTGTTTGTGGGCACTGGATTCATCATGATGGCGGCTGGGTGGAAATCCGGTCAGATAAAACGCTGTCCGGAATGATCCCCCAGCAAAAAGCCTTGATATGCCTGCAGCAGAAGCATCTGTTTGAAGGGGCGTTGTGGAACAAATTATTCTCCCGTTCTCTTTTGATCAGGGCAGGGGAGGGCGCTCTTCTTTTGTTTGATGAAAATCTGAGTATCTGTGAGGACCTGCTGTATGTTGGTCAATGCATGCTGAAAACAAGCAGTATCTGTTATGCACCAAGGCCGCTTTATCATTATCGAATTCGGCAGGGAGGTGCACTTCGCACCTTTGGCAGAGCCCGTTCCAGCGAACTTTGTGCCAGGGAGCAATTGGTCCGATTGCTGGAACCTTGCGGAGAAGAAGTATCCGCCTTGGCCAAACGCCGATTGCTGGGTGCAGCCCTGGACCAGGTCGTGTTTGCAGTGATGCGAAAAGATGATGATGAAATCCCGCTGTTGCAGGATCAGGTCAGAAAATATGGGAAGGCATATCACCTTGATTTCCTTTCCAATCAATGGGAAAGGCGGAAACTCCGGCTTGTTTTGCAATGCCCTGTTTTGACGACCCGTGTCTGGTCTGCACTTAAAACAATTGTTTCGATAAAGATTCATCCCGTCATTGACCCGCTCTTGTTAAAACTGCGAAAAATCCTGAATCACAGCCTGAATCACAGAGTGATGAGAGGGCAGGGGAGGTGAAAACCCGGATGCGCAAAAATGACCATAAAATATCGATCATTATTCCTGTGTATAATTCCGGGCCCTATTTGGCGGATTGTCTTGATTCCGTATTGAACCAGACCCACTCAAACCTGGAAATTATCTGTGTCAACGATGGATCCACAGATGCGTCTCCGGCTATTTTAAAACAGTATGCCCAGAAAGATGCGCGTCTCACTATCGTCAACCAGCCCCATCAAGGGCAGGGGGCTGCGAGAAACACGGCATATCCTTTTATTACCGGAAAATATGTGCTGTTTGTGGACAGTGATGATGTGATTGACAAGACGCTTTGCGAGAAAACATGTAAAGCTGCGGAAACGCACCAGGCTGATCTGATTTTATTTTTTTATCAGAGAATTGCGGTTCATGATGGGTGCGATCAACTGCTGGACAGAATTCAGGAAAAAGGCGGCCTTGCTGGAAAATTCAGAGATATGGCTGGCCTGCATCAAGATCGGTTGTATGGGAAGGTTTTGAAAACAGGCGTTAAAGGTATCAGAACCAAAGATATCCTGTTTTATTCGCCCCATGCCCCGACAAAATTATGGAGAACGTCTTTTTTGTTTGAAAATCGTATACGGTTTCCCGATAGCATTTATTATGAAGATATTGTTGTCATTTTCTATGCCCTGACGCTGTCTCCTGTTATTTCTGTTGTTCCGGAAAGACTGTATGGGTATCGGCTCAATCCTGAATCTTCAACCATGCGTTATACGCAAAAGTCCATACGGGATCTGGCCCAGTGTTTTGTCATGATCAAAGACACGCTGATGCGTTACGGCCATTATCACCATGTGTTGAAAGCAGCATTTCTCGAAAGAAAACTCACCGCCTTTGCCATCTTGTATTTCAATGTGCCGTCCTGGCTTAAGCCGATGGTCGCCCGCACGGCGCTTGATCTATATGGTGAGGATGAGCAGGAATTTATTCAAAACAATAAATTGCGATGGTTTATAAAGGATTTTTACGGGTTCATCAGGGGCGGGTCTCCTGCGGCAAAAATAAAAACAGATGTTAACCGGGTGCTTTATCAAACAAGGCTCAAGCTTCTGCGCCGTTTTCACTGATCAGAGCAAAACGTTCTTTCTGTTTTTCTCCCAGCACATAAAACAGATGGCTCATGGGCAGCTTGAAAACGCCTTTGCGGAACCGCATATCCCAGCGCCCCAGCACCTTCATCCACTCGGGATAAGTATTTTTTCGCACATATTCCAGAAAAGGGACTTCCCATTCCGGACCTTTTCGGGGCAGTGATGTATGATCCATACGGCTTTTGCCGAAACGGCGATGCAGGCGCACGTCTCGTGGACCGCTGGGATCCGGCCAGCCCGGCGTATCAATGGCTCCATATTCGGTGATATTGAGTCCGCATTCTGTGAACAGTTTTTTGACCCGGGTGATGTGGTTGTATTCCACTTGGCCGTGATTCCATTCAAATCCGAATACCCTGTGAAGAAACCGGTGCCATGGGTATCCGGGCTGAAAATTGTTGCAGGTGACCAGCAAAACATATTTTTTGGAGATGCGTTTCATTTCCTTTAAATACAGGGCCGGAGAAGAAAGTTCGGTCCAGGTGACAAAGTTGAAGGCCAGATCAAATGCATTGTCCGGAAAGCCGGTTTTGTACACATGCGTGTCATTAGCCCAGGCCACCTTGTCCTGGAGACTGATTTTTTCCCACCCCCACAGCGTTTCTATTTCCGGATTCACCAGGGTCACCTTGCATCCGGCGGCCGCAAATCCAATGGCATACAAGGAGCCCGCAGCCTTGGCCCCATGGCTGGGCATCTCCACAATGGTGCTAAGGTTCAGGGTCTGGGTCAGGACTTGATGAAGCTGGAACAAAACATACCGGTCATAGGTGACGCCAAAAACTTCAATTTCTTTTTTCATGGGATTTTTCCGCGTTCACACCCATTTGTGGCGGGTGTACCACTTTACGGTTTCATGAATGCCGGATGCCGGATCAACGGTTGGCATGAAACCTAACTCCCGCATGGCTTTAGCAATGGAAAACGACCGGTCCGCCAGGATGGATTCAATGTTTTTTCGTGAAACCGGCGGATTTTTCCCACGTTTTTTAAACACCCATTCAATGGCAGATGCCAGTTTCAGGGCCGCCCCTTCAGGCACATAAACGGCCATTTTTCGAATGCCCAATGCTTCCTGAATGATCTCCCGAATTTTGTCAAAGGGCTCTGACTGAGGGTTGGTGATCAGATAAATTTCTCCGGGTTTTCCCTTTTCAGCAGCCAGCAAAAGGCCTTTTACCGCGTCCTGAACATGAATCAGGGGGGTGAGTTTGGGACGGTTTCCGATTTTGGGGAAAAGGTGTTTTTTGGCCATACGAGTGAGCTTGAGCATGTCCCGTGGATCGCCGGGCCCGTAAATCATGGAAAATCTCACAATAGAGGCAGGCAGCCCTTTTGCCTTGACCAGACGAAGAACCGCCTGTTCTGCTTCCAGCTTGCTTTTTCCGTAAGCATGGTGGGGATGGCAGGGAGTTGTTTCATCTGCCGGTGTTTCCTTACAAATGCCCATGGCTGCCACGCTGCTGCAGTGCACAATGTGCTTTACACCAGCGCGCAGGGCTTCTTCCATGATGTTCAGGGTCCCGTGCACATTGACGGCCCGGAACAGGTCGGGACTAACGGCGAAATTGTTCATGTGGCCAAGGGTTGCCAGGTGAAAAAGGCAGTCCACGCCGTCCGCCGCGCCGGTCAGCGATCCGGGGTCTGTAAGATCGCCGCTAAGGATTTCCGTAGTGTTAAACCTGAAAATTTTGTGTTCGCTCCCTTGGCGGACCAGGCATCTGCACGAATGTCCGGCAGCGGACAGCTGATTCAGGAGATGCGGTCCCATAAATCCGGTTGCGCCGGTAATGAGATATTTCATGGAAACGCTCCATACTGGATGGTTCGGTAAGACATTCAGCAGATTATTTTCATCAGTACCCGGATAAAGGGCAGGGGCGCCATCAGGATGTTGGCATACATTTGATTGGCCATGGGACAGGCGCAATTTTTGGCTTTAATATGTTGCCGAACCGATTCTGCCTGCCTGCTTTTCCAGAGCTGGTGGAAATTATAACCATGGTCGCGAAGATTTCCCATGGGATGGTCATAACCCAGGGTGCAGCAGGCCCAGATATCGCCATCGGGGGTCATGTGGGCATTGGATATTCCCGCATAACAGGGGATAACCTTCCGCTGTTCATCCAGGATGCGAATGGCCAGATCATAATAGACCCGCCGGAAGGCATGGGTGATTTTCTGAAATGATCCGCGATTTTTCATATGTTTTTCTGTTTGGGAAACAAAAAAACCAACGGCTTTTTTATAATCATCCGGATTCGGGGCAATGGTATGTGAGGTGTTGAACATTTCCGACCGCTGTTCCGCGATTTCATTTCGGTAGCTGTCGGGTTGGAGTTTCATGACAAATTCGGATATGGCCTTGATGTCATGGACGTTCCATTTTGAAATGACGGTTCCCAGCTCCACATCAAGGTGCTTGTATCGGGGCTTCAGGGCTTTGAGTCCATCAAACACCTGGATCACCTTTTTAAAGTTTCCTTTAACACCTCGAATGACATCATGTTCTTCGCCGATTTGATCCAGACTGGGTTTTATCGTCAGCCGGGTATCTGGATAGCGTGTTTTAAGGATATCAATGATGGCGCTTGTTTTTTTCAGAACCAATGGCGGTGAAACAGCATTGGTCGGAATGTGGATAATACCCGGTGAAAGATGTTTGCAGGCCGCATCAACGATCTCCACAAGATCGGTGCGTAAAAACGGCTCTCCGCCGCTGATGTTGAAAATATAAATATGCCCCATGGACTTGAAAATTTTTTCAATTTCCCAAAGGGTCAACTCGGTTTGCACTTTTTCCGGATGCCGTCGATAGATCTGCCAGATATGGCAGGTTCTGCATTTGGACTGGCAGTGGTGGGTGACTGAAAAGGTGAGATTAAAGGGCGATCCCGGACGGAAAAGCCCTAGGCGATACAGCCGGTAGCCGATGATTTTGGGAATTATTTCTCTCAGTTCACGTATCACAGCCCGATCCTTTAACAGGGTGCGGAAAGTCGGTTTTCCGGGCGCGTCTGTTTTTTTGAGAAACATGGCGATAAAGGGATACGGTTCTTTCGGCAATATGGGGCCAGGACAGCTGCCGGGCCATTATATCCGCGTCCTGGGTCAATTTCCTGAGTTTGAAGGGCGTCTTAAAACAGTGAAGAATGGCTTTGGCCAAGGCATCCTCATCTGTTGGCGGAACAACCGCATCCGGATCCAGGACCAGATCTGGAAGCCCCCCTGTCCGGGTGACAATCAAGGGTTTCCGGAAAAACACCGCGGCACTGCCCACGCCGGATTGGCTGTCAAAATGCTGGTAAGGCAAAAGAACCAGATCGCAGGCATGAAAATACCGATACACCTGATCGGCAGGGATATATTCGAAAACACAGGTGATTCGGGATTCCAGGCCATACCGGGAAATTTTTTCCTGATAGGGCGTCCAGTCCTGCCACAGTTTTCCGGCAATGAGAAGCCTGGCCTCGGGAAGATCCTGAACCACACGGGAAAGGGCTCTGATGGCTGTGTCAATGCCCTTGTAGGGGCGTATGGTGCCGAAAACCAGCATCACCTGGTCTTCGGGACGGAAACCCAGCGCCTTTCGAAGCTGCGTCCGGTTGGTTGTCGACGGTGTTTCAAAGGCCAGGAGGCCGTGGGGGATAATACTGATGGCTTTTTCCGGAATGCCGTAAATTTTTGTCAATTTCATTTTGTTTTGCATGCAGTGGACAATAAAATGATCGCCCATGGCAAACAAAAGACGGGATACCCCATAAAAAATCCGGGAAGACTCGTGGGGCGTGATGTTATGGAGGGTAAGCACAACAGGAATGTTTCGGCATTTAAATAAAAAACAGATGCACAGATAAATGGGTGCCAGGGGAAGCGCCCACCACTGGGCATGGAAAACCGATGCATGGGATTTGATCCCGGCCATTACCCAGCTGATGGGATTATACCAGGAAAGGGTACGGCTGACCTTCAGAAAGGGACGGGGCAAGCACAAAGATGTGGGGTCATCCTCCAGATTTTTTCCTGGATACAAAAATTTGGGGTACATTTTCTTGAAGGAAAAAAAATGAACTTCGCAGTGAGCCCCTGCCATGGCTGTGGAAAGCGCCGAACAATAACTGCTGATTCCGCGAAGCGGAGGAAAGGATCCCAGCATGGCAATTTTCATTTTTTCTCCGGCATCATTTGGTAATCTGTGCATTCGGATTTTTCCGGAAATGATCATGGCACCGAATCAGGGGCAGAAAAATAAGAGAGGAATAATAACAAGAAGTCGTTGATGTCAAATGAAACCCCGCACAGACACGTTACTCGCCTGGGTTGACGGTGAGTGGAAAAACGGCCTTTTCAAGATGGACAAAAAGGTTTATGGTCTGCTTCCAGAATGGCTTTATCGTCTGAAAGGGCTTGGAACTGCTTGCGCTTGGGGGAATACGGCAGTTGAATGAAAGCAAGAAGGATGGAAGAGCCTCTGAAATGAGGAAAAATGCTTTTTGAGAAGAAACAAATAAAAAACCGATGCAGTATCTACACCGGTTTTTTTTGTCATTCTGGTCGGGGCGAGAGGATTTGAACCTCCGACCCCTTGAACCCCATTCAAGTGCGCTACCAGTCTGCGCTACGCCCCGACAAGAGATGCCCTTCCTAACACCATCATTCCGCTATGTCAAGCTGGCGCTTTAAAAACATGAGAAGGGCAGGGGGTCAGTTTTCTCAGCAAACAGGACGGCGGCCCGGTGTTTCGGGATTGATGCTGCAAGAAAGAGTTTTACAAGGTGAAATTTCCCGCTTCACGTATTCGGCCCCACGCGCTGAAACCCGGTGATACGCTGGGCATTGCCGCTCCTGCCGGATCTGTTGATCCCACAGATCTGGAAGCGGGCATGGTGGTACTCCAGTCCATGGGCTTCAAACTCCGCGTTTCTGACGAGATCTTTGCAAAATCACGTTACCTGGCTGGGACGGATCTGCACCGGGCCGGGCATTTGTCCCGCTTGTTCGCAGATCCGGAGATTGACGGGATTATCTGCGCCCGCGGGGGATATGGGGCCATGCGATTGCTGGCCCTTTTGGATTCCGGTATGATCGCAGCTCATCCCAAACCCTTTGTGGGGTTCAGTGATATCACGGCGTTGCTGGTTTTTCTGACAGACAAGTGCGGCATGGCGACGTTTCACGGTCCCACGGTGACCACCCTGGGATTGGGCGATACTGATACACAAAAATGGTTTTATCGTGTTTTGACAGAAAAAAAACCGTTTTCCCTTGCGGCGTCATCTCCCCGGACCCTTGTTGCCGGTCAGGCGGTCGGACGTTTTTATTGTGGGAATCTCACGCTTTTCTGCCATCTGACCGGAACGCCCTTTGCGCCTGATTTAAAGGATGCTGTGTTGCTGGTGGAAGATATCGGCGAGGCACCTTATCGCATTGACCGCATGCTCACCCAGATGCGTCTGTCCGGCACTTTGGATCGTCTTGCCGGGTTGGCCCTGGGCCACTTTGAGGGATTGGACGCAGAAAATGGGATTTCAGAAATTGTGATGGACCGGTTGGGGGATCTGGGGTTTCCCATCTGTGGCGGATTTGGCGTGGGCCACGCACCGGATAACGCCACACTGCCGGTGGGTATGACGGTAAAGCTGGATGCGGATGCGGGAACACTGGTTTTTCCCCAGCCGGCGGTGTGCTGAAAAAGAAGATCCCCATGGCATTTTCTCCCATTGATGCGTTGATGGAAAAGGCGGTTCGGGAAGACATCTTTCCTGGCGCTGTGTTGCTTGTGGGAAAGGGCGGTCATCCGATTTTTTTTGAAGCTTATGGGGTGGCCAACCGGTTCGACCGTACCCCGATGACCCTTTCTACGGTGTTTGATCTGGCATCCTTGACCAAACCTTTGGCAACAACCCTGGCCGTGGCCAGGCTGGTGGATCAGGGGAAAATGGCGTTGGATCAGCCGGTTCGGGAAATACTGCCGGAATTCGGAAAAAGTTCCGCCGGACAGATTATGCCCCGGCAGCTACTCTGTCATCAGGGCGGGCTTCCCTCCCATGAGCGATTCTACATGGCATGCAAAAACCTTTTCCCATCCATGCGAAAATCCATGATGCTCACCCTGCTGACACGGACCGCCCTGGTTTTTTCACCGGGAAAGGACACCCTGTACAGTGATTTGGGATTTATGCTCCTGTGCCGGCTGGTTGAAAAACTGGTGGACTGTTCCATGGATCGGTTTCCGGAAAAAGAAATATATGGGCCCATGGGGCTGAACAATCTTTTTTTTATTGATCTTCTGGATGGCGCTGCTTCCCGAAATTTTCCTTGCGCTGCCACAGAGCTTTGTCCGGTCAGAAACCGGCTGTTGATACGTGAAGTACATGATGACAATGCTTGGTTTGCAGGGGGCGTGGATGGGCAGGCCGGTCTGTTCGGGACGGCCATGGCCGTGTTCACGCTGCTCCAGATATTGATGACAAATGACAGTCCCCCTCTTTTTTTCTCGCGACAGATGCGTGAGGGGATGCTATATGGGGATGTCGGTAACCGTTTCACCTTGGGGTTCGACCGGCCATCCAAGCCCGTCTCCAGTTCCGGGCGCTATTTTTCGGCCGATACCGTCGGACACTTGGGGTTTACTGGAACGTCCTTCTGGATGGATCTTGAAAAATCGGTGATCGTTATTCTGCTGACCAACAGGGTCCATCCCTTTCGGTGGAGCAGCGGGCTTCTTGCGTTTCGTTCCGTTATCCACGATGCGATCATGGAACATTTTGGATTTCAATGAAGTAATGATTGAAATAACATTCTGTTTCTGGTACCGCATCAACGCATTTGCCCGCAGGTGGACTATTTCTTCCAAATTATTTCCTCTTTCGGAAAGGGCACTGTGCGGACAACCCTTTAATAACGAGGTCGTATGAACCTATTTGACTCTATTATGGGCTTCTTCTCCAAGGACTTGGCTATTGATCTGGGAACGGCCAACACTCTTATTTATGTCAAGGGAAAAGGCATTGTTCTCAGTGAACCGTCAGTCGTCGCCAGGCGGGAAAACTCCCGCAGCAAAGACAGCATCAAGGCGGTAGGCCTTGAAGCCAAGAACATGCTCGGTCGGACGCCGGGAAATATTACTGCCATTCGTCCCATGCGTGACGGTGTGATTGCTGATTTTGACGTGACCGAGCATATGCTGAAACATTTTATTCGCAAGGTCCATAACCGGCAGGCCTTTGTTCGTCCCCGTATTGTTGTTTCTGTTCCTTCGGGAATTACCCAGGTTGAAAAGCGGGCAGTTTGTGATTCGGCCAAATTTGCCGGCGCTAGTGAGGTGTTTCTGATTGAAGAGCCCATGGCAGCGGCCATTGGTGCGGATTTGCCCATTACCGAACCGACCTGCAACATGGTGGTCGATATCGGCGGTGGGACAACGGAAGTTGCGGTCATTTCTCTGGCCGGTATTGTCTTCAGTCGTTCCCTGCGCATGGCGGGCGACAAGATGGACGAGGCCATCATTCAATATATAAAGCGAAAGTACAATCTGTTGATCGGCGAGCGGACCGCAGAAATGATCAAAACCACGATTGGAGACGCTTGGCCGCTTCCGGATCAGGTGGAAACCGTTGAGATCAAGGGTCGGGATCTGGTTTCCGGTGTTCCGAAAATTCTTACCATTGATTCAATTGAAATTCAGGAGGCCATTTCCGAACAGGTTGAAGCTATTGTGGAAACCGTCAAGATTGCCCTTGAACAGACGCCGCCGGAACTGGCTGCGGATATTGTGGATCGGGGAATTGTCTTGACCGGCGGGGGAGCGCTTCTTAAAAATCTGGACAAATTGCTCCGGGAAGAGAGCGGGCTGCCCATCACCATAACGGAAGATCCACTTTCCACAGTCGCCATAGGTGCTGGAAAGGCCTTGGATAACCCCGAGCTTCTCAGACAGGTCGTCACCTTCTAGCCCATGTTTTCCCGAAGGATGTTGGTGGTGGGAATCGTGATTGCACTGGTGATGATGAATATACTCCTTCTGACCCTGACCGGAAAGTATTCGGCATCTCTCGGTGGTTTGGGTCGCGGGACGATGGTCATTATCTCGCCTCTTCAGGAGTCCCTTACCGTTTTTGTGCAATCCGTCAAACTGATCTGGTACCAGTATTTTTTTCTGGTTTCCACTGCCGAGGAAAACCGGGAATTGAAAAAAATGCTGGCCGAAAGCCGGCTGCGGTTCAGCCAATACGATGAAGCGCGTATTGCCAATGCCCGGCTGCGTCAGCTGCTGGACTTTGAAGAAACAACGCCCCTTCCCATGATTGCCGCCCAGGTAGTGGGAAAAGATCCGTCTCATTGGTCCAAAACACTCATCCTGGACAAGGGAACGGTCCATGGTGTCCACCATGGATTTCCCGTGGTGGTTCCTGATGGGATCGTGGGGATGGTGATTGATGCATCCGGTCATTTTTCAAAAATTTTACTTCTGACCGATCCCAACAGCGCGGTGGATGCGCTGGTCCAAAAGACCCGGGTTCGGGGGATTGTAAAAGGAAGCGGGAAAAATATCTGCACCTTTGATTATGCATTGCGAAAATTTGACGTTGATGTCGGCGATGTGGTGGTTTCTTCCGGGCTTGACGGTGTTTTTCCCAAAGGATTGAAGGTTGGGCGGATTTCTGATGTGACGCGGATGGATGCCGGCATTTTCCAGCATATTGAGGTGGCGCCGGATGTGGATTTTGATATCCTTGAAGAGGTGTTCATCGTAACTGCATCATCTTTGCCCGAATTTTCCGAAACGCCGTGAGAACTCTCTTCCTTTTTATAATCTGTCTGTTGCTGATCCTTTTTCAGACCACTCTGCTTGCAGGTGGGGATAGAACGTGGTTGTACGATTTGATGGGGCCTTATGCGGTTTATCTGGCGATCCGGCAACGCCATGAACACGCTGTGCCGGTGATTGTTTTGGGTGGGATCATCATGGACGGTCTGTCCGGCGGTATCTTCGGCATGTATCTGAGTATCTATTTATGGATGTACGCCGGGGTTCGTCAGGTGATCAAATATTTCCACGCGGAAAACATACTGATCGTCATGATTCTGATTTTTTTGTGTGTTTCCTTTGAGAGTGCTGCCATCGCCTTTTCCGTTCTTGTCCTGACACCGGTGATCGGGCCTGCGGAACGGTTGCTTCCCATTGTAGGAAAACAGGTTTTCTGGGGCACGGTAACAGGACCTTTTCTTTTGTTTCTGCTGGTTCGCTGCGACCGCCTGGCCCATTCGATGGAAAAACGGCATTTTACCGACAGATACGTTTTGGGAAAACGTTGACCAACTATCTGGACAGTGTGAACAGTGATTGGTTCAACCATCGGCTGGGCGTCGCCATGACTTTGGTGATCACTGCGTTCGTGGTGTTGATGGCGCGGTTGGTCTATCTTCAGGTGGTTGAAGGCGCAGATTTTCGACGCCAGTCCGAATTGAACAGTATCCGGGTCAAAATTGTGGACGCACCCCGCGGGTTGATCTACGATACAAAAGGCCGACTTCTGGTGGATAATCGGCCGTCCTATGACCTCGGAATTGTCCCCAGGGCGGCGGTGCCCTTGGACCGTACCCTTGAAACGCTGTCCCATCTTTCCGGTATCCCCACGGAGCAGTTGTATAAACCCATTGAAAAAATAAAAGATTCAAAAAACTACAACAAGCCGGTGTGGATCGGGCCCGATATTGACAGAAACGCCCTTGCCGCCATTGAAGTGAACCGATGGGATTTGCCCGGAATTGTGGTCAATGTATCCCCGCGCCGGGATTATTTGTTTGGTCCCAGCGCTGCCCATATCTTGGGGTATGTCGGAGAAATCAGCGAGGATGAGCTGAAAAGCACGACGTATCGGTATTACCGGGTGGGGGATTATATCGGGAAATACGGCATGGAGCGGGCCAGAGAGCCGTGGCTTCGGGGAAAACGCGGGGGACAGCAGGTTGCGGTCAATGCGGTCGGACAGGTGGTCCGGGTCCTTAACACCGTTGATGCTGTTCCCGGGCACAACGTGGTGCTGTCTGTTGACCATTCCCTCCAGGTGGTTGCTGAGCAGCTCTTATCCGATCATTCCGGCGCCCTGGTGGCGGTTGAACCCGATACCGGTCAGATTTTGGCCATGGCGTCCAGCCCATCCTTTGATCCCAACGCTTTTGTCTCTGGCATGAGCCATGAAGCATGGCAGGCGCTAATTACCGACGCCCAGTTCCCCCTTACCAACAAGGCCATTCAGGCTGAATATCCGCCGGCATCCACCTACAAAGTCATTGCGGCGGCCGCAGGTCTTGAAGAGGGATTGATTGATGAAACGACCACATTTTTCTGCCCCGGATTTTTCAAGCTCGGAAATCGAACCTACCGGTGCTGGAAAAGGTGGGGACACGGTGAGGTGGATATCTATAAAGCCCTCAGCGAGTCCTGTGATGTTTATTTTTATAAACTGGGGCAGGAACTCGGTGTTGACCGGTTGGCTTGGTATGCATGGGGATTCGGGTTGGGAGAGGTTACAGGCATTGATCTTGACCACGAAGCCGGCGGGCTGGTGCCGACAGCGGCATGGAAAAAACGGCGTACCGGTGTTTCGTGGCAAAAAGGAGAAACCCTGTCTGTTGTGATCGGTCAGGGGTTCAACCTGACCACACCGCTTCAGGTTGCCATGATGACAGCAGCCGTGGGAAACGGCGGCACTCGCTACCGGCCCAGAATGATCAAAACGATCCAGACGGCAGACGGCCGGGACCTGTACGCGGCTGTTCCCGAGGTTCGTGGACAGCTTCCGGTCAGCAAGCGAAATCTGGAAATTATTCGTGAAGGGCTTTTCAGGACTGTGAATACCAGAACCGGAACCGCCTTTAAGAGCCGGCTTCAGGGGGGGATCATGAGCGGAAAAACCGGAACTGCCCAAGTTGTCGGCCGACGGGAAGATGACAGTGGCAGGGGGCAGGAGTCGGTCGTCAAAGATCATGCCTGGTTTATGGCCTATGCGCCCCACAACCATCCCCAAATTGCCGTGGCGGTGATTCTGGAGCATGGTGAGCATGGCTCTACTGCGGCCGCGCCGGTGGCGGCGAATTTGATCCGTTTTTATTTTTCCGGTGATATGCAGGCCGAAAAAACCGCCGGTCCGGGTACCGGTGCATCTTCCGGGCAGGAATAACCCATGTTTGATCGGCGCCTCCTCCAATGTTTTGATTGGGGACTTCTCTTTCTGACCCTGGCCATCTCCGGTGCGGGGTTGGTGGTTCTGTATAGCGCAATCATGGCCGGGGCCGGGGCGCCGGATCCGCTCCTGTTCAGGAAGCAGATTATCTGGTATGGGGGCGGCCTGGTGGCCATGGCCATCTGTTTTACAATTGATTACAAACAGATAGAACGGTTCGGCAATATCATTTATCTGGTTTCTGTCGTTTCTCTGATCCTGGTTTTATTTTTCGGAAAATATGTAAGCGGTGCCCGCCGGTGGCTCTACCTGGGACCTTTTTCTCTGCAGCCATCAGAAATGGCAAAGATCGCGGTCGTCATTGTGCTTTCCCGGTATTATGCAAAAATCATTTCTACCGAGGGGCTGACGTTTCGGGATTTGGCCATTCCCACCATCCTGACGGCCATTCCCTTTCTGCTCATTGCCCGGCAGCCTGATCTCGGAACTGCCATCATTATTGTGCTCATTTCCATCTCAATGACCCTGTTTGTGAAAATTGAACGCCGGACCTTCACCTGGATGGGGGTTGCCTGCGGGGTCATCATTCCTTTATCCAGTTTTTTTCTCCACGATTACCAGATCCGGCGAATTCGGACCTTTCTTGACCCTACCCAGGATCCCTTGGGTGCCGGGTATCACATTATCCAATCCAAAATTGCCATTGGGTCCGGCATGATCACCGGAAAAGGGTTTCTCATGGGAACCCAGAATGCGTTGTCCTTTCTGCCGGAACAACATACGGATTTTATTTTTTCCGTGTTGGCGGAAGAGTGGGGGCTTGCTGGCGCATCAACCGTCATGTTGCTGTTTTTGCTCCTGGTCGTCTGGGGAATTCGCATTGCCGGGCATTGCCGGGAACCTTTTGGCGTTATTCTTTCCGTTGGCATTACCGCCATGATCGCCTGTCAGGTGGTGATCAATATCGGTATGGTCATGGGCCTTGTGCCGGTTGTGGGGGTAACCCTCCCATTTATCAGTTATGGCGGATCTTCTGTGGTGACGATGTTGATGGGGATCGGACTGTTGATGAATGTGAGCATGCGGCGTTTCCGGTTTCAATGACGCCCTTGCGACAGGGGCTTGTCGCCGGCGAACCGGTGGCGGCCGGAATCCCTATGGATGCGGTCATCATTAGATAAGGAACAACCCACAACCGGACTCATCCGGCTGGCCGGATTGAACACCATGCACTGGAGGGCGCCGGACATATTCAGACGCCTGTGATTTCGGTTGAATCGGGCGCGCGTTCCTCAGCGGACAGTGCGACGAAGATCCCAGACCTGACACAGAAAAAGCCGCTGTCGGACAGGATGCCAAGTGTCCGGAGTGGGCCTGGGTGCCGTATGATGGGGCAAAAATCCTTTGACATTGCGGAGCTTCGAATGCTATAGAGTGCCCGAAGTTTATCCTTTCATAACCCGTATTATTCACAGACAATTTTCTACTTTTCGGAGTTTCTATCCACTTCAGCGGAGGCCTATATGAAAATAAGCATCGACATATCCCTTGTTATACAGATTGTTGGTTTTCTGGTGCTGATCTGGGCCATGAACAGGGTCATGTACAAACCGATCCGGGGCATCCTGGCAGAGCGGAAAACCAAAATCCAGGGAATGGAAGTGGCCATCAGCGGAGCTGACGCCGAGGTGGATAAAAAAGAAAAAGAATATGCAGACGGCATCCGCCAAGCAAGGATAAGGGGGCAAAAAGAGAAAGAATCCCTGATGGAAGCGGCAATGGCGGAGGAAAAGGCCCTGATCGAAAAAATCAACACCGCCGCCCAAGCGGAACTCAAAGTCGTGAAAACCAGAATCACCGAAGAAATGAACGCGGTAAAGGCAGCACTCGAAGCGGAAATAGACGCATTTGCAAATGCGATAGAACAAAAAATATTGGGGAGGGTTGCTTGATGAAGGTTCAGATTTTCAGATGGAAGTGCAGTTTTGCAGCCGGGGCGCTGACGCTGGTTTTATTGTTGCTGTGCGTCAGTGGCCCGGTGTTTGCCGCTGGGGGAGAGCCTGGTGAAGCGTCTGCTGGCTGGGTGATAACAGACACATACCGGGTGATGAATTTTGGGGTTTTGTTCATCGCCCTTTTTTTGCTTCTCAGAAAACCAGTTGCTCGCGCATTAAAAGGACGAATCACAACAATTCGAGAAGAATTGGCATCCCTGGAGGAAAAAAAGAAGGCCGCCGAGGCCAAGCTTGCCGAATACGACGCCATGATGGCCGAGTTGGGGGAAAAATCCGAGGCCCTTCTTGCCGAATATGTAAAGCAGGGGGAAGACGCTAAAACAAGAATCCTCAAAGAGGCTGAAATAGCCGCCGAAAAGCTCAAGGAGCAGGCCAGCAGAAATATTGAACACGAATTTCTTCAGGCAAAAGCAACGCTCAAGGCGGAGATTGTGGAAAAAGCGTTGGCTAGGGCTGAGGCGATCATCACACAGAAGATTACTTCGGAAGACCAGGACAAACTGGTGGATGAATACTTGGAGAAGGTGGTGGTATAGTGAAAAATCTGGCGATTGCACGGCGCTATGCCAAGGCGCTTCTGCTCATGGGAAAAGAAGATGGCCAGACCGAGGCCTATCGCAATGAACTCAATACAATTACAACATTGATGGGCCAGGCAAAGAACTTACGCCAGGTACTGGCCAATCCCCTCTATGATGCAAGTGACCGAAAGAAAGTCCTCATGACGGTTACCGAGCATCTGAATCTGTCCAAATCCATGTCTGAATTTCTGCTTTTTCTCTTTGACAAGGGAAGGTTCGGTTTTCTGGAAAGCATCAACGATTTTTTCCAGAAATTGGCCGATGATCTTAAAGGCGTGGCACGGGCCAGCCTTGTTTCGGCAACCGAACTGTCAGCGGACACAATTGAAAAAATACGGCAGGCCCTGTCCAGACGGGTCGGCAAGGATATCGTTCTGGAGGTTGAGCAGGATCCCGGTCTGATTGGCGGTATTGTGACGCGAATCGGTGATCTGGTCCTTGACGGAAGCGTGAGGACTCAGTTGCTCAATATGCGACAATCTTTAAAAAAGGGTGAGAGTGCCTAATGGAATTAAGAGCTGAAGAAATTAGTCAGATCATCAAGGAACAGATCACGGATTACGACAAAAAGATCGAACTCAGTGAAACCGGTGTGGTGTTGTCGGTCGGGGATGGTATCGCCCGCGTGTACGGTCTGGACAAGGTCATGGCACTCGAACTGGTGGCCTTCCCTGGCGATATCCTGGGCCTTGTGCTCAACCTTGAAGAGGACAATGTCGGTATTGCCATCATGGGTGATGATACTGGAATTAAAGAAGGCGACATTGTCAAACGGACCGGCAAAATTGCCCAGGTACCGGTGGGTGAGGCGGTTTTGGGCCGTGTTGTTTCCGGCGTGGGCGAGCCCATTGATGGAAAAGGGGCGATTAATGCTACGGAATATCGTCGTGTGGAAATGGTCGCACCCGGTGTTAT
Organism: Desulfosarcina sp. OttesenSCG-928-A07; assembly: GCA_030267325.1. Lineage (GTDB taxonomy): Bacteria > Desulfobacterota > Desulfobacteria > Desulfobacterales > Desulfosarcinaceae > Desulfosarcina. Next base: position 12,491 of record JAJDJS010000020.1, on the reverse strand, counting down.
CGCTAGAAAATCGGTTCATGAACCCTGCTACACTGGACTCAAGGCCGTTGACGCCATGACGCCCGTGGGCAAGGGGCAGCGCGAACTGATTATCGGTGACCGTCAGATCGGTAAAACAGCTGTTGCCATTGACGCGATTCTGGCCCAGAAAAATACCGATGTCTATTGCATTTACGTGGCTTGCGGACAGAAAAAGTCCACAGTCGCCCAGGTGGCGGCGGTACTTGAGCGGGAAGGCGCCATGGCATATACCACCATTGTTGCCGCTTGTGCCTCTGATCCGGCCACCCTTCAATATCTGGCCCCCTATGCCGGATGCGCCATGGGCGAATATTTCCGCGACAAAGGCCAGCATGCCCTGATTATTTATGATGACCTGTCCAAGCAGGCGGCCGCCTATCGCCAAGTCTCCTTGCTCCTCAGACGACCGCCGGGACGTGAAGCTTATCCCGGCGATATTTTTTACAACCATTCACGGCTGCTTGAGCGTTCTGCAAAACTCAGCGATGACCTGGGTGCCGGTTCTCTCACCGCCCTTCCCATCATCGAAACCCAGGCCGGTGACGTTTCCGCCTATATTCCCACCAATGTGATTTCCATTACCGATGGTCAGATTTACCTGGAACCCAGTCTGTTCTTTGCTGGTATCCGTCCGGCCATCAACGTGGGCCTTTCGGTATCCCGCGTCGGCGGCGCAGCCCAGACCAAAGCCATGAAGAAAGTGGCTGGAACCCTGCGTCTGGATATGGCCCAGTTCCGTGAACTGGAAGCCTTTGCCGCTTTCGGCAGTGATCTTGATGCTGCGACCCAGCGCCAGCTTACCCGTGGCGAGCGTTTGGTGCAGGTCCTCAAACAGCCCCAGTACAAACCGCTCAGCCATGAAAAACAGGTCTGCATTCTCTATGCAGCCACACGCGGTTATCTGGACGCGTTTCCGGCCGACACGGTCGCCAAGTATGAGGCCGGGCTGTATTCGTTTATTGAGGACCGTTTTCCACAGATTTATTCCAAGCTTGAAGAAGCTCAGGATATCACCGCCGAAATTGAAGATCTGCTCAAAAAAGCGCTTGAAACCTATGGTGAGGAATTCAAAGACACCATTAAATAAGAGGCTTTGGCAACTGCTGAATTTTTCAGACCCAACGTGACAAAGAATGGGACAAGGATGTAATTTATGCCATCATTGAAGGATGTCAAACTGAAAATCCAGGGTGTCAAAAAGACCAAGCAGATCACCAAGGCCATGAATATGGTTGCAACCTCCCGGTTGCGTGGTGCGCAGGGGGCGATGAGCGGTTTTCGCCCTTATGCCGAAAAATTTTCTGAAGTTCTTGGCAGCCTGGCGGAAAAGGCCGGTGGGGATGCCAGCAGCCCTCTGTTGACGCCCAAAGCCGAGGTGAAAAAAATTCACATTGTGCTTTGTACGTCAGACCGCGGACTGTGTGGTGGTTTCAATATCAACCTCACCGATAAAGCAAAACACTTCATCAAAGACCAACCTGCTTCGGATGTAGAATATTCTTTTACCTGTTTTGGAAAAAAAGGACGGGACTGGTGCCGGAAACAATCCTATCCGATCGCCGATACCCATTTAGGGATTGTTGGCAGCCGGTTCGGATTCCATGTCGCCGCAACAGCGGGAAAAAAGTTGGTGGATAGTTTTCTGGACGGCACTTACGACGAGGTCTACCTGCTCTATTCCCAATTTTTCAGCATGGGACGGCAGGTACCGACTCTGCAGAAGCTTCTGCCCATCCCGCCCATTGAATCTACCGATACGGCGGAAAAGACCGGTGCTGAAGAAAAAAACGGGTACCTTGCGGAACATATCTGCGAGCCTTCTCCGGCGGAACTCCTTGGCGATCTGCTTCCGCGGAATGTATATGTGCAGATGTTCCGAGGGCTTCTGGAAACATCGACTAGTGAACATGCCGCACGGATGAGTGCAATGGACAACGCGACCAAAGCGTGTAACGACATGATCGACAGGCTGACACTCGCTTACAATAAAGCCAGACAGGCGGCCATCACATCCGATCTGATGGATATTGTCGGCGGCGCTGAGGCCCTTAGAGGATAAATACATTTGAGGAGACTGTAAATGTCAAACACTACAGGAAAAATCATGCAGGTCATGGGGCCTGTTGTGGATGTGGAATTCGAACAGGGGCAGTTGCCCAATATTCTGACCGCCCTTTTGATCTCCAACCCGGCCATCAGCGATGAACCGGACAACTTGGTTGTGGAAGTCGCCCAGCATCTGGGCGACAATGTGGTTCGAACCATTGCCATGGACGTTACGGACGGTTTGGTGCGGGGAATGGAAGTCAAAAACACCGGCGCTCCCATTATGATGCCGGTGGGTGAAGCGAGCCTCGGCCGGGTACTGAACGTGGTGGGACGTCCGGTGGATGGCCTCGGGCCTGTAAGCCAGGAAAAAATGATGCCGATCCATCGTCCTGCACCTCTGTTTACCGAGCAGGACACCGAAGTCCGCGTGCTTGAAACCGGCGTCAAGGTGATTGACTTGCTCGTGCCTTTTCCCCGCGGCGGAAAAATGGGCATGTTCGGTGGTGCCGGCGTCGGCAAAACCGTTATCATGATGGAAATGGTCAACAACATCGCCATGCAGCATGGGGGAATTTCCGTGTTTGCCGGTGTTGGCGAAAGAACCCGCGAAGGAAACGACCTTTACCATGAAATGAAGGAATCTGGCGTTCTTCCCAAGGCCGCGCTGGTCTACGGACAGATGACCGAACCGCCTGGAGCCCGTGCGCGTGTGGCCCTTTCCGCCCTGACTTGTGCGGAGTATTTCCGTGATCAGGAAGGTCAGGACGTGCTTATTTTTATTGATAATATTTTCCGTTTTACCCAGGCCGGATCCGAAGTGTCCGCACTTCTGGGCCGTATGCCGTCGGCTGTTGGATACCAGCCCACACTGGCAGTCGACCTGGGGGCGCTCCAAGAACGCATCACCTCAACGGATAAAGGCTCCATTACCGCTGTCCAATGCGTTTATGTGCCGGCAGACGACCTGACCGACCCGGCGCCTGCCACAACCTTTGCCCACTTGGACGGCACCGTGGTGCTTTCTCGCCAGATCGCAGAACTCGGCATTTACCCGGCCGTGGATCCCTTGGACTCCACCTCCCGCATCCTGGATCCCATGGTTATCGGTGAAGAACACTATCAGGTGGCCCGCCGCGTCCAGATGATGCTCCAGAAATACAAAGAACTTCAGGATATTATCGCTATTTTGGGTATGGAGGAGCTCTCGGATGAAGATAAATTGACGGTTCAGCGGGCGCGCAAGATTCAGCGTTTCCTCTCTCAGCCCTTCCATGTGGCGGAAACCTTTACCGGAAAACCCGGAAAATACGTCAAGGTGGAAGATACGGTTCGGGCATTCAAAGAGATTTGCGACGGCGTTCATGACAGCATTCCCGAACAGGCCTTTTATATGAGAGGCGGTATTGAAGAAGTACTGGAAGCCGCAAAAGAAATGGCCGAAGCTTAAAATACAGAAAGAGGCAACCCCATGACGGAAAACATCAAACTTGAAGTGGTTACACCAGAAAAATCCGTTGTCAGCGAAGATGCCCAGATTGTGATGGCGCCGGGCGAGATGGGGGAATTTGGTGTTCTGGCAGGTCATACGCCCTTTCTGACGACTCTGAAAACCGGTCCGGTAAAATACAGAGACGCAACTGGGAAAGAGCGGATTGTGTTTGTCAGCGGTGGATTTGCCGAGGCGTTGCCGGATCGGGTGACGGTGCTTGCCGAATCCGCTGAACGGCGTAAGGATATTGATGTCCAGCGGGCCCAGGCCGCGGCCGAGCGGGCGGAAAAACGGTTGCAGACCGGAAGCCCGGATGTGGATTATTTTCGGGCAAAGGCGGCGTTGCACCGTGCCATCAGTCGGCTTGAAATCGCAAAAAGCCGTTCATTGTAAATATTTGTTAAACCACCACAACACATTGAAATAATAAAAAAGGAAGAGCTGATGTTGCTCTTCCTTTTTTTTGTGCGCGCCCGGCAGGGCGCACGAACACTAGCGGTGTAAGCCCTTTACAGGTCCGTCACGGGGAACTGTTAGCCGGACGGCAAGGGCTTTTCTTCGTTTCGGACGCCTTGTTGGCTCTCATACCCATGGCCTTCCTTGTCTGCTTGAAGGAATTCTTCAGAATATAACCTGTCCGCCAAGCCGTCTCCATTTTTAAATGTGTTTAAATATTGTGCGTTGTCTGTTGGTTAAATATTGAATGGATGTTTGTTTTCCTGCTTTAGGATGTCAAAAGTAAATTTGCTTGACTTGAAAACCCTTTCCCGGTTATATACCTAAAGAGGTGAATTCATGCTCAAAATATAACGAATCCAGATGGTTCGGGTGGTTCAAAAGCTTTTTGGCGGTACAAACCACTCAATCATAAAGAGATGGGCCCGATGCAGTCAAAACTCAAGTTTGACGATGCAGCTTGAAGGTCTGATGGACTATAAGCGATGAATGAGGAGTTATAAACCACCTGTTTTTTTCAGGATTGAATAAAATCGATAAAGGCGGTTCCGCTACAAAACAGTTTGGATGAATTTGCTTTCAGACAAAATTCAATGAAACCCAGAATCATTTGTCTGTTATTGATACTGAAAAGGCAAATTCTGTTTTTGCCGGACCGAGTCATAACCGCTAAGAGTCATCAACCTGGAAAAAGTTATCAGGTAGTATGCTGTCGAATTTTCCAATAAAATTCACAGCAATGCGGGAAAAGTGAAATTTTTGCATTGAAATACCGATTTCATTTTAACATATAATTCAAAACAAACTTGTGGGAATCGGATATGTTTGCTTTTTCAGTGTGTTAAATAAAAATGAACCCCTGCGGTGTTCGTGATTGGATTGGAAACCTTTGACCCAACACTTACAAAACGGGAGCCTGTCCTGGTTTCGGTGAGCAAGTTCTGCATGCACAGAAAAGCCTGAAGAAATCATAAGGCGCCCACCTGATCCCCTGGATCAAAGACCGGCCAACACGGCACAATGGTGGGGGTTCTCCACCACTTTTCCACCTCCTTCTCATCCCTTTTTTCGCTCCAGTCGGAGCTTTCAGCGTTTCACCTCCTGCAATCGGGTCTCACCAGATTACTGTTGCGTCATCTGATGGTCAGATGTCACGCTTTTTTCATATATCCATGTTACTTACGGAGACCTGATGGACATATATCTTGTTGTTACCGCGCTGATATCAGCCCTTGGTGGGTGCGCTGTTGCTTTTTTTATCAAAAGCAACGTGGATGCAAACAAACTCGACAGTGCTGAACGCGAAGCAGTTCGAATTGTTGAAGCGGCCAAGTCCGAAGCCGATGGTGTTATCAGGGAGGCACGGGTCGAGGCCAAAGATATCCTCTTTAAAATGAAAAGCGAGTTTGAGTCAGAGGCAAAAGAAACACGCTCCGAACTTAAACAACTTGAACAGAGACTGATCCAGAAAGAAGAAAATATTGACCGGAAATCGCAAGTTTTTGATCAACGTGAACGTGAAATTGCAGAAAAAGAAGGTGTGCTCCTTGAGAACCAAAAGGAAATAGCTGAAAATCAAGAAAAATATAAAGCACTCGTATCTGAGCAAAAAGCGCAGCTGGAAAAGATTTCCGGACTGACTGCAGATCAGGCCAAAGATTTGCTCATCCGTTCAATGGAAAATGAAGCCCGCTACGAAGGGGCAAAACTGATTAAACGAATTGAAAATGAGGCAAAGGAAGAGGCGGACAAAAAGGCGAAAAAGATTATGGCTACGGCCATTCAGCGATATGCAGGCGACTTCGTTGCCGAACGAACCGTATCAGTGGTGCCGCTGCCCGGAGATGAAATGAAAGGGCGGATTATCGGTCGTGAGGGTCGCAATATCCGCGCCATTGAAGCGGCAACCGGTATTGACCTGATTATTGATGATACACCTGAAGCGGTTATTTTGTCCGGCTTTAATCCGGTTCGCCGGGAAGTGGCCCGCCTGTCCCTGCTCAAACTCATATCTGACGGACGGATTCATCCGGCCCGGATTGAAGATGTGGTCAAAAAAGTGGGCAAAGAAGTGGATACGGCCATCAAGGAAGCTGGAGAACAGGCGACTTTTGATCTTGGCGTGCACGGAATTCACGCGGAGTTGATCAAATACCTGGGTCGGCTGAAATATCGCACCAGCTATGCCCAGAACGTTCTGCAGCACTCGGTTGAGGTGGGCGTACTGTGCGGCATTATGGCGGCAGAACTGGGGCTCAAGGAAAAAGTCGCCCGCCGGATGGGACTGCTCCATGATATCGGCAAGGCGATTGATCATGAAATGGAAGGACCTCATGCGGTTATCGGATCAAAATTAGCAAAGAAATTCGGTGAATCACCGGGGGTAGTGCATGCCATCGCCGCCCATCATGAAGATGTTCCGCCGTCTTCTGTTTATGCCCTTCTGGTCCAAGCGGCGGATGGCCTGTCCGGCGCCAGACCCGGTGCCCGGAAAGAGCTTCTTGAAAATTATATCAAGCGGATCGATGATCTTGAAAGTATTGCTAATAATTTTAAAGGAGTATCAAATACTTATGCCATTCAGGCGGGCCGTGAAATTCGTGTGATTGTGGAAAGTGAGAAAGTTTCGGATGAAGAATCCGTGCTGCTCAGCCGCGATATTGCCAAAAAAATTGAAGAATCCCTGACATTTCCAGGTCAGATTAAGGTAACGGTCATTCGGGAGACGCGGGCCGTGGAATACGCAAACAAATAAATGAGAAAAACGGGTGTTTTTCAGTGATGGTCGGCTTTTTCGCGGAATTTGGCGAAAAAGCTGACCATTTTGAACACCTTGGTTAAAATGATCCTTGTTGTTTGAAAACATGCTGAAAATACAATCTGTTAAAAAAAATCTGGAAATAATTTTTCGGGAAATTGAAATAAGGATTGACAGGGATGTGTGGTGCATGTAAATAGCGCTTCGTTTTTGGCTGACATGTCGGTCAGGCACTTTAACCGCGATCTCTGATAAAAAAGTTGACTGTGCATTGATCCCCTGTTTGGGACAGCGAGAAGAAAGATCAGAAAATAGTTTTCGTTTTTTTCTTGACAGTTGTCCTTTGGATGGTATAGTGAAGCTTTTCATTTGTCGGGTTGGGTTATTTTCTTTCCGGCTGTTTTAAAAACTGATTTTTGTTCTTTATGTTTTAATTTTTTCGATTCCGGCTTTTCGGGTAGTTTTTTGCCGGATCGTTCTTGATCTTTGAAAACTAGACAGTGACAGGTTTTTTAAGAGTTGGGTCTCAAAAAATTCTTTAAGTTACGCATCTTGCTTTGGCGAGAAAAGTTTAATTGGAGAGTTTGATCCTGGCTCAGAATGAACGCTGGCGGCGTGCTTAACACATGCAAGTCGAACGAGAACACTCCAGCTTGCTGGGGTAAGTAAAGTGGCGCACGGGTGAGTAACACGTGGGTAACCTGCCTTCGAATTGGGGATAACGTTGCGAAAGTGACGCTAATACCGAATAACATTCAATTTTCCTCGGAAGATTGAATCAAAGGTGGCCTCTGAATGTAAGCTACTGTTTGAAGATGGGCCCGCGTACCATTAGCTTGTTGGTGGGGTAATGGCCTACCAAGGCAACGATGGTTAGCTGGTCTGAGAGGATGATCAGCCACACTGGAACTGACACACGGTCCAGACTCCTACGGGAGGCAGCAGTGAGGAATTTTGCGCAATGGGGGCAACCCTGACGCAGCAACGCCGCGTGAGTGATGAAGGCCTTCGGGTCGTAAAGCTCTGTCAAGTGGAAAGAAACTATATAATGCGAATACCATTATATATTGACGGTACCACTGAAGGAAGCACCGGCTAACTCCGTGCCAGCAGCCGCGGTAATACGGGGGGTGCAAGCGTTATTCGGAATCATTGGGCGTAAAGCGCACGCAGGCGGCTGGGTCAGTCAGATGTGAAATCCCGGGGCTTAACCCCGGAAGTGCATTTGATACTGCCTAGCTTGAGTATGGGAGAGGGAAGTGGAATTCCTGGTGTAGAGGTGAAATTCGTAGATATCAGGAGGAACACCGGTGGCGAAGGCGGCTTCCTGGACCAATACTGACGCTGAGGTGCGAAGGCGTGGGTAGCAAACAGGATTAGATACCCTGGTAGTCCACGCAGTAAACGTTGTTCACTAGGTGTAGCGGGTATTGACCCCTGCTGTGCCGCAGTTAACGCATTAAGTGAACCGCCTGGGGAGTACGACCGCAAGGTTAAAACTCAAAGGAATTGACGGGGGCCCGCACAAGCGGTGGAGCATGTGGTTTAATTCGACGCAACGCGAAGAACCTTACCTGGATTTGACATCCCGGGAATTTTGTTGAAAGACGAAAGTGCCCTTCGGGGAGCCCGGAGACAGGTGCTGCATGGCTGTCGTCAGCTCGTGTCGTGAGATGTTGGGTTAAGTCCCGCAACGAGCGCAACCCTTGTCTTTAGTTACCATCATTCAGTTGGGGACTCTAAAGATACTGCCCCGGTCAACGGGGAGGAAGGTGGGGATGACGTCAAGTCCTCATGGCCTTTATGTCCAGGGCTACACACGTGCTACAATGGGCGGTACAAAGGGTCGCAAGCCCGCGAGGGTGAGCCAATCCCAAAAAGCCGTCCCAAGTTCGGATTGGAGTCTGCAACTCGACTCCATGAAGCTGGAATCGCTAGTAATCGCGGATCAGCATGCCGCGGTGAATACGTTCCCGGGCCTTGTACACACCGCCCGTCACACCATGAGAGTTGGTTGTACCAGAAGTCGTCGGGCTAACCCTTCGGGGATGCAGGCGCCTAAGGTATGGCTGATAATTAGGGTGAAGTCGTAACAAGGTAGCCGTTGGGGAACCAGCGGCTGGATCACCTCCTTTCTAAGGATGAACAATCTTTTGGAAAGATTCAAGGACCCGACTTTTGTCACTGTTTAGTTTTGAGAGATCAAGAAGCTCTTTCATGCATTCGTGTGAGGGCCTGTAGCTCAGTTCGGTTAGAGCGCACGCCTGATAAGCGTGAGGTCGATGGTTCAAATCCATCCAGGCCCACCATTTATTAGGGCCGCTTTTCGGGGGTGTAGCTCAGCTGGGAGAGCGCCTGCCTTGCACGCAGGAGGTCATCGGTTCGATCCCGTTCACCTCCACCATGTTCTTTGACAATTTGGATGTCGAAAAAATATTGAGTTCTTAATATTTGTGTCAGCTATTTTGTGGCCAAGCTATTAAGGGCAAACGGTGGATGCCTTGGCGTCAAGCGGCGATGAAAGACGTGGAAAGCTGCGATAAGCTTCGGGGAGCTGCTAAACAAGCTTTGATCCGGAGATTTCTGAATGGGGAAACCCGTCACGGGTAGTGCTGTGACATCTTCAGCTGAATACATAGGCTGTAGAGGCGAACGGGGTGAACTGAAACATCTTAGTAACCCCAGGAAAAGAAAACAAAAGTGATTTCCTCAGTAGCGGCGAGCGAACAGGAAACAGCCCAAACCGTCCCTCTTTCGGGAGAGGCGGGGTTGTAGGACCGTCATTACGTGATCCGGGATTAGATAGGAGAACAGGTTGGAAAACCTGGCCATAGGGGGTGATAGCCCCGTATCCGAAATTGAAAACGGCACAGACGGCACCTGAGTACCACGGGACACGAGAAACCCTGTGGGAATCCGGGAGGACCATCTCCCAAGGCTAAATACGACTTGACGACCGATAGTGAACCAGTACCGTGAGGGAAAGGTGAAAAGCACCCCGGTGAGGGGAGTGAAATAGTACCTGAAACCGTTTGCTTACAAGCAGTGGGAGCACGATGAAGATTGCCTTGTGCAATTTTCCGTGTGACTGCGTGCCTTTTGCATAATGAGTCAGCGAGTTATTTTACGCAGCAAGGTTAAGCCGTAAGGTGTAGCCGTAGCGAAAGCGAGTCTTAACTGGGCGATTTGAGTTGCGTGAAGTAGACCCGAAACCAAGTGATCTATCCATGGCCAGGGTGAAGCGAGAGTAAAATCTCGTGAAGGCCCGAACCGTTGTATGTTGAAAAATGCTCGGATGAGCTGTGGATAGGGGTGAAAGGCCAAACAAACTTGGAAATAGCTGGTTCTCCCCGAAATATATTTAGGTATAGCCTTGCGCAATTAAGTGACGGGGGTAGAGCACTGGATGGGCTAGGGGTCTCACCAGATTACCAAACCTAACCAAACTCCGAATACCGTCAACTTTTATCGCAGGAGTCAGACTACGGGAGCTAAGTTCCGTGGTCGAAAGGGAAACAGCCCAGATCGCCAGCTAAGGTCCCCAAATATGTGCTAAGTGGGAAAGGATGTGGAAATGCACAGACAACCAGGAGGTTGGCTTAGAAGCAGCCATCCTTTAAAGAAAGCGTAATAGCTCACTGGTCGAGTGAGTCTGCGCCGAAAATGTAACGGGGCTAAGCACATTACCGAAGCTGCGGGATGATTCTTTGAATCATCGGTAGGGGAGCATTGTGTACGGGTTGAAGGTCGACTGTAAGGACGGCTGGACTGTACACAAGAGACCATGCTGACATGAGTAACGATAAAGCGGGTGAAAAACCCGCTCGCCGAAAACCTAAGGTTTCCTGAGTAAAGCTAATCTGCTCAGGGTTAGTCGATCCCTAAGCCGAGGCCGAAAGGCGTAGGTGATGGAAAACAGGTTAATATTCCTGTACCACCCGTTTGTCGTTTGAGTGATGGGGGGACGCAGAAGGGTAGGTCATCCACCGGTTGGAAGTGGTGGTTTAAGCTTGTAGGCTGAAAGGACAGGCAAATCCGTTCTTTTATATCAAAAGCCGAGAAGTGATGACGAGAGGCTTTGCCTCGTAAAGTGATTGATCCCATGCTGCCAAGAAAAGCCTCTAGCGAGACAAGCAGGTGATCGTACCGTAAACCGACACAGGTAGGTGGGGAGAAAATCCCAAGGCGCTTGAGAGAACCCTGGTTAAGGAACTCGGCAAAATAACACCGTAACTTCGGGAGAAGGTGTGCCTCCGTTAGGTGAAGCGTTTAACATGTGGAGCTGAAGGGGGCCGCAGAGAAATGGCGGTAGCGACTGTTTACTAAAAACATAGGACTCTGCCAAGTCGCAAGACGATGTATAGGGTCTGACGCCTGCCCGGTGCTGGAAGGTTAAGGGGATTTGTCAGGGGGTAACCCCGAAGCTTTGAACCGAAGCCCCAGTAAACGGCGGCCGTAACTATAACGGTCCTAAGGTAGCGAAATTCCTTGTCGGGTAAGTTCCGACCTGCACGAATGGCGTAACGACTTCCGCACTGTCTCAACCAGGGACTCAGTGAAATTGTATTGGCGGTGAAGATGCCGTCTACCCGCGAAAAGACGGAAAGACCCCGGCACCTTTACTACAGCTTGACATTGGATTTTGGAATAGTATGTGTAGGATAGGTGGGAGGCTTTGAAGCCGGAACGCCAGTTTCGGTGGAGCCATCCTTGAAATACCACCCTTGCTATTTTAGAATTCTAACTTCGACCCGTTATCCGGGCGAAAGACAGTGTCTGGTGGGTAGTTTGACTGGGGCGGTCGCCTCCGAAAGTGTAACGGAGGCGCGCGAAGGTTCCCTCAGGCTGATTGGAAACCAGCCGTGGAGTGTAAAGGCATAAGGGAGCTTGACTGCGAGAGAGACATCTCGAGCAGGTACGAAAGTAGGTCTTAGTGATCCGGCGGTTCTGAATGGAAGGGCCGTCGCTCAACGGATAAAAGGTACGCCGGGGATAACAGGCTTATCGCATCCAAGAGTTCACATCGACGATGCGGTTTGGCACCTCGATGTCGGCTCATCACATCCTGGGGCTGGAGCAGGTCCCAAGGGTTCGGCTGTTCGCCGATTAAAGTGGTACGTGAGCTGGGTTTAAAACGTCGTGAGACAGTTTGGTCCCTATCTTTCGTGGGCGCAGGATATTTGAGAGGATCTGTTCCTAGTACGAGAGGACCGGAATGGACGAACCAATGGTGTTCCAGTTGTCGCGCCAGCGGCATAGCTGGGTAGCTATGTTCGGAAAGGATAACCGCTGAAAGCATCTAAGCGGGAAGCCCACCTCAAGATTAGATATCCCTTGAGTATGGAAACATGCTCAACTGAAGACTCCTCGAAGACGACGAGGTTGATAGGCCAGGTGTGTAAGCACAGTAATGTGTTCAGCTTACTGGTACTAATCAGTCGTGCGGCTTGGCCACAAACTAACTGACATAAATATTAAGAGATAACTTCGACATCCAGATTGCGCTTAAGCATAACCGGTTTTTCGGTGGCGATAGCGAAGAGGCAACACCCGTTCCCATCCCGAACACGGAAGTTAAGCTCTTCAGCGCCGATGGTACTGCACGGGAAGCTGTGTGGGAGAGTAGGACGCTGCCGAAAATCTCATTCATATAGCCCGCCCCTTTAATAAAAAATTAAAAGGGCGGGCTATATTTTTTTGTACGGTAGTGACAGGTAG
>JAJDJS010000002.1 GCA_030267325.1 Desulfosarcina sp. OttesenSCG-928-A07 | reverse complement strand
GAAACCCATGATGCGTATTTCTTCCCTTACCCGAAAAAAACTCAGGCAGTTTACCCGCATCAAACGGGGCTGGTACGCGTTTATACTGCTGGCGTTCATGATTTTTTTTGCCTGCGGGGCGGAGCTTTTCATCAACAGCCGGGCCCTGATCGTCCATTATCAGGGAAGCTGGTATTTTCCCACCTATGGCAATATGATTCCGGGCCAGGTGTTTGGCCTGGAGTATGCCTATGAAACCAACTATCAGGAACTTTCCGACATCTTCCGCAGCCAAAACACCGGCAACTGGGTGCTGATGCCGCTGGTTCCCTACAATGCGTTTGAAAATGATCTCCGGCCGGATACACTTCCACCAGATCCGCCATCCCTCAGCCGCCGCCATTTTCTGGGGACCGACATTGCCGGACGGGATGTGCTGGCCCGGCTGGTATACGGGTTTCGCATTGCCATTTTCTTCTCGCTGGGACTTCTGGTTGTTACATACGGGATCGGCATCACAGCAGGATGCGCCATGGGCTATTATGGCGGGTGGTTTGACATTCTGGTGCAGCGGCTCATTGAAATCTGGACCACAGTGCCGCTTTTGTATGTGGTGATGATCATTTCTTCCATCGTGATTCCCGGTTTCTGGTGGCTCATCGCCATCATGGCGCTGTTTGGCTGGATGACCATGACCTGGACGATCCGTACCGTGACCTACCGGGAAAAAACACGGGACTACGTGCTGGCCGCCAGAGTTCTGGGCGCCTCTGACCTGCGGATTATCTTCCGCCACATCCTGCCCAACACACTCTCGCTGATCATCACCTATGTGCCGTTTTCCATTTCCAGCGGTATTGCGGGGCTCACGTCCCTGGATTACCTGGGATTCGGCCTTCAACCGCCCACGCCCAGCTGGGGAGAACTGCTTCAGCAGGCCGGGTCCAATCTCAGCCTCAGTGCCTGGTGGATCGGATTTGCCATCATCACAGCCCTGGTGGTGACCCTGGTGGCGGTGACCTTTGTGGGAGAGGCGATCCGCGAGGCCTTTGATCCGAAACAGCACACGGTGTATGAATGATCATGCACAGCTCAGGACGCAAGCCATGACAAACAAGTCCGAATCCAGGAACGGGACGCAGCTCATTCGAAACAGCACCACCGAATTTCTGATTTTTGCCGCCCAATCCGGCGGCGACAATCTTGAGGTGCGGTATGCGGATGAAACCATCTGGCTCACGCAAAAACTCATGGCCAAACTCTTTGGGGTCGATGTCCGCACCATCAACGAACATCTGAAAAATATTTTTAACTCTGGAGAATTAATACAGAATTCAGTTATCCGGAATTTCCGGATAACTGCTGCTGACGGAAAAACCTACAATACCCAGCACTATAACCTCGACGCCATTATCTCCGTGGGCTATCGCGTCAATTCTCTGCGGGCCACCCAGTTTCGCCAATGGGCCACGGCGGTTCTGCGGGATTTTGCTGTCCGGGGTTATGTTCTTGATCGTAAACGCATGGAAAACGGTCATTTTCTGGGGGTGGACTATTTCGAACGCCTGTTGGAAGAAGTTCCCGAAATCCGTCTCAGCGAACGTCGATTTTACCAGAAAATTACCGACATCTATGCCACTGCGGTCGATTACAACAAAGACGCCCCAACCACCCGGGCTTTCTTTGCCAAAGTGCAGAACAAACTCCACTACGCCATCCACGGCCACACCGCCGCCGAACTCATCAAAAAACGGGCTGACGCCGGCTTGCCGCATATGGGACTCACCACATGGGAAAGCGCGCCTGCCGGAAAAATCCTCAAATCCGATGTGTCCATTGCCAAAAATTACCTCACCAAAGACGAGCTTGACGCCCTCGGCCGCATCGTCAACGCTTATCTTGATCTGGCTGAAAACCGCGCCAGACGCCGCATTCCCATGACCATGGAAGACTGGGCCACGCGCCTGGATGCGTTCCTGGCCTTTGATGACCACGAAATTCTTCAGGATGCCGGGAAAATTTCCGCCGCCCTTGCCAAAAAACACGCTGAAAACGAATTTGAAAAATACCGCCCCATTCAGGACCGTCTTTTTGTCAGCGACTTTGACGCCGAGATGGAGAAGTTGGCGCAAAGCCTTGAGCCTGAGTCTTCAAAACGTGATTCATGACATGGAAAATAAATGGAGAATTCTGATTTTTCTTTTTTCAACACTGCTGCTTCTGGTTTTTGCCTGCTCTTCAGAGGTCCCGGATTCAGGCAATAAGCCGTCTGCTTCCGCTACACCCGCGCCTGTTCCGGTGCGGGAATCGCTTCCGGACGGCATCGATTGGCTGACCAACGAAACCGATCCGCCCTTTTCAGACCCGGCCGCCAAACGCGGCGGAACGCTTCATATCGCCCTGATGTCTTTTCCCATGACCTTCCGGGTGGTGGGGCCGGATTCCAACACCGCTTTCCGCAGCGCCATTTTAGATAACCAGTTCAGCCTCATCGGCATCCATCCCAATACCTTGCGGATCATTCCGGAACTGGCCACCCACTGGGCTTACGGCGATGACAAAAAAACCATGTATTTCAAGCTGAACCCCAACGCCCGCTGGTCTGACGGGATTCCGGTGACAGCCGACGATTTTGCCTACACCCTGGATTTCATGCGCTCGCCCCATATTGTGGCGCCCTGGTACAACGACTATTATACCCAGGAAATTGACCGGGTTATTGTGTATGACGACCATACCCTGGCCGTGGTCAGCACCAAGCCGGATCCGGATCTGCATCTGAAAATCGCCATCGGCCCCATGCCCCGGCATTTTTTTGATCCCCTGGACGAAGAATTCACCCGAAAAGCCAACTGGGCCATTGTTCCCAACACCGGCCCGTACCAGATCGACCAGTACAAAAAAGGCCGATATATCCGGTTTTCCCGAAAAACCGACTGGTGGGGAGATGATCTTTGTTATTTCAAGCACCGGTTCAATGTGGAGACGGTCCGGTATCAGGTGATCCGGGATTCCAATCTTCAATGGGAATATTTTAAAAAAGGCCGGCTGGACAATTACCCGGCTGTGATTCCCCAGACCTGGTACATCAAGGCCAAAACACCGGTGGTGGAAAACGGATATGTGAACAAAATCTGGTTCTTCAATGATACGCCCCAGTCAGCCATGGGATTCTGGCTGAATCTGGACCGGGACATTTTTAAAGACGTTAATCTGCGATACGCCTTTGCCCATGCCATTCATGTGGAAAAAGTCATCACCGATGTGCTGCGCGGGGATTATTTTCACCTGGAAAGCGCCTATGTGGGATACGGACCCTATACCCATTCAGGCATCCGGGCCCGGCGGTATGACATCAACCAGACGGCCCGGTATATGACCCAATCCGGATGGCATCGCGGGCCGGACGGCATCTGGGTAAAGGATGGCCGGCGCTTCAGCGTGGAAGTGGTGTATTATTCGGATGAACATACCCAGCGGCTGGTGGTGTTCAGGGAAGAAGCCCGGCGGGCGGGCATTGAGTTACAATTGCTCAAGCTGGATCCCACGGCAGCCTTCAAGAAGATTTTAGAAAAACGCCATGATGTGGCCTGGGTGGCCTGGGGCATCGGCATGCGGCCCGCTTTCTGGGAATTCTGGCATTCGACCAATGCCCACAAGGGACAGACCAACAACATCACCAATACGGACGATCCGGAAATGGATCGACTGATTGACGCGTACCGGGCGTCCCTGGATGAGGCGGAAAGGATTGACCTTGCCCACCGGATTCAGCAGCGGGTACACGACATCGGCGCCTTTGTCCCCACCTTTATGGTGCCGTATTTCCGGGAACTCTACTGGCGATGGTGGCGATTTCCCGATCCGCCGGCCACCCGGACCTCGGGGCTTTTGATGGATCCCTTCAGCAGCAGCACTGGCGGGTTGTTCTGGTTTGATGCAGACCGCTATGAAGAAACCCGAAAGGCCATGGAAGAAGGAAAAGTGCTCCCACCGGCCACCATTGTGGATGAGACATACCGGCCATGAGGCAAAATACCCTTCAGGACAGCACCATGCCCGCTGATACGGATATCCCCCTGCTGGCAGTGGACCGTCTGGTGGCGTCCTTTGCAACCGATTCCCGGATGCTGCGGGCGGTGGACGGCGTCAGTTTTACGGTAAAGGCCGGTGAAATCCTCGGACTGGTGGGCGAGTCCGGATGCGGAAAAAGTGCCACTGCCCTGTCCATTATGCAGCTTCTGCCCAAACCCGCGGGCGTGATCCAGTCCGGGGCCATTTGTCTGAAAGCGGTGGATCTGCTCCGGCTTTCGCCCCCGGCCATGCAGGCCGTGCGCGGGGGCAGGATCGCCATGATTTTTCAGGAACCCATGACCGCCCTCAACCCGGTCCATCGCATCGGCAGACAGGTGATGGAAAGCTTTGCCCTGCACCGGCCGGATGTGTTGCCGGATGACCGGGAATCCGCCGCTGCCGCCCTTTTGTCACGGGTCGGCATTCCCGATGCGGGCGCCCGCATGGCCGAGTATCCCCACCAGATTTCAGGCGGTATGCGCCAGCGGGTGATGATTGCCATGGCCCTTGCCGGCCAGCCGGATCTGCTGATTGCCGACGAGCCCACCACGGCCCTGGATGTCACCATTCAGGCCCAGATTCTGCAACTCATGCTGGATCTGCAGCAGGAAACCGGCATGGGCATTTTGTTCATCACCCACGATCTGGGCGTGGTCTCCCGTATCTGCCAGACAGTGGCGGTGATGTACGCCGGACAGATTGTGGAGTTTGGCCCCATGGCAGCGATTTTTTCCGCGCCCCGGCACCCGTATACCCAAGGCCTTCTGGCATCCATTCCGCGCCTGGACGCGCCCCGGAAACAGCCCCTTCCCATTATTCCGGGCACTGTGCCAGACCCTGGCCAGCTTCCGGACGGATGCAGGTTCCAGAACCGGTGCGCCCACACCCTGCCCCGTTGCCACTGCTGCCTCCCTGAACCGGTTCCGGTGGATAAAACCCATTGGGCCCGGTGTTTTCTGGCCGCAGCCACATGACAGTGCAACCGCGGGGTTCACATGGAAGGATTTTCAATCCACAATGATTCTCGGAACCCGGGCTGATACTCCGCAGGTGAGTTCGTAGGAAATGGTGTTCATGGATTCAGCCACATCCAGCGCCTGGAGGGATCCATCCGGCGTATCTCCCCAGATCAGTACCGAATCTCCCACACCAACAGGGTCGTCGCCCACATCCACCATGGTCTGGTCCATGGTGATGGTCCCCACCACCGGATATTTTTTGCCGCGAATCATCACCTCTATTTTTCCAGTGAGATGGCGCCGAAGGCCATCGGCATATCCCATGGGAAGAACAGCGATGGTGGTTTCTTTGGGCGTTTTCCACCGCCTGCCGTAACTCACGCTGTGGCCCTTGGGCAGCCGCCGGATGTGGGCCACCGGCGCAGAAAGTTCCATCACCTGTTTCAGCGGAACACGAAACTGAACATCACGGGACGGATAATGGCCGTAAAGGCTGATCCCGGAGCGGCAGGCATCAAACCGGCTTTCCGGAAGATCCAGAATCCCCGCGCTGTTGGCCATATGAACCAGGGGCGGTGCGATACCGGCGGATTTTACCTGGGAAATCACTTGGCGGAATTTTGTCAGCTGTTCACGGGAATAGGTTTTGTCCTTTTCATCGGCAGTGGCAAAATGGCTGTAAAGTCCCTCCCAGATGCAGTTCCCGGCGCTTTTCAGGGCATCAAAAAAAGCGGCCCGGTCCGCATCCAAGGCGCCCACCCGGCCCATTCCGGTCTCCACCTTTGCATGAACCCGCACCGGAATATTTCCGCCCAGTTGATTCAACCAGCGGATGTCTGGTGTGCCGAATACGGTGAGCCGAAAACCGGCCCGCACAGCCTGGGGAATGTCTTGGGGAAAAACTCTTCCGAAAATGAGAATGGGCGTTTCAATGCCGCTGTCAACGAGTTCCATGGCTTCGTGGAACCGGGCCACGGCCAGAAGTTTCGCCCCTTCTTCCACCAGGCACCGGGACACTGCGACGGCACCGTGGCCATAGGCATTGGCCTTGACCACGGGAATCAGCATGGCCGGATGAATTCTTTTTTGCATTTCTTTGAAATTGGCCCGCAGGTGGGAAAGGTGAATGCGGGCAACGGGATTTGCGGTCATGGCGTCTTCCTTCACCAACAGGGCTTTAGAAAAGGGACAACTGCTGCTGAACCGGCGATGGAGATGCTTTTTTCTTCTGGCCGGAAAAGCGCAGGTATGGCTCTTCAATTTCCCGGACAAAGGGCGAAATCTGCCGGGACTCAAGTTTTCCATTGATCCGCCGCTTTTTGGCGCGGGTCAGGAAAAGATGGGACTTGGCACGGGTCAGGGCCACATAAAAAAGGCGCCTTTCTTCTTCTGTATCTGTCGGCCGACGCTCAGATACCAGGGGAATCCAGCCGTCTTCGCACCCGGCAATAAAGACCACGGGAAACTCAAGCCCTTTTGCTGCATGAAGGGTCATGAGGGATACTTTCTGGGCCCGGTGATCGTACAGATCCGTATCTCTGTACAGGGCTACTGCAGAAAGAAAATCCGCTCCATCTGTTTCCGGGTGCGCGGCCGCAATTTCTCCGAGAATCTCCATTGTCCGTTTAAAAACCGCATCATCGCCAAACCTGTCATCCACGGCACAGGCAGTCACCAGAAAATCAATCTGATCTTTGAGGGAAAGGGACGACACTTTCTCCCGGAACTTTTTCAGGTGGCCAAACACATCGCGCAGCTTTATCTGGTTTTGTTTTTTCAAAACAGAAGGGGTCAGGGAATCAATCCGGGAAAGCAGGTTGTGGACCGTCAGACCCGTTTCATAGGCCCGGATTTTGAGGGTTTCCACGATTTTCGATGAAATTTTCCACCCAAGAAAAGGCGCCCCTGTCTCCAGATCGGAAAAATCCCCCAGGCCATGGATGAGTCTGAAAATGGAAAGAAGCGCCTTCACCCCCGGATGATCCAGAAGCGGCACCCGGTCAATCACCTGACAGGGAAATCCCGCTTTTTCAAGGGCACTGGAAACAGCATTGATCTGACGACGGGTCCGGAACAAAACGGCAAAATCCGAAAACCCCAGTTCCGGCCCATCTGAAGCGCCATCCACTTTTCCGGCATCAATGGCAAAAAATCCGGTTCCGCCCATCATTTTTTCAATGGTTTTGCCGATGGCCACGGCTTCGGCCCGCTCTGTGTCCAGTTCCATGATGGAAATGGTGGGCTCGCCCGCCTTTGGAGAAAAAAGAACCTGGCGAGGGCCGGTGTTCGAAGGTGTGGGATTGTTCCGGATCACCTGGCCGGAAATTTCCAGAATCGTTTTGGTGGACCGGTAATTTTCCTTTAACACCACGGTGGCGGTATGGGGAAAATCTTCCGTGAACCAGTTGAAGCAGCGGGTATCCGACCCCCTGAACCCGTAAATGGACTGGTCCGGGTCGCCGATCACGCACAATTGGGCATGATCACCGGCAAGACGTCGGATCAGATGATACTGACTGGCATTGATGTCCTGGTATTCGTCCACCAAAATGTGATGAAACCGCAACGTATAAGGATCGTTGGGGGGAAAGTGGGTTTCAAGGGCCTGAACCGCCCGAAACACCAGGTCTTCAAAGTCCAGCAATCCGTTAAGTTCCATGAGTTTTTCATAGGACGCATAGCACTGGCGGAAAAAAGGCGCCTGATCCTTTTGGCAGATGTCCGCCAGCGGATCCCGGCTGACCCGGCGGTTTTGCTTGGCAAGGGCAATCCACTGCATCAGGGTTTCAACGCGAACAGGCGACATTTCCTTTTCTTGTGCCCGGTTCAGCAAAAGCGCATCCCGGACCAGGTTTTTCCGCTGATTTTCATCAATCACGCGAAAGGGGATTTCGTTTTTAAAAAATTCCCTCAGAATCTCATAGCCCAGGGCGTGAAAAGTGCCCACAAAGGGAAGAGGGCGGTTTTTTCCCACCCGGGCGCGGAGCCGCTGCCGCATTTCATCAGCTGCTTTTCGGGTGAAGGTCACGGCCAGGATACGGCGAATATCTTGGCCGGACTGGATGATGCGGCCGATTCGTTCGGTCAGGGTCCGGGTTTTTCCGGTGCCCGGCCCTGCGATGATCATGAGATGCCCTTTTTCATGGTCAACCGCCTGCTGCTGGTCTGGATTTAAACAGATGGGTGGATTGGAAAATTCGGTTTTTGCCGTTTCTTCATGGGAAACGGCCCTTGGCGTGGACAGCAAAGGTGCGGAAGGCTGGGGGATGCGTTCTTTTTTTTCCTCAAACCCCTCAAAGAAACGGTGCTGCCCGGTGCAGGCCGCCCGTTCGGCATCGGAAAAAATCCGCACTGTTCCAAAACACCCGTCATACCCCGGAGAAAACAACACACGATTTTCCCGCATCCGCAAAACCGCCTCGGCGAGCAGCGGAATACCGGCCGTATCGATCTGGTCCAGGTTGAGATCATGGAGAATAAAAAGTTCACTGCCCAAAGATTCCAGGGCCTTCCAATAGTGGCGGGACACTTTTTTGGATTTGGGGCCCACCTGAAAAATTTCCGAAAGCAAGGTCTCCAGGGGAATCAAGCTGTAAAAAGGAAAGACGCGCTCCGGCAAAAACCCGTCATTCCGCTTGGCCAGATCTTCCACCCGGTGCAATACGCCAAGGGTCAGGGGTTTTTCGCACACCGGACACATTCCCTGGTGGGAATTGGTTTCCTGGGGAGAAAAACAGATCCCGCATTTCCGGTGGCCGTCCACATGGTATTTGCCTTCTTCCGGATAAAATTCAAGGGTCCCCAGAAACCGTTCTTTATCTGCGTTTTCAATGGCAGTCCGGATGGCGTAATACGAAAGTTCCGTTCTGAAAAGATTGGCTTCCCGCCCCAGTTTGTCCGGAGAATGGGCATCGGAATTGGAAATCAGGGTGACTTGATCCAGGTCCGGAACCCGCCAGTTCATGGGCGGGTCGGATGAAAGACCGGTTTCGGCGGCAAAAATATGGTGGCTTAAATCTTCAAAGCACTCGGAAATGGAATCAAATCCGGATTTTGATCCCAGCATGGAAAACCACGGGGTCCAGATATGGGCAGGCACCAGAAACCCGGATGCAGATGTTTCCAGCGTGATTTCCAGTAAATCCCGGGCATCCAGGCCCAGGATGGGCCGCCCGTCCGAGTGAATATTGCCGATTTTTTCCAGCCGGTGGTTGAATTTCCGGACATCGTCCAGTTCCGGAAAAAACACCAGGTTGTGATTTTTCCGGGTTTTATCATTTTTTTTATAAATATTGCTGATTTCACAGCTCAGCATAAACCGGACCGGCGCCCGGCAGGAAGCCGGCACCGTATCATCCAGTGTTTTTTCAATATCCGGTTTGAGCCGGTACAATCCGGGTTCTGCGGGCTCCAGTTTTTCAAGAATTTCAGAAAACCATGCCGGATGTGTAAAATCACCGGTTCCCACCACGGCAATCCCTTTACACTGGGCCCAGATATAAAGGTGTTCCAAATCCAGATTTTTTGCCGTGGCCCTGGAATATTTGGAATGAATGTGCAAATCGGCGATAAAACGGTTGTTTTTCATTTGGATCTCAGCTGTTTTTCAGAAACAGAAACCCTGGATTTCAGCTGGTCGGATAACCCCCGATTCTTGGGCAAATGGACCGGAAAACAGGGCGACCTGGATTTTTAAATACCGCATCTTTCCTTGAAAAACTGAAAAAACACGTATATTTGAACCCAATACAGGGTTTTTCATATCCCCCACTCCCTATTATGGCCATCCAAACACCCAAGCCAACTTGGGTGGGGCGTACCACTATCGCATGGCAGGGTTTTTTATTTCAAGAGGAGGAAAAATTCACGGTGGATGATTCTTTTTGGTGCGGCCCGGTTTTATACCGCCTGATACCCGGTGATCCCTGTTCAGGGTCAGAATATCCGGCCTCCGGTTGTTTTTCATACCTTTTCGGATATAATTTAATTTTTCCCATCATTGGTTTTTTTCCATCCCTTCATCCCCCATCCGGACAGGAGCGTTTAGCCAATGCTTGATCACATCCTGCTTCTGGTTTTTCTGTTGCTGCTTTCCGGTTTTTTTTCATCTGCGGAAACCGCTTTTTTTTCCATCAGCCAGGCCCGTGCCCGGTCCATGGCCAAAAAAAAAATCCCGGTATTTCAACTGATCAAACAAATGAAAGACAATCCCCATAAGCTGCTCACCACAGTTCTCATCGGAAATAATGTAGTCAACATTGCCGCCGCATCCATTGCCACATCCCTTATTCTCCAGTATTCCCCAAGTTACGCTGTGTGGATGAGTACCGCCGTCATGACCATCCTGATTCTTATTTTTGGTGAAGTGATTCCCAAATCCATTGCCGCCCAAAACAATATTCTGACCGCCAGACTCACAGTTTATCCCATCTACTGGCTGTCCCTTCTGTTTTTCCCGATTATCGGTATTCTTAATTTTATTCCGAAAATTACCGGAAAAATCAGCAAAACCCCGTCCGCCACAGAAGATGATCTCATGACCTTTGTGGAGGTGGTGGAAGAACAGGGCATCATCAAGGAAGAAGAGCGGGAAATGATCAACAATGTTTTTGATCTGGACGACACCAATGCATCGGAAATCATGACGCCCCGGGCAGACATGTTTGTGGTGGATGTTAATTCACCGCTGAACTTCAAATCCATTGCCGAGTCCGGATTTACCCGTATTCCGGTGATTGATGGAGATGCCGACCATATTGTGGGAATCCTGAACATCAAAGACATCTTTATGCACTACGCCAACAGCGGCGATACACCAGTGGATATCCGCTCCTTGATGCGCCCCCCCTATTTTGTCCCTGAAAACAAAAAAGTGGATCAACTGCTCCACCAGTTCAAGGCCCAGAAAAATCATATGGCCATTATTGTGGATGAATACGGCGGCGTATCGGGTCTGCTCACCCTGGAAGATGCGCTGGAAGAACTGGTGGGTGAAATCCGTGATGAAACCGACAGGGAAGAGCCCAACGTCATTCGTAAAAAACCCATGGAGTGGATGGTTCTGGGAAAAACAGGAATTGACGAGGTGAATGAACAAATCGGCATGCATATTCCGGAAAAGGGAAATTATGACACCTTTTCCGGATTTGTTTTAGATCGGATCGGAAGGATTCCGAAAGAAAAAGAATCCTTTATCATTGACGACTACACCGTGGTGGTCATGGAGATGGAAGGCAACCGGATCAAACGCTACCTTGTTCAGGCACCGCCGCCGCCTCTGCCGCCGGAAACACCACCACCCGAAGGCGCCTGAAACCGTTTATTTCACCCGTTCCACATATTGACCGGTGCGGGTGTCGATGCGGATTTTTTCCCCTTCATTGACAAAAGGCGGTACCTGAACCACATGCCCGGTCTCAAGGGTGGCGGGTTTGGTGGATCCAGCGGCTGTATCGCCCTTGGCCCAGGGTTCGGCTTGGGTAATGACAAGTTCAACAAAATTGGGAAGGGAAACGCCGATGGGTTTTTTTTCAAACATGAGCACATCGCAAACCGTGTTTTCTTTTAAAAACGCTGTTCCGTCGCCCACCTGATCCGGAGTTAAGAGCTCCTGCTCATAGTTGGAACTATTCATGAAGCAGTAGTTGGTGCCGTCAAAGTAAAGATATTCCATCTCCACTTCTTCAAGATTGGCTTCCTTGAATTTCTCGCCGGAACGATAGGTTTTGTCAAACTGGGAACCAGTGATCATGTTTTTGAGCCGGCACTTGTAAAGGGCCTGGCCTTTTCCCGGTTTGACAAACTCAAACTGCGTGATCACATAGGGATCACCGTCAATCTCAATTTTCAATCCTTTTCGTAAATCACCGCTTTCATACATAAAAACAAAATCTCCCGTGAGTATTTTTAAACACTTGTTAAATGGATGGCGTCATGTGGCGGACCGCGTCCACCAGGGCGCGGACTTTTTTAGGATCTTTTTTGAATCGGATGGGCCGGCCATCGTCATCCACCGCATTGGTACAGGTGCAACTGTCCACGCCATAGGGACGGACCGTCCGAATACCCTCTTCCACATTTTCCGGTGAAATGCCGCCGGCTAAAATCACCGGAATACGGCTTTCGGACACCAGCCGGGCCGCAACCGTCCAGTCGCAGGTTTTTCCCGTGATTCCCACAAATCCGTTTTCCGGCTGTTCTTCGTTATTGTCGGTCAAGACGGTATCGGTCAGAAAAAAATCACTGATGGATTCAAATTGTCTGGCAAGCGCCATAATTCGGTCACTGTCGGACAGGGCTTTTTGGCCAATGGGAATGGACCGCATGATCCGAACAGCCGGAAAGTTTTTTTTGACCGCTGTCTGGAGGAAAAGGATGGCTTGGGTGGCATCCGGGTCATCCCACGACAGATGGTCGCAAAAGTGAACCACATGGGGCTGGTAATAGGAAAGGGTATCGAATACGATGTCTTTATCGGCATAAAGGGGAATCAGGGTACTGACAGCGCCCATCCGGCGGATCAGGGAAATGGCGTCTCGAAGCACGGGATTGTGCCTGTTTTCAGTAGAAGGTACAACACTGCCGATATGGTCAACGCCCATTTCAATCATCAATCGGGCTTCTTCAGGGGTCTGAATTTCATAGATCTGAATAATTGGTGGGGTCATAATTCCTTCAAAACATGGGTAAAAAACCGTTAACTGAGCAGTTTCATTATTTTTTGGTGGCTTTTACCATACCCTTTGGGTTTGTGCAAATTTCAGATTTATTTTTTCCGCCGACGAATTTATTTTTGTTTGATGAATCTGTTTTTAACCACCATTTCATTCAAAAAATGAGCCGGATGCTGTTTAGTTTTAAGGATAGTGGCGGCGTTATGTCTCACCATTCGGGAGATTCGGATGAAGCGTATTCTGATCAAAGGCGCAACAACCGTTAATGAGGGCATCACAGCGGTTCGGGATATTTTTATCAAAGAGGGCCGGATTCATGCCATTGGTTCCGGTTTGTCCGGAAAAAACGCGGACCAGGTGATTGATGGGGAAGGTCTTTTTTTGCTTCCCGGAATGATTGACGATCAGGTTCATTTTCGTCAGCCCGGACTCACCCACAAGGGCACCATTGCCTCAGAATCCCGGGCAGCCGTAGCCGGCGGCATCACCAGTTTTCTGGACATGCCCAATACGGTTCCGCCCACCA
Source organism: Desulfosarcina sp. OttesenSCG-928-A07 (assembly GCA_030267325.1). Lineage (GTDB taxonomy): Bacteria > Desulfobacterota > Desulfobacteria > Desulfobacterales > Desulfosarcinaceae > Desulfosarcina. The sequence continues at coordinate 126,169 of JAJDJS010000002.1, read as the reverse complement.
CATCAATACAGGCACTGACTGAAAAATACCACATGGCCGAAGGCACCGCTTTTTCCAACTATGGATTTTATTTCGGTGCCGCCAATGACAATATTGAAGCCATCAAAAGCCTTGACCCGGAGATGACCTGCGGCCTGAAGGTATTTATGGGCGCTTCAACAGGAAATCTTCTGGTGGATAATCCGGACGCCCTGGAGCAGATCTTCATCCACAGTCCGGTTCTGGTAGCAGTCCACTGTGAAGACACACCCACTATTGACGCAGCAATTTCCCATTTTAAACGCATTTATGGAAGTGACATTCCAATTTCGCTCCACCCGTTGATTCGCAGTGAAGCTGCCTGCTTCAAATCCACTTCCCTTGCCGTTGAACTGGCCAAAAAACATAAAACCCGGCTTCATGTGCTCCACCTCAGCACGGAAAAAGAACTTTCCCTTTTTTCCGAAAAGCCCCTGAATGAAAAACACATCACCGCCGAGGTCTGCGCCCATCACCTGTTTTTTTCCGATAAAGATTATAAAGACAGGGGAACACTGATCAAATGCAACCCGGCCATAAAGACGGAAAAAGATCGATTTTCCCTTTTAACAGCCCTTAAGGATGGAAAAATTGATGTGGTGGGAACAGACCACGCCCCCCACACCCTGGAAGAAAAACAAAAGCCTTATCTCGGCGCACCGTCCGGTCTTCCCCTTGTTCAGCATGCCCTGGTTTGTCTGCTGGAACATGTCCATAACGGCATACTTTCCCTGGAAACCCTGGTGGAACGAATGGCCCACGCTCCGGCGCAGCTATTGGGTATTCGGGAACGGGGATATCTTCGGGAAGGGTATTGGGCTGATCTGGTGCTGGTGGATATGCATCAGCCCACTTTTGTGGACAAAAATCCTATTTATTATCAATGCGGGTGGACACCCTTTTCCGGACTGACATTCAGATCCAAAGTTGCGGCCACCCTTGTTTCCGGTCATGTGGCATTTTTGAACGGAAAACTGGATCCAAGTCCTGCCGGACGTCGTCTGGTGTTTGACCCAAAAACAACTTGATATTAATTGCTAATTTTTATAAATAGATACGCTTGATCAAATAATCAAAATATTTATTCAGGTGATGGGCAGCACACCTTGGACATTTGACAGACAGGACCTCCCATGGGCATATTTTCATCTTCTGTTTCCCTCACCCAGTACCATGTTGAAGGGAAAATTGACGATCCGGTGCTGGAAAACATCCGGGCCGGACTTTTCAAATATGCCATTTCAGACATTGACGCCGAGTCCGAGGACAGGGCCATTGGCTGGACCTGTTTTTCAGATCCATTCAGTACAGATTTTGATGCGAATCCTTTTTTGATCGGCTCTTATTTTTCATTTTCCATGCGGATCGACAAAAAATCCATTTCATCCAAAGTGATTCAAAAACACTATGTCATGGAAATGAAAAAGCGGCTTGAGGCCAGCGGCCGTGATTTTTTGAGCAAATCCGAGAAAAAAGAGATTAAAGATCATGTGTTATATGTACTGAACAAAAGGGTTCCCGCAACACCTTCCAGTTACGATCTGATCTGGAATTATGAAGAGGGCCGGCTTCTGTTTTTTTCAACCTCAAAGGGCGCCAACGAAGAACTGGAAACCCTTTTTACCCGATCCTTTAAACTCAAACTGGTACGGTTTTTTCCTTATACATGGACCTACCTGGCATCCCCTCTGTCCGATGCGCAAAAAGATGCCATCACAAATGCCCGTCCCACCTCATTTGTTAAATAAACCCTTACCCTTAGCGGGAGTTACCTTTTTTTATGCTGGATGTTGCTGTTGCCTATAACCGATATAAATTTCTCGGAAATGAATTTTTAACCTGGCTGTGGTTTATCATTGACGTTCATCCTGAATGTTTAAAAACCATTGATGAATCCATTTTTTCCATTTCCATCGGAAATCGCCTGGTGCTTGAAAACACAGCCACCAATGCCAGTGAAAGAATTACCATCAAAGGGGATGACGCAGGTCTTGAAGAGGGATTTTTGGCGCTTCAAAAGGGAGCGGTGGTCGTTGAAATGAGTCTTGTTTACAAAACCCAGGATGAAAAGGAATGGAAATTTTCCCTGAAAGGGGAAAGTATGGCTTTTTCAACCCTTAAACTGCCACAGGAGACCGGCAAAATGGAAAGTCGGGATGATGTTGAAGGGGCTTTTCTGGAAAAGGTCTATTTTTATGAAAAAGTCATCCAATTGATCCAGGGTCTTTTTTTTCTGTTTTTAAAAACAAAGGCGTCGTCAGATTGGAGCACATCCACAATCAAAGAAATCAAAACATGGATGAAAGCCTGACGTTTTTTACACCCCTTCTTACAACCGCCTGTTCATAAGGGTGAAGTTATAAACAAACAGGGGTTCCGATTTTTATAAATCATCCTTTTCACCCATTTTACAGACATTGTGATAACTTCAAATTTACATAAAAATTAAAAGATTAAGAATCTTATTAACTTTTAGACAGCCCCTAATACAGATAAATTTTAAAAAAGGTTTTTTCTATGTTTACCTGTACTGTTGATAAAACACAGATGGTAACGGTTCTGTCCAAAGTTCAGGGACTGACCGGGCGACGGAGCAACTTGGCCATTACGGAAAATATCCTGATTCGCAGTACACCTGAGGGTATCCGGATGACGGCAACGGATCTGGAAACCGGGTTTGAGGGATTTTACCCGGCTGCTGTGGAAACCCAAGGCTCTATCGCTATCAACGCAAGGAAATTTTATGAAATTATAAAAGAGTTTCCGCTGGATGCGATTCGTATTCGTGAAGTTGAAAACAGGGGTGTTCAGATCGGAGAGGGAAATATTTTATATCATATCATGGGAATGAATCCGGAGGACTTTCCGGAAACACCGGAAATCACGGAAGTTGATTTTTTCTCCATTGATGCCCCTGTGTTTGAAAAAATGATTCAGCGCGCTGTTATCGTTTCTGCCACAGATGAAAAAAGACCCCATGTGAGCGGCGTTTTCGTTGAGCGAATCCCCTCTGACACGCATGTTAATTTTCGCTTTGTGTCAACTGACATCAACCGGCTGAATATTATGGATCACATTTTTGAAGGACCCGATGCCATCCCTGTGGGTGAAAATGTTCTGGTTCCGAAAAAAGGGTTAAGCGAGGCGGTTAAATTTCTGAATACAGACGGAAGTGTTCAGGTGGGAATTAAAAATAATAATTTTATTGTAAAAAAAGACTCTGAAATTCTCATCATTCAATTGCTTGAAGGAGATTTTCCCGAATATGGCCATGTCCTTGAAAAACGCCAAGGAAACTGGCAGATTGAAATGGATAAATTCCAATTCAGCAAACTCCTCAAGCGCATGTCCATCATCACCACGGAAAAATACAACGGGGCCGTATTCACCATTGAGGCAAACAAACTGATGGTCAGTACGGTCAACCCGGAATATGGCGAATCCAAAGAAGAAATGGATATCGAATTTTCCGGCGACCCCATCAAGGCGGCCTTTAATCCTAAGTTTTTAATGGACGCCTTGAGCATGATTGATGATGAAAAAGTTATTTTTGATGTCATTGACGGAAACCACGCGTGCCTTCTGAAAGGCGCCGAGGATCATACGTTTACCAGCTTTATTATGCCAATGAGATTTTGACGGATATGAAAGAACATTACGATGCGGACAGTATTGATGTATTGGAAGGCCTTGAACCAGTCCGACTGCGGCCGTCCATGTACATCGGCAATGTGGATATGGCCGGGCTTCACCATCTGGTTTACGAAGTGGTGGACAACAGCATTGACGAGGCCATGGCTGGATTTTGCGATCACATCCATGTGATCGTCCATTCGGATAACAGCATCAGTGTTGAAGATAACGGTCGGGGGATTCCCGTTGACATCCACCGGACCGAACATGTGCCGGCCGTTGAAGTGGTGCTCACCAAGCTCCATGCTGGCGGAAAATTTGACAATGACAGCTACAAGGTATCCGGTGGTCTTCATGGCGTGGGGGTGAGTGTTGTCAACGCCCTTTCCAAAAAGCTGGAAGTCGAAATTTATGTGAACGGCCACATTTATTATCAGACCTATGAAAAAGGGCTGAAAACCAGTGAGCTTAAAATCATCGGTGAAACTGAAAACCAGGGAACCCGAATCCATTTTATTCCCGATGACACCATCTTTACGGCCACTGAATTCAGTTATGATATTTTATCCCGACGTCTCCGGGAACTGGCGTTTTTAAACAAGGGAATCACGATTTTTATCGAAGATCAGCGTTTTGATAAAAAAGAAACCTTCCATTACGAGGGCGGAATTGTTTCCTTTGTGGAATATCTGAACCGTCGCCACACGGTTTTGCATGATCCTATTTTTATTGAAGGCTACAAGAATGAGGTGAATATTGAAGTGGCCATTCAGTACAACGGCACCTATAATGAAAATATTCTCTCTTTTGCGAACAATATCAATACCGTAGAAGGTGGTTTCCATCTGATCGGGTTTAAGGCGGCCCTTACCCGGTGTATCAACCAATATGCCCTGAATGGAAATCTTCCAAAACATATATCGGCAAAAATAAGCGGTGATGATGTGCGGGAAGGGCTTACCGCCATTATCAGCGTTAAAATCAAATCCCCGCAATTTGAAGGCCAGACCAAGACCAAGCTGGGAAACAGTGATGTCAAGGGACTTGTGGAATCCTTGGTCAACGAGAAACTCGGGGCTTTTATGGAAGAAAATCCCGCGGTTTCCCGAAAAATCGTCGAAAAAGCCGTTGATGCGGCAAGGGCCCGGGATGCAGCAAAACGGGCCCGGGATCTGGCCCGGAACAAGGGAGCGCTCATTGATTCCACACTTCCCGGAAAACTGGCTGAATGTCAGATTTCCGACCCAGCCCAACGGGAATTGTTTCTGGTGGAGGGTGATTCTGCCGGCGGTTCTGCCAAACAGGGGCGGGATAGAAAATTTCAGGCCATTTTGCCCCTTCGGGGAAAAATCTTAAATGTGGAAAAAGCGCGGTTTGATAAAATTTTGCGCAGTGAAGAGATTAAAAACATCATTACCGCCTTGGGTACCGGCGTGGGCCAGGAAGAGTACAATATTGATAAAATCCGGTACCATAAAATCATCATCATGACAGACGCCGATGTGGATGGATCCCATATCCGGACGCTGCTTCTCACCTTTTTTTACCGGCAGATGAACGAGCTCATCGACAAGGGATATTTGTATATTGCCCAGCCGCCGCTGTTTAAGGTTTCCAGGGGAAAAAGCGAGTCTTATATCAAAAATGAAAAAGACCTGAATGATTTTCTCCTTAAAAAAATATGCGAGAAAAAACAGGTCAAATACGGCTCCGGTGAAAATGAAAAGACCCTTTCAGATGATACGCTTTTTTCATTTTTAAGAAATCTGGGGGAATTTGTCGCTTATGTGGAAAGACTGGAAATCAGCGGTTTTGATCCGGTTATAGTGGATCTGTTGATCCGGTCAAACGCCCAGGACAAAGCTTTTCTCCAAAATCGCGAAAAAATGGTGGAATTAAAGGAAAAAGCCAAATTACAGGGCTATCAGGGCGATATGGCCGAAGCCGGGGATGACGGCATTTTCCAGCTGACCCTTTCCACAGCTGCACAGAATGAGTACAGCCGAAAAACCGTTGTGGATAAAAATTTGATTTATACTTCCGATTATCAGAAATGTCTGGGGCTTTACAAAAAACTGGAAACCACAGATCAGCCGCCCTTTGAAGTGATCTCCATTGATCGGGAATCGCTTCCGGTTGTGATAAAAGATAAATACGAACTGATCCGAACGCTTTTTGAAGAAGCCAAAAAAGGGATAGCAATTCAGCGGTACAAAGGTCTTGGGGAAATGAATCCCGAGCAGTTGTGGCAAACCACCATGCATCCGGACAAACGTAATCTTTTACGGGTCACCATTGAAGATGCGGTGGAATCGGATGAAATTTTCACCATCCTGATGGGCGATGAAGTGGAGCCCCGGCGAGATTTCATTCAGAGCAATGCCCTTGATGTAACTATTCTGGATATCTAAAAAAATGCATCAAGGTTAATTCCGCTTTGCCGTACCATATCAAATACATGAGACGGCAATTCCCGCTTTTAATTTTTTTACCCAACGGATTTACCACGCCACCCGGACGGTTCCGGATTTTTCTCCCTTTTCGTTCCAGGACACTTCGGTATAGGAAACTTTTCCATTCGGACTAAAGGACGGATCGCATAAAAAAAGGGTGCTGCATCGGGTGCCGTATCCGGGAAACTGGATAAAAATGGGTGAAAGCGCCCGTTCCATTTCATATCCGACGCCTGTATCCGGCAGTTCCCTGTCTTCGGGAGGGTGCTTGTCTTGTAAAACAGACAGGAGGGTTTTTTCTGAAATCTCTTTCTCCAGCGCTTCTTCAAGGAGCCGACACCCCCTCCGGACTTTGGGCCATGGGGTATCCAGAACATGGTTGGAAAGGCCGTGAATACCGGGCGAAATTTTTTCATACCCATCTTGTGTGCTGGAAAAAAAGAACAGCTCACCCCCTTTTCCGCATATCAGGTTAAAGGGATTATAGTTTTCCCGGTTTTTTATGAGGTGTTCAAGAAAAACCGGCGGGGAAACATCGGATTCAAGATACTCGCGGACAATGTTTCCCCTGGAGGCGTTTTCTGGTCGGACCCCTTGGCCATCCCGGTAATTGGTGAGAACGGCAAAGCGGAGGCCCTGTTTCCGGAGGCCCATCCAGGTTCCGCCGGCCTCAAGATCCCGTCCAGCCAAAAGATCCGGGGGATCGTCCCAGAAGTGGGCTTTTTCCGTGGGTCGGGCGTAAAATTCATCCCGGTTGGCAATGACAATCAGCGGCCACTGGGGATGGTGATGCCATGCAAAAAGAATCAAGCACATGGGGGTTATCCTTTGATCAAAAACAGTAAAGACAGTTTCACAAAAGCCCCTCATCAGCGGATTTTAAGGCTAAGATTTTTCTATGACATTTATCAGTCATAAAAAATGATGCCTGAAAAAACAATGGGAATGTTGAGTGGTAAAACGCTTTATAATGCCTCCTTGGCGTATCCCGCATCTTTCATGGATGGAAAGTATTTCGAATATTCCGGCTGTCCGTGGTACAGTACTCCGATCCGGCGCAATGCTTGAATCAAAAATCCTGTAACCTTGGTGAGAATATGCGATTTTCCCCTAACATCCGGTATGCGATCCGCCTGCTGTTTGAACTGAGTAGCCTGTCCGAACCGGTCTCAACCGCCTGGCTGGCGGAAAAAATCGGTATGACGGTGCGCACGGTGGAAAATATCCACGCCGTATTGCGGCGGGAAAACATCACCGCCGGAACCGTGGGCGCCAAGGGCGGAATCCGTCTTCTGGTGCCCCTTGAACACATCAGTCTGGGAAAGTTGGTTTTGCTTTTTGACTCTGGCGTGGACTTTGCTGTGTGCTGCGGTGACAAGTCTAATGAGTGCCCCAATCAGGATGAATGCGGGATCCGGAGCGTATGGAAGGCGGTTTCCCGGAATGTCCAGCAACATCTGGACGGCATTTTTCTGGATGTGATTTTGCGGCAATATCCCAACGGTCCAAACGGCATTTTACTGAACACCTTTCACCTGAAAAAAAAGAAACCGGATTCTGCCATGTCACCCTCATCCCGAGCCTCTCTGCCTGAAACAAAAACAGGGAAACAGAAGTAGACAGTGTTGTCTCTAAGTTGTAACAGTTTAAAATCATAATATATTATTTTATATAATAAATTTAAATTGTTACCCTTCTTAAGGTGGCACGATCTAATGAGCGCCAGTTTTTTCATACCCAGAACTGGGGATATTTGTGTTCTTTGGGCACGTTGTTCACAATAAGGGCCACCAGCACCATGATCCCGCTGCCGATGGCGCACGGTGTCAGTACATACCAGTAGCCCAGGGCATGCACGGCAGGGCCGCCGGCTGCCGTGACAAAGGCCGTGGCCCCGCCCGGTGGATGCAGGGTTTGGGTGATATGCATCAGGGCAATGGCAGCCGACACAGAAAGACTCACCGCCACAACCGGGTTGTCGCCCACCAGCTGATACACCGTCACCCCCACAATGGCCGAGAGCACATGGCCACCGATGACATTTCTCGGCTGGGCCAGTGGACTCCGGAATGCGCCGAAAACCAGCACGGCCGAGGCGCCGAAGGGTGCCATGATCAGCGGAAAACCCGATGTATTCATACTGAGGGCGTGAAGCACCCCCACGACATACAGCGCCACACAGCTCCCCACAAACCCCAGCAGTACTTCCACCGGCCTGGAAGCCGGCGGACGGGTACTGCATCCTCGCATTTTTGAAAAATAAGATTTCATATCAATCCTGAAAATGCGTGGCGGGTATATGGATTTCCACAACCAGCCTTATCTGTTGCAGGGGCAGACCCATGTGTCTGCCCGGAAGTTTTTTACGCTGCACCCAAAATGGCCTTCAGATCTTCATCCGGTGTGGTGATGGGTTTGATGTCAAACGTCGAAACCAGCACATCCAGCACTGCGGGCGATATAAAAGCCGGCAGTGTCGGTCCCAGGCGGATGCCCTGGATGCCGAGAGACAAAAGCGTGAGCAATACGGCCACAGCTTTTTGCTCATACCAGGAAAGCACCAGCGAAAGCGGCAGTTCGTTGACCCCGCATCCAAACGCATCGGCCAGTGCCAGGGCGATTTTTACCGCGCTGAAGGCATCATTGCACTGGCCCACATCCAGGAGCCGGGGAATGCCGCCGATGGTTCCGAGCTGTTTGTCAAAAAACCGGAACTTTCCGCAGGCCAGGGTGAGCACAACGGTGTCTTTCGGTGTTTTTTCAACAAGTTCTGTATAATAATTCCGGCCGGGCTTGGCGCCGTCACATCCGCCCACCAGAATAAAATGGCGGATGGCACCGGATTTGACCGCCTGCACCACTGTGTCGGCGATTCCCAGGACCGTATGGCGGCCAAATCCGACCATGACCTGGGTGTCGGGATACTGTGCCGCGGTTTCTTCGGTAAAGCCTTCCAGGGCAAGGGCCCTTTCAATCACCGGTCCGAAATCACCGTTTTTCACATGAGTGGTTCCGGGCCAGCCCACCAGACCTGTGGTGAACACATTCTGCTTATAGATTTCCCCGGGCCGCTGAATACAATTGGTGGTGAACAAAATGGCTCCCGGAAAATGGGGCATTTCCTTTATCTGGTTCTGCCATGCCGTTCCGAAATGACCGGCAAAATGGGGGAATTTTTTAAGTCCCGGATAGGCATGGGTGGGCAGCATTTCGCCATGGGTGTAGATATTGATGCCTTTTCCCTCGGTCTGGACAAGCAGCATATAAAGGTCCTTCAGGTCATGGCCGGTGATGAGAATGGCTTTTCCGGGTTTGGGCCTCAAGGAAACCGCTGTGGGCTCAGGATGGCCGAAGGTTTCGGTATTGGCCGCATCCAGAAGCTCCATGGCCATGAGATTGGTGTGGCCGCAATCCATGGCTGCCTTTACCCACGCGTCAAGGGTTGGCGTTTCCCCATCAAAACCAAAGGCCAGGAGTTTGAAAATGGCCGTGTACAACGCCGGATTTTCATGGCCCAGAATGGCGGCATGGTCAGTGTAGGCGCAAAGGCCCTTGAGCCCGAACAGCACGGTCTGGGCCAGGGAGTTACAGTCCGGATTTTCCGCCAATTTTGTAAGGGATGCCACTTCCGCCTGTTTGAGCAAGGTTTCCTCATCCGCTGCAGGAACAAAGGTTGCTGCAGGCGCGTTACAGGAAACACCGGCTTTTTTGGCAAGGGCATTTCTTTCGTCAACGACCTGATGCAACACCCGGAGCAAAGATTCCTTGTCAAAATTCACGTTGGTAATGGTGGAAAACAGGGCCGCGGCGCAACATCTGCCGGCAGCGCGCGTATCCGCGCCCTTTTCTTCCGCAGCCAGCGCAATCAGGGCAAGCCCGCGGGCAGCATAAATCATCAGATTCTGAATTTCGGCAACATCTGCGGTCTTTCCGCAAACCCCTTGTTTGGTACAGGCAATTCCCTGGGCAGTCTGTTCACATTGGTTACAATACATGGCATTTCTCCTTTTTCCATGGTGTTTGTCAGCGTCACCGAAAAAGCTGATGCAGTGACGATACGGGCCCACCATAGCCCCTTATGGATCCCATAACCACCCCATTGGAACAGTGGAGTTTGTCAACAAAATGCAGTGCATGCCAAAATGATCAGATAAACGATAAAGAATGGAACGCATCCCTCGCAACACAATGAATGCGCTGCCTCAAGGGGTTTGTTTGCTTTCGTAAGGTGCATCAATCCACCTGATCAACAACAGTCCGGGCAGGGCGATCAGCGTGCACAGAACAAAAAAGCCGATCCATTCCAGGTGGGTCACCAGGTATCCGGTGGGCGCTGCGGCCACCACCCGGGGAATTCCCATGAGGCTGGAGAGCAGGGCATATTGGGTGGCGGTGAACCTTTTGTCCGTAATACTGGCCATATAGGCAGTATAGGCGGCGGTTCCCATGCCGGCGGTAAAGTTTTCAAAGGCAATAACCGCTGACAGCGCGGCCATACTGGGCCCGATGACGGCCAAAAGGGCAAAGCCGGCAGTGGAAAGGGCCTGAAGAATGCCGAATCCCCAAAGGCTTCGGCGGATATTGACATGGAGCAGGATGAGGCCGCCGCAAAACGCTCCGGCCATGATGGCCCAGAATCCGAAGAATTTCACCACCGCGCCGATCTGGGTTTTGGAAAAGCCCATATCCAGATAAAACGGCAGGGTCATGGCGCCGGCCATGGTATCCCCGATTTTATACAAAAGAATAAAAGCCAGAATCCATACGGCACGGGGGCGGCGAAAATATGCGGTCAGCGGCTCCACCACAGCCTTTCGGAGGGTGGTGGGCGGAGTATGAACCTTGGGTTCGGGTGTGAGAAAGGTGGTGATGACGCCCGGTATCAGTCCCATGGCCATGAGGGCGTAAACCATGGAAAAGGACATGTGGTCGGCCAACATCAGTCCGCCGCCCGAGGTCAGCAGCATGCCTGTCCGGTACCCGTAAATATACAGGGAGGCGCCCATTCCCAGCTCTTTATCGGAAAGATCTTCCCGTCGGTAGGCATCCACCACCACATCCTGGGAAGCACTGCAGAAGGCCACGGCAAGGGCGGCCAGAGCCAGAAGCCGGGGATGGGTCAACGGATTGCTGAATCCCAGCCACAGGATGCTGCCGATCAGACAAAGCTGGGCAACCAGCAGCCATCCCCGCCTTCGGCCCAGAAAAGGCAGGGTAAACCGGTCAAAGACCGGCGCCCATATGAATTTTACGGTATACGGAAGGCCCACCAGTGAAAAAAGACCGATGGTGGAAAGATCCACGCCGGCGTCTGTCATCCATGCCTGAAGCACGGAAAGGGTCATGGACAGCGGCAGGCCGCAGGAAAAGCCCATTACCAGCGCCACCAGCATCCGGCGGTTGAGCACCATGGAGAAAAAAAATGAAGGTGGCGGCATGAGCGGTCTTTACAGGTTTAGATAACGTCGTATTGATAATAAATTAATCAGGTTGAAGAATGCCGTACTCAGACACCCGCCTGTTTCCGATCTTCACTTTTTTCTTTTTCCCGCATGGCTCGCCATTGAGAAAGCCGCGTGGCGATACTTTTTTCATAGCCGCGATCTGTGGGGGTATAAAACCGGGCGCCAGCAATACTGTCCGGAAGATAGGTCTGGGCCGTGTAGCCGCCTTTAAAATCATGGGCATACTGATACCCTTTGCCGTAGCCTATATCTTTCATCAGCCGGGTGGGGGCATTGCGGATATGCAGCGGCACCGGAAGCGCGCCTTTTTCCCTGGCCATCTGCCGGGCCGCATTCCACGCGGTGTAGATGCTGTTGCTTTTGGGTGCAGTGGCCAGATACACCGCTGCCTGGGCCAAGGCCAGATCTCCTTCGGGATGACCCAGAAAGCGAAAGGATTCCATGGCGCCAATGGCAATGCCCAGGGCAAAGGGATCGGCGTTGCCCACATCTTCGGAAGCAAACCGCACCATGCGCCGGGCAATATACAGGGCGTCTTCCCCGGCCTCCAGCATGCGGGCCAGCCAGTACAGGGCCGCATCCGGATCGCTTCCCCGAAGACTTTTGTGAAGCGCCGAGATGAGGTTGTAGTGCTCTTCCCCGCCCTTGTCGTATAAAAGGGCCTTTTTCTGGAGCACCTGTTCCACGTGGTCAAGGGTGATGGTCCGGGGCGTTTCCAGGTCCGGCAAAGGTTCTGCCATAGCTAATCCGGCGGCTATTTCGAGGCTGTTCAGCGCGCTGCGGCCGTCGCCGTCGGCAATCTGGATCAGATGGGTCCGGGCATCGTCTGTGATGCGGAGACTAAATTCTCCCAGCCCGGCCACAGGATCGGTCATAGCCCGGTCAATGATTTTTCCAAGGGCCGCTTCATCCAGAAGGGACAGCACGACCACCCGGCACCGGGACAAAAGGGGCGCAATAACTTCAAAGGAAGGATTTTCCGTGGTGGCACCGATCAGGGTGATAAGGCCGGATTCCACATGGTGCAAAAATGCGTCCTGCTGGGCTTTGTTGAACCGGTGAATTTCATCAACAAACAAAAGGGTCCGCTTAAGATGAAACTGCCGCTGTTTTTTGGCCTCGTCAATTACCTCCCGGATCTGCTTGACGCCCGCCAGCACTGCTGAAAAATGAATGAAGTGAGATTTTGTTTCCTGGGCGATGATGCGGGCCAGGGTGGTTTTTCCGCATCCGGGCGGCCCCCACAGAATCATGGAAAAAATCCGGTCTGTTTCAATGGCCCGGCGGATCAGGGAATCCGGTCCGGCAACCGCTTCTTGACCAAAAAGGTCTGAAAGGGTTTTGGGCCGCATGCGTTCGGCGAGCGGCTGCCGGGGATCCAGGACTTTCCCCGCCTGATGTTCAAACAAGTCCATAAAAAAATCCAGTCAGCGTTTTTTCGGTCGGCGGCCTTTTCTGGGAAAACCGGGTTTTTTGTTGAGAAAATCGGGATTTTTTCCGGTGCGCTGACGCAGGAGCAGGCGAAGCGGGGTTTTATCCAGTCCAAAGGCCTCCCGAAGCTGGTTGGTCAGATACCGCTGGTAGGAAAAATGAACGGCTTCCGGAAAATTCACAAAACTCACAAAGGTGGGCGGCTGGCTGGACACCTGGGTGGCATAGTAGAATTTCAGCCGTTTCCCCTTGTGAAGCGGGGGCTGGGTTCGCTCCAGGGCCTGTTCCATGACCCGGTTCAGCTGGCCGGTGGTGATCCGGACTGAATACTGGCCGAACACCGCATCCACAGCCGGAAAAATTTTCTGAATCCGCATGCCCGTGGTGGCGGAAACCGTGAGGATGGGCGCAAAGGCAAGAAATTTGGCGGCCATGCGCAAGTCTTCGGTGATGCGGGAAAGGGCTTTTCCGTTCCGGTTATCCACCAGATCCCATTTGTTCAGCAGAAAGATCACGCCGCAGCCCCGGTCGTGGGCATAGCCGGCCACACGAGCGTCCTGGTCGGAAATTCCCTCATCCGCATCAATGACAATGAGGGCCACCTGGCACCGATCCAGGCTGCGAAGGGCCTTGATAATGGAAAACTTTTCCAGCCGTTGGGATACGCTGCTTTTCCGGCGGATGCCGGCTGTATCAATAAACAGATAGTCCTTGCCATTGCGGGTGATGCGGGCGTCAATGGCATCGCGCGTGGTGCCGGCCACCTCACTGACCACCAGCCGGTCTTCACCGAGAAGCGCGTTGATCAGGGAGGATTTTCCCGCGTTGGGTTTTCCCACCACCGCGATCCGGATCGCATCTGTCGCTTCTTCAGTGTCTGTATCCGGAAAGGCATCTGTCAGGGCATCCAGAAAATCGCCCATGCCGTAGCCGTGTTCCCCGGATACGGGAAACAGCGCGTCAATGCCCAGATTGTAAAAATCAGGTAGCGCCTTTTCCTGATGCTCGCCGTCAATTTTGTTCACCACAAAAAATACGGGTTTGTCCTGGTTTCGCAGAATCCGGACCAGATCCGCGTCAAAGGGGGACAGACCGGCTTTCCCGTCCAGCACCAGCATGACCGCATCGCTGTCGGAAATAGCCTGTTCCACCTGATGGCGGATATGGGGGGCAAAGGCATCGTCATCGCCTTCGGCAAATCCGCCGGTGTCCACCAGGGTAAAAACCGTGTCGTTCCATTTGGCGGTGCCGAAGTTCCGGTCCCGGGTCACGCCGGGCAAATCGTCCACAATGGCGTCCCGCGAGCGGGTCATGCGATTGAACAGGGTGGATTTTCCCACATTGGGTCTGCCGACAATGGCAACAACAGGTTTCATGGGGCGATGACTTTCCTAAAGAAGGGTGCGATGTGATGGATTATCGAATATTCACGGGTTATTTCGAAAGATGTGCCGCATGGCGGATCAGGGGTGGTGATGCTGGGGGATACATGTCTCCCGGATCAGGCTCTCCGCCGGAATTCCCAGCTCACCATGAAGCTTGCGGATCATCGCCAGTGTTAACGGACGTTTGCGGGCCAGCACTTCATACACGCGATTCATCCGTCCGATCATGGGCTGCAAATCTTTGGGCGACTTTCCGGTCTGTTCCAGATGAAATTTGATCGCCTCCACAGGGTCGGGCAAATCCATCGGATACATTTTGCGCTCATAGGCTTCCACCAGGGTCACCCAGACATCCAGCAGATCGCCCTCCGGAGTTCCGGGTTCAGCGCCCATCAGCCCTTCTATCCGCCGCAGCGCATCGCGGTAGTCGTTTTCATCATGTATTGGTTTGATCTGCATGATTTTCCTCAAATCGTTTGCGGGTCAATTGCATCATATTGCGCGTGGGTGCCGACGAACCGGATGTAGACGACCTTGTACGGGTAGTTAATCCAGACCACCAGCCGGTACTTGTTCCCCGCAATGTTGAAAATAGCCCTTCCATCCTTCAGGATACTGACGTTTCGAAAATCTGCCTTGATATCTGCAGGTGTGGTCCAGTCTGCGTTAAGGACAAATTTGTACCATGCCTGAAGCGGTTCTTTTGCGTCTTTACAGGAAGGCGTTTGCTCCCAAAACAGCTTGAGTGTGGAAACAGCAATAATTCTCATGAACAAGCTATAGTCCCGTTTTGGGATTGTTGCAAGCGTTCTCCGCCGGATCTGTTATCGCTCGCAATAATGGGTTTCATGGGACGATGACGTTCCTGGAAGAAATGAAGTGGGGATCAGACGGATTTTTAAAGTCCTGCCAGATCTGCCACAACTCGGCTGCAATGGGGATATAGCGATCACGGGATCCGGCAATATCTGCGTCAAACCAGCGCACAAATTCCGAATGCAGGACATCCGTTACATCCTGAATGTTTTTGCAGGATTCCAGACGCGGAAGGACGGTACCCACTTCCGGATCATACTCATCGGTATTGTCCCCAAAATTGATTCCGATGGGATCATGCCGGAAGAACAGTTCCTCAACCTTGGCATACAGCTCCGGGTATCTGTTTTTTGTGCTCATTTTTTTACTTCTTCTGCGGATTCAAGCTGTTTTATGCCGGGATCGGAACTGAGCAGCGTCATCTGGTGAATGGCAATGGCGTTGAGTCGGGTGAGGCGCTCTGATTGCGGCACGCCTTCCTTGATGAACAGGGCGTTGAGGTTTTCCAGGTTGGAAAGGCACACCAGTTGTGCGGCAGTGGCATGATCCCGCACATTTCCGTTTTTGCCTGAATTTTCTTTACGCCATTCAGTGGCGGTCTGACCAAACAGGGCCACATTCAGAACATCTGCCTCCATGGCATACACCCTGCTGGCCCGAGCCGGGGTGATCGCTCCCGGCACAAGGTGAGCCTTGATGGCATCGGTGTGAATACGGTAGTTGATTTTGACAAGGTTGGGTTTGATGTCCCAGCCAAGCTGACGATATTCTTCGTCCTTGAGGCGTTGAAATTCCTTGATAAGGTAAAGCTTGAATTCAACACTCAGCCAGGACGCAAACTCAAAGGCGATGTCCTTGTGTGCATAGGTTCCGCCGTAACGCCCAGATTTGGAAACAAGCCCCACAGCAGCGGTTTTCTCTATCCATAACCTGGGCGTGAGCGAAAAACTGTTCAGTCCGGCCTGCTTTCTAAAGGCATCGAATTCGATGCCTTTAAAGTCCGGGTTGTTCAACTGCTCCCAAAGCCCGACAAACTCAAGGGTGTTTCGGTTTCTCAGCCAGTTCTGGATAATATAGTTCACCCGCTTGGCGTCACGATAACGCGCCATATCTGTTAAGCTGATGTAATCCTCTTCCTTGTGGGAATAAAGGGAAACCGTTGTGTTCAGAACCGTGAGTTTTGCCATCACACACCGCCTGTCTGCGTTTCATCCGGAATCACCAGTTCATAGCTTGTGCTGCGTCCGCCCTTGTCACTCTGGCGGAAAATCCCATATTGCACCAGTTCCCGAATATCCCGCAGGGCCGTGTCCGCAGAGCATTTTTCAAGCTTGGCATACTTTCCGCTGGTCAGCTTGCCCGCAAACGCATCCAGCAATCGATTGATCATGCTGCGCTGGCGGGCATTGAGCGGATAGCGCGCTGCCTGCTGCCAGATACGGGCTTTACGAAAAACAGCGGCAAGGGTTTGTTCCGGGCTGTCAATCGCCCGCTCCAGGCACCCCAGGAACCACCCCAGCCAGCGCGTGATATCCAGGCTGCCCTTTTGTGTGCGTTCAAGGATGTCGTAGTACGCCTTGCGTTCTTGCTCAATACGACTGGACATGCTGTAAAACCGGTGGGGGGAGTTATCCGCACGGGAAAGGGCGCAATCGGCAATGGCCCGGGCGATGCGTCCGTTGCCGTCTCCAAAAGGATGCAGGGTCACAAACCAGAGGTGGGCGATTCCGGCTTTCAGGACAGGATCGATGTCGGCAGGTGCGTTGAACCAGTCTGTAAAAACGGCCATTTCTTTGTCCAAGCGCTCTGCAGCCGGGGCTTCAAAATGGACTTTCTCTTTTCCGGCATAACCTGACACCACCTGCATGACACCGTCATCAGGGGTGCGCCACGCCCCCACTGTGATCTTTCGAAACCCGCTGAACCCGGATGGAAAAAGCGCCGCATGCCAGCCCACCAGACGCGATTTTGTCAATGGATCTGCATATTGCTGGGTGGCGTCCAGCATCATGTCGACAATGCCGTCAATGTGCCGGTTGACTGGCGCCAGACCGCCGATGTCCATTCCCAAACGGCGGGCCAGAGAAGAACGAACCAGAGCGGAATCCAGCTTTTCCCCTTCAATGGCGCTGGATTTCACCACCTCTTCCGTCAAGGTTTCAAGGCCCGCTTCCGCCTGGATGGAAAACCCCAGCGCACCCATCCGGCCCAGCAGCAAGCCCTGCTTGTAGCGCACTGTCCCCAGCAAACCGGCAAGGGCTTCAATATCCCAGTGGAAGTGGGGCCAGTGGAGCTGTTCATGGATATAACGCATATTCGCCGCATTCATTGCGGAGAATATGCCACGTAATCACCGCAAAAACAATCTTTTTGGTTCATTCGTCACCCGCGGCGTTGGGGGAAGTCCCGCAGGTGAGTTCATCGAAAAGGATGGCCATGGATTCGGCTGCATCTGTTGTTTAATGGGAAGAGGCTTTTACCTTCCTGAAAGGAAACCGCACCGAAAAAGTGACGCGCCCTTGCGTCACCGATCGGATTCATCTATAACCGGCGCGATCCGGACACGCAACCCCATCTGGCCGGAAAACCGCAAGATTCATTGAGATACTTGCCTGTTTCCACGAAATTCGGTCAGATCGTTGTCGCTATCTCATAACAAATTGAAATTTTTTGATATTAACAAAGCGATCAGGCTTTTCTGGTTTATAAGAAATTCAAATTGTTATATTTTTTAAGGTGACACGATCTAAGCCATGGAGCCTGCCCTGTGAACGCCAACCCCTTTCCGCCTGCTTCCGCATCCCCTGACGCACCCGGACCAGATCGGATGAATTTGCTGCTCCGGCGCTGCGGAATTCATCTTTCCGCCGGCCAGCTTTCCGCCCTGTGGACGTATCACCAGCTGCTGCGGCAATATGATGCTGAGTTGAATCTCACCCGGATACACAACTTTGATAATATGGTGCACAAACTCTACGCGGATTCCATGCTGCCGGCGCTTCAGACCCAGCTTCCCTCGCCCCTGATGGATCTGGGCACGGGTCCAGGCATGCCCGGTATTCCCCTTAAAATATTCCGGCCGGAACTGCACCTTCTGTTGGCTGAAAGCCGGAAAGCCCGGGTTGACTTTCTCCGAACAGCCGTGGATGCCCTGGGTCTGTCCGATGTGGAAATTATCGGGCGAGGCATTGCACCGGATTTTGACCGACCGGTAAACGGGGTGATCACCCGGGCTGTGGAAAACATTGCCGATACCTTGGACCGGATTTCCGGATGTCTGGTTCAGGGCGGGATCGCCGTATTTATGAAAGGCCCCCATTGTGACGCGGAAATAGAAGATGCGGCAGTCCGGTTTTCAGGTGAATACAGTCTTTCCGCCGATATGGCCTACGCCATTCCCCAAACCCCGCACCAGCGCCGGCTGGTGTGTTATCGCCGTCTGTCCGCGCCGTCTTGCCAGACTGGTGCGGCATCTTTTCCCTGGCGCCGAACCCGGCTCATTGAAAGCAGTACCAATCCGATATTCCGGGATCTGAAAAAACTCCTCACCGGCCGCGGCGTTAAAAAAGCGGAAAAAACATTGATCTGCGGAAACCGGCTGGTGACCGACGCCCTCACCCGGCATCCCGGCCGATGTGCAGCCTGGATTACTCGTGGGGAACACCATCCGCCGCCACCGGATGCGCCGCCGGACATGACTTGGCTGCAACTGGCGCCGGAGCTGTTCGAAGCGCTGGATCTTTTCGGCACCCGAACGCCCCTGCTTTTGTTTGACGTCCCGGCCCTTTCGGTTTGGCAGGCAGCTGACGCCGCCCTTTCCGGCTGTACCCTGTTGATTCCGTTCCAGGATCCGGAAAATGTGGGCGCGGTGATTCGATGCGCTGCGGCCTTTGATGTGGACCGCGTGGTATTGCTTTCCGAAAGTGCCAATCCTTTTCATCCCAAGGCCATTCGTACGTCTGCCGGAACTGTTTTTACGGCGCGGCTTTTTGCTGGTCCCTCTCTTCAGGATCTGCCGGATACCCTGCCCCTTGTCACCCTGTCCGCCACCGGATCGCCGCTTTCGGGATTTTCATTTCCGGACCGCTTCTGTCTCTTGGCCGGTATGGAAGGGCCTGGCGTGCCGGCCCATCTTCAGACCCGGGCCGTGGCCATCCCCATGGCCGGTGCCGTGGAATCCCTCAATGCGGCGGTGGCTGCGGCAATCGCCCTTTATGAGTGGCGGCGGGGCACATCGTTTTATTCGTCCTGATCCGAAACGGTCTTGAATTTTTCCGGCGGTGCGCCGCAGATGGGACATTTGTCCGGAATTTTGAGGTCTGTCACATAGCCGCAGACCTGACAGACGTGGTATTCCTTTACTTTATTGTTGATCATGTTCATGATGGCCCGGTCATAGAGTTTGGCGTGGTATTCTTCCGCATCCCGGGCAAAGGAAAAGACCATGGCGGCGGCTTTTTCGCCCTCATCTTCGGCGACTTTGAGAAACTCCGGATAGGCGATTTCACTGACGGTTTTTTCCCGCTGAAAGGATTCCTCAAGATTGGTGTCCGTGTCCTTGACCACAATATCCTTGACCAGGTTGAGGTGCCGGGTCGCGTGAACCCGCTCGGCTTCGGCAATGGCTCTGAACAAGAGGGCAACCTGCGGGATATCTTCTTCCGCGGCTTTTTCCGCATATGCCAGAAGCCGGAAATAGGCTTTTGCTTCACCGATAAACGCTTTTTCAATGTTTTCTTTTGTTTTGGGCTTCATGTAAAAACCTTTCCTGTGTGAAAGAAATAAAAAGCATCAGAAAGACAGCCGCATTCCGCAACATTGCCTGGTTTCATCCGGAAAGACAAACAAAACCCGCCACCTTTTGCTGAAAACCGATGCGCGTCGTATTTGGGTTTGGGCTTTTTTGATCTTATGGCGTGAGAATATAAAAAATTGAACCCGGCTGTCCATGCCCTTTGGAAAAACCGCACATGATACTTGCCAACCGCATCCCGGCGGTATACGGTAACCGCCGCGAATTCAAACCCTTCCATTTCATACCCACGGAGTTTTTTCGGTGAATACCCTTGAAGCCATGATTCTGGGGGCGGTCCAGGGGCTGACGGAATTTCTGCCGGTCAGCAGTTCGGGCCACCTGGTCCTTTTCCAACATCTTTTTGGTATTGAAGAGCCGGCACTGTTCTTCGACATCTGCCTTCACGGTGGAACCCTTCTGGCGGTGGTGGTTGTTTTTTTCCGGGAAATTATGGAACTTCTCACAACCCTGATCACCCTGCCTGCACGGCTCAAAAAAGCAGGAAGCCTCTCGCTCCTCTGGCAGACAGATCCGGCGTTTCGCATGGCGGTGTGTATTGTGACGGGCAGTATTCCCACGGGTATTTTGGGAATTCTCTTCAAGGATCGGGTCCACCAGTTGTTTGCCTCGCCCATGCTGGTGGGGGGGATGCTGATACTCACCGGTGCCCTGCTCTGGATGACCCGCCGGGTTCAAAAACAGGGCCGTCCTGTCCTTCAGATGACCCTCAAAGATGCCGTGGTGATCGGTGTGGTGCAGGGGATGGCCATTATTCCGGGCATTTCCCGTTCCGGATCCACTATTTCCGCTGCCCTGTTTCTGGGCGTAGACCGCGAAGCGGCCGGGCGTTACTCATTTTTGCTTTCCATTCCGGCTATTCTGGGCGCACTGGTGCTGGGGCTGGTGTCACCGGAACTGGAGACGACCATTTCAATCAAAGCGCTTCTTCTGGGCTCGGTGGTTGCCGCTATTGTGGGCTGGCTGGCACTTGTCGTCCTGCTGCGGGTGGTGAGCCGGGGACGATTGTACTGGTTTGCCCCCTATTGCTGGCTGGCGGGGCTGGTGACCCTGGTGGTTTCCTGGGCAGGGCGATGAAGCAGGGTTTTTCCTTCCATGGCGGTTTCTTTCACGCGGCCAAGATCTCACTCCACCCATAATGAAAATCCGTCCGCTACGGGCCTGTTGTTTCCTTTTCTGGCTCCGTCATATCACCGGGGTCCGGTGTTCCGGTTTCAGATGTCGGGGGTACCGGCGCCTTTGTTTCCAGTAATTCAGGACCCGGTAATTCCAGGCCCGGGACCTCCTGGGGTGACGGGAAAACCTGCTGCTGGCGAAGCCGTTTTCGTGACAGTTCAGCCTCCAGTTTAACAGCTGCTTCCTCCAGGCTCGCCGCCATGACCACGGCGCCGTCAACAGCCATGATCAGCCGTTTCAGCTCCGGAATCTGGATGGGCCCGGACTCCCGCAGATAAACCGGCTGGATGTAAAGCAAATTTCCCTGGGAGGGCTCGATGATCATGTTTCCCAGAACCACTTCAGCCCCCCGCTGTCCCCACAAGGTAAACTGCTGGGCAATGTTGATGTCCTGATTGATCACCGCGTTGACCTGGGCCGGCCCGTAGACGTGCTGTTCCTGGGAAAAGTTGTAGACAAAAAGCTTTCCATAATTGTCGCCATCGCATCCGGCAACCATCAGGGCCCGCAAATTGTCCCGGCCAAAGGGTGACAGGGGAACAAAAAGAAGAAAATCCTGTTTTCCCGGCTCCAGCAGGTCCAGGGTCAGATAGTAGGGATTGGCTGGAACAAGTTCCTGGTCTGAAGGGACTTTCGAAATGGCCCAGAAATCTTCCTGCCGGTAGAATTGTTCGGGTGCCTGGGGGTGGTATTTGGCATAGACATGGGCCTGAATACGAAACAGATCCCTGGGATAGCGGATATGTTGGCGGAGCTCCGCTGGCAGGCTCTCCAGGGGCTTGATCAGGCCGGGATACATCCGGCGGTAGGCCTTTAACACCGGATCGGAAAGGTCCGCCGCATAATAGGAAATCGTTCCGTTATATGCATCGGTAACGATTTTGACGGAATTTCGAATGTAGTTGAACCCTTCTTCCACCTGCTCCACCAGGGGATAATGGGTGGATGTGGTGTAGGCGTCCTGGATCCAGAAAATGCCCTCTTGGGTCGTGACCACATACGGCTCCGGATCCAGGCGGAAAAAGGGAGTGATGTGATTGGCCTGTTCCATGATGTTGCGCCGGAACAAAAGTCGGCTCCGGGAATGGGTCTTGGTGGTGAAAAAGATGTCGTGGTCGTCAAAATAGGTGGCCAGGAACCATTTCTTCAAGAGCGAGCCCATGGGAATCCCGCCGGTTCCGTCATAATGGACAATGGCGTCCCCTTCGGCCAGGGGGTGTCCGATTTCACCGGTATCATTGGGGGCGATCACATAGTGTTTGCCGCCCAGGCCGTAGTAGATGCCGCTTTGTTTGATGGTCAGGCCGTAATCGGACCGGGGCGGCACATCCCTGATGAACCAGGTCATGAATTCATCACCGGCCTGGGCCGCCGGCGTCATGGCCACGCCCTGACCGTGGGTGTATTGAAGGTGGATATTGATCCAGGTCTGGGCTGACTTGGGAAGCCGCTCAGGATCCACTTCCCTGGCGCCGATATAAACCTGGCGGTACCGGTCTTCCACCCCGTATCGGTCCACATTGATGGCCGGAAAGGTGTAATAGGTCCGGATTCCCTGGATCTCTTCATAAATACCGCTCAGCATTTCACGGTCCCATACCGGGATGTTCTGGAGTCTGCGGACAAGATCAGGGGCCGTGGAATCAAAGTCAGTGACGGGTTTGGGCTTAAACTCAATGGGTTTTACCTGATCCAGGCCAAAGGCCGAAAGGGTTGCCCGCATGTGGGCCTCAATATAATTGCGTTCCCGGGCCATCTGATTGGGCATCACAATATAGGTCCGGATGTTCTGCGCAAAAAAATCCGCGTTTTTGGCAATAAAACTCATTACAAAAAACAGACCGAAGATGAACACAAACCGCCATCCGGTTTTCCGGTTGGCGCTGTAGATCAGGGCGATTCCCGTGGCCATCAAAAAAATTACGCTGAGCCAGATAAAGGGGAGAATCACCCGCATTTCCGCATATCCGGGCCCGAAAAAAACAGGGGCATTGGTTGCGGTGTAAAGCATGTCAAAGCGTTCCAGCAAAATCCCCCAGCACAAGATCATCACGGTCGCAAGCCCCAGAATGCTGATATGGATCCGGGCGCCCCGGGGCAGGGCCTGGTCTTCTGCGGCAAGCAGGCGGTGCGCGTACCAGTAGAGAAAAGAAACGCCGATGAGCAGGATGATGGAAACCAACAGGACCCCCTGCTGGAGCATGTGGTAGACCGGCAGGCGGAACAGATAAAAGCTGATATCCTTTCCCAGAACAGGATCTGTCACACCGCTGGCCTCGCCAAAAAGAAACATCAGGGCCGCTTCCCAGTTCTGAAACATGGTAATGGCCACGGGAAAGGCCATGAGAAGGGATAAGGGGCGGTACAGCCGCATGGTTTCCCGATGAAGGAGCCGGATCAAATCCCGCCGTTTTTCTCCGTTTTTTTTCTGGTTGATGAATCCGATGAACCGGGACGCGATCCAGAAATTGACGGCAAAGACCACGGTAAAGACAATGGTGAAAAATATAAAAACGATGTACCGGTGGGCTTTTCTCAAAATAAAATATATTTCGAGATTCTGGGATCGGAACCACCACCAGTCCACCAGAACATCAATCACCATAAATTTCAGCACAACCACGATCAGGGCCACCGTCAAAAGCCCTGCCATCGCCCATGCCCATTTTTTCCAAGCGTTCATCAGTTCTTCAGACCTTTCCGGATTTACCCCGGAGCCCGCGCAGGCGGGCCAGGGCAAGCGTGTCTATGAAGCGGTCGGAGCGGTTTATTTAAAGGTTTGGGACATGCGGGCGTCCCCTGACATTTCGGGTTCATTCCGCTGTCGATAATTATCTCGATTTTGTATACAATGGCAAGCCTGACAATCGTGTCTGATCCCCAAAAAGGAGATCAGGCGCGGCAATGGACAGGTGGGAGTGCCTTGCATGTGTCAGCGGCATCTTCCCAATACCCGAAAGGAGTCGCCTCGTGGAGAAAAAAATTCTCATTTCAGCAGATGATTCCAGACATTGGGAAAACGCTGTCCGGTATGTGGCCGGACTGGGCGGTACGGTAAAAAAGACAACCGATGTTTTTTTTCATGTGGAATCGACCCTCTCCCAGTATCTTGGAGCAGGTTCATGACCGTTCTTCCCCTTGTTTTTTTTGCGACGGGCTTTTTCCTTCTCATCCGGGGAACTGATTTTTTTGTTACCAATGCCGCCCGAATAGCCCGCCGTACCGGATTTTCCCCCCTGACCATCGGATTTGTGGTCATGGGGTTCGGTACCTCGGTTCCGGAACTTTTTGTGGGCATTTCCGCGAGTATCTCCGGCAATACGGAAATCGTACTGGGAAACGCCGTGGGCAGCAGCATTGCCAGTCTTCTCCTTGTGCCGGGCGTGGCGGCGCTTTTTTGTCCCATCTATCTATACCGAAAAACCATCCGCAGCGGCATTCTCTTTATTCTCATCGCAGCCGGCATCCTCTGGATCGTGGTCAGCGACGCGTTTCTGGACCATGCTTTTTTTTCTGTGATCAGCCGGTCGGATGGTCTCATCCTCTTGTGTTTTTTTTGCATCTTCAGCGGGCGAGTCATCTCATTTGCGGGGTCGGTGAACAGCGGCGTAAAAAACGTGCCCGAGCCGGTCAACCATAACTCCCCTGTTATTTTTGTGGTGGTCCTTAAAGGACTTTTCGGTTGTCTTTGCCTTGCGGTGGGATCGCGCTTCATCGTGGACAGCGGGGCAAGTCTGGCCAAACTGATGGGGATCTCCGAAAGGGTGATGGGGATGACCGTGATTGCTCTGGGTACCGCTCTTCCGCAACTTGCCACCTGTATTGCGGCGGCCCGACGCGGGTTTACGGAAATTGTGGTGGGAACGGTTTCCGGCGCGGTTTTTTTCAATATTTTTTTTGTTCTGGGCGTCAGCGCCCTGATTCGTCCCATCGCCATTTCTCCCCTTGCCTACGGCGATATGGGAATGCTGACCCTTGCCAGTTTCATGCTGTTTGTGTTTCTCTTTGCCGGAAATACCCGAATGATGGGAAAATCTGAGGGCGGGTTCACCATTTCCCTTTATCTGGTCTACATCGGATATCTTCTGTTTCCCGTCATTGGCTTTTTCTCCTGAGAACAGTGCCGATGCCTTTTTATCTTCTGGCCCCGCTTGCGCGGAGGTGCTGGACATAAAGAGAAATTTTTATTTTTTTCAAACCATTGCCCTGGTGCAAATCGAATATTGACTTTCTTTTTCCCTGTTCTTAAGGAAGGCATACAGAATATTGCCGGGGGAGCCGCGGGTTGCGCGGCTGAGATGGCGCGGGGTTGCGCCGACCCTTTGAACCTGATGCAGATCATGCTGCCGAAGGAAGCGCGCCCATACAGAAAAACCCATGCCGATTTTCTGATACTGCCCGCCCTTTGGCGGGTTTTTTAGTGGAGGAAATCTTATGTCTTATACCACCCAGATGGATGCGGCCCGAAAGGGAATGATTACCGAGCAGATGAAAGTTGTTGCGGAAAAGGAAAAGATCGCCCTGGAAACCTTGCTTCAGCGAATGTCGGACGGCAGTGTGATTATTCCGGCCAACAAAGCCCACGTGAGCCTTGACCCCGAGGGGATCGGCCGGGGATTGCGGACCAAAATCAATGTGAATCTGGGAATTTCAAAAGATTGTTCCAATCCTTCCCTGGAACTGGACAAAGCCCGCCTGGCCCTGTCCCTTAAAGCCGATGCCATCATGGATCTTTCCTGTTACGGAAATACCCGTGCCTTCAGAAAAGAACTGGTGGCCCTGTCTCCGGCCATGGTCGGAACCGTTCCCCTTTACGATGCGGTGGGTGGGGCCGGAAAATCGGTTCAGGACTTGACGGCGGACGACATGTTTGACGTGGTGGAGCGCCATTGCGCCGACGGCGTGGATTTTCTCACCATTCATGCGGGTCTCAACCGCCGGGCAGCAGAAAAAATTTCCCGGCAGGAACGGATCTCCCACATTGTTTCACGTGGCGGCAGCCTGATATTTGCCTGGATGGCGATTCATGACCAGGAAAATCCGTTTTATGCGGATTTCGACCGGCTGTTGGACATCTGCCAGCGCCACGATGTGACTTTAAGCCTGGGAGATGGATGCCGGCCGGGGTGCCTGCATGATGCCACCGACGCCTGTCAGGTGGAGGAGCTCATCACCCTGGGAGAACTGACCCGGCGGGCCTGGGAGCAAAACGTCCAGGTGATGATTGAGGGTCCCGGCCACATGGCCATGGATGAGATTGCCGGAAACATGATGCTGGAAAAACGGCTCTGCCACGGCGCGCCCTTTTATGTGCTGGGCCCTCTGGTGACGGATGTGGCGCCGGGCTATGATCATATCACCAGCGCCATCGGCGGGGCCATTGCGGCGGCAAATGGCGCGGACTTTCTCTGCTATGTAACGCCCGCCGAACACCTTCGCCTGCCGGACCACAATGACATGAAGGTCGGCATCATCGCTTCCCGGATTGCCGCCCACGCCGCCGACATTGCCAAAGGCGTCCCCGGCGCCCGCCAGTGGGACGATGCCATGTCCACAGCCCGTGCAGCCCTTGACTGGGAAGCCCAGTTCAATCTGGCCATGGACCCGGAAATCGCCCGCCACTATCGAAACACCGCGCCGCCCGAACATACCGACACCTGTTCCATGTGCGGCGAGATGTGCGCGGTCCGGAACATGAACCGGATTTTGTCGGGAGTTGATTTGCCCCCGAAAGGTTGATCGTTCCAAAACGAACGGGAAGAGATATCACGAGAATGGCTCCGCAAAATAAAGGAAAGGCGCCTGAATGAGCAAGGCAAGTAAGATCATGGAAACGATGTTTTCCGGTGAAAACGCGGCGCCGGTCAAACCGGTTCGTAAAACACAGTTTATTCGGCAGGATGATGGTTCCACCATTCGGAGAGTTCTGTGATTGGGGTTTGTGAAGTTTCAGAAAGAAAAGAGGTTATATGATTAAGCATAGCGCTTACAGTCTGCTCTAATGTGAGGTGGGTTGAATCTATGTGAATAGAATTTTTTGGTGGTAATAGGCGATTCACCACTCCCTCCATATCTTTTTTGTCTCTTTTTAAAATGTCTTCTTTAACACCGTCCAAGTCTGTCCCAAACCTTTTTTGGAGCAATCTTCTCTGAGCTCTTTCTTTAATTCCACAAGTGAGAAAGAATTTTATAGTTGCATCCGGAAATATTTCGCTTCCTAGGGTTCTTCCATCTGCGACAATATCCATGTTTTTTGTAATTTCTCTAATCCATTTTTTTCTTTCTGATCTAACCTCCCTAATATTGGCGACAAACGGAACAAACGCATTGACTTCTTTTGTCCATAAAAAATCTGCAACATTTTCTTCATCTAAAAATATATTGTTTTCATTATTGAAATCTATAACTGGATTGAAATGTCGAGATGTTTTTGCGATATCATTTTCAGTAGTTATATTGTTTCTCAAACAAAAATACGTTAGAGATCTTAAAAAGATACCACCCTTTAAGTGGAAAATGTTAAGTCTTTGTGACAGCATCTTTGCTGTTGCTGTTTTCCCTGAGCCTGTTGGCCCATCAATTGTTATTATAAGTCTCGTCATAATACTATTTCATTTTTTTTGTGCAACAATCATACAGTCCCCTACAGGAAGAAAAAAATAATCAAAACGGTCGCTTTTTTTTAGCTTGGTTGTCATATCTCTAATACTTCTTGAATATTTAGTAGTTATATGTTGGCCATTGTCATTCACTACCCTTCCTTTAAAAAGGGCATTATCTATTAAAAAATAAGCTCCTTTTTTTAAACATTTTATTGCCCATTCAAGATAGAACAAATAGTGTTCTTTGTCTCCATCTAAAAAAACCAAATCGATTGTGTCAGCTTTTGCAGCCAGACGGGGAAAAACATTTTTTGCATCATCATGTATAAATTCTATGTTTTCTATTCCACCAACATGCGTTTTTTTTCTGTTTTTAAAATTTTTCATATATTGATACTGATTATATTCTGCTTTAGTATGGAATTCTTCGTTGATTTCTATCGTCCGCAATGTGCTGTCAGGAGGGAGTACATATGCCATTGAAAAGGCGCTGTATCCGACAAATGTTCCTACCTCAACAATGTTTTTTATTTTGGCGGTTGTGATGAAAAACTGAATAGCTGTTGCTTGAAGTTTTGATATTTGCATATATGGTTCAGGGAAAAAATTAGCAGAATTAAATATGTCATCAATTTCATGTATCGAATATTGACTTTGATTTAATAAGTAAGACTCTGTATCGATGTCGATTTTTGTATGGAAAGTAGTCACGTGCGTTCTCTTTTAAAAAATTTTGTTGCCTCTTATTTTGAAATAAATAAGATGAAAAATAGTATACCATATGTTTTGCTTTTCCCAGACCCATCCGCCTCCTAAGACTCTATGATATGCTCCACTTTCACCCGTCCAAAATCCTTCAAGCTTTTGCCCGCCTGGATCTATTTGCATGTTAAATGACCCGTAGGTATGATCGTCAGGCATGGGATGGCTCCACCAGCCTATAAAATATCTCTCTAAAAAGATATTTCCGACCAGTCTAATTCCTGGACGTTCTAACTTTCTGAAACTATCATCTTTTGTGTTGTTTATGATGTAGCCGTAGCATTTTTTGCCAAACTGAAAAATGAAAATTCGTTCATAAATGACATGCTGACCATAGGGCTTCCAAGGTATGTAATACTTGCAGTCATAGACACCGTTAATGCTGACAGGTTTTCTAATTACAAGTATTTTACCTATTATACCCCTGCACAGTGTAATTATAACAGGGAGCAAGAGGCCCGCAACAAAACTTCCTATTGCACCAACAATTAGACTCGTTGCTATCTCTCCATCAAGGTAAGGGATTATAGACATAGCAATCCTCGATATTTCTAACTCGTCTATGAAATAGCGGTGACTAGTTGTTAGGGGCGGCCGCCCGCCACAGCCAGCATGTTGCGGGCCATAGACAATCCGTTTTTGCGTATCGAAGCACCAGTAAGATCACTCATCAATAACGGACACCAAATTTTAAGCAGAGCATTATTTTTTGAAAACTTGTTTGAAAAACGGCTGGCGGAAGATGGCTATCTATCACCAAATGCCATTTTCAGGCAAACAGCTTCGTACTCACCTCCCGCTCACCGGTACTGGGAAGCAGGGTGACGATGCGTTTTCCTTTGTTTTCAGGCCGGGCGGCAATGGTGAGGGCCGCCCATACTGCCGCACCGGATGAAATCCCGCAGAGGAGCCCTTCCTGGACAGCCAGACGGCGGGCCATGCCAAATGCCGCTTCATCAGAGACCGTCACCACCTCATCAATGAGGCTCTGATCCAGAATCGGCGGAACAAAACCAGCGCCGATGCCCTGAATCTGGTGGGGCCCTTTTTTCCCGCCGGAAAGCACCGGGGAGCCGGCCGGTTCTACGGCCACACAGTAAAATCCCGGACGTTTTTCCTTGAGATACCCGCCTACCCCGGTAAAGGTGCCGCCCGTGCCCACGGCCGCCACCAGAATATCCACCTCACCTTGGGTGTCATTCCAGATTTCAACTGCCGTGGTTTTTCGGTGGGCTTCGGGATTGGTCGGGTTTTCAAACTGGTTTGGCATAAAGGCACCTGAATGACCCGCCACAATGGTGCGGGCCTTTTCAATGGCGCCTTCCATCCCCAGATTTCCCGGCGTCAGCACCAGCTCTGCGCCCAAATGGCGAAGGAGCTTTTGGCGCTCCACACTCATGGTTTCCGGCATGGTCAGGCAGACCCGGTATCCCCGGAGCGCGCAGACAAAGGCAAGGCCGATGCCGGTATTACCGCTGGTGGGCTCCACCACCATCCCGCCTGGAGACAGCCGGCCCTGTTTTTCCGCCGTATCCACCATGGCCACGGCCACGCGATCCTTGACGCTGCCCAAGGGGTTGAAAAATTCCAGCTTGGCGACAATTTCCGCGCCCAAGCCATCAGCGATCTGATTGAGACGGACAAGCGGCGTTTTTCCAATGGTGGAGACAATGGCTGGATAAATGGACATGATAGATCCTTTCGTCAGATAAAATCCCCCATCCGCCGATGTCAGCCGGACAACTGCCGGACCTCTTTGATGACCAGCCGGGGCCGCTCCAGCATCACTTGGGTATCCGGTGGAATGGAGTCCGTGAGCCAGACATTTCCGCCCACCACAGACCGTGCGCCGATCACCGTATCACCCCCCAGAATCGTTGCGCCGGCATAAATAATCACATCATCTTCAAGGGTGGGGTGGCGTTTTTCCCCCCGCAGCTTTTCCCCGGAACCCATGGGAAGGGACAGGGCGCCAAGGGTCACGCCTTGATAAATCCGGACGTTGTGGCCGATGCGGGTGGTTTCGCCAATTACAACCCCGGTGCCGTGGTCAATGACAAACCGCTCACCGATGGTTGCGCCGGGATGGATGTCAATGCCGGTGAGGCTGTGGGCGTATTCGCTCATGATCCGGGGAAGCAGGGGTACTTTCAGCCGGTACAAGAGGTGGGCCACCCGGTGAACCGTGATGGCGTAAAGGCCCGGATAACTGAAAATAATTTCGTCATGGCTTTTGGCTGCCGGATCACCCTCAAACGCGGCCCGGACATCGGACACCAGAATCTGCCGGATTTCGGGAATGGCATCCATCAGGGAAAGGGAAATCGCATGGCCCTGGCGGTCGCATTCACTGCATGATTGATTGTAGCGCCGGCATTCGTGGCGGATATGGTGGGTGATGGACTTGGCCAGGCGATCGTACAGCCGGGAAAGGGTCTGGCCCAGGTGATAGTCCATGTTCATGGGGTCCAGGGTTTCGGGGCTGAAATATCCGGGAAACAGCAATTGCCGGAACAGGTCAATAATATCTGCCACCTGTCCGGCCGCCGGAACTGGATCTGTATCCAGATGCGTATAGCAGGCATCGGTTCGGCTGTGATCAATGATGTGTTTGGCAATGGCGGAGAGTTTTTCACGGGCCTGTTCATGGCATTCAACCGTTGACCGGCAGGTATCGGACATGGCGGACCTCTTTGATGATGTGTTTTGAAAACCGGTGGATGTCTGATTCCATATCATGATACGGTTGCCGCCGAAACCGATTGTTTCTCTTCCGGGAAGACACGAAGTCGCAATGCAATACGGATTCTTCCAGCATCCATAAAAAGAAATGGATAGAGAAAAATGAAGTGGAAATCAACATTAAGGGAAGCACTGCTGATTGTATTGGTGGCTGTTGTGGTTTCCGGAATTGTGTATGAAATCCGGCCTGACAAAATCAATTCTGCCAAAATCAGCCCAAACAGTGGATCCGTCAGTGGACTGAGCAGCCGGGGGGATGCGGCGGCCCGTTTGCCGGAAAGTGAGGGGCAGGCGGATGAAAACCAAAACATCCGGGAAATCTCTCTGGAAGAGGCCAGACAATACTTTGATGTACCGGGGACGATTTTTGCCGATGCCCGGCACGAACTGGATTTTTCAGCCGGCCATATCCAAGGCGCCCGGAATTTTGTTGAGGAAGATCAGGATGCCTGGCTCAACGATTTTCTTGCTGAAACAGGCCCGGACACCGTGATCATCACATACTGCGACGGCGACGACTGCCACCTGGCCGTTGATCTTGCCGAGGTGTTCGTCCTGAGCGGATTTACCCGGGTTTATTATTTGAAAAATGGTTGGACCCAGTGGCAGAAAAAGGGATTTCCCACAGAAACGGGAAAGGAAGGCCGCCAAACAGCGGAAAAATAACGCCGCTCATCTGACTTTTTGGGTTTTGGGACAAAAAGAATAAAAAAGCGCCGGAAAAATAAGCGGAAGCGGCGCTTTTTCAAAAAATTCCACAGAAGCTCAACGGTAGCATTTACTTGCCCTTTCTCCGCTGATGCCGCGTGCGGGCCAACAATTTTCTGTGTTTATGCTTTCGCATTTTTTTCCTTCGCTTTTTGATCACACTGCCCAATGGATCACCCCCTTCATATTGAAATAGTACCGACAAATGCGGTCTTTTATATCATCCCCGACAGCTTGTCCATCTTTATTTTACCTGTCTTTTTCGTGAAATCCGAAACGGTTATCCGCCCTTTTTACCGGTTTTCGGGCGGATTTCGCGGCCTTGTTTTTACTTGAACTGAAAGCGGTATTTATAGTATCAAACCCAATTTGACGACCTCCCTCCCTGATGAGACCTGATGCCTCTCCATGAAAGGACGATCCATGGCCACCGTCTTGCCGTTCAAAGGAATACTGTACAATCCCGAAACCATCCCCGACAGCGCCGAGGTGACAAGCCCGCCCTATGACGTGATCTCGCCCGAGGCCCAGGCAGCTTTTCACCAGCGCCATCCCAACAATATTATCCGTTTGATCCTGGGGGCGCCTGCGCCATCTGATACGCCGGACAACAACCCCCATACCCGGTCTGCCGCTTTTTTTCAGGAATGGCTGAAACAGGGCGTATTAAAGCAGGATGATCAGCCGGCTTTGTACCTCAAAGCCATCACCTGGCCGTGGAAAAACGGGTCCATTACGCGCTACGGCCTGATCGCCCGAATAAAAATCGAGGAATTTGAAAAGAAAATCATCCTTCCCCACGAAAAAACATTTTCAAGGGTTCGTTCCGAACGGCTGGAGCTGTTAAAGGCCACTCACTGCAACTACTGTCCGGTCTTTGCCATTTATCCGGATGAACACAACATTGTAAAAATACTGGAAAATTCCGTTGATAAAGCCCGTCCTGACGTGGATTTTGTGGACGAGGAAGGCCACCACCATCAGTTCTGGCGAATTTCGGATCCAGCTGTTCACGATCAGGTTGCGGCAGGCATGGCGGATAAACCCCTTGTTATTGCCGACGGTCATCACCGGTATGAAACCGCCCTCAACTACAGAAATTATCTTCGGGAAACCGACCCCTTGTTCACGGATCAGCATCCGGCCAATGATGTGATGATGTATCTGTGCAGCATGAGCGATCCTGGCCTGATTATTCTGCCGGCCCACCGGCTGGTCCGGGAGGTGGGTCCTGAAGTGTTGAAAACGGCTCTGGACCGGGCCCGGTCCTTTTTTGATATTGCGGATTATCCCTTTACCCCGGACACCCGGAAGGCGGTTGAAGAAAAGTTTCTGGAGGCCCTGACCCAACACGCCAAAAATCAGGCCATTGGGGTTTACGGCCGCGGCGCGCCGGTTTTTCATCTGCTGACCTTAAAACCCGGCGCCATGAATGCCGAATTCGGCGATGCCCTGGATCCGGCGCTTCAGGAACTGGATGTGACCGTGCTGACCCGGCTGGTGTTTATGCGAATTTTGGGGTTTGACCAGGCCCGGCTGGATGATGCCACCAAGTTCGGTTATGTCACCGATGCGGGAGAGGCGTTGGCTGCCATTGACAGCGGCGAATTTGATGCGGCGTTTCTGTTGAATCCCACCCGGATTGATCAGGTGGCGGAAGTGGCCCAGAAAGGTCTTACCATGCCCCGGAAGTCCACTTATTTTTATCCGAAGGTCCGCTCCGGGCTGGTGATGAATATACTGAAGGCATAAGCAAAAAGCTGCCGTTCCATCAAATGAAAAGCCGCTGCCCCATCCTTTAGGACGGGGCAGCGGCTTTTCATTTTTATCATTCTTCAATCGGTTATGGGTGCATCACCATCCCCAGGTGAGGTACTCGTGAATGGAGTCAGCCGCTTTCCGGCCCGCGCCCATGGCCAGGATGACCGTGGCCGCACCGGTCACAATGTCGCCACCGGCCCACACGCCTTTTTTCGTGGTTTTTCCGGTTTCCGGATCCGCGACAATATAGCCCCATTTGTTGAGCTGCATATCGGGCGTGGATTGGGTCAGCAGGGGATTGGCGCCAGATCCCACCGCCACAATGACCAGATCGGTTTCCATCACAAACTCGGATCCTTCGATGGGAATCGGGCGACGGCGGCCTGACGCATCCGGTTCACCCAGTTCCATCTTCAGGCATTCCATGGAGGTAAGCCGGCCTTTGTCATTGCCGATAAATTGGGTGGGGTTGGTGAGCAGAAAAAATTCAATGCCCTCTTCTTCGGCATGGTGAATTTCCGCCTTTCGGGCAGGCATTTCGTCCCGTGAACGGCGGTAGACAATTTTGACACTCTCGGCCCCCAGACGCATGGCGGTTCGGGCCGCGTCCATGGCCACGTTTCCGGCCCCCAGCACCACCACATGTTTCCCTTTGGGAATGGGCGTGTCGGTTTTGGGATAGAGATAGGCCTTCATCAGGTTGGCCCGGGTGAGGTATTCATTGGCCGATAAAATACCGATGAGATTTTCGCCGGGAAGATTCATGAAGCTGGGCAGACCCGCGCCCACCCCCAGATAAATCGCCTCATATCCTTGTTCAAACAGCTCGTCCAGGCTGACGGTGCGGCCCACCACCGCGTTCACCTCCACATCAACGCCAAGACGTTCCAGGAAATTCACCTCATTGGCCACAATGGCTTTGGGCAGACGAAATTCGGGAATGCCATACACCAACACACCGCCGGCTTTGTGGAACGCTTCCAGAACTGTGACGGAATGGCCTTTCTGGATCAGATCGCCGGCAACCGTGAGACCTGAAGGTCCGGATCCCACCACTGCCACTTTTTTTCCAGTGGAAGCGGGTTTGGGCGGCACTTCGCCGGTGCCGTGTTCCCGTTCCCAGTCTGCCACAAACCGCTCCAGGTTGCCGATGGCGACCGCTTCTCCGCCTTTACCCACGATGCAGCGGCCTTCACACTGGATTTCCTGGGGACACACCCGGCCGCAGACTGCGGGAAGGGCATTTTTTTTCCAGATATGCCGGATGGCGCCGGTCAGATCTCCCTTGGTAATCAGGGTGATGAAACCGGGAATATCCACTTCAACAGGACACCCGGCAACGCATCCGGGTTTTTTGCACTGCAGACACCGGGCCGCTTCAGCCTGGGCCATTTCAACGGTATAGCCGGTGGGAACTTCCTGAAAATTGCGTTTTCTGACGTTGGGATCCTGTTCCGGCATCGGCGTTCTGGGGGTCTGATTTTTTTTTCCCTTTTTTTCCACTTGTTCCATATTTCTTTTCTCCCATCAACAATTGCATCCGCCTGACTGCTGGCGGAGAATGGATATCATCATGGCCATGCACCACATACAGCGTTTTACGCGTCAACACCCCAGCAGCGTGGTCAGGTGGCGTTCTGAAGGGTACAAAACTCATCGTAGCATTTTTTTTCATCTTCGCTGTAGGCCTGAAGGCGCATCATCAACTCGTTAAAATCAACTTCATGGCCGTCAAATTCAGGTCCGTCCACACAGGCGAACTTTGTTTTTCCGCCAACCGTCACCCGGCATCCGCCGCACATGCCGGTTCCGTCAATCATGATGGGATTGAGGCTTACCAGGGTTTTGACATTGTAGGGGCGGGTCAGATTCGCAACCGCCCGCATCATGGGGACCGGGCCGATGCCCACCACCAGCTGGACATCTCCTTTTTCCAGTATTTCCTTGAGAACATCCGTGACAAAGCCGTGGTGGCCGTATGAACCGTCATCCGTGCAGACCTTGAGGTCATGGGAAGCGGCCTTCATCTGGGGCTCCATGATCAGAAGATTTTTGGTGCGGGCGCCGATGATGCAGGTCACCTGATTACCGACGGCTTTCAGGCCACGGGTAATGGGATGAAGCACGGCAACACCCGTTCCGCCCCCCACGCAGACCACTTTTCCCAGTTTTTCCAGATGCGTGGGGGTTCCCAGCGGACCGATCACATCCTGGAATCCGTCGCCCACCTGAAGGGTCTTGAAAAGGGCGGTCGACTTTCCCACAACCATATAAATAATAGTGATGGTGCCGTTTTCCGGATCTGTGTCCGCCATGGTGAGGGGAATTCGCTCTCCGTCCTCATTGGCCTTCAGGATCACGAACTGTCCGGGCTTGGCTTTTTTGGCAATCAGCGGCGCCTCGATTTCGTTTAAAATCACGGTCCCTTCGGCCATTTCCTCGCGTTTTACGATCTTGAACATTGTTGTCCTCCACGTGATTGTGTTTCCCGGCCCCATTTTTCTGAAAAAACGTCTCCCCTGAAAAACGTCTGGAGCATTTTATTATGGAATGTCTTTCATGGTTAATAAAATGCGCTAACGGACATTTCATCTTGAAAATTGTTTTAAAAAACAGGAATACAGCGCAGCACTCGGGTGAGCGCGGTGTCGGGAGTAAAATAAAAAAGTTCCGCCTGGTTTTCAGTCCTCACCGAGAGGCCTGCATCCTTCTATCCCAAAGACAGGTGACGCAGGTGAAAGAGGTGAGATGTTCTCACAACCGCTAAAAACCGGGCAGTACCCTAATAAATCGGGCATCCATTCGGAATAAATTGTCCGGAAGGTGCTGTAACGCATAACAGAAACAAAGTCCATCCCATGAAACTTTTTGATAGTCATTGCCATCTTGATGATTCAGATTTTGACCTGGATTTTTCAGATGTTCTGCATCGAGCCAAAATGTCCGGTGTGAATCAAATGCTCATTGCGGGCATTAATGGGGCCACGTCCCGCCGGGCTGTTGACCTTTCTCATCTCCATCCGGATCTTCTGGTTGCTGCTGTGGGCGTTCATCCCCATAACAGCAAATCCTGCTCCGAGGCCACTTTGGACCATCTGCGTATGCTGTCTGCCGATCCCAAAGTGGTGGCCTGGGGAGAGATTGGTCTCGATTTCAACCGGATGCGATCGCCCCGGAAAGATCAGGAATACTGGTTTGTCCGTCAGCTTGAGATAGCGGATGCGGCGGATCTGCCCCTTATTTTTCATGAACGGGACAGCCAGGGCCGCCTGTTGGAACTTTTGGAAAATTACCCCAATTCCCGGAGAAAGGCAGTAGTTCACTGCTTCAGCGGTACGGAAACCGAACTGGTCCGGTACCTTGAAATGGGGTTTTATATCGGGATTACGGGAATTGTCACGATTCGCCAGCGCGGAGAATCACTGCGCCGGATGATTCCGCTGATTCCGCCTGATCGGATCCTGATTGAAACCGACGCACCATACTTGACGCCCACGCCCCAGCGCAACAAATTTCGTCGCAATGAGCCGGCGTTTGTTCGTGAGGTGCTGCTGAAAGTGGCTGAAGTTCGTCAGGAATCGCCGGAAATTTTGGCAAAACAGATTTGGCTCAACACCTGCACCCTGTTTGGGCTCGATCCCGAAACTCCCCAATCCAGCGTATAATTCCCGTCAACATGGCGAAAGCGGAAGTTTATCCCAAGGATGGCGGCTTCGTATATTCTACCGAAAAGATATACTGCGAACCGCCAATAAATTGCTATTTTCAGATTTTGAAAACCAGGGCCGCGACTCATTGCGCCCTGTCTGATGTAGGGGCGCCTCGCGAGGCGCCCCTACTGATAATGATGAGTTGAATGGCGTTTCTGAGTATATCTTCCTTTTCTGCTTCCGCGCGTCACCGGCTTACTGCGCATCCTGCGCCAGCCAGTTCTGCCCCCTTTTCGGTGAGGCGGTATCGCTGAAGGCGGCTGCTGGGCTTGTCAGGAAGGGTCATTTCAACCAGACCCGCCGCCAAGGCTGGCCCGAGGTAGCGGGCACGGAAGGATTTGCGGTCCGAAAGCCCCAGTGCGGATTGCAGTGCTTCGCGGTCCATTGCCCCCTGGATGACAGCGAGCAGGGCGCCGACCTGGGGGGTGACCTGGGGGGTGACCTGGGGGCTGACTTGGGGGCTGACAACACTGTTTTCGATCAGCCGCAGCATCAATTCGATAAACGGCGCGGAATCCGTCCTGCGGGTGCTTTCCTGAAGGGCCTGGTAATAGTCGGCCTGGTGTTCGAAAATCAGGCTTTCCACCGGAATATCGGCAAACAAAGGGTTCCAGCGGGACAGGATCAGGCTTTGCCACAGCCGGCCCATGCGGCCATTGCCATCGGCAAACGGATGGATGAATTCAAATTCGTAGTGAAAAACCGCGCTGGTGATGAGCGGATGCACATCCGTACGGAAAAGCCAGCCCAACAGATCAGCCATCAGAAGCGGTACCCGTTTTGCCGGGGGCGCCATGTGAACAACCTGCCGCCCTGCCATGACCCCCACGCCGCTGCTGCGGTATTTTCCCGCATCGCCAATAAGGCCCGCCATCAACAGGCTATGGGCCTCCAATAAATCAGTTTCCGACTCGGGCTGCCAGGCATCAACGCGCTCGTAGGCAGCAAGGGCATTTTTGACTTCCCGCACTTCCCGTGGCAGGGCAATCACCGGTTTTCCATCAAGAATCGCGGTAATCTGGTCCTGGCTCAGGGTGTTTCCCTCAATGGCCAGTGATCCGTGAATGGTACGGACACGATTGATGCGCCGCAGGAAAAGCGCAGACGCCGTGTCGGCAAGTACGGTCAGTCTTCCCACAGCCTCGCTGATGGCCGCAACCCGGTTCAGGATTTCCGGGGTGATGGTGTAAGGCGGCTGATAGGGGGCGGTTTTTTTCATGACTGTTTTATTGCACAAGATACCCGTGTTTTCCACTGGTGAAGCGTTATTCCGAAAAAAGGGCGCAGTACCTAAAAACACGAAAATCCGGTGTTTCTATCCGGCATTACACAAAAAAATGGGCTGGAAAATTCTTTTCGCATCCGCTATAGGCTACGCCTTAAAAATGCGCGGCACGGAACATTTTTCAAATGCCGCGCAAAAAAACATCAACACACCCTTGACGCGGTATTTTTCCGCAAACCGAAAGGAGTACACCATGACTGTCATTGAATCCATCCGCACCGGAAACAGAACCTCTATTAACGCATTGATGCGACACACCGCGCCGCCATGGCGTGATAAACAAAAAGAGAAAAAGGACTTATGGCCATACGACCTAAAGAACTGACCCAACTTGGCCTGCGGAGCGACATTGCCCGCAGCCTGGCTGTCAACAGCCTCAAACCCTACCGATATCGTTCCAAAGACGAACTTTTGTCCCTTCTCCGGGCGGTAGTTGACGATCCGGACGCCTACAAATCCGATCCCATCTGGGGAAAACTCGCGGAGCATCTTTCCCCTTCACCGGAAGAAGCCCTTGCCTTCAGGACCTATGCCCTGCGGGAGGAGGCGGTTTCCTTCAAAACCTACGGCAATCCGTTTATCGAAAGCCTTGCAAAGCAGCAGATGCAGATGGCCATGCGCCTTCCGGTCGCTGTTTCCGGTGCGCTGATGGCAGACGCGCATCCAGGCTACGGTCTTCCGGTGGGCGGCGTGCTGGCAACGGAAAACCAGGTGATTCCCTATGCTGTTGGCGTGGACATCGGCTGCCGGATGAGCCTTTCCGTGCTGGACAGCGGCGCGCAGTTTGCCCGGCGCTATACCCACCAGATCAAGGCTGCCCTGCGGGCCTGCACCCATTTTGGCATGGACGGCGGACTTCCCTTTCGTCAGGAACACGAAATCCTCGATTGCCCGGAATTTTTCGCCACGGATCTGCTCAAGCGCCTGCATGGAAAGGCGGTCCGGCAACTGGGCTCTTCCGGCGGGGGCAATCATTTTGTGGAATTCGGCGAACTCACCCTGTTTGAAGACAATGTGCTGGGACTTTCGCCAGGAACCTATGCGGCCCTTGTTTCCCATTCCGGGTCCCGGGGCATGGGGGCGACCATTGCCACGGCCTACAGTGAAATTGCCCGGGACCAGTGCCGGCTTCCCAGAGGGGCCACGAATTTTGCCTGGCTGGATCTGGATTCCGAGGCAGGTGCGGAATACTGGCTCAGCATGAACCTGGCCGGTGATTTTGCCAAAGCCTGCCATGAACAGATCCACAAAAACCTCACCCGCGAGTTGGGGGTCTCTGTCCTAGCCACCCTCAGCAACCATCACAACTTTGCCTGGAAGGAAGACATCGGCGGAAGGCCCCTCATCGTCCATCGAAAGGGCGCGACCCCTGCGGGCAAGGGGGTTGCCGGATTCATCCCCGGCAGCATGGCCAGCCCTGGCTATCTGGTGGTGGGATGCGGCGAGGACGCATCCCTTTCTTCCGCGTCCCATGGGGCCGGGCGCACCATGTCCCGGCAAAAGGCAAAAGAATCCTTTACCCGGTCTGCCATGCGAAAGGCCCTTTCCGAAAAAGGCGTCACCCTGATGGGCGGCAGCCTTGAGGAAACCCCTTCTGCCTACAAGGACATTGACCAGATCATGGCCTGCCAGACCGGGCTTGTGACGGTTCACGGCAAATTTATGCCCCGCATTGTGAGGATGAACAAAGAATGAGATCCCAGCCTGTTTTTCTTCAGATCACATCAGGCAGAGGTCCGGTGGAATGCGCACGGGTTGTGGCCCTGGTTCTGGAAATGATCCTGAAGGCAGCGCGGGAAGCCGGGCTTTTGGTCGACATTTTGGAACGGGAGCCCGGTCCGCCGGAGTTTGCCGGCACCCTGCGATCCGCCAGCATCAAGCTTGGCGGCAAGACCGCAGAAGCGTTTGCGGTCCAGTGGACCGGAACCCTTCAGTGGATCAGCAAAAGCCCCTACCGGAAACTGTACAAACGAAAGAACTGGTTCATCGGCATCCAGCGCATCCAGATTCCGGAAGCTGGTTTTTCGGATGAGAAAGATCTTCGGTATGACACCTTGCGAGCGTCCGGTCCTGGCGGCCAGCATGTGAACAAAACCGAATCCGCAGTGCGGGCCGTTCATATTCCCACCGGACTGTGGGCCATGGCATCGGACGAGCGATCCCAGGCCCGGAACAAAAAACTGGCCAGAGAGCGGCTGTATCTGAAGCTGGTCAACTGGCAGGCGGACGAAAACCGGCGCCTGATCCGGGAAAACTGGGATCAGCACAATACCCTGGAGCGGGGAAATCCTGTGAAAGTGATCAGCCAGCCGCTGGTCAGGGTTTAGGAATCAGAAAATATACTCAGGAACGCCATTAAATTTATTTTTTCAGAGAGGGCACGATGAATCGTGCCCCTACTTTTCAATATTCAAAAACAGAAATTTATTGGCGGTGCGCAGTATATACTCAGAAACGCCATTAAACTCATTATTTCAGTAGGGGCACCTCGCGAGGCGCCCCTGCATCAGACAGGGCGCAATGAATCGCACCCCTGGTTTTCAAAATCTGAAAACAGCAACTTATTGGCGGTGCGCAGTATAGCTGGCCCGGAAAGCAGCGCCAGCCATTTTCTCCCCCCTGTCAATGCGCATCGGCCCAGTTGTCACCATCCGCCAGATTGACTTTGAGGGGCACGGAAAGTTTCCAGACATTTTCCATTTTTTCCCGGATCAGGCTGCGGGCGGCATCCAGCTCGCGGGGCGGCACTTCAAAGATCATTTCATCGTGGACCGACAGCAGCATGGTGGTTTCCATCTGTCGTTCAGACAGGGCCTGGTCCACCTGGATCATGGCCAGCTTGATGAGATCTGCCGCTGTTCCCTGGATGGGCGTGTTGATGGCGATCCGCTCTGCGGCCTGGCGGATGCTCCGGTTGGCGCTGGACATGTCCGGCACATGGCGGATGCGCCCCATCAGGGTGCTGGTCCGGCCCGATTCCCGGGACTGGGAAATGGTGCTGTCGATAAAGGCCTTGACCCCCGGATAACGGGCAAAATAGTGGTCAATGTAGGTCTGGGCCATTTTGTTGGTGATGTCCAGATCCCGGGACAGGCCAAAGGCACTCATGCCGTAAATAATGCCGAAATTGATGGCCTTGGCCTGGCGCCGCAGTTCATCGGTCACCTGGTCCGCCGGCACCTGGAACACTTCAGCGGCGGTCCGGGTGTGGATATCTTCTTCATCCCGGAAGGACTGGATCAGGATCGGATCGTCCGAGCAGTGGGCCAGAATCCGCAGTTCAATCTGGGAATAATCCGCCGAAAGCAGCCGCCAGCCGTTTCTGGGGATAAAGGCTTTGCGGATTTCCCGGCCTTCTTCGGTCCGGATGGGAATGTTCTGAAGATTGGGATCACTGCTGCTCAGGCGGCCCGTGGCAGTGACGGTCTGGTTAAAGGACGTATGAATCCGGCCGGTTTCCGGATGAATCAGGTCAATGAGGGCATCGGCATAGGTGGATTTGAGCTTGGCCAGGGAGCGGTGGCGAAGCATCAGGGCCGGCAGCGCGTGGTCCCTGGCAAGGGTGGTGAGGACTTCCACGTCCGTGGAATATCCGGTTTTCTTCTTTGTTTTTTTCTGAACCGGCAGCTTTAATTTTTCAAACAGAATCTCGCCCAGCTGCTGGGATGAATGGATATTGAAGGTTTCGCCGGCCAGGGCGTAAATTTCCCGCTCAAGGTCTGAAAGCTGCCTGGCAAAACGATCTGAAAGCTGGTGCAGCCGGTCCCGGTCCACACACACGCCGGTGAGCTCCATTTTTAAAAGCACGGGCAAAAGGGGCATTTCCACCTTGTCCATCAAATCGGAAAGCCCGTCTGCCGCCAGCAGCGGGACAAACACTTCATGGGCCGAAAGCGTGATGTCCGCGTCTTCGCAGGCATAGGGCACTGCTGTTTCAATGGGGACCTGATCAAAGGAAACCGCGCTTTTTCCCTTTCCCGCCACTTCTTCGTAAGTGATGTTTTTGTGATCCAGATAATCCAGGGCAATCTGGTCCAGGCCATGGGCCCGCTTGGCCGGATTCAGCAGATACGAGGCAATCATGGTGTCAAAGGCCACCCCGGCCAGATCCGCACCGTGGCGGCGCAGCACCATCCAGTCGTATTTGATGTTCTGGCCGATTTTTTCAATGGCCGGATTCATGAAAACCGGGGCCAGACGGGCCAGCACCGCTTTTGCGGAAAGCTGGGGCGGCGCGCCGATATACCGGTGATCCACGGGAATGTACCAGGCTGTTCCTGGTGTGACGGAAAACGAGAGTCCCACCAGATGGGCCCGCATGGGCGAGGTGGACGTGGTTTCCGTGTCCAGGGCAAACCGTCCGGCCCCCTCCAGCCGCCGGACCAGATCGTCCAGGGCGGCTTCATCCAGAATCGCCGTATAATCGCGCGGGATTGGTTCTTTCCGGGGCGCGTAAGTCTGCTGCAACTGCCGGAATTCCAGTTCGCCGAAAAGCCGGGTCAGGGCTTCTTCATCGGGTTTTTTCGCTGCAAGGGCCTCCAGATGCATCTCAATGGGCGCGTTCTGGTCAATGGTGACCAGATCCCGGCTGAGAAACGCCTGGTCCTTAAACTGGAGCAGGTTTTCCTTCTGCTTTTTGGCCTGAATCTCGTCAATGCGATCATATACCCCGGCCATGCTGCCAAAGGTCTGGACCAGTTTGACGGCGGTTTTCTGGCCGATTCCCGGAACACCGGGGACATTGTCCGCTGTATCGCCGGAAAAGCCCATCACGTCGATGATCTGGCCAGGGGCAAG
This sequence comes from Desulfosarcina sp. OttesenSCG-928-A07, assembly GCA_030267325.1. GTDB lineage: Bacteria > Desulfobacterota > Desulfobacteria > Desulfobacterales > Desulfosarcinaceae > Desulfosarcina. The sequence goes on along the minus strand of JAJDJS010000002.1, from coordinate 82,612 downwards.
GTCAAACTGCCGCCGGATTTCCGCCTCATCAATCACCACGTCCTTCATGGGATCCCAGATGGTGCGGCGGTCCGTGATCAGTTGCATGAAGTCCTTGTCGCCAGTGACCATGATCACAGCCATTCCGTTTTCTTCGGCTTTTCGGGAAAGGGTGCCGATGAGATCGTCTGCTTCATAGCCGGCCAGTTCAAACACCGGAATGTTGAAGGCATCGGTCACTTTCCGGATCCAGGGGAGCTGCTGAACCAGATCGTCCGGCATGGGCGGGCGGTTGGCCTTGTATGCGGCAAAGCGCTCATGGCGAAAGGTCGGGCCCTTGGCGTCAAAAAACATGGCCACATGGCCGGGCTTCCGGTCCTCCATCAGCTTGATGAGCATCCGGGTAAAGCCGAAGGTGGCGTTGGTGGGCAGGCCGCTGCTGTTGGAAAGGCCCCGGATGGCATGATAGGCCCGGTAAATATAAGCGCTGCCATCAATGAGATAAAGGGTCTGCGGGGCGTGTTCCGGCGGAGCTGAAGCGGGTGACGTTGACACGGGCGGTCTCCTGGATTAGAGGGGAAATGAAGTTCAGCGCCCCGATTTATATCATTTTTTCAAGGAAAGCCAACACGATGTCCGCCAACACCCGTCCGTCCCCGGAGTTGTCTTCCGGTGCCTACCGGCGCCGCCGAAAAGGCCCGAAAACCTGCCACTGCTGCAAAAAAACCGTTCCGTTCTGCTGGACCTGCCGCTGCGGATTCATGATGTGCCAGGACTGCATGTATGAAAATTTCTCGCGCATGTCCTGCAACGGTATCACCTGGCAGTGCCCGGATTGCGGGGAACTGAACGGGTATGGGAATCAGTAAAGATGAGGATTTAGAATTTAGGCCTTAGGATTTAGCCAATACGAATGCACGGGCCGAGATCGGAAAGCCTTTGCTTCCCGCTAAAATCTATATCCTATTGACTAAATTCTGAAACTCTCGCCGTCACTGCATCCAGAAACCCCGCAAAAAAATGATCCGCCCCAGGAATGACTTCCAGCCGTGCTTCTGGATTCCACCGAACCGCCAGTTTCCGGATCAGGTCCGGCGGCGCAATGTCATCCTGCTCTCCCGCGATAATACCTGACAGCATGGGCAGCCGGAGGTCTTCGGGAAACGGCATCACCGCAGCCGGCGGCGCCACCAGGGTCAGGGCTTCCACCCCGAAACCGGAACCAGCGGAAAGGGTCGCGGCATTGACCCAGGCGCCGAATGAGTATCCGGACAGATGGATGCGGGAAATGCCTTTTTGGCGCACAAAATCCACGGCAGCCGCCACGTCTTCCTGCTCGCCGATCCCCTCGCCGTAGGTGCCGGTGCTGGCTCCCACGCCCCTGAAGTTAAACCGCAGAACCGAAAATCCGCACTGCTGATAAGCGGTGGCGATGGCTGACACCACCGAATTATTCATGTCCCCGCCGTACAGCGGATGCGGGTGAGTGACAATCACCGCCCGGTCTGATGCCGGAGCAGCCGTATACCGGCCGTCCAGGGTTTCGTTGCCGGATAAAAAACGAACAAAGGAGGGTTTCATGCCCTTTTTTTCCTGCTGGGAAAGCCCGGTTTTACCCGACATAGTCCAGAATAATCCGCAGCACCCGGCGAAGGGGTTCTGCCGCGCCCCAGAGCAGTTGATCGCCCACAGTAAAAGCGGTGAGATACTCAGGCCCCATGTTGAGCTTGCGGAGCCGGCCCACCGGAATGGAAAGCGTTCCGGAAACTGCTGCCGGACTGAGCTGGGCCAGGGTATCGGGCTTGTCGTTGGGCACCAGCCGGACCCAGTCGTTGGCTGACACAATGGTGTTTTCAATCACATCCATGGGCAGATCGGACTTGAGCTTTAAGGTCAGGGCCTGGCTGTGGCACCGCATGGCCCCGACCCGGACGCACAGGCCGTCAATGGGAACAGGTGCATCAGACCGGCCCAGAATTTTGTTGGTCTCCACAAGGCCCTTCCACTCTTCCCGGGTCTGCCCGTTTTCCACGGCCCGGTCAATCCAGGGAATCAGGCTGGCGGCCAGGGGTGCGCCAAAAAATTCAGTTGGAAAATCAGGTGCGGCCAAGGTGGCGGCAACATTGCGGTCAATGTCCAGAATGGAGGCCGCCGGGTTGTCCTGAAGCGGTTTGGCCACCATTCCGATTTTGCCCATCTGGGCCACCAGCTCCCGCATATTGTTGGCCCCGGCGCCGGATGCGCTCTGGTAGGTCATGGCGGTCATCCATTCCACCCAGTCCTGTTTGAACAAGCCGCCCAGGGCCATGAGCATCAGGGAAACCGTGCAGTTTCCGCCGATATAATCCCGGACGCCCTTTTCAAGGGCTGCATCAATCACATGGCGATTGACCGGGTCCAGCACGATGACGCTGTTATCCTTCATCCGCAGAGAGGAGGCCGCATCAATCCAGTATCCGTTCCATCCTTTTTCCCGGAGCGCCGGATGGAGGGTTTCCGTGTAACTGCCGCCCTGGCAGGATACGATGATATCCATCTGGGCCAACCGGTCCACCGAATTGGCATCCAGTACCGGCTGGGCCCCGGCCCCGATATCCGGCCCGGTTTTTCCGGCCTGGGAGGTGGAGAAAAAGACCGCCTCAAACTTGTCAAAATCTTTTTCCGCCATCATTCGGTCCATGAGAACCGATCCCACCATGCCGCGCCATCCCACGATTCCAACGCTCGTCATAGGTTTTCTGATCCTTAAGTATATTGCTTGGGTTAACAAAATGTCCTTGAGGGACGTCATGCGCTTGCAGCCGTTGCACCGGTATAGGCAAGTTCGGCGCAGCAGTTCGAAAGAAACCGGAAAGTTGTTTCCGCAAATCACCGGGCGTTTCAGCGACCCTGCATGGGTCTTTGTTTTCAAAAACCGAGGCACTACGGTGATGATGAACGAAAACACATCCGATTACCATTCCAGATTCCGCCGCACAAGGGAAAACAGCCGGTTTTCCCGGAACGTAGCCAAACACAAATCCTTAAGCCCTTCCTTGACATTTTTCCGGGCTTATGAAATGCATCACCCCATGTTTGAATTTTCACCTCTCTCACTCCTTTGTCAAAAAGGACCATCCATGCTTCGGTTTTTCGGTTTCACATGACGGTGCTGCGGTTTGCTGCCCGGGTTGGTATGCACTGACAAAAACTGAAACGCCGCGTTTTTCGCACTCCCCTTTTCAGGCCTTTAAAAACGCTGTGTTTTCACGCTTCATCCGCTGAATCAGGACAGGCAGACGGTTTCTGATTCTTTTGCGGCCCGAGATGGCTACGGCCCGAGTTGGCGATGGCTTGGCGTTTGGATTGTTTTCCCTTTTTATGGAAAAAATCCGGAAGCTTCCGGTCATCCAACCGGGTTTTCGCCCGGACCGTTGGCGTGAAGTTGTTGCATGCGTCCCGCAACTGACAACGCGGTTTGACCCCATCACCGGAATCACATTTTGTAACAAAAATGCCAAGGAGAGGAGTTGTCATGAGTGAAGCCGCAGTGATGATCAAAATCGAGCATGGCCATAAAAGTGTTTTCCTGGACAAGGTGAAGGAAATCCTGCCCAAGGGCGGAAACCTGAGCCTGTGTCTCACCTGCGGGGCCTGCGCCTCGGGGTGCCCGGCAACAGGCCTTGAAAACATGGACCCCCGGAAATTTCTGCGCATGGCCGCCATGGGCCTGGATGAGGAAATCACCAAACACCCCTGGGTGTGGATGTGTTCCATGTGTACCCGCTGTACCCATGTTTGTCCGATGGATATCAATATTTCCGGACTGATCTACGAGGCCCGGAAACTCTGGCCGCGTGAGGAGCGGCCCAAGGGAATTCTGGGGTCCTGTGAAATGGCCCTTCGAAATGACAGTTGCAGCGCCATGGGATCACCACCGGAAGACTTCCGCTTTGTGGTGGAAGATGTGCTGGAAGAAGTGCGGGAAACCCAGCCCGGATGGGAGAATCTTGAGGCGCCCATTGACAAACAGGGAGCGGAATTCTTTGTCAGCCAGAATTCCCGTGAGCCGGTGACCGAGCCGGATGAAATGGTACCCTTGTGGAAAATCCTCCATTTGGCGGGCGTTGACTGGACGTACAGTTGTACGGCCTGGGGCGGCGAAAACTACTGCATGTTCCTGGCTGATGACGAAAACTGGAAGAAAATTGCCGCAATGACTCTTCAGTCGGCCAACGACTTGGGCTGCAAGGTATATCTGAACACCGAATGCGGCCATTCCACCTATTCGGTCTGGGCGGCCAATACCAAGTTCGGGATCAACTCGGATTTGGAAATCGCCCCCATGGTGGCCTACTACTATGAGTGGATCAAATCCGGAAAACTGAAAGTCAGTTCAGACTGGAACAAGGACCTTAAAATCAAGTTCACGGTTCAGGATCCGTGCAACCAGATTCGCAAAAGCTTTGGCGATACCCAGGCCGACAAGATGCGGTATGTGGTGAAAGCCTGTGTGGGCGAGGAAAACTTCATCGACATGACGCCCAACAAATCCAACAACTTCTGCTGCGGTGGCGGAGGCGGGTACCTTCAGTCCGGTTATACGGACGCCCGCCGCAAATACGGAAAAATCAAGTTCGATCAGATTATCGCGACCGGTGCGGATTATTGCCTGACGCCCTGCCACAACTGCCATGCCCAGATCCATGACCTGGCTGAGTATTACGAGGGCCATTACCACGTGACCCACCTGTGGACCATTATTGCGCTTTCCCTGGGCATTCTGGCGGAAAATGAACGGGCGTACCTGGGAGAGGATCTGAAGTCTGTCTGGCTGCCGGGCGAGCCGGGAACACCGGATCCGTTTGCCGATTCCCACTGAGGGCATACGCTTTCAAGGAGACTTTGCCATGATTGACGCCATTCATCTGGATCCAAGGCTCGAAAAATGTCTGGAAGCGTTAAGAAAGGGCGGTCGTCGGGCGTGCCTTGCCGCTGATCGGGTGGAAGCCATTGCTGCGGCCCTTGAAACCGAAGACACCCGTTTTGACCAGATCTGCGCCTTCACCCGTTATGGCGAGGCGCGCATCAAGGGCTGCCGGAAATTTGACCTGGGTGCGGGCTATCGGCTGGTCACCCTTAAAAAAGACAATGACCTGTTCCTGCTGTTTGCCGGCACCCATGACGAATGCACCCGCTGGATTGAAAATAACCGGGACCGCCTTTTTCCGGAAACCCTCATCAGCCGGAGCCGGACGATCCAACGGAACATCCGGAAAATGGATATGTGCCCAAAAGATCAGGCGGAAGCGGATCATGCTGCTGAAGAAGACGGTCTCCTGCAGCTCACCGAAACGGATCTTCGACTGATTTTCAGCGCGTTGGTCCAGGGAAAACAGGCACCTTCAGAACCGGTCCGCCCAAATCCTGAATCTACCCATCACACCAAAGGAGATTTACATGATCACCGTCACCCCTTCTGCAGTTCAGGCCGTCAGTGAATTTTTCAAAACACAAACCCTCAGCCCCATCCGGATTTTCCTTTCCCAGGGATGCTGCGGACCCCAGCTGGGCATGGCGCTGGATACCATTAACGGCGGCGATACGGTTCATGCAATCGGCGGATTTGAATTCATTATCCAAAAAGATCTCCTCAGCCAGATCCAACCGGTTGAAGTTGATTTTACAGATTCGACCTTCCGCATTTCCTCCAGCCTTGAACCGGAAGCCGGCGGCGGATGCCAGGGATGCGGTTCTTCAGCCAACTGCTGTGGGTCATGAGGAGTGATGAGGGTTTTATGGAAAATGTTCACAGGTGAGCCGGCCGGTCTGCCCCGTGCGTTTATCGCCTATATTTAAACAGTCCGGTGAAGGACGTGCATGGATGAGGTCTGGCGGGTTGGATGCGCAAGATGAATAAAACGGCTCCATCCTGGACGCGATGAATGAAGACCGGTTCGCCTTTTCCGACAGCTTGGAATTCATTCGTCCGCCAGGGATTCCAGGGCCCGGCCGCCGATTTTCAGAAACAACAATCCGGTGCCGGCCAGCATCCAGCCGGTTACCACCAGAATCAATTCAATGGGCACATGGTCGGCCATCGGGCCAAACACCAGCATTCCGGCGGGCATGGCCACAAGTCCAGTCATCTGAACAATGGAAAACACCCGGCCCATCACCCCCATAGGGACCTGTTCCTGAATCAGGACGGTTTCAGCCGTCGTAAGAAACGGCAGGATCAATCCGGCAACTCCCATCAGCACCAGGTAAACGCCAAAGGAACGACAAACACCGAGCAGCAGAAAAAGAATGCCGAATCCGGCCAGGGAAAGGGCGATGACCCGGACCTTGTTGTGAAAAGCCCCCTTCCAGGCGATATACGCGCCGCCGATCAGGCTGCCTGCGGTCCAGACCAGTTCGTTGGCGGTCAGCCGCCACACATCATCGCCAAAACTGCGGGCAATCATGACAGGGGTCAGAAATGCTGCCGGTGAAATCAGAAAAAACGATACCCCATAAAACAGAATCAGGGCCTTGAGCAGGGGATGGTGCCAGGAAAACAAAGCCCCTTCCTTCATTTCCGTCCAGGCAGAAGCTTGTTTTTCAGACAGGGAAACCGGAGAAACCGGAATACCGCGCAAAATCAGAATCGCAGCAGCAGCAGCGGTCACCCCATCCAGCAAAAATGCCCAGGCAATGCCCACCGTGCCCAGTACCACACCGCCGATGGCCGGTGCCAGAAACTGGGATGCCGCATTCAGGGACTGGTTGATGCCGCTGAACCGGGTAAGCTGGTTTTCCGGTACGACCTGGGGAATCATGGCGCTGACTGCCGGCATCTGAACGCCCGCGCCCAGGGACCGAACCCCAGAAACCGCCAGCAAGAGGCCCAGGTGGTCATGGCCGGCAAGATGCAGGATAAAAAGGATCAGGGTGGCTGCGGCAACACTGCCATCCGAAGCCATGATGAGGTGTTTTCGGTTGTACCGGTCGGCCCAGACTCCGCCCCACAGGGACACCGGCACCTGGGGCAGCATGGAAAATAAAATGATCAGCATCATCCAGGTGCCGGAGGATGTCTTAAGGGTCACATGCCAGATAATGGCAAACCCTGTAACCGAGGAACCGAAAAGGGAAAGATTCTGGCTGGCCAGAAAAAGAGCGGCGGATTTTTTCCAGGAAGGGTGACAAGAAGCGTTGTTTTCAGGCATGGCGCGTCCTGTGGATCAAAGAGAATGTTCACCTAAGGAAGGATCGGCCTCGGCCATCCGTCATCCTCCGTCAGGCCTTCGGCCCCCGAACGCATGAGCCGAGTGGCCCGAAGCAGGGGCCACCCGGCTATCCGGTTTCACTGATCAGTATTCGAAGCCGACCCCAAGCACCACGTTGAAGCCGGGTTCGTAGTTCAGACTGCTGAGCGGCAGCCGGTATTCCTTGTTGCCGATGTTGTTGAGGCTGACGCTGATATTATACTTGTGCTCCTGCCCTCCTTCAAACCCGAAGTTAAGGTTGAGCACCCCGTAGCCGGGCATGTGGTCGGTGTCGACGCCGTCGGCGTTGGATTGATAAGAGCGCCCGGTCAGCATTAGGTTGAGGTCGGAGTAAAACTGAAGATCGTCAGTCAGCGGGACTTCCCATTTAAGACCGGTCTTGCCCCAAAACTCCGGGCGACCATCAACGTGCCGGGCCTTGAAGCCAAATTGGTCCTCGGAGATATACCTCAGCCAGGTGCCGGACAGATAGGGGGTCAGATTCAGATTCTCAAAGGTATAGTCCAAGCCCAGCTCAGCCCCATAGGTAACCACTTCCTCCAGGTTCTGATATTGACGCAGGGCGTTAGAACCGGAGTAGCCGATGATCCGGGAGGCCATGGCGTCTTTCAGAATGCTGTAAAACAGGCCCAGATCGACGTTCCAACCGGCCCGGTGGTAGCGGAGGCCGAGTTCGAAGTTCTGCGAGGATTCCGGCTTCAGATCGGGGTTGGGCTCCATCCAGGCCGAGGAGCCGATGAAGAGCTGTAAGAGATTGGGGGTGCGGAAACCCTGGGAATACAAGGCCCGCAGCTCAAAATCCTCAAAGCCGGAATAGACCAAGCCTAGGTTGCCGACCATCTTGGAATCCTTGGTCGAGCCCACATTCTGCGGCTTGGATGTCTCTTTGGACAGGACAGTCTTCACCTCGGTCCACCTGAGGCCCAAGGTGCTGCTGAGGTCCTCGGTGATCTGCCATTCATGCTGCAGAAAGTAACCGTAGCTCTCCTGGCGGCCGTGGCCGAAATTGCGACCGGTGCGCACTCCGCTGAGTCGGTTGAAGGCCGAGATATCGGAATCATATTTGGACTTGTCGTAATCCAGGCCCAGGATGACATAGTGGTCGTCGCCCAGCCGCCAGTCGGACTGAAAGGTGCCGCCATAGGAATCCTGAACATGCTCCTCATAGCTATAAACTACGCCATTGGCATAGCCGCCCTCGTTTTTGATGCCGATGCCCTGGGTTTCCCGGTTCAGTTCCTGGACGTAAGCCGTGAAGTTGAGTTTGGCCAGGTAATCGTTGAGTTCGGTCAGGCCCAGGTTGACGGTGTGGGTATCGCGCTGAACTTCGGGATTGCTGGTGGTGTAAGGCCGGGCCTCATCCCAGGTGGCCGGCTCCAGTTCGCCCGTGGCCGGGTTGTTCCAGCGCAGAACATGGCCCATGTCGGTGACTTTGTGGCGGTCGGAGGAAAAGGATATCTCGCCGCCGTCCCAGCTATAGCCCAGGATGCCGCTGTAGTTCCGCTTGTCATAGTCGGTGTTCAGCAACCGGCCGTCAGCCACGCTGTCGGGTACCCGGATGTCGTCGGCATTGAAACCGCCGTAGGACAGACGGTAGTTGAAGCCCTGAAAATCGCCGAAAATCGCACTCTGCCAGCCGTAGCCCTCGTTGGAGGAATCATAGAGGAAATTCTGGCTGAAGGAAAAAGGCTTGTCTCCGCCCTTTTTGGTAATAATATTGATGACCCCGCCGATGGCGTCCGAGCCGTAGAGAACCGAGGCCGGCCCCTTGATGACTTCAATGCGCTCAATCTGGCTGGGATCAACCCCTATGGGGGCCCCGTCGGCAGCCAGACGGAGTTCCGGCTGCTTGACCCCGTTGATCAGCACTACCACCCGTGAACTGGACATACCCCGGATGTTGACTTTTTTGATGCCCGGAGTCTGGTTGTCGACCATAACCCCAGGCACCGAGGAGATTTGATCGGCAATGGTGACCGAGGGGTTGCGCCGCACGTCTTCCTCGCTCACCACCGAAAGGGAGATGGGCAGTTCATCCAGGGTCCGTTCCACCCGGGTGGCGGTGACGATGATCGAATCCAATTCCATGGCCGGCGGCGACTGGGTGTTCTGCACCCGGGCCTGGGGCTGGCTGGAAGTCTGGGCTTCGCTCTCACCCTGAGCCAGGAGCGGCACCCAGCCGAAACCGAAAGATAACAAGACTGAAAAGGTCAAACATTTGGCTAAAATTTTGTTCATAAGTCCTCCGCAGGTGTTGAAAATAAGATCTGCGAATCCCCAAAAGTCACCGTATTTCAGAGATTCCCCCGCGGCCCGGACTCTCGCGTGGCCCAAGTCATCGACCCAGGGCCTGGACGCAAAAAAGCCCGGACCATTGATAAAAATGATCCGGGCGCCCGATTACCCAAGACAGACCGATGAAACTCAAGTCCCCAAGTTTCAAAGGCAATAGTGTCAGGCAGGTCTTCTGGCTCGTCCTTCTGGCGGCGGCCTTCCCATTGTCAAAAACAGTGGCCGTGGATGCCGCGAGGCCCGACCGGCGGGCCATAGACTTACAGCGTTGGGCACGCTCCCGATTTTAACGGGATTCCCTTTTCACTCCGTTCCGGAGCACCTGAAACTGCATAGATAAAATTTGCTCAAAGCAAAAATTTAGCAATTATTTTAGTCGGTACGAGTTTACTTGTCAAGGCTGGTTAAGATGAACTTTAAGCTCAAAAATCAAATAATCATGGAGAAAAAAGACGACTGATTGAGAAGGATCCAACATTCAAGCCCCGAAGATGGGTCGTGGGGGCAGCCAGCTCATGGCTCAACCGCTTTCGCAAGCTGGCCCCTCAATACGAAAAACAGATTTATCATATATAGCCCTCAGTATGCTGGCTGCTACGATGATCACCCTTAACAAAGCCATCACTATTTACAGATAAGTTCTAAGGTCTGAAAATCGGCATTACAGAGGCATTAGTCCTTGGGCTAAATTTTTTATTGAATCATTTTAAAATATTAAAAAATAAACTGGCGGAAGGAGAGAGATTCGAACTCTCGGAAGCGTTGCCGCTTCACTGGTTTTCGAGACCAGCGCCTTCAACCACTCGGCCATCCTTCCGTGTCAGGGCTTTGGTTCCCCTTATAAAAGAGGACTCTGTAGCCCCGTGAAAAGCGGATTGTCAAGGAACAAATTGATTGTTCCAGGGTTATTGATCCTGAAAAACGGGTATGGTACACCTTTTTTCCATGAAAGATCAGCCGCGACTTCCCCTGTTCACGCCGGATCAGATGGTGTTGATCAACAATGCCGTTTCCATGGCCGAAGAGCTGGTGAGCAATTATTACAAAATGTCCGCCAGCCAGTGGCTGCATCCCCGGTATGATGTCAAAACCGTGGCGGATCTTGCGGATGATGAGATTGTGCCGGGGCCTTTTGCCCAGATTCTGCGCTACGAGGGAAAACCCGACGGCCGGATGTTGGGATCCAGTACCTATGATTTTTACAAGATCTGCATCCAGGACCCGGCCATCCTTGCGGTACTTGGCCTTCATCCCGAAATCACACTTTTTCCGTTTGCGCTTTACATCATCACCCACGAACTGGTCCACATTGTCCGCTTCAGCCGTTTTCTGCAGAATTTCAATGCACCTGAAGCCGCAAGGCTTGCGGAAGAGCATCGGGTGCACGCTATTACCCGGGATATTTTAAACCCTGTGAGCCTGGCCGGAATGGCACCGGTCATGGCTTTTTACAGTACCTGGGACACCGGCATGGACAGCTTGAAATCCATTCTTTGATTTTTGCCGCATGATTTCGGTTTCTGATTTTGCCCCGTATTGCCTTGACAAGCTTTAAACACGACCTATATTAGTTTCAGCATTTCGTTGGATGCCCTGTAAAGATTAGTTATTATAAGCAGTTAGAGGAAAAATTTATGCCGCTCTACGAATATCAATGTGCCTCGTGCGGGAAAATTGAGGAGGCGATTCAGAAGTTTTCAGATGCCCCGTTGACCACCTGCAAGTACTGCTCCGGAAACTTGAACAAGCTGATTTCCCACAGCAGCTTTCACCTTAAAGGAACCGGCTGGTATGTGACCGACTATTCCAACAAGAGCAAAACCGGCACCCATACCGCCAATTCTTCGCCCGGAAATGAAAAAACCGGAAGTGGCGACACCTCCGCCGGGACCGCGTCATCAGCCACGGGTGGCGAAAGCGCCGATTGATTGCCGTAGCGTTATCTTTCCGTCCATTTCCGGCAAACCCAGGGTCATGTATTGCCGCAATGAACCGGTGATCACCTGTATATTGATAAGGCAAATCGATCAGGGCCATTTTCATTGAACAGCGGGTATTTTCGCTCGCAAATGGCGATGTGGGAATCCCCCACGTTCATTTCATATTCATCATGGATGGTTTTCAGTATTGTCCACACTAAGGATCAAAAAGGAGAAAAACGTATGAAACTCAGACCATTGCAGGATCGTATTCTGGTTCAGCGCGTCGAAGAAGAAGCCAAAACCAAAGGCGGCATCATCATTCCGGATACAGCCAAAGAAAAACCCGCTGAAGGCAAGGTGGTGGCTGTGGGTAACGGAAAATTGGGTGAAGACGGAAAACGCATTGCCCTGGAAATCAAGGTCGGAGATCGCATTTTGTTCGGGAAATATTCCGGGACAGAAGTCAAGATCGATGGCGAGGAATACCTGATCATGCGGGAAGATGATGTGCTCGGCATCATCGCGTAACGCAAATCCCCTTTAAAAATACAGAAGATGGAGGAATTACAACCATGGCTGGTAAAATCATCAAGTATGACATGAAAGCCCGTGAAGCAATGCTCAACGGCGTCAAAACCCTTGCCGATGCGGTGGTGGTGACCCTAGGTCCCAAGGGCAGAAACGTTGTTATCGACAAATCCTGGGGATCGCCCACGGTTACCAAAGACGGCGTCACGGTTGCCAAAGAAATTGAGCTGGAAGACAAGTTCGAGAACATGGGTGCCCAGATGGTCAAGGAAGTGGCCAGCAAAACCAGCGACATGGCCGGAGACGGAACCACCACTGCAACGGTTCTGGCCCGGGCCATTTATGAAGAAGGACAAAAGCTGGTTGCCGCCGGCAACAATCCCATGTCCATCAAACGCGGCATTGACAAGGCTGTTGAAGTGGCGGTCAAAGAGCTGCATAAAATGAGCAAGCCCACCAAGGACCAGCGGGAAATCGCCCAGGTCGGCACCATCTCTGCCAACAATGACGAAACCATCGGCAACATCATCGCCGAAGCCATGAACAAGGTAGGGAAAGAAGGCGTCATCACGGTTGAAGAAGCCAAGGGCATGGAAACCACCCTGGATGTGGTGGAAGGCATGCAGTTTGACCGCGGGTATCTTTCTCCCTATTTTGTGACGGATCCCGAAAAAATGATCGCTTCCCTTGAAGATCCGTTCATCCTCATCAACGAGAAAAAAGTCAGCAACATGAAAGATCTGCTCCCCATTCTGGAGCAGGTGGCAAAAATGGGGAAACCCCTTGTCATCATTGCTGAAGATGTGGACGGCGAAGCCCTGGCAACGCTGGTGGTCAACAAACTGCGCGGCACCCTGCATGTGGCAGCGGTAAAGGCACCAGGATTCGGCGACCGCAGAAAAGCCATGCTGGAAGATATTGCCATTCTCACCGGTGGCCAGGTGGTATCCGAAGACCTGGGCATCAAGCTGGAAGGCCTCACCATTACGGATCTGGGAAAAGCCAAACGCGTCACCATTGACAAGGACAACACCACCATCGTGGATGGTGCGGGCGCGCGTTCGGCCCTGGAAGGCCGGGTCAAACAGATTCGTGCCCAGATTGAAGAGACCTCTTCTGACTATGACCGGGAAAAACTCCAGGAACGTCTGGCCAAACTCATCGGCGGCGTTGCCGTCATCAATGTGGGCGCAGCCACTGAAACTGAAATGAAAGAGAAAAAAGCCCGGGTGGAAGACGCTCTCAATGCCACCCGCGCGGCTGTTGAGGAAGGCATTGTGCCCGGCGGTGGTGTGGCCTTGGTGCGGACCCTGTCTGCCCTCGACAAACTCAAGGTCAAAGGTGATCAGAAACTGGGCGTCAAAGTGGTCATGCGCGCCATCGAAGAGCCGCTTCGCCGTATTGCGTCCAATGCGGGTTACGAGGGCAGCGTGGTCATTGACAAGGTGAAGAATGCCGAAGGCGCCATGGGCTATAACGCGGCCACCAACGAGTATGAAGATCTCATGCAGGCGGGTGTAATCGATCCCACCAAAGTGGTCCGGTTTGCCCTTCAGAATGCCGGCAGCGTGGCTTCCCTGATGCTGACCACCGAGGCCATGATCGCTGAAAAACCCGAAGACAAGTCATCCGACCCCATGGGCGGCGCTGGAATGGGCGGCGGCATGGGTGGAATGGGCGGTATGGGTGGAATGGGCGGTATGATGTAAAAACCGTTTTCTGTTCTTTACGGTAATCAAAAAGGCGGCAGGAGAAAATCCTGTCGCCTTTTTTGTATCTGGTGCATCCGAAAAGAAAAGCCAGTGGCGATTATACTGCCCAGCCCCAGGGTGTGGGGTTTTCCGGCCAACCTCGGACAAGATTTGCAAAATTTTTGGAATTCAGGAAGCGGCTTTTTCGTTCAGATAACCGGAAAATCCCTTGAGGCTGTTGATCAGAAATCCGCGTTCCCGCTTCTGGGCATCTGCATTAAGCTTTTCAAATGCGCCGAGCAGGGGATCGCGCTTAAGCATCAGGTCTGCCCACGTCTTCCAGTCGTGAACATCGGCCATGGGCTTTCCCCCCGCCTCTGCCATCAGGGTCTCTTCCCAGAAGATGAGCTGCTCACGGTGTCGGGTCAGCATGGCAACCCCATTGGGGCGCATGCCGAAATGGCCGTAACAGAGAATTTCCGGTTTTAGGGCCAGAAGCCGGTCCACACTGGCAAGGGTGGCGTCCAGAAAAAAACGCGGGGGCGTGGCCGGGCGCAGATAAAAAGTATCGGCATCAATGGACAGGCAAACACCGCCAGCCTCGCCGCAGAAAAGGTACTTGTCTGTTTGGATGGAAAAATGATGGGGAGCGTGGCCGGGTGTATCAACCACACGAAACGGGGCATTTTCAAGCTGGTCAGGGGTTGCAAAAGCCGATGGGGGCACTGGAAGGGGCGCGGTATAGGCCTTTCCCACATCCCCCAGGGTTTTGACCGTACCGTGCCATAATTGCGCCGGATCCATCAGGTGGGGAATTCCCTTGGGATGGCAGACCACCGGCACACCGGGAAAACGGTGGACAAGATGCCCGATGGCGCCGGCATGATCCAGGTGAATATGGGTGAGACAAATATAATCCAGATGATCCGCACCCAGTGTGGAAAGGGCATCCACCAGTTGATCCGCCGTGACAGCTGGCCCCACATCCACAAGGCAGTTGCCATGGGCTCCCTTCCACAACCAGGAACCGATGAAATTTGAGAATCCGGGGATGGGCGGATTAAGCCCCATCAGGTACAGATCCGGTTCAATCTGCAAAATGGTGGCACCCATGGGTTAGGCCATCCCCATTTGGTATTCCATTTCTCGGATTTTTTTCATGATCTCTTCCCTCTGGGCATCGGATAACCGGGGATCTGAAAGCTGCCGCCTCAACCCCAGAAGGATCATTTCCTGACGATAATCTGTGCAGGTATACTGTCCTGCTGTCATCTTTTCCTCTTTTGCCGTAACATTCTAAAATTGCTAAAAAACGGTCAAAATCATCAGCCCCGCGACTGGTTCAGCAACCGGATTTTGGCATCTTCCGCATCCCTGGCATCCATGTTTTCCTTTCCCGCCTCCAGGAGCTTGGTGTGGGCATCAAGGGTGGCCCGGATCTGCACTTCAATCTGGATGCGCTGCCGCTTGAGTTCGGCAATATCCTCGTGGAGCTGGGAGAGCCGGCCATGGGCCCGGTTCAAAATTTTTTCCGCCTTCACCTCGGCGTCGGCAACGATGATTTCTGCCGATTTCTGGGCATTTTCCTTGACCTGGTCAATGGATTGCCGGGCGTTGGCCATAGCGCTTTTGGCGATTTCTTCCCGTTGCTGGTAGCCCTGGATGTCCCGTTGCAACCGCTGGAGGGCGTCCTCCTGGCGTTTGACTGTGGTCTGAAGATTGGCAACGACCTGGGCCATCTGGTCCAGAAAACGATTCACCTCATAACGGTCAAAACCCCGGAAGCGGATTTTGAATTGCTGGTCTTCAATGTCCTCTGGCATCAATTTCATGGCATTTCCATGTTTAAGGTCACTTTGATATCAATGAGACGGCCATTCGAAGCAGGCTGTTCACCAGAAAGGTATCGAGAAAAATAATCACCAGAATAACAATCATGGGGGTAAAATCCATTCCCCCGAAAAAAAGCGGCAGCCGGGCACGGATCGGACGGAATACAGGCTCGGTCATGACGTTGCAAACATGGGCAACAGGCCGGAGAAAGCGCATTACCGGATGGTAGGGGCTCACCCAGACATTCACCCAGGAAAAAATCGCCCGAAGAAAAACAAGCCACATAAACAAGATGAGCAGTACATCCAGTATTCTGGCCACTGCCACCAGAAAATAACCCACGCTATACATAGCTACCGTGATCCTTATTGCACAGGGAAAAAAAGGGGCTTAAAAAACCCGTTACCGCATTCTTGTTTTACCCGACGAATCTCCCATGAATTCATTTGGTTAACATTTTAACGTGGTTACCCTTTTTCTTCAGGTGAGTCAAGAATTTTCAAGGTGGGGCCGAAGGGCAGTCTATGGGGAAGATGTAAACCATACAGGTGGGAAAGGCGGAAAACATTATTCCGCCCAGGGGCCTGGAAGTCATGGAAAAAGAGTGACGTTTTCAGGGTTCAATCAAACTGGCTTCGGTCATGGCATCGGGTCGGGAAATTCCCATCATCTCCAAAAGGGTGGGAGCGATATTACCCAGCCGTCCCTCCCGCAGCCGGACTGATTTTCTTTCCGGGTCCACCAGAATCAGGCGCACCGGATTTGTGGTGTGGGCAGTATAGGGTTTTCCATCATCATCCGCCATTTTTTCAGAATTGCCGTGATCTGCCGTTACCAGGGCAGCGCCGCCCAGGGCCAGGAGGGCATCCAGAACCTTCTCCAGACAGGTATCCACCGCCTCGCAAGCCTTGATAGCAGCGTCTAGGATGCCGGTATGTCCCACCATGTCCATATTGGCGAAGTTGAGGACAATCAAATCGTATTTTCCGGTGTGAAGGCGGGCGATCACTTCATCGGCCACCTGAAATGCACTCATTTCCGGTTTTTGGTCGTAGGTGGCCACATCCCGGGGGGAAGGAATCAAACAGCGGTCCTCATGGGGAAACGGAGATTCCTCACCGCCGTTAAAAAAATAGGTCACATGGGCGTATTTTTCGGTTTCAGCGATTCGGAGCTGATGCAATCCCGCCTTGCTGACCACCTCTCCCAGAATATTTTCCAGGTGTACCGGCCCAAAGGCCATGGGCAGGTCAAACCCCTCATCATACAGGGTCAGGGTGGTATAACCGGAAAGTTTCGGCTGTTTTTTTCTGGGAAACCCGTCAAAATCCGCTTCCGTAAACGCCCGGGTGATTTCTCTGGCCCGGTCCGCCCTGAAGTTGAAAAAAATAATGCTGTCCCCGTCTTCCACCTCCCCAATAGGCTGATCCTCTGGATCCAGCATCACCACGGGCTGCACAAATTCATCGGTTTCACCCCGGCCATAGGCAGCCTGAACCGCTTCCACCGGATCGTGGGCGCCTGTACCGCTGCCTTGGGTGTACAGGTCATAGGCCCTTTCCACCCGGTCCCATCGCTTGTCCCGGTCCATGGCATAATACCGGCCGCAGATGGACGCGACCACACCGCCGCCGGTTTCTCGGCAGTGGTTGACCACCTGGGCCAGATACCCCGCACCGCTGTCCGGCGGCGTATCCCGGCCGTCCAGAATGGCATGCACATACACCCGGGCCAGTCCCTTGCTGCGGGCCATGTCCAAAAGGGCAAACAAATGGGAAAGCTGGCTGTGGACACCGCCGTCAGACACCAATCCCATAAGATGAAGGGCCTTTCCGGTTTTGGAAACCGCATCCATGGCCGTGACCAGCGCCGGGTTGGCAAAAAAGGAACCATCGGCAATGGCCCGGTCAATCCGCACCAGATCCTGATACACAACCCGGCCTGCGCCGATGTTCATGTGGCCCACCTCACTGTTTCCCATGATCCCGGCAGGAAGCCCCACATCCGGGCCGGAACAGGCAAGGCGCGTGGAGGGAAAGGTTTCTGTAAGTCGGTCCAGACAAGGGGTGCGGGCCGCCAGAACAGCGTTGGTGGGTTCGTTTTTTCCGATTCCCCATCCGTCCAAGATGATCAGCATGTAGGGTTTTTTCATGGCGCGCTTTTCCATCAGGATTTTTACGAATCAAAAGGTTCTGGGCCATTGCGTTCTGAACACAGGGTCAGTCAATAAAAAATGACGCTCCCACATCCTCGTCATCCGGAGCCCCTTCATCTTCAATGAGTTTTTCCATGCCCGGAGTGCGGATGCGCCGGGCATCGGCCCACAACCCTTCCAGGTCATAAAACTGCCGGGTACTTTCATAAAACACATGAATCAGCACATGGCCGTAATCCATGAGCACCCAGTGGCCATCCCGCAGACCTTCCACACTCAAGGCCTTGATGCCCTGTTTTTTCAGGGCGCGCTGGACATGCTCGGCAATGGCGGAAACCTGACGGGTGGAAGTGCCGTGGCAGATCAGAAAAGCGTCTGCAATACTGGTGAGGGGACGGACATCCAGAAGCACCGGATTTCTGGCTTTTCTGCCCAGAAGGGCGCTCACATAAACATCAAGCTCTGCATCCAGTTTGGGATCGTCTTTTTTTTCAGGAGAGGAAATCATCGATAAAGTCCATTTTTTTTGATGTGGGCGTCCACTGCCGCCGGCACCCATGGATTGACGGACAGGCCGGCAATAAGGTTTTCTCGCACCTGGCTGGAAGAAATATCCACCGGATCGGCCAGAAAAAGACAAACTGGTTTCAGGGTGTCAGTGATGCAATGCCAGCAGCATTCGCCGGTGCCGTCCGGGCGATAGTCTGCCGAAAGGCGGCCCTGGATATACCCCTCCACCCGATTCTGAAGCACATCTTTATCTTCCTTCCGGTCCACACCGCGAGAAATCACCGCCACTTGTGCTATTTCCTGAATCCGGCGCCGATCTTTCCAGGTGTGCAGCTCAAAAAAGGCATCCATGCCCATAATCAGAAAAATATCATCATCGGGATTTTTGACGGAAAAAGCCTCAATCGTATCAATGGTGTAGGAAGGGCCGCCGCGGCGGATTTCTGCATCGGAAACCCGGTACCGGGAATCACTGTGCATGGCCATCCGGATCATGGCAAGCCGATCTTCCGCAGACGCCAGACAAGGGGCGGGTTTATGGGGCGGCAGGTAACAGGGAATAAAAATCAGGCGGTCCAGACAAAGCTTTTCCATGGCCACACGGGCCGCCATCAAATGGCCGTTGTGAATGGGATTGAATGTGCCGCCGAACAGTCCTGTCCGCATCTTGCATCCCTGTGAAAACGCTTTATTCGCGGATCTGTCCGTCTCCGAGAACCACAAATTTCCGGGTAGTGAGTTCTTCCAGTCCCATGGGACCAAAGGCATGAAGCTTGGATGTGCTGATGCCCATTTCCGCGCCAAGGCCCAACTGGCCGCCGTCATTGAAGCGGGTGGACGCGTTGACCAGCACCACCGACGCATCCACTTCCCGCAGAAACCGCCGGGACCGCTGGTAATCACGGGTGACAATGGCCTCGGTATGGTTTGATCCGTAACGGGAAATATGGACCATGGCGTCATCCATATCATCCACCACCTTGACCGCCAGAATAAGATCCAGATATTCGGCCGGCCAGTCGGCTTCCGTGGCTGCCACCGCATCTGGCAGAATGGAAAGGGTTTTGGGACATCCCCGAAGTTCCACGCCCGCTGCCCGGAAGGCTGCGGCCGCAACCGGCAAAAATTCCGATGCCACCTTCTGGTGAACCAGAAGGGTTTCCAAGGCGTTGCACACCCCCGGCCGCTGGGCTTTGGCATTCAAGGCAAGGGTTTGGGCTACGGCCAGATCTGCGGATTCATCCACAAACAGATGGCAGACGCCTTTATAGTGCTTGAGGACCGGGATTTTGGAGTGTGCCACTACAAATCGGATCAGGCCTTCTCCGCCCCGGGGAATGATGAGGTCAATATCCTCTTCCTGGGCAAGGAGCAGGTTGATGGCCTTTCGGTCCTCTGTGGGCACCACCTGGGCGGCTTCGGCGGGAAGACCGGCAGCTTCAAGGGCCCGTTCAATGATGCTTGAAAGGGCCTTGTTGGAATAAAGGGCCTCGGACCCGCCCCGGAGAATCACGGCATTTCCGGACTTCAGGCACAGGCCCGCCGCATCAATGGTCACATTGGGCCGGGATTCGTAGATAATGCCGATCACCCCCAAAGGGATGCGCATCCGGGCCACCTGAAGGCCGTTGGGCCGTATCCATGTTTCGCCCAGGGTGCCCACCGGGTCCGTATACGAAGCCACTTCCCGAAGCCCGTCCGCCATATCGGAAACCGTTTTTTCGGAAATCGTCAGCCGATCCACCATGGCGGCGGGCAGTCCCGCTGCAACGGCTCGCGCCAAATCTTTTTGGTTTTCCTGAAACAGAAACTTTGATTCTTTTTCCAGAAGCTCGGCCATGGTGAGCAGCGCGGTGTTTTTTTGGGCCGTCGTGGCCCGATTCATCACAGAAGCCGCGCTTCTGGCAGCTTTGGCCATTTTTGGAATAAGGGTGTTGATATCCATAAAGGTCTCCGAGAAGTAAGCCAAAGACAACTGTTTCTCTCCGCCGCCAGCGTTGTGCAGATGCCACAAGGACCGAGGCGAGGGGAAAGAGGAACCGGCCCCGTCCACTCTTCAGGCGGACGCGATTTCACCGGTAATCACCAGATTGTTCCGGTGAATGACTTCGTCGTAGGTCTTCTGCCCGAGCTTTGAGACGATCTCACTGGTTTTGCATCCCATGATAGCACGAATCTCATCCGCGCCATAATTGACCAGACCTGTGCCGATGAGATTTCCGGCAACATCTGTCACCATGACCACCGCACCGGCTGAAAACCGGCCGGAAACCTCGGAAATGCCGCCGGGCAAAAGGCTTTTGCCGTTGGTCAAAAGGGCGTTTGCTGCGCCGCCATCCACGACAAGGGTCCCCTGGGGTTTGGCCGTATAGCCGATCCAGCACTTTCGCCGGTTGAGTTTCCGGTCCTGGGGAACAAAAAACGTGCCGTGGGATTCTCCTGATGCAATTCCGACCAGCACATCGGGCCGGAAGCCCTTGGCAATCACCATGGGAATCCCTGATGCCGTGACTTTTCGGGCAGCCCGGATTTTGCTGAGCATGCCGCCGGTTCCAAGGGCACCGGGAATATCGCCGGCAAATTTTTCAATGCTCCGGCTGTAGGCGGTTACACGGGAAATGAGTTTTGCGTCCCCATGAACCCGTGGGTCCTTGTCGTAAAGTCCGTCAATATCCGTCAGGTTGATAAAAATATCCGCGTCCAGCAACAGGGTGATCATGGCGGCCAGATTATCGTTGTCGCCCAGCTTGATTTCTTCCACCATGATGGTGTCGTTTTCATTGATCACCGGCACCACCTTCCATTCCAGAAGGGCGTTCATGGCGTTGCGGACATTGAGGTACCGCTTTCGGTTGGTGAGATCCTCACTGGTCAAAAGAATCTGGGCCACCTGGCGGCCGAACCGGGAAAATGCGTTTTCCCATTCCAGAATCAGGCCTGCCTGGCCCACCGCTGCAATGGCCTGACGCTGGGGAATGGCGTCCGGGCGTTTGGCAATGCCCATTTTTTTCATGCCCGAGGCCATGGCCCCGGAAGAGACCAGAATCACCTCAATCCCCTGGTCCAGAAGGCGGCAGATCTGCTCGCTCAGTGCTTGGATGATATCAAGATTGAGGCCGTCACGGGCGGTCAGGACATTGCTGCCCACCTTGACAACAATCCGCGCCAGGTCATGATTCAGGCTGTTCGTCGTCAAGACCTGATCCGCTTTTCCGGGGGTTGGTTTTGGATTCGGTTTCATCAAGTGTGTCCAGCAAACGGCACAGGGTTTTGATCAGGGGCTCAAGGCCGGTTCGGGCAGCAGCCGATATCCGCAGTTGCGGCCCTTTGCCATAGGCATCTTCAAACAGTGCGGCCGCGTCTTCGGCCCAGGCCACATCCATTTTGTTGAGCACCACCAGCCGGGGTTTTTCAGCCAAGGCCGGGCTGTACTGCCGAAGTTCCTGTTCAATGGTTTCAAAGGCGGAAAGCGGGTGGTCCGGATCGATTTCCGATATATCCACCAAATGCAGAAGAACCCGCGTCCGCTCCACATGGCGGAGAAACCGGGTTCCCAGACCCGCGCCCGCATGGGCCCCTTCAATAAGGCCGGGAATGTCGGCCACCACCATGGGTTCCCGCCAAGGGGTAAAGACCACGCCGAGGTTGGGGGTCAGGGTGGTAAAGGGGTAATCGGCAATTTTGGGCCGGGCCGCGGAAAGCGCAGCAATCAGGGTTGATTTTCCCGCATTGGGCAATCCCACCAGGCCCACATCAGCCAATAGCTTCAGTTCCAGGCGGAGCGACAAGGTCTGGCCGGGCTCTCCGGGCTGGGCAAATCGGGGCGCCTGGTGTGTGGATGACTTGAAACTGGCATTGCCCTGCCCGCCGCGTCCGCCTTTTGCAACAACAAAGACCTCGCCGTGATCGACGAGGTCTTTGATAAGGTCTCCGGTGTCGGCGTTGATCACCAGTGTTCCCTGGGGGACTTCGATGACGAGGTCGTCACCGCTGCCGCCGGAACAGTTGCGTCCCTGGCCGGGACTGCCATTTTTTGCCTTGTAAAGCTTCTGAAAACGAAGGTGATAAAGGGTCCGCCGGCCAGATACCGCTTTCAGGATCACATCACCGCCGCGTCCGCCGTTTCCGCCGTCCGGCCCGCCCCTGGGAACATATTTTTCCCTTAAAAAACTGACACAGCCAGGGCCGCCGTTTCCCGACTGAACCGTGATGCGGACCTCATCAATAAATTTCACGCCGCATAAACACTGACCTGTTTACGGTCCCGGCCTTTTCGTTCGTAGGCCACCACACCGTCAACCAGGGCAAAAAGGGTATAATCTTTTCCCATCCCCACATTGTTGCCGGGATGGATGCGGGTTCCCACCTGGCGAACCAGAATGTTGCCGGCCAATACGGACTGACCGCCGTATCGTTTGATGCCCCGGCGCTGGGCATTGCTGTCCCGACCGTTTTTTGAACTTCCGGCTGCTTTTTTATGTGCCATGATCTGCTCCTCAAAAAAAGGGGCGCCGCCTGATCTGAAAAACGGCGGCCCTGACAAAATTTTAAATTGGATTAGGCCTCAATCCGATCAATCCGGACAGCGGTAAAGGGCTGGCGATGACCCAGTTTGCGGCGATAGCCTTTCCGGCGTTTGAACTTAAACACCACAATTTTTTTGTTTTTTCCCTGGGCCACAATCTGGCCGTGGACGGTTACGCCGGAAACTTCGGGCTGGCCGATCTGAACGGTTTCACCGTTGGAAAAAAGCAACACCCGCTCAAAGGCAATCGGGGTTCCCACATCGCCGGTCAGTTTTTCGACCCTGAGCACATCCCCTTCCGCGACCTTGTATTGTTTACCGCCTGTGGCAACGACTGCATACATGGTAATGATCCTCCTCATAAAAACCCGGACGGTTTTTCCGGCAGACAGATTCCGGACCTGTTATCCGGATTTTTAAAAAACATGCTCCCCGTGAATTTAAAAAATGGTATTAATGCGTTGCTTCCATTTTTTTGTCAAGGAAAAACCGTGTTTTTGTCAAGATGAAAAAAGGCATGGACAAGGCTCCGGAAACCTTTGTATGAGGTATCTTTCAGCATGGCGGATGCCCTTTTACCGTATCCCAAACATTCATCGATTTAAAGAGGTGCACTCTTGCTGCCGTTTACCGACCATGTTCAAAAACCGATTCGGATCATTGAAAACGGTCAAATTCGATTTGATGCCGCTCCCCTGATTAATGAAGCACCGCTTTTTATCCGGATTCAGCGGGTGCCTTTCACCACTATCCTGCGGACGCCGGGGGCTGAAAAAGCCCATGCAGCCGGATTCTGTCTGGGAGAGGGCATTGTGGAAGAACCCAATGACATTTCGGGTATTTTTCTGCAATATGAAGGCGGCGCCTGCCGGGTGGACATGATGCTGACGCCCGCGCGCTATGCGTGGCTCACCCAGCCGGAGAATCCGCATCTGATCTTTAATCCGGCACACCGCCACGCGGCAGCCCTTGACCCCACCCGGTATCTTTCCCCGGCGCCCGATACCATGCCCATCCCCGCGGGTGAGGCCGTAGCGCGGCTGCTCGGACTGAATGCGCTTCAGCCCCTTCACCGGAAAACCCGGGCGTCCCATGGCGCGGCCATCTATGACCGTGATTTCACCGTTTTGGCCACAGCCGAAGACGTGGGCCGGCACAATGCCCTGGATAAAGCCATCGGCAAAATTTTTCTGGATGACCGGCTTTCCCTGGCCCATCTCCTGGTCCTGTCGTCCCGCATCAGTACCGAGCTGGTGCAAAAGGCCGCCCGGGCGAAGATTCCCGTGATTCTGGGCATCTCAAGGCCCACGGCCATGGCGGTGGAATTGGCCGACAGCCTCAATATCACACTGGCCACCCTGGGAAAAGATGATGCCCTGTATGTGTACTGCCGGCCTGATCGCATTGAGTGAGCCCGAAGACAGTGTCGACAGGATTGTTATGAATAACAAACTCTTGGCGGCCCCTTCCTAAGGAAGTTCAATGGTTATCCGCTTGAGACGATACGATCTGATGCGCTTTTTATCTGTATCCGTACCATGACCCTTCCCGAACGCCTGGCCCAGCCGCTGGTTATAGGCTCGTCGGTTATCCCCCATCGCCTGACTCTGGCACCCATGACCTTTCTGGGACATATCGCCTTTCGGGAACTTCTGGCCCACTACGGCGGATTCGGGCTTTTGTTCAGCGAAATGTGCAGCGCCCGGCGAATTCCCCATGAAGCCCGGACAAAATCCGCCTATTTTTGCTGGAAAGAGGCGGAGCGCGCCCATCTGGTGATCCAGATTGTGGGCACGGATCCGGCTTCCATGGCCACTGCGGCCCGGATCATTGAAGATAAAGGGCTTTTTGGCGTGGATCTGAACTTCGGGTGTTCAGTGGCCGCCATCTGCAAGCACCATGGCGGGGCCGGGCTGCTGAAGACGCCGGATCAGGCGGAAAAAATTGTGGCTGCTGTCCGGAAAGCGATTTCCATCCCCCTTTTTGTAAAATTCCGCACCGGCTGGATAGACGATCCGGCCATTCCGGTGGACATGGCCCGGCGATTTGAATCCGCCGGCGCCGATGCCCTGACCTTTCATCCCCGGGTGGCGCCGGACCGGCGGTCCCGCCCGCCCAAATGGGATTATATCCGACAGGTGAAAAATGCCGTATCCATTCCTGTTTTCGGAAACGGCGATGTGTTTGACGCGGCGGATTGCCTGCGCATGCTGGAAACCACCGGGTGTGACGGCGTTGCCATCGGCCGCATGGCCATTTGCCGTCCCTGGATCATGGCCCAATTGAGCGGCATGGCGCCTCCCCATATAGGCGACTACCGTTTTACAGCCTTTTCCCTGCTGGATCTGGTGCAGCGCTATTTTGAACCCGTGCCCGCCCTGCGGCGGTACAAGAAATTTTTTCTCTATTACAGCGCCAACTTCAAATTTGCCCACACCATTTATACCCGCATTGCCAACGCCCCGGACCTTGAAACCATCTCGGGTATCCTTACCGATTTTTTTGACAGTGATCCGGAAACCGTGAATCAGCCCAACATGAATTTTTTTCTGTAGCCGGAAATTTTGCTCCAAAACGCATGTTTTGTTCACCGGAAAGGGCCTTCCCTGCATAAACGGCGAAGCAATTGGGGCTTGCCTTTCGAAAGAACTGTTGTTAGTATGTTACTAAATTAGTAAATGACTAACAAAAATTCAGGAGAAACAACATGAAAATTCCCACCGCCCTCAAGCACAAGCCCGTGGTCTGCGCTGAAGAATATGCCCGAATTGACGGGAAATATGCCGATCATACCGATGCCAAGGGGCTGTCTCTGGGGTTGGCCCAATGGAATGATCGTGGCAATGTGGATATTTCCGCTAAAATCTGGCGGCACAGCGGTGAAAAATGGTCGCGGCAGTCAGAAGAAATGCCCATGCACCGAGTGCTGGATCTGGCCATCATGATCTGTAAAACCTATGCTTATTTCAAAGAGGCGTACCGCATTCCGGGATTGTACAAGCCGGATCAACCGGAAATCGACGCCATCGAACTGCAAGGCGCGAAAACCCCATTGACGATTTGCGCTGACAACCCCATGATTGAAGGCGATATTCAGCTTTTTGCCCAAGCCCTTAGGGATGAAGGCGAACGCTTGGGCGAACGCTTTAAGGCCCTGGCCGCTGCCTTGAAAGAATCCGGGTATTATTAGATAGTGTCGTCTTTGGTTTTCAAGTTACTGAAATCATTGTGTATTAATAAAAACCAGGAGATCTTGTTGGATGCAATCAATTCAAATCGTTATATTTCTTAAGGCGACACGATCTAAACCCGACACGGTTTTTCCTGGCTGAACCCCATCTTCCATCAGCCCATGCGGATGGAAGATGGGGTTCAGGACAAAACGGGCTTTCTGAAAAAATGAGGTGGGCATGAAATGGGTGCTGACCGAACCAGGCCGGATCAGGGCGGTTTCGGATACGGAATCCGAATATGCGGAAAAACCGGGATGGGTCCGGCTGCGGGTGCAATACTGCGGCATCTGCCGGACTGACGCCAAAATGTGGCGGGAAGGCCATCGGGATCTGGTTTTCCCGCGGGTTCCCGGCCATGAAGTCTGTGCTGAAGATGCGTCGGGAAAAAGATTTGCCGTGTGGCCGGGCCGGTCCTGCGGACAGTGCCGGTACTGCCTCACCGGCCGGGAAAATCTCTGCGATGCCATGGAAATCATGGGGTTTCATGTGGACGGTGGATTTAGCCGGTTCCTTCTGGCCCCGATGGAAAGCCTGATTCCGGTGGATGCTGCCATGTCGCCCCATCTGGTCTGTTTTGCCGAACCCGTGGGCTGCGTGATCCATGCAGTGGAATCGCTTCACCTGAAACAGGGTGAGCGACTGGCCATTTTCGGCGGCGGCACCCTGGGGCTGGCCGCTGCCCTGGCAGCCCGACAAAACGGCGCTGTTCCGCTGGTGATTGAGAAAAATCCCAAAAAGATCGAGCGGGCGCAGAATTTTCTGGATCTCTGCGGCATTTTCGCTGCAACCGGTCCCGGCGCAGATGAGTTTGACGCGGCCATCACTGCCTGCCCGGATCCGGCGGCTTTTGGGGATGCGCTTTCCGGTCTGGCAAAAGGCGGGCGATTTTCCTTTTTCAGCGGCCTTGCAAAAGACGCGGCCATTCAGACCCAACAGCTCAACCTGTTTCACTATCGCGAAATTTCCCTTTTTGGCGCCTACGGCCTTACCCGCCGGCATATGGAAGCGGCTCTGTCCCTGATCGCGGACCAGGCCCCGGCTTTTTCCCTGCTGGTGGAAAAAATTGTTTCCCCGGATGCCCTTGGAGAACAATTTCCGCTTGTTTTAAAGGGTGAAGGGTTTCGGCGAATTGTGGATCTGACCGGATAATGTGTTTTCTTGGGATTCTGTTCCCGACTTTGCGGACACCCCCCTTGACAACCCCTTTTTCCGCTTTAAATTTCTGCCTGTTCTGATCCGGAATTGTTTTTGAACCTTTTCCATCGCCGCTGAAGCCAGGTGACACCCCAAAAATGCGGGCTTGGGTCACAAGGGGCATCAGATGGGGGAAATCGTTATATCCGTATTCTTTCAAGAAGCATAAATAAGCAACGCAGGAGGAGAAAAATGAGCGTCAAACCATTGAATGACAGAGTGCTTGTGGTTCGTACCGAAGGTGAGGAAAAAACAGCCGGTGGCATCATTATTCCGGATACGGCAAAAGAAAAACCCATGGAAGGAAAAGTGGTGGCCGCAGGTCCCGGAAAACTCGACGAAAAAGGAAAGCGAATTCCCATGGAGCTGAAGGCCGGCGACCGGGTGCTTTTTTCCAAATATGCGGGGACCGAGATCAAAATTGACGGCGTTGAGCATCTTTTTATGCGTGAAGACGATATTCTTGGCGTGATTGAATAATTCATAGGAGGAATGGAACGATGACTGCAAAAATGATTATATACGGCGCATCCGCACGGGAGTCCATGCTCAAGGGCGTCAACACCCTGGCCAATGCGGTAAAAGTCACACTGGGACCCAAGGGCAACAACGTGGTGCTGGACAAATCCTTTGGATCTCCCCTGGTGACCAAGGACGGCGTCACTGTTGCCAAAGAAATTGAAATTACCGACAAGTTCGAGAACATGGGCGCCCAGATGGTCAAGGAAGTGGCCAGCAAGACCAGCGATGTGGCGGGCGACGGTACCACCACGGCAACGGTTCTGGCCCAGGCCATTTATACTGAAGGCCAGAAACTCGTGGCCGCCGGCGTCAACCCCATGTCCATTAAACGCGGCATTGACATCGGTGCGGCAGCCGTCATTGAGGCCCTCAAAAAGCTGTCCAAGCCCACCAAAGACCGGAAAGAAATTGAGCAGGTCGGCGCCATTTCCGCCAACAATGACGAAGCCGTGGGTAAAATGATTTCCGAGGCCATGGAAAAGGTCGGAAAAGAAGGCGTCATTACAGTGGAAGAAGCAAAAAGCATCGACACCACCCTGGATGTGGTGGAGGGCATGCAGTTTGACCGGGGGTACCTGTCTCCGTATTTTGTGACCAATACAGAAAAAATGGTCGCTGAACTGGAAGAGCCGTTTATCCTGATCAACGAGAAAAAAATCTCCAACATGAAAGACATGGTTCCGCTGCTGGAATCCGTTGCCCGTTCCGGAAAACCCCTTGTCATTATTGCAGAAGATGTTGACGGTGAAGCCCTTGCCACCCTGATTGTCAACAAGCTGCGCGGAACCCTGAAGGTGGCGGCCGTCAAAGCACCGGGTTTCGGCGACCGCCGCAAGGCCATGCTGGAAGACATTGCCATCCTGACTGGCGGCCAGGTGATTTCCGAAGACCTTGGCATCAAGCTGGAAACCATCACCCTTGCTGATCTGGGAAAATGCCGCACCATCAAAATTGACAAAGACAACACCACCATCGTGGATGGCGCCGGCACCAAGGCCGCCATTGAAGGCCGGGTGAAGCAGATCCGCGCCCAGATTGAAGAAACCAAATCCGATTATGACCGCGAAAAACTCCAGGAACGGCTGGCCAAACTCGTCGGCGGCGTGGCGGTGATCAATATCGGGGCTGCCACGGAAATTGAAATGAAAGAGAAAAAAGCCCGTCTGGAAGATGCCCTGAACGCCACCCGCGCGGCTGTGGAAGAAGGTGTGGTGCCCGGCGGCGGCGTGGCCTTGCTCCGATGCTCCGCAGCGCTGGACACCGTCAAGGTCCAGGGTGAAGATCAGCACGGTGTGGCCATTCTGAGACGTGCCCTCCAGGAACCCTTGCGCCAGATTGTAACCAACGCAGGCCTTGAAGGCTCAGTGGTGGTGAATAAGGTTCTGGAAGGAAAAGATGATTTCGGGTTCAATGCTGCGACAGAAGAGTATGAAAATCTTCTGGCCGCCGGTATTCTGGATCCCACCAAAGTGGTCCGGTTTTCTTTGCAGAACGCCGCATCCGTAGCCGGCATGATGCTGACCACCGAGGCCATGATCGCCGAAGCGCCGGAAAAGAAAAAAGGCGCGGCCATGCCGCCCATGGGCGATGACATGTATTAATTGCCGGTGATGCCCGGTTTTCAGCCTTGGCGCAACGGGCATCGCAATTCTGTCTCGCCCCTGTGGGGGAGAGGCAGGTCCAAAATCAGCCAAAATCATATGCACCCCTGCCGGATTTTCGACAGGGGTGCTTTTTTGTGTTCGGTGTAAACTGCGAAAAGTTGTTATCCGCCAAATGCTACAGCCCCTGAAACAGGGACAAATTATCCGGACAAGGCGTGTACTTGCCCTCTTCAATACCGTGGATGACAGCCACAATCGTGTCGTTATACGGAGTGGGCACGCCGTGTTTCCGGCCGGTGGCGCAAACCTGACCGTTGATGAAATCCACCTCGCATTTTTTGCCCTTTTCCAGATCCTGCAACATGCTGGGTTTGATCAGCCGGTGTTTTTTGATGGCCACCGGGATGAGCACAAAGGCGATTTTTTGTTTCAGGGGTCCGGTGTAGTCAAATATCTTGACCAGATCCTTGCCTTGGACGGGCTCCATTTTCACACCCGCAGCCCGCGACACGTCGATGCATTCCTTCATCACCTTCTGGGCGCAAAGCCGAGCCCGCTTGTCGTCGGCCACATCGCCGAAGGTGCCGCCGATTACCGTTCCCATGCCGCTGAAGGCAGCGTTGATCAGCAGCTTGGCCCAGCGTCCACCGAGGAAATTTTTTTCCACCGCCACCGGGCACATGAGTTCCAACAGGGCCTTGACCTGTTCCAGCCTGTCCAGGTTCACCTTTCCCAGACCGCCCAGGGAAAAGGTCATGCTGTCCTTGTCCGAGGTCATGCTGACCCGGCCCGGTTCCTCCAGGGTCGCCCCCCAGGCCACAGAGCAGCCCAACACCCGTTCTTCACCCAGAATGTCGGCCATGTCCGGCTCGGGAATGCCGTTCTGCAGAGAACAGATCACCCCGTCCGGTGCCAGGTGAGGGCTTAGAAAAGCCATCATTTGGGCAGTATCCTGCTGTTTGGTCATGAGGAAGAGGATGTCGTAAACACCCGTCATGTCTTCCGGCGTCAGGGCTGAAACCGGGGTGGTAAAGGATGCCGTGCCCTCAATTCTGGCGCCGTGGGCTTTCAACGCTTCAACGTGGGCCTTGTTGCGGGTGATCAAATCAATGGGGGTGCCCGCCTGGGTGATATACGCTCCCAACACCGTCCCCATGGAACCCGCGCCGTAAATTGCCGTCTTCATCAGGAATAACCTCCGAAAATGTGCGAAAAATTCTGGATACAACGCTAAAAACTATACCCAATGGAAAAATGCCACCGTCCGGCGGATTCATCCTCTTCCCGGTCCAGCTTGTGGCCGTAGACAATGCCGATGGGGCCGATGGCCGTGATATACCGCAGTCCCAGCCCCACGGTGGAGTTGAAATCGTCTGATCCTTCATCCACAATGGCGTCCCGCACGCTGCCGATATCGTAAAAGGTGGCCAGCTCAAAATTCATGCCCAGATCAAACCGGAGTTCCAGGCTTCCGGCCATGGTGAGTTTTCCGCCCACCGGATCGCCGAAACGGTCGAGGCGCAGGCTGTTTTCCGAATATCCCCGGATGTCCTGAATCCCACCCAGAAAAAAGAGCTGGTCATCGGGCACATCATCGCCGTCGCCGTAGGGGATAATTTGACCGATCCGGGCCATGGCGGCAACGGTGAGGCCCTCAATGGGCGTTTTGTAATACCGGGTGTCCGCCTCATACCGCACAAAATCATCCAGGGTGTTGGTCAGGCCATGGGAAATGTCAACGCCCAGGGATGAATAGATGCCGGATTTGGGACGGACAAAAGAATCCCGGGTGTCATAGCGCAGTGTGGGCCGGGTGACAAAAACCGTTCGGGTGCTTTCATCCACGGGATTCAAGACATTGTCATCATCGTTGAACTGCTTGCGCTGTTCCAGACTAAAGCCCAGAGACCCTGACAAATTGCGCGTCAGATCCCGGCTGAAAATGAGGGACCCGCCGGTGGTGCGGGTGCCGAACGTCCGGTTGAACAGGGTTTCTTCTTCCATATAAACACTTAGGCTTGCCGTGGTCAGAGTACCGAGAAACCGGGGGTCCACCAATTTACTTTCCACCCGATAGCCGGTTTCACTCATCTCGCCGCTCAAGGTCAGGGCCTTGTTCCAGCCAAACAGGTTGTTGTCGCCTGCACTGGCCCTGCCGTAGGTACCGCTATCAGATTCATATCCCACACCAAACTGGGTGGAATAAGGCGATTTTTCCCTGACATCCACAAAAAAGTTGACGGTATCCGCTTTTTCCTGAAGGCCGAGGGTGCGGTATTTGACTTCCTGAAAAATATCCAGATCCCGCAGCCGGCGCTGGCCTTCATGCAATTTTTGAAGCGCCAGGGGACCGCCGGGACTGACCTGGAGTTCCCGCTGGATCACCTGCTTCTTTGTCCGAAGGTTTCCGGAAATAAAAACATTGCCCAAGGCCACAAACGGTCCGGGTGTTACCTGGTGAACAATATCTGCCTGGGTTCGGTCGTCGCTGAAGGTGACGATGGGCTCAACCGCCGCGTGGGGGTAGCCTTTTTCCGCCACCAGGCCGGTGATGGCTTCTTTTTCCGCCTGCAGCAAAGACTCCTGAAACGGATCCCCGATGTGGTGGATCAGCACTTTTTGCGCGGCTTCCTGGGAAACCTCATCCACCAGGCCTTCAACCCCGATAGAATGAACCCTTGTGCAGGGACCCTCCACAATGGCCATCTCCACCTGCACCTGAACAGGGGCCAGCGGCTGCGCCTTTTTTACATCCGCCGTATCCGGATACACGGCTTTTTTCGAATCCCTGGCAGCCGGATCGGAGAAAGATACGTGGGACTCCACCCGGCGGTCCAGAAACCCGTGCTGCTGGTAAAAAGTGGTGACCGAAAATTCATCTTCCGCCAATACTTCCGGAACATAAGCGCCATTATGAAAAAACCAGCCCGGCGGACGGGTGAGGATGCTTTTTTTGATTTCTTTTTCAGAAATGGATGTATTTCCCGTGAGGGTCACCGCATCCACAATGGACTGGGGGCCTTGGGTGATGACAAAGTGGAGTTCCTGGATGTCTTCGGGTTCGTCTGGAATGGGATGAATTTCCGATTTGACCCGGGCATCCAGAAACCCTTTGTCATGATACCGTTGCTGGATGGCTTTCATGGTTTTCCGCACGCCGATGTTGGCGCGGTTTCCGTCCTTGAACAGGGCCACGTCTTTTTTAAGGGTCATGTCCCAGAATTCGTCGCTTCCATCAAAAGTAACGCGAAACCGCGTGCCTTCTTCAATATCAAGAAACAGATCCACTTTCCGGCCGTCATCGGACATCTCGGTCCGGGGAGTAATTTTAGCGTTGAAAAAGCCTTTTTTCCGGTAAAGGGCCAGAAGCGTTTCAATGTCTTCCCGCAAGTCGGGCTGGGTAAACCGGCCGCCGGGCAAAAGACTGACCCACCAGGTTTTCATCTTGCGTTTGAGGGTGCTGCTGCTGATGTGGGTGTTGCCGTTAAATTCAAGGCCCCGCAGGTGGCGGGCAGGTCCCTTTTCAATGGTGACCACAAGGGTTTCCTTGCCATCAATGTCTTTTTCACCGGACCGGATGATGGACACCTTGGGGTCAATATACCCTTCGCGTTTATACCGCGCCACAATGGGGGCAATTTGGGCGGGAAGATCGTCCGGGGTGTAGGCATCGCCCGGATACAGGGTCATCACGTTCAGCACATCCTGGTGGAACAGGGGGGCCGCACCGTGGATCTTGATGTCCGCGATATAATGATAGGGCGCCAGGGTAAAAACCAGAATATCGCCATCTGAAGAGGGCTCGGTATCCACATGGATGTCCGAGAACCGGCGGCTCAGCTTCAGGGTGCCCACGGTTTGGCTCAGCCCGTCAGGGGTGAGGACATCTCCGGGTTTCTGGCGGATCAGGCCATGGGCGATCTCCAAAAGCGCGGTTTCCGTGTCAGGGGCGGCATCACGAATACGGACCTCAATATCCTGAATCAGGATCGGTGCGCTGTCTGCGGGAACCAAGGCGCTTGCAGGGGCATTTACAGGATCCGGGTCCGCGCACAGGCCGACCGGGGCCTGAAACCAGAACAGGCAGAAAATCAGCATCCCCAAAAGCGCGGCTTCACCGTGGGGTGTCTTGATCTTGTGGACCAGTTTGATAAAATCGGTGTTCATGGGGCTTTCTGTGAGTCCTGACGGCTCATCAATCGCTTGCCATTATTTCGCCGTTCGATCTCTGTACGCCTGCGCATCACGCAGGAACGTATTCAGCGGCACATCCTTGTAAAGTCCCTGCCGCCACTGTGTATAATCGAAGGGCTCACGACGCATCAGCGTGATAAATCGCTCGGCTTCCACAAGCCCAAGCTGTTCGGAAAGAATGCGCATCCCTTCGTCTTTGAGTACGGCGTCACTGCGCATTGGAATATCTCCTTACAAAATCAATGGGGTTTATAACCTCTATCCCTGTGATGGGCTTATTGAGTATTTTTTTGTCTGTGGTCAAAAAACATTCCTCTCCAGCGAATTGGGAATGTCTCGTAAACCTGCCACAATTGTTAATAAATTGGAAACCGCTTCCGCCATCCACCACGACTTTGAAAAAAATCGGCCGCTGCCCGGCTTCCGCCTGTGGCTGGCTCCATGGCGGTCGCTCCGCTCCATTTCGCTGCGCCCGTGCAGGCGTCCGTCCAGCGCAGCGGCAGCTTGCCCGAGCTAACGCCCTGGGGAAAAAGCAAGCCGGAAACCCAGGTCGTTGAACCGGAAGCCCGGCGAGTCGTAGTTCCTCCGGTGCGCTGACCGGCAGTTCCTCGCGGAGTAGCCCCAACCCCCGCCCCGAGACACCCGGCGCGCGCCCGAGTCAGGACCTTGGGGATCGATTACATCCTGAAGGGGGAAAACTTCATACCAATCCTGGCACCACTCCCATACATTGCCGTGCATGTCATACAGACCCCAAGCGTTGGGTTTCTTCTGGCCAACGGGATGAGCTTGTTCCTCACTGTTAGCGCGATACCACGCATAATCCTTCAATTGACTTTCATCATCACCAAAACAATAAGCGGTTTGGCTGCCCGCCCGGGCCGCATGCTCCCACTCCGCCTCTGTGGGAAGACGGTACTGATTGCTGCTTTCCTTCTGGTTCAGCTTTTTGATGAAGTCCTGTGTGTCATTCCAGGATACCTGCTCCACAGGATGCGTCCGCCCTTTGAACTTGCTGGGATTCTCGCCCATCACGGCATACCACTGCTCCTGGGTTACCGCATATTTGCCCAGATAAAAAGGCTTTGTGATCGTTACCTGATAAACTTCATCCTTGCCAAAAATCTCTTGACCGGCCAGCCTGACAGATGTCCCCGCCGGAATCAAAACGAACTCCATACCAATGGCGTTGGTGTGAGTTTTTCCGGCAAAAAAAGACGTATGGGGCGAGTGTGCGACCGGGCTCGCCTGACTTTGACCTGCCTGTGCGCTGGAAGTGGTGCCCGAACCAGAGGCATTTTTCAACAGGACCGATTTTCCCCCAATCTGCATCCCCAATACTTCCGCCCAGCCCCAGATGACAAATTGGGCGGCATCTTCCGCCACAAAATAGGTTGAGGCAAAGTGTGAGGCCTGAAACCGCAGAAACGCATCGGAAACATCCCGCTCTTTCTGCAGCCGGAAAACGATGCCTTCTTCCAACGCCAGCATAAAAACCCGGCGCTCGCCCGGATACTTTCCGGCAGCATAATCCGCCAGAAACGACCGAAGCTTGCGGGCGTCGGTCAGGATTGTCGGCCCATGGGTTGATTTGATTTTGTGGACCAGTTTGATGAAATCGGTATTCATGGGATTTTTCCTGATGATCTTGATAAAATTGAGGGGAAACAGGGGCGAGGCTTCATCCTTATTATTGGTGGTGGGATACGCTTCGTGACGGTTTTCATAGGAAAGCCCCAGGATTTCGCAACCTCTTTTTTCGTCCGAACCCTTTTCATGACGAAGCTTCACCCACCCTACATCTTTGTGAATTCATTAGAAATCGTAGGGTGGGTGGAGCGAAGCCGAAATAAAAACAAAACCTTCCAAATCTCTCCGGTCCGGCTTCGCGCATCCCACCAAAAAGGCAGAAATCCTCGACCCGTTCAAGCCTGTGTTTGATCTTTTTCCAAGCCGGACAAACGGTTCTGCGGTTTCATTGGCCGGCACCATTATTTTCAGCGATCTGCCATTCAAGGAACTCGCGTTCTCTTTGCAGTTCCGCTCTCAATTCCTCTTCCGTCGGCAGATAAAGTCTGTATTTTGATGCAAACAGGTTTTCATTGTCGGCAAGCACGGAGTATTTGACAATGCTCTCATCTTTGTCCGTGCAAAGGATGATGCCGATGGTCGGGTTGTCATTTTCCTGTTTTACCTTGTCGTTGAACAGACGCACATAAAAATCAATCTGCCCGATATCCTGATAACTCAGTTTGCCGGCCTTGAGATCAATGACAACAAAGCATTTCAGAATATAATTGTAGAAAACAAGATCAATGTAATAGTGCTCACCTCCAACGGTTGTGATCCGTTTTTGGCGCGCGACAAACGAGAAACCCTTTCCCAACTCAAGCAGGAATGCCTGCAATTTGTCTATCAACCCCTGCTCCAACTCACTTTCGTTGTATTTCGCATTTTCCTGCAAATCGAGAAATTCAAGAATATACGGATCTTTGAGGATGTACTCCGCTTCTTTTTTGGGCTCAAGCCTGAAAATTTCGCTTTCGATTTCAGGGCGATGTTCCTTTTGTGTGGCAAGCAGCCGCTCATAATAAAACGAGTTGATTTGCCGTTCCAACTGGCGCGATGTCCAGCCGGAGCCAGCACTTTCAGACAAATAAAACTCACGGCGATTCAGGTCTGTTATGCGCATCAGCATCCGGTAATGCGTCCATGTCAATTCGCTACGCAGTGCGTAGCGAATTGGAAATGTCTGATAAAACTGGCGCATATTGCGCAAATTCGCGACTGTAAAACCTTTGCCGAATTCCGCAGCAAGCCGTCCGGATAAATATGCAAGCAGCTTTTTTCCATAGTCTGCGCGGTCCCCAACAGCCTCGTTAATTTGTCGGCCGATTTCCCAATAGGCAGCCACCATTGCGGAGTTGATGGCGCTGAACGCTTTTTTCCGCGCCTCGGTAAGGGATGTGCGAATACCTTCGTATATTTTTGAATTCGATTCAGGAAGCACTGCCGGATCCTTTTGTTGCGCCATGATATCCCTCCCCTTTGGTTTCCCGGATTGCCACAGCTTTTCGCATCCTACCAAAACGATGGGATTTTTCCGGTTTTCAAACCAGGGTTCATGTTTTTTGCTCTCGCACGTGTGCATCAATAAAGCGTTGCATCTCTTCCTTTGTGGGAAGTTCCAGCAGGTATTTGGAGACAAACAAGTGGTTGTCCATCCCGGCCAACGCATATTCCACAAGGGATTGGTTTTTGTCGGTGCAGAGCAGAATACCGACAGGCGGATTATCGCCCTGGGTCATCATGTTTTTTCGGTACCAACTGACGTATGTATTGAGCTGACCCAGATTTTCATGGCTGAATTGCTCCAGTTTCAATTCCACCAGCACATGGCATTTGAGGATGCGGTGATAAAAGACCAGATCGACAAAAAAGTGCTCGTTTCCGATAAGGATTCGTTTCTGGCGTGCCTCAAAGCAGAAGCCGTGCCCCAGTTCAAGCAGGAACCCTTGCAATTTTTCGGCAAGCTGCTGTTCAAGGTGTGATTCGCTCATGACCTCGGCGGGTTTCAGACCGAGAAACTCAAAAACATAGGGATCGCGGATGTTAAAATCTGGCTGGGATTCCACGTTTTGCTGCGTCAACGCGGATAATTTTTTCTTGTCCAGCGAAAGCCCTGAACGTTCATAATAAAGACTGCCGATTTGTCGTTTGAGTTCCCGTACCGACCAGTTGCCCCGGACGCATTCGGTTTCGTAAAAAGCCCGTTTGGTGGAATCATTAATGGCGACTAATTGTTCAAAATGAGTATATGACAAGGAGGAAACAAGCCACTGGGGATTGATTTCGAAAAGTGCGGTCACTGACCGCACTTTTCGGGAGACATCTCTCGAATCTATAACCTCTTGAAAAGTTTCAGATTTGAATTGTGGGGACAGTGTTTCCACAATTTGAGGGTAGGTTTGATAAAACCGGAAATATCCATACAATTGACGTTTTCCGCAGGAGGTAACCTTGGCCTTCAACAGTTCTGTTGAAATTCGATGGAGTAAATTTTCACCATATTCCGCCCGGTCTTTTCCGTTCATCTCATATTCGGCGATGTGGTGGCCAATGAGCCAGTTGCGCAAGGTCAGACTGATGTTGACGGCTTTTCCGGCCTGGGCCGCCATCTCGCGGTGAGCCGCTTGGATGCTTTGAATCAAACCGGAAAATGTGGGCTCATCTTTCATGTGCTGCCTCTTTTTCTCCGTTTATTGATGGCGGGATACGCTTCATCTGAATTCAACCCGGAACACGAGCTCGGTGCCGTAAACACCCTCGGTGTCCTGAAAACCGCTGAGCAGAAAGTTTTCCAGGAGCTTATACTCGGCAATGGCTCTTTGGGTCACATCACCGTTTTTGGATTCCACGGCATATTTCACCGTCATCCGGCGGGAAAGATGTTTTCCCACGGTCACCGTCATGTCGGTTTCATCGCCACTGTTTCCGCTCGCATTCACCTGAAGGATGTCAATGCCGGTGCGTTCTTTGATGTCGTCCCCAAAGGTGTCGGCAATCATCTCCGCCATCATCTGGGCGGTGCTCTGCTGGCTGCCGCCGCCCGATGTCAGTTCTCTGGCGATGCGGCCAAACAGGATCAGGGACAGAATATCCGAATCCGTTTCTTCGGGAACAGAAGCCAGTTTGAGTTTGAAGTTGTCCGGCGGTCCTTCAAGGGTCAGGGTAATGGTCCGCTCTCGGATGACGGCGGTGCTTTCAATGTTGATCTCCGGAACGGTTTTGTAGGGATTCACAAAGTCGATGATGCCTTTTTTGATGGCAAAGGGTTTTTTCTGAAAATAGACCGTTCCATTGCTGATCTGGGCTCTGCCGCTGACAACAGGCGCGGCAAGGGTGCCGCCGATTTTGAGATCCGGGTTGATCTCCATGCTGGCCAGGTTGTTTTCCACCAAAAACGGCTGGCGGTGGCTCACGCCAATATTTAACGTCACTGTGTCAAAATACGGAAGACTGGCCGGCGCAGATGCCGGTGATACGGCACGCTGGCGGGTGGTGGCCATTTTCAGCAAGTTGAGTTTGATGTCCCTGTAGAAGCTGCCCTCCAACAGCACCACATCTCCCCGAACCGTGGCTGCGCCGTTTTTCCCCCTTACTCGGATCGAGGTGTTGACAAGGGCACTTAAGGTATCCGGCACTTCAATGGGAAGGGCGCTGGCGTCAAGGGTCAGGTTGATGTCCGTGGGGGCAAAGTTGTTATGGGCAACTTTTCCGCCCATTTTAAAGGAACCGGAATCCAGCCGGCCTTTGACCGCATCCACCAAAATGGCCGAATCCGTAGCGTTAATGCTTCCGGTCAGATTGTGAAGCTTTTGTCCCAGCACCGGAAGCGTCATGGAAATCTGGTCCAGATCCAGTTTGGCGGAAACACTCGGCTGGCTGATCTTTCCGGCCACACGGCCTTCCAGAACCAGCGCGCCCCGGGCACCGGTCAACTCCGTGCTGAACAGGCTGGCGGCGGAAACAGGCAGCCTGGCATCAATAGATGCGTTGATGTTGCTGTCGGCCGGGTTTTCCTTGCTGATCCGGGCGTCTCCCGACAGCCGCAGATGCCCGGCGGAGAGCAGGGAAAGGTTCATTTCCGGGATGGACAGGGTTTTGTCTGAAAGCCCGAGCGCGATTCGATCTGCGCTGACAAGGGGCTGTTTCATAAAAAAAAGCGCCAGATCCCGGATATCCACCTTAGCTGATGCATCTGCCGGGTGATTGGCATTTCCGCTGGCATTGATCTGGCCGCTGAAGGTGCCGTTAATTTCAGGTCTTCCGAGAATCTGAAACCAGGGCGCGGTGTCGGTCCGGTCAAATTGAAGGGATGCATCAAAATCGCCTTTATCAAGGTGGTACCGGGCATCCAGCAGAAAATTGAGATCCCCGGTGATGCGGGCCACCTGGTCATGGAGAGACAAATCCAGCCGGATATCCTTCATCTCCACATCATTGAACCGGATGCCGGAAAGGAGGAGATTCCCGTCAGCTGACGGCGCGGCAAGGGTCCCCTGGGCGCGGAGGTCCATTTTTAACAGGCCCTTTGCGGCAACCTGGGCCTGAAGGGGCGCTATATGGGAAAGATCAATGCCGGGGGTTGCGAGCTGAAGGGAAAACCGCTTGTCCAGTTCCATCCACCCGCTGGCGGAAACAGCCTCATCATCGGTGACTGAAATCGTAAGGGTGTCCAGCCAGATTTTTTTGTCCTTAAAACGGGCATCCAGATTGACTGCCGACAAGGGCTGGCCTGCCACATCAAGGCCGGTTCCCGTAAGCGCCACCTTTCCCAGCGGATCGGACACGCTTCCGGAAAGGGCGGCGTCGAGGCTGAGCAGACCTTTCACCATGGGCGTGAACGCAGCAGGATCAAATTGATTCGTTTTGGCGGCGAGATCAAAGGTGGGATCTTTGGTCGGTTCAATGGTGCCGGGAACTAACACCTGGGATGTTCCGGCCAGGGTCACGGTGGAGGCGCCGTTTTTCAAAAGAAATTGATCCACATGGAGGGCGCCTTTTTTCAGCCGAAGACGGGCGGTCAGATCACCGATGGCAAAGGTGTCTTTTTGAATGCCGCTTCCGAAAAGGGTAAGCTGTCCGGCAAGGTCTGTCAGGGGACCGCTGACATGCAGCTTGCTGTCAAAGCGCCCGTCCACCGGCGGGGTTTTCATGAAGGCAGACAAGCTGACGCGGGAAAGGGCAAGATCCAGCAGGGTATCAAAATCCGGATCCAGATCACCGTGATCCATGCGCAGGCGAAACCGGCCGCTGCCCTCAATTTTTGCGTCTTTGTTGACAAGCCCCAGGCGCTCCAGGTGGACGATGCCGTCGGACCCCATGCGGGCCACAAGGGTCAGATCGCCCACAGTGTATGCATCTGCGGAAAGATTTTGGGTTTTCACGGTGACAGATGCGGTGGGATGACTCAGGCTGCCGTCTGCATCAAGGGTGATATGGGCGGCGCCCTTGGCTTCGGGAAGACCCAGCATGGCCAGGGTGCGGGAAATATCCTCGGTATGCAGGGAAAACGCAGCGCCCAGGGATTGATCGGGTTTTTCAGGATCTGGCATCTGAAAATGGCCTTTTCCGTCAAAAGAAAGATCGTCTGTGGCGCCCTCCAGCCGGGAAAGGGTCAGACTTCCGTCTGTCAGTTGGGCGTTTAAAAAAAGATTCATGTTCTGAAGCGGATGGGTCATGCCCGGCGCGAGAATTTCTTTTCCTTTGACTTCAAGGGAAAGCCGGGCATCCGCTGTCTGGGGGTCAATGCCTTTTCCGAAAAAGGACAGATGGCCTTCCAGGCCGCCGGTAATGGAGATCACCGGCGCCAGCCAGGGCTTGATGCGGGGAATCACCGGATTAAGGGCCAGGGCATAGACAGCTTTATCCAGATACCTGTCGGCGGAGAGAAATCCGGCGGGGAAAGCATCCCGCAGGTCTGCGGTGCCGTCCAGGCGGATGGTGCCGCCGGCCAGCTTCCAGACCACCGGACCCAGGGTGATCTGCCGGTCTTTGAGATGGATGTCAAGGTCTGCCTGGTCCATGGTCCAGCCGGAAACCCGGCCCTGGGCCATGGAAGCGGTAAAATCCGCATTGGGATTGCTCGCTCTGCCTTTTATGGAAAAGGCCGCCTTCAAAATGCCGGTGTAATCGCTGCCAAGCCCCAGGACAGCGGCCAGTTCGGCAAGATCGCTCTCAAGGGTCAGCTGGCCGGAAAGGTCCGGATCGCCGGTTTCCACATCATCAGCAGAGGCCGTCAGCGTGAGGGCGGTTTGGCCTGTGGTGATGGAACAGTTTGAAACCGAAAATGTCTTTCCGTCCATTTGGGTCTTCAGCCGGATATGAATCGGATGCGGCGCCATGTCCGCCTGTTTAAAGTCCACCTGGTCCACGTCAATCTCCAGGTGGCCTTTTCTGGCTGCAAAATTGCCGTCCGCCGTGATGGTCAATCCATTTACAGAAGCATGAAGATCGTCCGCCGGTATATCAAAGGTGATGCGGCCTTTACCGATGTAAAGTTTTTGGCAATTGATATTGACCGGCAGGGAAAATTCGCCGTCATCCGGTTCTTCAGGCGTTTTATCGTCAGAAGGCGCAACCAGGGCACCAACCAAGGTCAGGCCCTCATCGTCCATGACCAGATCGGCCCAGGGATCTGTCAGGGTGAGATCCATGACCCGGACTTCTTTTTTGAGCAGCGGAAGAACGGCAATGCGGATGGAAAAGCGTAAAAATCCGGCAAGGGCTTTTCCCTCGGTATCCCGGAGGGTTACCTCTTCCAGCGACAGGGCCGGGGAAAACAGCGACAGGTGATGGCGGCCGATGGCAAGGGTTCCCGGAATCGCGGCATTGACCTGGGCCTGGATCCAGTTTTTGCCGCTGTTCGAATTGATCCACAGCATCCCAACTGAAATGGCGAGGATGAGAACCCCCGTACACGGAAGAACGCCCCATAGAAGTATTCTTTTCAGATTTTTTGGAATGCGAGTGAGGCTTGGCATGGACAAAAAACCGATCTGTGTCTTTGGATTGATGAAAGAATCGGATATCCGGAGGCATTTTACGATCTGTCGGCCGGCACTTTCATCAAACCGCGTATAAATCAACTGTGGATCATAATCAATGATGGCGACAGCTTCAAGAATGAAGCACAGGCATATTGCCTGGCAGCCGTACGTGATGATATAAAATATCCACAACAAAGCGGATTGTCATGCAACATGCTGAAATTGCTAATGTTTATGTCTATATGCCGTCTGAATGTCTGCCCTTGGTGGCTGAGTTGGTGACCCGTCTTGGCGGAAAAATAGTAGATGGTGCAGGAAATTCTTTTCCAGTGCTGCCCATGCCGGAAATTGAGCGCTGCGCCTTCGTGCCGGCATGACGCAAAAAGAAGTGGCTGATGCCCTTGGGTCCCGCAAAGCCACATTTCAGATTTTGAAAAAATCGTCGTGCTGTTCCGTACACGCATGCTCAAAAACTGGCCGACGTATTGCGCTCCATCCCCAGCCATCTGATGATGCCGGATGCGGAAACCCTTTCGGCCATGTGCGAAGAGGAAAAGGAGATGAAAATCGGATTTGTCGGATTGGGTATCATGGGAAAACCCATGTGCAAAAATCTGATAAAGGCGGGGTATTCCGTCATCTGCTTCAGCCGGTCCCGGCCGGCCATGGATGAAGCGGCAAAAGCCGGTGCAGCAGCGGCCGGTTCAATTTCCGAACTGGCCCCGCAGTGCCGCATCATCATCACCATGCTGCCGGATTCGCCGGATGTAAGGCAAGTTGCCCTTGGGGAAGGCGGAATTCGCGATAACGCCGCACCCGGCACCCTGCTGGTGGACATGAGTTCCATTGCACCGCTGGCAAGCCGGGAAATCCATGACGCACTGGCTGCCAAAAACATCCGGATGCTGGATGCACCGGTCAGCGGTGGCGAGCCCAAAGCAGTCAACGGAACACTTTCCGTTATGGTGGGCGGGGATGTGAAGGATTTGGAAGAAGCCCGGCCCATATTGGACGTGCTGGCCGATTCAGTGACGCATGTGGGCCCCATCGGCGCGGGCAACATTGCCAAGCTGGCCAATCAGGCCATTGTGGCGGTGAACATCGCTGTGCTGGCCGAGGCACTGACCCTTGCCAAAAAAGCGGGCGCGGATCCGGAGCGCGTCTTTCAGGCCATCCGCGGCGGACTTGCCGCTTCCGCCGTAATGGACGCCAAAGCGCCCATGATGCTGAGCCATAACACCCAACCGGGTTTCACACTGGACCTGCACATCAAGGATCTGGCCAATGTTCAGGAAGCCGGACACAGCCTGGCCGCGCCCATGCCCCTTGTGGCCCTGGTGATGGAGATGATGCAGAGCCTCAAGACAGGCGGCCATGGCAGTGCGGATCACAGTGTGCTGTCGCGGTTTTATGAGGAGCTGGCCGGGTGCAGGCTGTAGTGTCCCCTGGCCGGAACAACGCTTTTTGACGACACCAAAGGTCTTAGATAGTGTCGTCTCAAGTTTGTAACAGCTTGAAGTCATTGAGTATGGGTAAAATTGTGAAATCTTATTTTATATAATAAATTCAAATTGTTACCTTTTTTAAGGTGACACTGTCTAAAGAATCGGAGAAAAGAGTCGGGCCGCCCGGATGGCCAGCCTGAAAAAAATGGATCGTCGGTACACATCATCTGTGGTGAGGGCCGTGGAATTTGCAAAATCGGTCCGGCACATGGCATCCACTTTTTTGACAAATGCGGGATCTGTAAACAGCATGGTGATTTCAAAATTGATCCGGAGGGACCGGTTGTCCAGGTTGGCGGTTCCGATCCCGGCAACCTTATCATCAATCAAAAACACCTTCTGGTGCATGAACCCATTGTTATAGGTGTACATGCGCACACCTGCCACCGCCACTTCGGACAGATAGCTGTGGGCCGCCCACCAGACCACCCGTTTATCCGGATGGGCAGGAATGAGAATCCGAACATCCGCACCCCGGATCGACGCCAGCTGAAGGGCCTTGATCACCGCCACATCCGGCACAAAATAGGGGGTCATGATCCAGCATCGGGAAGTTGCGGTGTTGATGGCCTGAACCATCATGAGGGAACCGCTCTCCACAATGTCACCGGGTCCTGTGGGAATGCACAGCGCTGGTTCATTTCCATACAAGGGCGGGGGGTCCCAGGATACCTCCGGAAGTTTTCCACTGGCCCAGTACCAGTCTTCCACAAAGGAGAGCTGAACCGGAAGGGTTGCCGGCCCTTCGACTTTAACGTGGGTATCCCGCCAATGACTGAATTTACGTCCTTTTCCTAAATAGTTGTCGCCTACATTATGACCGCCGACCCAGCTTTTTTCACCATCCACCACAACGATTTTGCGATGATTGCGAAAATTGATATGAAGCCGGTTGATCCACTGGCGCCCCACCCTGAATACCGAAACCTGGACACCCGATGCTTTCAATTCCCGGATGTAGGATCGTGACAGGCAGACCGATCCGATCCGGTCATAGAGAAAATAAACTTTTACCCCTGCTTTTGCCCGTTCAATTAAAGCGGCTTTAAACCGGTTTCCAAGGCTGTCGGGATGAATGATGAAAAACTGAACCAGAATATAGTTTCTGGCCATGGCAAGACCTTCAAAAATGGACGCAAAGGTTTCTTCGCCGTCAATCAACAAGGTGGCGC
Organism: Desulfosarcina sp. OttesenSCG-928-A07; assembly: GCA_030267325.1. GTDB lineage: Bacteria > Desulfobacterota > Desulfobacteria > Desulfobacterales > Desulfosarcinaceae > Desulfosarcina. Next base: position 37,951 of record JAJDJS010000002.1, on the reverse strand, counting down.
GGTTTCCCTTCATAAAGGGAAAATGATAGATATGGCTGAAAATATCTATTTTTGAGATATCCGCTTCCATCAGCTCCTGGAGCCGATGGTCCTGCTGGAGGGTTTTTCCCAGGTGGTGGATATCCGTCACACTATACTGGTGGGCAACGGAATAATCCTTGATTCGTCTGGCGCCGAAAAACAGGTAGAGAAAAACAGCAATATAGGGAAAAAAGAAAAGCGCCATGACCCAGGCAATGGTTCCCTGGCTGGTGCGGCCGTTCATGATGGTATCGAAGATAAAACAAAGGCCGAGAATATGAAAAATCGTGGGAACAATGACCACCCAATATTCGGCAACCACATGGATTACAGGCATGGGGCTTCCCTTTTTGGCGTTTTACAAAATCCGTAAAGCATCTGTGCCTCCAAAAAAAGGGTTTTGATCTTTCAGAAAACAGAAATCGTCTTTTTGAATGGGAAACACAAAAATGGTGAGGCAGATGTATGTATTCATCATGGGAAGTCTGTTGAATCCGTGTTGTTTTTGTTTCAAACTGATTATAACATGCAATATGTTTAGTCAATTCAGATTGTTGTAAAATTATATACTTCTTTTTGGTCCGCTATGGCGGGGTGTGGCAGAAATTCCCTGTTTCGGCACAAGGGTGACCTGAAAAACAAAAATATTCAAGGAAGGCATGTATGTCTCGAATCATGGCCCTTGCGGGAGTCATCGTGCTGGTGGCGGGGTTGTCAAACACGGTTTTTCCCCAAAATATTTATACCTGGACCGATGCCCATGGAACCCGGCGATTTTCCAGTGAACCACCGCCCGATGGAATAAAAAAGTTTACCGTAACAGATGAAATTGAAAGCGATCCAGCTGCAATGAAAAAGGCCCGGCAAGAATATGACAAAATGATCCGACAGGTTCAGGCGGAAAACCGGGATCGGGCCAGAAAAGAAGCGGAACAAAACGCAAAAGATTCTGAAATTGAAAAAAAGAAACAGGTTGCGGAACAGAGGCAGCGGATTCTGGCCGAACAAAACCGCCTGCAAAGGGAAATGGATGCCATCACCCAAAGGGGCCTCAGCACAACCTTTGGGCCCGGACAAAAAGCGGCAATGATTGAAGAAATCAAGAAAAAAAAAGACCTTTTGGAAAAAGACCCCAATGCCTATTTCAGCAGATAACCCAAGTCCGGTTTTTTCTTACAAAAACGCCTCGATCCGCAGCCCCTGGATGATTTCTGCCGTATCGATTGTGTACAGGGTGTCTATAAAGGCGACAAAAAAACTTCCCGGCCGGTTGCTGACCCTATAGGCCACCTCACCGCACAACCCATAAAACCCCATGGCCGAGGCCACGGCGGAAAGTCGGTCATCATCGCTTGCCACCGCGCAAAACGCCCCCACCGTTGCTGATAAACCGCACCCCAGCCCGGTGACCCGGGTCATCAGGGAAACGCCGCCGGAGACACGATAGTTCCGGTCTCCATCGGTGATCAGGTCTTTTTCCCCGGAAATGGCCACAATACAATGATGGCGCCGGGCAATTTTGCGTGCCGTATCAATGGCCGCATCAGATAGCGCCAGGGATGAATCCACGCCTTTGGTCCGAACACGGGTATCGGAAAGGGACAACACTTCCGAGGCATTGCCGCGAATCACGGAAATGGAGACTTCATCCAGAATCTGCCGGACAGAATCGGTGCGGTAGGATGTGGCCCCGGCGCCCACCGGATCCAGAATCACCGGCAGGCCCAGGGTATTGGCCGCCTTTCCGGCCATGCACATGGCCCTCACCCATGGATCGGATAAAGTACCGATGTTGAGGACCAGTGCGCCGGACAGGGAAGTCATTTCCACCACTTCCCGATCACTGTGCGCCATGACCGGGGATGCGCCCATGGCCAGGAGAATATTGGCGGTGGCGTTCATCACGACCAAATTGGTGATATTATGAATCAGCGGTGCGGTCTTTCTGATTTTTTCAAGAAGACCGGCCGCTGTATAAGAAATGGGCATGGGGGTAACGTTGCTTATTCAGCAGGAACGTCAGCTTCCGGTTCTGCCGGTGCAGGCAGATGGGCCGAAACAAAATCCCAGTCCACCAGGTTGTTCAGGACGGCCTCCACATAATCCCCCCGGCGGTTCTGGTAATCCAGGTAATAAGCATGTTCCCAGATGTCGATACCCAAAAGCGGAATCGCATCATGGGCAATGGGGGTGTCCGCGTCACTGGCAGCGCAGATCATCAGCTTGCCATCCTTCAGGGCCAGCCAGACCCAGCCGCTGCCGAATTGTTCGCTGGCCGCGGTGATCATCTGGGTTTTGAATTTCTTGAATCCGCCGAAACTTCCATTTATCATCTCGGCCAGCCGGCCTTCGGGCTCTCCGCCGCCTTTGGGTTTCAGGCTCTGAAAAAAGAAAGCATGGTTCCAGGCCTGGGCCGCGTTGTTGAAAACAGCGGCTTTGTCCGGGTCGCCTGCGGTCATGCGGATCACTTCTTCAGGGGATTTTCCGCTGTATGGTGCGCCACGGGTGAGTTCAATGGCCTTTTTCACATACCCGGCATAGTGCCGGTTGTAGTGAAGATCCATGGTTTTCGCGCTGATGGCAGGCTCCAGGGCGTCCAGGGCGTAGGGCAGCGGTATTTTTGTAAATGTGGCGGATCCGCTGTCGCACTGCATCAAAAACAGGCCGGATACCAGGCACATGGCCACAAGAGCGGTTTTCCCAAAAAACGAACGGTGTCTGACAGAACGGTAACGCATGCGGGTTTCTCCTTATTTTATATGGATATAGTTCTGTTTTGAATACATTACCTCTCCCGTTGACGAAAAGCGACATTGACCTGCAACCGTTCCCGTGAAAGGGCGATAATATCCGCCAGCCGGGGGCTCATACGTGACAAGGGTTTTACAAAACGCCAGGGTCTGATTCGGATCCGCAAGGCCGGGAATCGGCACAAAAGCCGAGATGACGCGCTCGAACAGCATGGGGTGCATGGTTTTCATGCGGGGCAGACGGTCTTCCAGCCACGGCCAGAGATTGCTGCCCGCCTCGGGATTTCCGGCAGCCACCACCAGGGCAAGGTAGCGGATCCGATCCGGTACGTGATTCAGGGCATAGTCCAGGGCTTTTTCCAAAAGCGGCCATGGTGCGATACTGCCGAAAGCGCTGACCAGAATCATGCGTTCATGTTCCACCGCGCTTTTTTCATACCGGGCAATCATGGCGTCAAGGGCTGCGGGATCGCCCTTTACCCCGCCCGCTGTCATCACGGCCCGGAAAATATCCGGCACAATGCCGGCGCCTTCCATAAACTCCCGGAACCGGGGTTCAAGATGGCGCAGTACCCGATCATCTTTTAAACAGGCCCCATGGACCAGCAGCTGATCCCGCAGCATGGCCGAGGTTGGCCGATCCCGGTCCGAGGGGGTCCAGCCCATGGTATCAAGTGCCGTGTGAATCAGTGCAATTTCCGTCCGGATGGTTCGGGCGCGAATCTCTCCCTCCAGAATCAGCGCGGCTTCAAACAGATGGTTGTCCAGGCTGGACAGGGGCAGATAGTCGGATTCTCCCATATACCACTGGGCCACAGACAGGTATGCATCCATGGTCAGGGCGCCGGATTTGACCAGGGCATAGGCGTCATTCTGAATGCCCCACCGGTCCATGGAAGGCAAAGACCGATTTTTGACCCGGGTCTCCAGTTCCTGGAAATTATCCGGATCTTCGTATTTCACATGGTAAAACCCAGTTTGCTGGGGATTGATTTTATAGGCGTGGATGCCTTTGGGCAGGTCAACTTCATCCGTGGCATTTTCCATGATCCGGGTGTGGACCGTAACCGAGCCATCATGGCTGTAAAGGGCCAGGGTCAGCGGAATCATCCACATCTCCCGGGTATCACCGGGCAGAAAGGTGAATCGGCGCTGGTCAAAAAAAAGTGTGTCGCCGTTTCGGCGGACGGTAACAAGTGGAAATCCCGGCTGGGTGATCCAGTTTTCCATAAATCGGTCCACGGGAATGCCGGATGTCTGAGCCAGAATTTCCCACAAATGATGACTGGCAGCGCAGCCATAGGCATAATCGGAAAGATAACGCCTCAGGCCGGCCTTGAACGGGTCCGGGCCGATCCAGGCCTCCAGCTGACGCAGCACGCTTCCGCCCTTGTTGTAAATAATCGGCGCCGTACTGGTGGTAATGGCCACAAGGGCATCACCGGGCATTTCAATGGGAATGGTTTCATGCAAGGCGTCGCGGGACATGGCGGATTCGGTCTGGCTTTTGACAAACTGCGGCCAGAACTCCCAGTCCGGATGGTAGTGATCCACCATGCCGTATCCAAAATAAGTGGCAAAGCTCTCGTTGAGCCACAGGTATTTCCAGTCTTCGGGCGTGACCAGGTTGCCGAACCACTGATGGACGATTTCATGGGCAATCACCTCACAGATACGGCTTTCCCCCTCCCAGGAGGTTACACCGGAAATGTGCAGAAAAAGGTTTTCCCGGAAGGTGATGGCGCCCCAGTTTTCCATGGCCCCAAAGGCAAAGTCCGGCACCGCGATGAGATCCATTTTGGGCAGCGGATAATCAATGCCGTAATAGGCTTCTCCGTACGCCAGGGCTTTTCGGCCAAAGGTAAGCCCGAAGCGGGTCTGGTCGCCCATCCCCGGCAGACACACCCCCCGTACCCGTGGGTCAGTGGCGTCCGGATGGATTTCAAACGGCCCCACACCAAAAAAGAAAACATAGGTGGACATTTTTGGGGTGGGCGCAAAAACCACCTGTTTTTTCCCGTCCGCCTGTTGGGTCATGGATTGGATAGTGGTGTTGGAAATGGCAACCAGTTCTTCGGGAATGATCATTTTCAGTTCAAACACAGCCTTTTGGGCAGGATGATCAAAGCAGGGAAACGCCCGTCGTGCGTCGCTTTCCTGGAACTGGGTAACGGCCATGTGGGTGGGGCCGCCCGGAACCTCGATCCGGCTGCGGTAAAATCCGGCCATGGTGTCATTGATGGTTCCGGAATAGACAATCGTCAGAAAAAATGGGCCTGATATAGGTTCTGGGGGAACAATGATCAGCGTTTCTTTCGCCGGGTCCAGAGTGAATTTGCAGGAGGTTTGCGCAGCATCGGTTTTTCCGGTTGAGATGTTGCAGGTCCGGATTTCCAGATCCGCGCAATCCAGCCGGATGGTGTCGCAGGGCGCGTGGGCCACAGCGGAAAGGGTCAGGTGACCGTCAAAAACAAAGCGTTGCAGATCCGGTGTGATGGACAGCGTATAGGTTTCAGGGGTCACGGGAAATAACGTCATAAAGGACTCCGTTCAGGTGATTTGTCCAAGACTTCATGCATGCCGGGCGTATTTTTTCTCTCCATCTTTTTGGATGAGCGGGCGTGTCTCCAAACCCCTTCTTAGAACCTGTCAGGATTCAATGTGGTCATTGCTTTTTCAGGTATTTTGACCCTCTGCGTCAGACGTGACACCGATTCGGGTTCTGACCAGCTCTCCCTCCTCCCGCCAGGCATAACAGGTATTTTTTAATCCACCGGACATCCGGCGGAAGGTTTCCGAGTCAATGGGGCGGCTGACCCGGGCGCTCCAGGCGCCCTGAAACACGGCCGGCGCCATGGCGGTGAGCAGTTCCAGAAGATGGGTGCATCCGTCTTTCCGGGGAATCCGCTTTCTCACCGCTGACATAAACCCCGCCGCAACCCGGAGACCGATGATGGGTTCCAGGGAATTTTTCGTGTCAATACAGTCTGCATTGGGAATGGTGGGCATGTCCACCTCAATATCTGTAATGGTGTTTTCCGGCAGGTGAATTGCCATCCGGATGACCATGTGGTGGACGACATAGGGCGGATTCACCTTTCCGTCGGGAAAATGGGTATCCATATGGCGCCGGTCCTGTAAGGCGCCTTCAATCACAAGGGTGTCTGGGGATGCGCCTTCAAAGATATCCACCGCGAGGGTCCGTGTGTGGATTTTACGCTGCCGGGTTTTGTCCAGTGTAATCATGTCTGTCTTTCTGCTTCACACCCGGTCGGCCGAATCCACGGCGCTGAGGCTGATCACCTCCATCCGGTTGTTGCGATGGGGATATTTTTGAGAGGGTCCTTCTGTCAGAATGACGATATCTGCCGGTTCCTGCTGCGTGGCCAGCCAATCCCGGATCCACGGCCGCCAGTCTTCGGGGTGATCGGGTTCCAGGACCGGCAGAACGCCGTAGGAAAACAAAAGTTCCTGATAGGTTTTCTGCAAGGATGTGACGGCGGCGATCCATATGGGCGGCCGGAAACGGGAAATCCGGCGGGCAGTGGTGCCGCTCCGGGTGGGGGTGATGACCACGGCCGCATCGATACGGTTGATGGTGTCGGCCACATTGGATGCAATAATCTCTGACAGCGGACAGTCGGCGGTAGATAAAAAGGTCTCTCTGGGTGCACTGTAAAGGGGGCGGTTCGGTTCAATGTCCGTTGCGATTTCCCGCAGCATGGCCGCCGCCTCCACCGGATAGCTGCCCACAGCCGATTCTCCGGACAGCATCACACAGTCGGTGCCGTCCAATATGGCGTTGGCCACGTCTGTTGCTTCCGCCCGGGTGGGCAGCCGGTTGGTGGTCATGGATTCCAGCATCTGGGTGGCGGTGATGACGGGTTTTCCCAAATGATTGGCCATTTTCATGATTTTTTTCTGAATCGACGGAATCTGGGCAATGGGGATCTCAACACCCAGATCGCCCCGGGCCACCATGATGCCGTCGGTGGCTTCAAGGATGCCGGAAAGGTTTTCAACTGCCCGGGACCGCTCAATTTTGGCAATGATAAAAGGATCGTACCCCATGGTATGGGCTGTCTCCCGAACCACGGCAATATCTGCGGCACTTTCCACAAAGGACTGGCTGACGGCATCCACACCGTGTTCAAGGGCAAAGGCCATACACTCGCGATCATGGTCCGTAAAGGCAGAGATGCCAAGGTCCACATCCGGGATGTTGAGGCCCTTCCGGGACCGGATGATGCCGCCCACCGCCACTTCGCACCGGACTTCCGGCGGGGCCACAGACAAAACGTTAAGCTGGATAAAGCCGTCATTAATGTAAATGCGGTCCCCTTTTTTCACCACAGTGGGAAGCCGTTCAAAATTGACGCTGATCCGCTGGTCTGTTCCGCTGATGGTTTCCGTGGTGAGAATAAGCGGTTGGCCGGGTTTCAAAACAAAGGCATCTTGGGAAAGTTCTCCGATACGGATTTTCGGGCCGGGCAGATCCGCCATGATAGCCACCGGATATCCGGCGGTTTTTGCTGCCTTCCGGATCATCTGAATATCCCTGGCATGGCTGCTGAACTCGCCGTGGGAAAAATTGAGACGGGCAATGTTCATTCCCGCCCGAATCAGTTGAACCAGAATTTCCGGTGACGCCGAGGCCGGTCCGATGGTGCAGATAATCTTGGTTTTGTTGGAAGGCAACATGGCAGGTCCTTTCCCCGGACAAGGGTTGAGTTGACAGGCGCACATCCTTTTTTCTCTCCATGGGGTTCGCCGGCCATAAAGGGAAATCATACCTGAAAAAAGAAAGTGGGAACATGCAATTGCAAACGGCGTTAGATCGTGTCACTTTAAGAAATATAACGATTTGAATTGCTTACATCAAACAAGACCCTTGTTTTTTGATACTCAATGATTTCAAGATGTCACAATCGCAAGACGGCACTATCTAGTCGATAAATTCCTGTATCATGCTGTGTTTGTTTTTAATCTGAACAATCATCCGCTCATACCGGCGCATTTTGACGACAGACCGGACCACCAACCAGGCGCCCAAGCCGGTCAGCGCCAGATTGATCAGCGCCACCGGAATCAGCAACTGAAGCGTACGCCATACATCATAATATCGGGAAGTGACGATCAGCAGGCTGGCGATAGTGACGGGCAGGGCCAAGATGGCGATACCGGTTCGCATGACGGCCAGTGAAGTCCGTTTTTCTGCGAGCAGCAACTGAACTTCATTGATGGCGATGGTGCTGGCAGATGTTGTGTTGTCCACCATGGAGGAAGCACGCTTTCGGGAAAACCATGGGCGTCAGATGGGGTTTTTATCCTCACCCATAAACCAGAACCGCCGTCAGAACCGCAAGGGCATGGAACAGCCACGCCGGCAGAATACTGTGGGATCGCTCCCGGATCATCCCGGCGCCAATGGCGAAAGCCAGCGCCACCACAACATATTGAATGAAGGTAAGGCTGGTCAGGGTGGCAAGGGGACGGGATGACAAAAGAAGGATCTGGGCGCCCACAGTCACTGCGTACAAAATGGCCGTGCCGATGGTGGGGCCGGAAAAAAACCATCGGCTGTTGGCGTCCTGGATACTGGCCAGTTGTGCCATCATGCCATGCACCAACCCGAGGAAAAGCAGCTCCAGGGAAAATGGAATCAGAACCAGGGTCGTGGTCCAGAAAACATAGATGTTGTCTGTGATAATGGTGTTTCCCGGCACAATTATTTTTCCGGTGAGTCCGCAGAGAATCGCCACAGGAAGCAAACACCACCAAGTTTTTCCCACCGGAAACATAATGCCGAACTGCCAGGGACGACGGAAGGCCAGGATGGAAAGACCGATGAGGGTAATAACCAGCAAAGCCCCATAAAAAATAAGCGCCTGATTGTACAGCGGCAGCCTCAGGGGGGCAGGCAGAAGATCCTGGAACCCTTTCCATCCGCTGGTGATGCCGAATGCGGCCAAGAGAATCAAGAGCAAAACGCCCGCGCTGAGTAAAAATCGCTTGACTTGGCGGATATCGCTGCGTTTTTCAATGACATCCCGGCAGGCAGAGGCAATTTCCGCGGGTGTCAGCCGGGTGCCGAAACCCCGTGGTGACCCCCCGATATCGCCGGATCCGCCCCACCTGTTGGTGCCCATGCGGCCCTTGACCGCCGGATCGATATAATTCAGCCGCTGGTAAACATCTTCCAGGGTGACGGGCATGAAAAGATCCATCTGCCGCAGGGTGTAATCGTTGTTTCCCCTGCGTAAGGCCACCCACCCCACCCGGTTTCCATAAACTTTGGTCAGGTAAGGCTCAATCTCGTAAATTCCCAGCTCTGATGCGACCACAATGGCAATCCGATTGTTGATCAGATCCACCCGGGCCAGTTCCTCGATCCCCTTGAAGTCGTTCAAATGCTCGATATTGATGAGAAATTGGTCCAATTTACGCAGAATGCGCAGGGTGTAATCGGCAAAATCGGTCTCTGCCCAGAGGTTGGATTTTTTAAGCTCCAGCTCCTCCGCCCGCAACGCATCAATCACCCCCATGAGTTTTTCCATCAGATCCGGTGAAAATCCGCACATCTCCCGCATCTCAAGGCCAAGGGCGTCAATCACGCCTTCCAGGCGGACAAGCGTTATAAGAAAATTCCGGTTGATGGCCTCGCGATTATTGACCCGTTGATGGTTCAGCAGAATCCAGATGGCCAGAACGGTGTCCAGATCCGGCTCGTTGGCAAAGATTTTCCATTCCTGATCCCGCAGGTTGAGTCCCTTTAGGCACATGATCAGGGCCTGCTCGCAGGTGGCAAAGGTAAAGGTGCGGACGCAGCCTTCGTGATGGTCCAGGTTGTAGACTTTACGCTCGTGATCGAGAAACGGTTCGGCCTGGGCCGCGCCGTCCAGAAAAATGGTGCCTGGGGGGTATTTTTTGGCGGCTGAGGCGGAAACTGTAAACCCCGACTTGATCATTACCTGGAGGTTGGGCGCTTCAAGGCAGGTGAGAATGCGTTCACCGCCCGTTTCCTTGACCGTATAACGTTCCGGAAAACCACTGGCCGTGGCGTCTGCCTTTAGGGATTCGGTGTCCAGAACAAACGGTAGCTGCGCTGTATCGTTCATACCCATCATATCATTGGGAGAGGTTAGCGTTCGAATTTTGCCGTATCTGTATGGCTTATCCATAACAATCCGCGCAAAGAGGGTCAACAGGTTTCATCGGTCATGGATATCATCCAAAGGCGTGGTGCCGAGACAAAAAAGCAGGTATCAAATCGCCTGATCTCATCTCTGTTTTTCAGGAATCGGTCAAATGCAATTCATTATGACGCTTGACAATGAAAAATATGATTTGTTATGGACTCTGTGAATAATTAGGTAAAAATCGAGTTGAGATGTTTTCCGGTCCCAAGTGCGCAGGACCGGACAGCTCTAAAAATATCCAAAGCCTGTTGAATTCGATCTGTTGAGGGGGTTAGAGCCCCCGTGCATTTATTCTGACTTGTTTGGATATAATGGAAAAAAAGATCAACTCAACAACGGGCCGCCAGAAAAGACGTGGCAGCCGGATTTTTAATTATCAAACAGACCGGGACTGGGTTGACAATCTGGCGATTGTCACGCAGCTTGGCCTGACGATGGTGGGTTGCATTCTTTTTTGTCTTTTTGTCGGTCATTATCTTGACAAATGGACAGGCTTAAAAGGGGTATTTACCACCATTTTCATCCTTCTGGGCATTGCCGGCGGGGCAAATGTCTGTTACCGGCAGATCATTGAGGTAACGGATCCCAAGCCAAAGGACGATTCTGATGACCACCGCGCCAACCCTTCATAAAATTCAGAGAAGCTACAGCTCCAAGGCATTTGCCTTGGCTGTTTTTGCTGGGTTGATAGCGCTGGTCCTGGGACACAAAACCGTCTGTCGCGGATTGGTGCTGGGCGGGTTTTTCAGCAGTCTCAATTTTATCTGGATGGCCCGGACACTCCACAAAAATCTCCACACCGACCGTGTGAAAGCTTCTTTCTCCGCATTCCGAAATCTGTTTTTCCGATATCTGTTTCTTGCCGTACCGGTGATTATTGCCATCAAATTCCAAAGGTTCAACTTGGTGGCGACCATTGTGGGGTTGTTTGTGGTTCAGATCGTTATTCTGGCCGATCATCTTTACCAGAACATTTCTATCAAAACTTCATTTTTCCAGGGAAAGTGAAAAAAGGTATATTTATATGGAAGATTTGGGCCAGGTTCATCAGCTTCTCGTTCATGTGTCAGGGTACACCCTCACCTTCAATCTGGATGTGATTTTCTACAGCTGGATTGTCATGGGGCTTTTGCTGCTCTTCGGATTTTTTACCACGCGAAAAAAGGGAATGGTCCCCCACACCGTGCAGGTTGTCGGTGAGCTCTTTGTCTCCAATCTTTATGATTTGACAGAAGACGTTGTGGGGCCGGATCTGGCCAAAACCTATGCGCCGCTGGCCATTGCGCTGTTTCTGTTTCTGTTGCTCTGCAACTGGATCGGCATTTTTCCGCCCATGGAAGAGCCCACCAAGGATCTCAACACCACCCTGAGCATGGGTTTTCTGGGGTTTGTGCTTTCCCACTATGTGGGCATCCGAAGTAAAGGGATCAAAGAATATTTAAAAGGTTATTTTGAGCCATTTTTCATCATGATGCCCCTGAACCTGATCGGCGAGCTGGCCAAGGTGGTATCCATCTCCTTCCGTTTGTTCGGCAACATCATGGGCGGGTCGATCATCATCATGGTGGTGTCCTACCTGTGTTTCAGCCTTGTGCTGCCGCCGTTTCTCAACGCGTTTTTCGGACTTTTTGTGGGCGCCATTCAGGCCTTTGTTTTCACAATGTTAACGCTTGTTTACATCTCAATACAGGTTAAATAAGTATGGATATCGAAACATGTGTGAAGGTGGCTTCTTTTTTGGGAGCCGGTGCGGCCATGGGATTCGGTGCCATCGGATCAGCGGTCTGTGAAGGGTACACAGCAGCGGCGGCCAATACGGCCATATCCAGAAACCCGAACGCAACTGGAGACATTCTCACCTCCATGCTGGTGGGCCAGGCCGTGACTGAATCTGCTTCGATTTTCAGTCTGGTCATCGCCATGATTTTGCTGTTCACTCCTTTTTCGTCCCAGACGCTGATTACGGCCGCAGTGGTGCTTTCGGCCGGCATCTGCATGGGGACAGGGGCACTTGGCTCGGGTATGGGTTCTGGCGTGGCGGCGGCCGAGGCCTGTCATGGCATTGCCCGTCAGCCCGGTGCCAGCGATTCGATCCGGATGAACATGCTGGTGGGTACTGCCGTCAGCCAGACTCCGGCCATTTTTGCCCTGGTCACCTCGCTGATCCTGTTGCTGCTGGATTATTCCTCCCATGCCCCATGGCCGACTATCGGTGCGATTCTGGGTGCCGGGCTCGCCTCCGGGCTTGGGGCCATCGGCTCCGGCGTGGGTGACGGACTGGTGGCCAGCGCCGCTTCACGGGGCGTTGCCCGTCAGCCCGAAGCTGCAGGCACCATCACCAAAATGATGCTGGTGGGCCAGGCGGTCACCGAAACCACAGCCATTTACGGTCTTTTGATCAGTTTTATCCTGATGTTCGGCAACTTTCCCGCAACCGATCAGATCGCGCCGGGTGTGGCGCTCTTTTCCGCAGGTTTGTGCATGGGCATCGGCGCTTTGGGACCCGGTATCGGCGAGGGCCTGACCGCCCGCAACGCTGTGGACTGGATGTCCAGAAACAGCAAGGCCATTCCCACCATTACCCGGGTGATGCTGGTGGGGCAGGCGGTTTCCGAATCAACGGGTATTTATTCTCTGGTTATTTCATTGATTCTTATTTTTGTTGTTTAGCCAATTCCGGCTGAAAAATTTTATTCTGTCTCTATCAAGCTACATTATTCTTCACAGGAGGAGAAAAAAATGGCAATCGAAGGTGCGGATATCGTTAAAGCGGCAGCATTTCTGGGTGCGGCATTTTCCATGGGACTGGGCGCCATCGGACCGGGTGTGGGTGAAGGCTATGCAGCGGCAAAGGCATGTGAGGCCATCGGGAAAAACCCGGAACAGGCCGGCCTTCTGACCCGGACCATGCTGGTGGGCCAGGCGGTTACCGAATCAACAGGTATTTACTCCCTTGTTGTGGCCCTGCTTCTGATTTTTGTGGTTTAACAACACAAGAACACCACGCCTGTACTGTTTTTGGGTTGAGGCCGGCTTTTTCCTCATCATAAAGCGAGGACAGACCGTGATGTTTGAGTCTGAACTGACGGGGTGATGGACCATGGAGATCATCAACGCCACGGCACTGATCAGCATCAACGAAACGTTTTTTATCCTGCTCTTATCGTTTCTGCTCTTTTTGTATATCATGAACCGGATCATGATTCGCCCGCTAATTGCCGTCCGATCGGAGCGGAGCGCTTACCTTGAGACAATCCGCTCGGAAATTGATACGGCCAAGTCTGATATGGATGATCTGAACAAAGACATTGACGCCGAGCGGGTAAATCTTCTGCACGAAGCCCATGTCATGGTGACCCGGCTGGAGGAAGAGGCGGACCATGATGTTTCCGGCATTCTGGCTTCCGCCCGGACGGAAATCACCGATATCCGTCACGAAACCGAGGCCAGTGTGAATCAGCAGATTACGGAGGTACGGTCCCGGCTGACCACGGAAGTAGACGTTCTGACCACCCTGATCATGGAAAAAGTCCTGCATCGGAGGCTGCAATGAAGGTAAATCGGCGAAAAAGGCGGTGTCAAAATCAAACATCAGGTGTGCCGATCCTGGTTTTTATGGTCGTGGTGCTGGCTCCGGGGATAGCGGCGGCATCCGGATCAGGCGATTGGCGGGAAACCTGGGATACTGTGATGGCGTGGGTGAATTTTTCCATCCTTGCGGGTGTTATTTTCAAATTCGGCCGTGTTCCCATCAAAGATTTTCTTGCCGGACAACGCTCGGCTATCTCCGCAGAACTGACCGCCCTTGAAGAAGAAAAAGAAAAATGCCTGGCGGAAATTGATTCCGCAAGACGCCATACCGATGAAAACCGGCAGCGGCTGGCGGAAATGAAAGAACGCCTGATTTCCCAGGGCGAAGCCAGAAAGCAGGCCCTGATTGACCAGGCCCGGTCCCAGGCCGCCCTGATGATTCAATCGGTCCGGACCAAAATGGAAAACCATATTTTGATGGAAAAAGAGAAGCTCAAAATGGAGCTGGCCGACATGGCTTTTGAGCAGGCGGCGAAAAGCTTGCCGGGCGTTATTACAGATGCGGATAACGCAATGTGGATTGGCAACTATATGGAAGAAGTGAATTCATAAAAGCTCCCCCTGATTGACGTTCACATGTGAAGACTTCTCATTTTAAGTGAAAAGCCGGTGATCCCGCATCGCCGGCTTTTCACTTTGTTTCCTCCTTTTTTGTGTCCTTTGACAGAGGAAGATCCCTGTGCGTGCATCCCGGAGAAAGATGAAGTGCGGAAACCATCCCCCCTTGTATCGGTCATCATTCCCACCTATAATCGGTTGCCTTTTCTAAAAAAGGCGGTGGCGTCGGTGTTGTCCCAGTCCTTCCGGTCCATGGAACTGATCATTGTGGATGATGGGTCCACGGACGGAACCGATAGTTGGCTGAACACCGGTATTGCAGGCGAGGTCACGGTCATTCGCCAGTCCAACAAAGGCGTCAGTGCCGCGCGAAACACCGGCATCCTCGCGTCCGCAAGTGAGTTTGTCGCGTTTCTGGACTCAGATGACACCTGGCTGCCGGAAAAACTCGCCCAACAGGTGGATTTTTTCCAGATGCAGCCCGAGGCCTTGATCTGCCAGACCGGCGAAACCTGGGTTCGGAACGGCGTGCGGGTCAATCCGGGAAAGCGGCACCGCAAGGAAAGCGGCATGATCTTTGAGCGAAGCTTGGGCTTGTGCCTGGTCAGTCCCTCGGCGGTGATGATAAGGCGGTCTTTGCTGGATGAGGTGGGGCTGTTTGACGAATCCCTTCCCGCCTGTGAGGATTATGACCTCTGGCTGCGCATTGCCTGGAACTATCCGATTTATTTGTTGGATGTTCCGCTTGTGGTCAAATACGGCGGCCACAGCGATCAGCTTTCCCGGATGCCGGAGCTGGACAAGTTTCGCATCCGGTCCATCTCAAAGCTTCTGGATCGCAATTGCCTTTCAGCCGGGCAGCGGGGCGCGGCCATTGCCATGTTGGAAACCAAATGCGCTATTTATGCGACCGGCTGCAGACGCCGGGGACGAGCCGCCGAAGCGGACGAATATATGATGCTGGCAGCACGTTACCGGTAGCGCCGCATTCCTGACCCTATCTTCAAGAATAAATTGCCATGACGGTTTGTGAAAATATCGACCCTTCTGAACTCTCCCGGTTTTCCCATATGGCGGACTTCTGGTGGGATGCCAAAGGTCCGCTTGGGGCTCTTCACGAAATCAACCCAGTGCGACTTTCCTATGTGGCGGATCGTATGCCGCTGAAGGATGCTGCCATACTGGACGTGGGGTGCGGGGGCGGTCTTTTTTCCGAGGCACTGGCTTCAAAAGGAGCTCGGGTGACAGGGATTGATTTTTCCGAGGCCGGACTTTCCGCTGCCCGGTACCATATGGCAGCATCTGGTTTCGATATTGATTATCGTAAGGCCACGGCGGAAGCCCTGGCCCAGGAAGCGCCGGAGCGATTTGACGGCGTGGTCTGCATGGAACTCATTGAGCATGTGCCGGATCCCGCCTCCGTCATCAGGGCCTGCGCACATCTCACAAAACCCGGAGGCCATGTTTTTTTCGCCACAGTCAACCGGACCTGGCTGGCCCGGCTCCTGGTGATCTGGGCGTCGGAAAATGTTCTGCATATTGTGGGAAAAGGGACACATCGGTACGAAAAGCTGGTAAAACCTGAGGAACTCAACAAGTGGGGAATAAAGGCCGGGCTGGTACGGGTTCACCTCACCGGTCTGCGGTATCTTCCCTTTATCAACTATGTGCGACTGTGCAACAGCACGGCCATGAATTATATGATGCATTTTCGGCGGTCTGTCTAACAGGAAGACTCATGCCCCTACGAAAGGACTGTCATGGTGTTGTGGCACGGCCCCCGCTGGTTTGACGGTGAAAAACGCCAGGAGCAGCTTGACGACTATATTCGCCGTACCGGAAAAGCCCGTTTCGGGGTGCGGGTTTTTGAGGAAAACAAAAAAGCCGGAGCGGTGCGGATCCATTTTGACCGGGTGGCACCCAAGTACGATTTTATGAATTCTCTTCTCAGTTTTGGGATCCAGGCGGTCTGGAAGCGCACAGCCGTTCGGATGCTGGGTATCCGGTCCGGTGACCGGATTCTGGATGTCTGCGGCGGTACGGGCGACCTTTCCATTCTGGCGGCAAGCCAAACCGGGTCAACCGGAAGCGTCACGATCTTTGATATCAATCAGGCCATGATGGCGGCAGGGCGGAAAAAAATTGATCCGTTTCCGGACCGCGCCCGCATCATCCAGTATGTTCAGGGAAATGCCGAGGCCCTTCCGTTTCCGGAAAATACCTTTGACCATGTGATGGTGGGATTCGGCATCCGGAATCTGACCCACCTCAAACAAGGTTTTTCCGAGATGGTCCGGGTGCTGCGGCCCGGCGGAAAACTCCTCTGCCTGGAGTTTTCACGGCCCGTCAACCCCCTGTTCCGCCAGCTTTACGATTTTTATTCTTTTGCCGTCATGCCCTTTCTGGGCCGGGTGTTGGTGGGATCGGCCGAATCTTATGCGTGTCTGCCCGAAACCATTCGCATGTTCCCCCTTCCGGATGAACTGGCCGCCCTCTTGGAGGAAGCCTGCGGCCTGAAGGAAGTATCCTGGCAAAGCATGACAGGCGGCATCAGCGTGGCCCATGTGGGCACAAAGCCGTGAGCCTCAGCAGATAGGGATGAATTTTTCTAACTTGACATACAAGATATCTTTTCATTAAACTGCCCTAGTTTATTATTCGTACAACATACCCATACAGAGAATACCGCAAGATCAATGAGTGGAGAAACGCCATCGGTTCGTGTGAAAGGGTTGGGAAACAGTCTTTGGGTAACCATTGCACCCGATGCTCCCATTGAGGCGGTCCAGTCTGAACTGGAAAAGACTTTTGAGCCGCTGAAACACATGGCCCAGGTGGTTCGTGTGGTACTCAATGCCGGTGACGACAAAAACGGCGGTCGTTACCATCAGTTCCGCTCCTATCTTGAGAAAACCTTTGGTCTGAAAGAGATTGTTTCACCGGGAGAATATGCCGCCAGCCAGGAAGCCTCCCGAACCACGGCTCCACCTGCACCGACTGTGGTGGTGCGGCACAAGGAAACCGAGACCAGAAAAAATAACAGTACTTTTCGATCCACCAGCGATACGGTGCTGATGGCCGGCCGGATTCGATCCGGGCAACGCATAACCGCCAAAAAGCATCTCATCATTATGGGCGATGTGAATCCGGGATGTGAGCTGGTGGCGGGCGGCGATATTCTCATTATCGGAAGCCTGCAGGGAATCGCCGCCGCAGGCCAGCCCAATAATCCGGATGCCATCATTCTGTCTCTTGATTTTCGTCCTACTCAGGTCAAGATTGCCGGTCTTGTGGCTGCCGGTCTTCCACAGGGAAGTCAGGGCCGATTCGAATTTGCGCACATTGAAAATGACGTTATTGTTGTTGATGAATACCAGGCCGCCAATCCGTTCAGGCGGATGCCTTGGCCGATCATCCGGTAATAAAATTTGAGACCATCGTTTTGAAAAATCGCTTATCCGACCATCCGGGTTCAGCCAACTTCCAAAACGCATACGTATAACAGAGGTGAATCGTGCAAGGCAGAATTATTGTAATCTCATCCGGAAAAGGCGGTGTCGGGAAAACCACTGCAACTGCCTCCATCGGTGCAGCACTGGCGCTGGCGGGAAAAAAAGTGGTTGTCGTGGATATGGATATTGGCCTCCGGAATCTTGATGTGGTCATGGGGCTTGAAAACCGGATCGTTTTCAACATTGTTGATGTGATTCGAAACAAATGCAAACTACAACAGGCAACCATCAAAAGCCGGCGCATTGACAACCTTTATCTGATACCGGCCTCCCAGAGCGACAACAAGGACGCGATTACGCCCCAGGACATGGTCCGGGTTTCAAAAAAACTGCGGGCAGAGTTTGACTTTATTCTGATGGATTGTCCGGCGGGAATTGAACGCGGGTTTGAAAATGCCATTGCTGCCGCTGATGAAGCGGTGGTGGTGTGTACCCCGGAAATCTCAGCGGTTCGGGATGCGGACCGGGTGATCGGTCTTTTGTATGCCAAGGAGATTACATCCCGGCTGTTGATCAACCGTATTGTTCCGATCATGGTGGAACGGGGAGATATGCTCAGCCATCAGGATGTGGTGGATGTGCTTTCCATTGATCTGGTGGGACTGGTTCAGGCGGATGAAGATGTGGTGGTTTCCACCAATACGGGTATTCCCCTGGTGATGCAGGAAAACTCCAAAGCCGGACAGGCCTTTACGCGAATCGCCATGCGGCTGAACGGCCATCCTGACCTGCCCATAGAAGTTCCACGTGCGCCCAAATCACTCTGGGGAAGAATTGCCTCAAAAATTGGCTTCGGGAAATAGGGAAAGACCCATGTTATTAAATGGTTTCTTAAAAAAATGGTTCCTTAAGGGAAACAGTAAAGAGGCAGCCAAAAAAAGGTTGCAGTTTGCCCTGGTCTACGATCGATTGGAAGTTTCCGACGATGTTCTCCAAGAGATGCAGAAAGAGATTGTCGAAGTGATCTCCCGTTATTTTGTCATTGATACGGACCAGTTGAAACTTGACATTACCCGCGATAATGATCTTTCAGCACTGATTTTTAATACGCCCATCATCTCTGCCAAAACGCGAGCCCCCATGACCTCCTGATCCTTATCGCCGCCCGCAGGGTGCGTCAGGAAAGCGCACCTGTCTTGACGGGCGGTGTTTTCCTCCGGAAAAATCGGGTGGTCGCAACACGCTTCGCGTTGGTGAGGCTGATGATCATTGGGGCGGAATTATACGGGCTGAAAGACCATTCGCTTTTCGCTGTTGTTGTAGTACACCATTTTTGCCTTTAGGGTTTGCTCTTCGCCGAAGATATTGAAAAGCTGGATTCCGCCAGAAACCTCTCTGATCACGTCCACATTTTCCATTATTTTTTCTTCCCTGCCGTTTTTCAGCACAAAAACATTGATATCACACATGGTATCACTCCGCTTCATCTATATATAATGGGGGCGAAATCCTTCAGTCCGCCCCTTTTGCCATGGCCAGCACCTGTCTGGCCTGCTGCCATACCGGATTTTCCATCACGCTGGCGCCAGCGGAAAGGGTTTCCCGGAGACGGAAAAACACCTTTTCCACCAGTCGTTTTTTCCCGGCCACCAGGCGGATCACGACCTGGAGCAGAAAAAAGCTGAGCAGGAGGACCAGCACAATGGTCCAGATGGCGTGAACAAAAAAATCACCCGGGAGAATGGTGTTTGAGAAAAAATTTACGGCAGTCAGCCAGCCCGCATATCCCATCACCCCCACGACCGGCAGGTTGAAAACAAGTTGAAGCCACCCTTTGCTGAGGCTCTGTCCCACACGGGAAAGTTCCCGGTCCAGGGCTTCATTCCACATCCTTGAAATTTCCAGCCCCAGAACTGCACTGCTGCCCGGCGCCTGGCGGTCATCTCGAATCCGGGGAGAAAATCCCGCGCTGACGAGTTTTTCAGCAATATCCGGCCAGACCCGGACCATGGCGGCGTCATAGGCAGACAAGGCCAGGCCGGCACCTGTACCGTGATCTGCGGCATCCAGGTCTTTTCTGGACTTTCCGAAGTGTTTGACTGTTGAAATGGCGCCCGCCACCTGACTGAATGGGTTTCCGAACCGCAGCAGTGCCATCACGCCTGTTCCGAAAACCAGAATCCGGGCCCAGACGGCCACCAGCCAGCCCACCGGCCCGACCCAGCGCTGGGCCAGGTATTGGTACAACCGGACATTGACCCCTGACGCCACTTTGTCCTCATCTTCCTGAAAAACCATTACCGCCTGTGACAGGGCCTTGGATTCCGCATCTGCCAATTGCTCAACCGCTGTCTGCAGACGGGCCTCTTCCTTTCCGGCCGCAGTCTTTAGGGCGTGGGATAGATATGTTTTTATTTCACGGGCATTTTCCAGCCGCCGATCAACAGAAAATCCGGACTGGTTGAAGGTCTCGGCAATCAGCCGGTGCAGGGCGTCAAACTGGTCCTGTCCGTGGCGGGGACGGGTATTTTCGCTCCATCCCGGATTGTTAAGATGAGACCGGGCAGACACCCACAGTATGGCCGATGGGGCCACAGGCCAAGCATCTTTAATATAACGGGAAAACTCCGGCATAATGACTTCCCGCAGTTCCGTCTGATCCAGCCGGTCGCATTTGTTGACCACCACCACCAGATTTTTCCCGCTGAACCGGCGGATATAGGGGGTCATAAAATCCGTATGATCCCGGCGTTTGGGATTTTCGCCGTCAAACACGCAGATCAGCACGTCAGACAAAGAAATCGTCCGCTGAATAAGGGGAATATGCAGATCCTGCCGGGTGCTGTCCGTATCGGGCGTGTCAATGAGAATCACATGGTCCAGAGCATCAACCGAGGATGCGGCCCGGACCTGGATATGCGCAGGCCCGATGCCCTCCACCAGATCATCCGCATCTGTTTCCTGCTTGCAGAACACCACCACCTCATGGGTTGTGGGCCGATTGCGACCGGATGGGGAAAGGTGGTCGTCACGGGCCAGGGCGTTTAGCAGGGTGGATTTTCCGGATCCAGACGGTCCCACCAGGGTGACCACCAGTTTCCGGTCAAACCGCTCTGTCAGCTGGTCCATCAGGATGAGTCCCTCCTGGCAGGCGATTTCAAGACCCTTGGCCGGCCGCCACAAGGAAACGGCGCCCAGCGCGTCCGCCATTTCCCGGATATCGACCTTGAGGGTGGACAACTCTGCCAGGGCCGAAAGCCTTGCGGTTTGTAAATCCATCATGGGCGGATATTCTCCATGATGCGCCGGCATTGGGCCAGATGGATTTCCATGGAGCTGATCCGGTCTGCGGCGCGGGTTGTGACATCTTGACCCCGTTTGAGAAGGGGGCCGGTGATATGGGTTTCAAACAGGTTTTCTACGGCAGCCAGTTTGTGGGCGAGCCAGATTTTCATCACCGGTGCCAAAAGGGTCTCCAGTTGTTTGAGATCCGCCTTTTTCATGCCGGCGGTGGCTGGAATGGCCACCAGGGCGTACAGATCGTTGAGTCCGAACAGACCGGCCAGTTTGACCTTGATGCCCACCGCGCCCACCGGATCCCCGGTGCTCAGCACATAGGTAACCGCAGCTGTTGCGGGAATGATGTTCAGCATAGCGGAAACCATCTGGCGAGCCTGGTCCATGGCGGTCATCTGGCTGCGCTGCCGGGTTACCAGTTCCTGTAATTCCGTGTCCAGATCATCGGTCAGGGTGAGAAGTTCGGTCTGGGTATCGACCATTTTTTCGATCACCGGCGACCAGTCTTCCTGACCCAAGGCTGACTGCTCGGCTGCAAGGGCCGGTGGAAACGGAAGGGTCAGGGTCATCCGGTTCCCGTGTTTTCGACATGTTACACCATTGGTACCGACAAGGTTTTGAACCTGTTTGCCCATGGCCACGGCAACGGGTTCCGTATCCGGCAGCTGCACCTCAATGGCGCTGTCCAGAACAGCCTTACGAAAGTCATTGGCCGCCCGGATCAGATCGGTTTGCAGCAAAGTTTGGGATCGTGTGTCCGGCGACAATGTTTTTTTGCGGTCTTTTCTCCGGATCCAGCGTCCGGCCCGGACCATCAGCCGGAGCGGCGATTCCACCACTTTTCCGGTTTTTCGCATCAGCCAGATGGGTTTGGGATCACTTTTCTGCCAAAGCGTTGAAAACCGCGTCACCACCGCGTCCATGGAAAGATGGGCCAGGGCTTTCCGGGCCATCTCCTGCCCCATCCATTCCAGGCCATGGGTGTACAGCGCCAGAAGCCGGCGGGCATTTTGGGCGTGTTGTAAAAATTGGCCTGCCTGGTGGATCACGTCTTTTAAAATGGACTGATTCAGCGCATCCCGCACCGCACGGCCGTCCATCCGGGAAAGCATATCCAAAAGACCCGGCCCTTCCGCATCCACCCGGGTTGGCACCATGGGCCGGGTGCCGTCTGCCACCCGGTTATCTTCATCCACCCGAAAGACGCCCCGGACATGGGCATCTCCCGCGCCCTTGTACAGATGGTCTGCCACGGTGCGGGCATGGTTCCGGATTTCCGTATCGCTGAAGGCTGGATCCGCCCGGTAGACCAGAAAGCAGTCCCGGACCCCCACCGATGCCACCAGGCTGGCGATAAATTCCGTATTGTCCTGGTTGTTATAACTGGCGTTGGTAAAGATATAGATGAGCACATCCGCTGCCCGGAGGGCGTTTTCAGCCATTTTCCGATTCTGATACCGGTCCATGGCGCCGGTGTCAAAATCCGGTGTGTCCATCAGGGCCACATTGGGCGGAAGGCCTTTTGCATAGTAAAGCAGTGGATTTCCCGGTGTTGTGAGGTCTTCTGGGTGGGACAAAAGCGCCGGCCGTGCACCCAGGGGTTCAAACAGGGCGCCAGCCAGTTCCGGGGTGTTTTGGTGGGCCGCACCAAGGCCCATGAGAATTCGACGGTTGATGCCGGCCCGTCCGCCGGTGGGAGACAGGGACTCTCCCGCCAGGCTGTTGAACAGAGTGCTTTTTCCCGATGAACCGCCGCCGCAGATGGCTGCCACCAGCGGAAAATGGGGCATCAGTCGGGGAAGCAGGCGGCTTTCGATCACAGCCTGCCATTTTTCAATTTCCGGTTTTGACGGAAGAGAAAAAAGATCCGCCAGAAAAACCGCGTCCTGTTTCAACTGAAAAATGGCATCACGGGCATTTTGATCGTAAAGGGATTCCACGTGCTTACCGTCCCTGCATCAGGTCCCAGAAGGCCGAATCTTTTTCGCTGCCGGAAGATGGCGGACCGGAAGGTCCTGAGCGGTCCGGGGCAGGCGTCCCCCGAAGGCGGCGGATGCGCTGATCCATGGGCGGGTGGGTGGAAAAAAGGTTCTGGAGCCCTCCGCCGGAAAGGGGATTTACAATAAACATGTGGGCTGTGGCCGGAGAGGCCTGCATGGGGATCCGCCGGGAATAGGCATCCAGTTTTTCAAGGGCCTGGGCAAGACCTTCAGGGCTTCCGGCAATGCGGGCGCCGGTGGCGTCGGCCAGGTATTCCCGGGACCGGGATACCGCCATCTGCACAATCATGGCGGCAAAGGGTGCCAGAACAGACATGAGAATCATCCCCACTGCGCCCAGCCCGCCGTTGTTGTTGCTGTTTCTGGATCCCCCCAGAAAAGCGGTCCACCGGGCCATGGACGCCAGCATCATGATGGCGCCGGCCATGGTGGCAGCAAGGGTGCTGATAAGGATGTCCCGATTTTTCACATGGGCCAGCTCATGGGCCAACACCCCCATGATTTCCTGGCGATCCATGAGATTCAAAAGCCCTTGGGTGACGGCCACTGCCGCATGCTTCGGGTTCCGGCCTGTGGCAAAGGCGTTGGGCGTATCCGTCGGTATAACATAAACTTTCGGCATGGGAAGATTGGCCTGGAGGGTCAGGGTTTTCACCATATCATACAGATCTGGTGCCTGCACCGGGGTCACTTCATGGGCATTGTACATTTTCAGCACCAGTTTGTCTGAATACCAGTAGCTGACAAAATTCATCGCCGCTGCCATGATCAGGGCAAGGAACATGCCCTGGCGTCCGCCAATGAGATTTCCCACCACCATCACCAAAATGGTCATGGTTGCCAAAAGCAGTGTGGTTTTAAGCCGGTTTCCCATACAGGATCATCTCCTTTCCTGTTTTTGTTTCATGGGCATGGGGCTTGGGAGGTCTTTTCGTTTTTCAACTTAAAGCACGCTCCCAAGCCTTTATGGAGAATCATCATTTTGAAAAATAAGCGTCGTTTCCACAAAAAGCAAATAGCCATGAAAAGAGGCGGGTTGCCGGGGCTGGGCGCTGCCTCAAAAGGACAGCCTTTCACCTGAAAATCAGGCGTTTTCTTATTTTTCCGAAGGGATTTGTTTGAGCAGGGTTTTGCTGACGCTCCGGTCAAAGCTGTCTTGCAAATCCTTATCTGTGGGCATTTCCGCCATTTTTTCCTGAATATAGGCGTCGCGCTGGGAAATTTTTTCAGCAAGGGCTTTTGAGACTTCAGCACGTTTGGCCTTTTGTGTTTCAAGATAGGCCGCTCTTTCCGACTCACTCATCTTTTGCAGGTTTTCGGGAAGATCAGTCTTTGCAACTTGGGAAAGTGTGGTTTTTCCTTTTTCCACATCCGCAACCAGATCTCCGGACCCGGTAACGGCGGAACGGCCTCTCCCGGTTTTGCTCACATACGAAGACATGTCTGCCGCCGTACTGGGCGCCACGGCTTCATACATTTTGGCCTTCGCCTTCACGCTCTCCTGCCGGACAGACGTACCATAGGGGATGATGGTCAGATTCAGATCCTTCTGGAGAATTCGGATTTCCGTGTCATAGGGGGTTTCAATGATGGTGGTCCGTCCACCGTCCTGGGGAATCGAAAGGTATTGGCCTGCGCCGAGGCGGGCCATTTCCTGCCAGACCTTTTGGGTCTGGGCCGCTGTCCCGGCCTGTACCGTGTTGACGGTGATTCCGCGCTGGACCGCATCTCCGATGACCTCGGGATATTTCCGGTCCTGATTATAATCCATGTGGGGCGGTGCATCGCCCACCAGAAAAAGAATCCGGCTGACTCCGGGCGTTTTGGGCGGGCTCCACCCTAGCTGGGTTACTGCCACATCAAGGGCCTCGTTCACCGACTCCGGCGCATCCCCTCCGCCTTCGGCCTCAAAGGCCAGAAGATGGGCATAGAGGGTCTGAACATCTGTCGTCAGCGGAAATTTCCGGGTCACATACTCATCCCCCAGATCCCGGTATCCCACCAGCCCCATCCGGATATCCGCGTCTGGATGGCTGTCAATGACCCTGTTGGCGATGGACCATATCTTTTTCTTGGCACCGTCAATGAGCCCGGTCATGGAGCCTGTGGTATCCAGGACAAAGGCCAGCTCAATTCTTTTTTGGGGAGATGCGGCAGGCGGGACCGACCGAAGGACGACGGAATCCGCATAAAGGGACGATGTGGAAAAAAAGAAAAAAATCAAAGAGAAAACAGGAAAAATTCTGAATGCTTTTTTCATGAGGGTTCCTTTCAGTGGCAGGGAGTGATTGTTTTGTCATTCCCTTTTATACTGAACTTCACCCCAAAAGGATATTGGGAAAATGGTGAGCGCGTTAACAGGGTGGAGAAAACCAGGGTCGCTGATTTGTCTGTATTTTTTCAGCACTGTCCAGCTATGAACTGGCATGGATCCGGTATCGTCCCCCTCCCCTCTCACGCGGGAATGACGGCAATGGGACAAACCCGTGCCCCAAACGGCATGATCAATGCCGCCAAAGATGGCGTGATGGAAGAATTGTTACGGTCAGATAGGCTCAATATTGAAGTCCCGAATCCCGTGAACGCCACCAGGTAAAGATCGAAAAGAAAAAACAGGCCCCGGAAAAAAGGATAAGGAACCACTCTGGATAACCCTTTTTAAGATATTGAAAAACTGCGAACCCGCCAAAAAGAAGCCCGAAAAGTAGCCACATCCATACGATGGTGGGTATTTTTCGGGGGACGCCGATGCCATAGATTTTTTTACCGCGTTGGTTCATCTCCCGCAGCTCGGAAAGTTCATGTTTACACGCCTCCGAACAGGTAAGACCGAGGATTTCCGGGGTATCCAGGCCACAGTCCCGGCACACGCCTTTTCCGCACAGCGCGCAGATGCCGACAGCTTGGGTTTCATCGTGAAGATAGCAGTTCATGGGGATACTTCCATTTACTTGGTATAAAAACATGGGGCCGGTCATGTACCGGGTGAGGAGATGTTCAACCTAATACATTCTTAACCGTTTCATGATGTGGCTGCTCAGTCAGCTACTTATGCGAATTTATAAAAGGCGCTTCCATCCGCACCGCACACGGGACAGATATCCTCATATTTTCCTTCATGCGTGTAGCCGCACTGGGAGCATAGATAGTAATCGGTTTTGTCGAGTTTTCCATTGACCGCAATTGCCTTTTTATACAGTTCCGCATGGCCTGCCTCTACCTGATCAGCCCATTTGAAATATTCCTGAACTTGAGTTTTTCCTTCCTTGGCAGCTGTTTTTGCCATTTCCGGGTACATCTTGGTTGCTTCGTAGATTTCGCCTTCCATTGCTGCCTTGAGGTTGTCCAGCGTATTGCCGACCTTGCCAGCGGAGCGCAAATGGTGCTTTGCATGAATGGTCTCGGCTTCAGCTATAGCGCGGAACAAAAGAGCGACTTGAGGCAGCCCTTCCTGGTCCGCCTGATCGGCAAACGTGAGGTATTTTCTGTTTGCTTGTGATTCACCCGCAAACGCATCCATCAAGTTAGCCTGCGTATCCGGCAAGTTAGTCTGCGTATCCGACTTTTCAGCCGCATTGGCAACGTTAACTAACGCACCGCCCAGTGCGGGTCCAGCTGCCGCTGCGACAGTTATTCCTGCCGCCTGTGCTATGAACTGGCGTCTTGATTTCATCGCATACTCCTTGTGTAATTTGTGAAAATCGGTTGGGGATCATTTCAAGCATACCGCCGCCGTACCTGATATATTGTGCGCT
The DNA here is from genome assembly GCA_030267325.1 of Desulfosarcina sp. OttesenSCG-928-A07. Classification (GTDB taxonomy): domain Bacteria; phylum Desulfobacterota; class Desulfobacteria; order Desulfobacterales; family Desulfosarcinaceae; genus Desulfosarcina. The sequence continues at coordinate 11,328 of JAJDJS010000002.1, read as the reverse complement.
TCTCTCAGAAAACCCAGACGCTTTGCTTGACCGGCCCCATGTTTTTATACCAAGTAAAAAGTTACATGTAAGCGCTGCTATTTGAATTTTGTTCCGGCCAAACCGGACAAGCGCCCTTCAGCGCTGTGGCATTCACTGCATTTCAGCGCCTGCTCCTTTGGAGCCACCATATGGGTTATGGGCTGATAATAAACAGTTTCCACAAAAATATATTTTCCGCTCCATGGCAATCCCAAGGCATCCTGCCCGGCTTTCAGCGCCTTTGGCCAGTCAAAATGAGTCCAATATGCCGTGTCGTCATTGCCGAAAATATGCGGCGCCAGAAAGCGCTTAAGCACAGGGTCAAAAGGCTGCTTGCCGCGATGAGGCTTAAAGGGCATGATTCTGGAATCATCCCCGCCAGGCGTACCCAAAACCTTTTTGACGTCAACGGGGGTTTCAGGGCTGACCTCATCCGTAAACAATACCCGGCCGAATGCTCCTGAATACCATTTATACACGGGTTTTATATTGGTTCCCCAGGTAAAAACGCCCTTCTTGCTGTCATATATGATGTTGCCGTCAGCATCTTTTTCCAGATAAGGCTTGCCGTCTTTAAGTTTTCCAGCGGCTGACCAGTCCCAGCTCATCTTGGTGGGGTTCTTCCTGGCGTAGGCCGGTATGTGACAGGTCTGGCAGCTTACCTTGCCCACATGAGTATTGGCTTTGTGTCCGTCCTTGTGCGGGGCTTCGCCATGGCAATTCGTACAGACCGCCTTAATTTGGACTCCGCTTCCGGCAGTATCCACGGGACCGTACTCACGAGCCGCGATGAGATGCTTTCGTGTTACGTGGCAGTCCTGACAACGCAAATTTCCGCCTTCGGGGCTCATATGGACGTCCAGCTCGCGGCTGGGGTTACCAAGAGCGGAATCCAGATCCCCATGCTTAACACCATCGCCGCCTCCGCCGAAAAAGTGGCAGCTTCCGCAGTTATTTCTGCCCGGCAGTCCCAGAGACTTGAAAATTACAGCATAGTCCGGGGGGTAATACATTACGCCTTCAAACTCAGCAGGTTCGGTAACAGGATAACCGCCCTTTGCCGGGAATTTTCTGTAATTGCCGGAAAGATCATGGCAAACCAGGCAGTCCACTTTTTCCACAGAGCCAAGACTGAAGTTCTTATCTCCGAAGCCGTATCCGATGTGGCATGAAGTGCAACGCGGCTCGTTGCTGCTCAAGGATATGCAGAAGTTGTTGAAGCTTATACCGGCCTTACCGGTTTTCTTCTCAGGATCTGTCGGTCGGATCATAGTCCAGTGGATGGTCTTCTGCACCTCAGCCGCGGCTTCCACATGGCAGCTAAGGCAGGCCAGCGTCACATCTTCCGGCCGGGCAAAGGTCTGTTGAAGAATTTCACGTTCGCTGTGATCCACCACCGTGTAGGCGGCCTTGCCCGCTCCCATGGCCTTATCGCATGGCGCCATAAAGAAAATGAACGATACACACAACAGGGCCTGAAGCAAGGTTGCAGCGACAAAATACCTGTTCTTCATAGTACTTTCTCCTCTACCTATGCACAGCCGTTTTATGTGGGCGGGGACAACCCATCACTTCTGGTAAATACGTGTCCAGCACTTCCTTAAAATGCCGATCCGTTTCAATCGGGTTTTTACGACGTCATTTATTGTTGCACTCCCTGTTGAAAACGATATCAGACCCTTTGCCCTCTTGTCATATAAGTTATCCCACTAAGAACTTACCTGTAAATTAAAAATCTTTAATCCATTTCTTCTTTTTTGAGAAAAAACCGCGTCACCAGCACGAAAAACAAGGGTGTAAAATAAATGCCAAGTCCGGTGGCGGTGATCATGCCCGCCATGACCGCCGTGCCGAGCGCGTTCTGGGCGCCGGATCCGGCACCGCTGCTCACCGCCAGGGGGATAACCCCCAGAATAAAGCACAGCGATGTCATGAGGATGGGCCGCAGGCGCAAGCGAGCTGCTTCAATGGTGGCAGCGTACAGATCTTTCCCGCCTTCATGGAGTTGTCTGGCAAACTCCACGATCAGGATGGAGTTCTTGGCAGACAGGCCAACAATGGTGAGAAGGGCGATCTGAAAGTAGATATCGTTGTTCATGCTGCGCAGGTACATACCGCCCAGGGCGCCGATGACGCCGGTGGGAACCGCCATGAGCACGGCAAAGGGAATCGTCCAGCTTTCATACAGGGCGGCCAGACTCAAAAACACCACGATGATGGAGATGGCGTAGAGCATGGGCGCCTGATTGCCGGACATCCGTTCCTGAAAGGAAAGCCCTGTCCAGGCCGTGTCAAACCCGGCAGGCAGGTTGGCGGCAACGTCCTCAATGGCCGCCATGGCCTGTCCGGAGCTTTTTCCCGGTGCTGCCGCGCCTTCGATTTTCACGGACGGAACGCCCTGGTAGCGGGTCAGCTTGGGGGAGGCGGTGATGGAGCTGACGGCAAGAAAACTGGAAAACGGCACCATTTCCCCTTTGGCATTGCGAACGTGGTAGCGGTAAAAGTCGTCAATGCCTGTACGAAACGCCGGCTCGGCCTGCAGATAGACCTTTTTTGTTCGGCCCTTGTCCGAAAAATCGTTGATGTATTCCCCGCCCCAATACGCGCCGATGGCCCCGTTGATATCCCCTTTGCTCAGGCGGTGGGCATCAGCCTTGTCGCCGTCGATTTGAAGTTCATACTGTTCAGCATCATCCAGACCGCTGTAGCGGGCGTACGCGATTTCCGGTCGGGTGGCCGCGTCCTGCAGCAGCAGATCTTTGGCCCCCAGCAGGGCGGCATGTCCGTTTGCCGCGCGATCCATCAGCTCCATGTCAAAACCGGAAGAGGTGCCCAGTTCCATGATCGCGGGCGGGGCCAGAACAAAAATCTGCGCGCCGGGGATGGCGGAGAACCGGGCCTGGGCGCGCTCCATAATCTCGAACGCGCTTTGTCCCTTGCCCCGCTCGCTCCAGTCTTTCAGCAAGGGGAAAACCATGCCAGACCCCTGACCGCTTCCGCTGAATCCAAACCCCATCACCGACATGACGCTTTTGATGGACGCCTTTTCTTCAGTGAGAAAATACTCGTCTATTTCCGCCAGAATTTTCTGGGTACGCGCAAAAGAAGCGCCGGGCGGCAGCTGCACGTCAACGTACAACACCCCCTGGTCTTCATCCGGCAGGAAGGCGGTGGACAGCGACTGAAACAAGATGACGCACACAACAAGCAGTGCAATAAAAATCAGGGTCCAGCGCCAGGGCGTTTTCAGTACGCGCTGCACTCTGTCGGCATAGCGGTGGATAATTTGGTCAAACCAGGCATTGAATTTTCCGAAAAATCCAGAGCCGGTTTCATGGGCATGGGACCGCAGCAGGGTGGCGCACAGGGCCGGGGTCAGCACAATGGCGACAATCACCGAAAGCACCATTGACGTGACAATGGTGATGGAAAACTGCCGGTAAATGACGCCGGTTGAGCCGGACATAAAGGCCATGGGCACGAACACGGCAGAGATGACAACCCCCACGCCAACAAGGGCCCCGGTGATCTGGCCCATGGATTTCAGGGCCGCTTCCCTGGGCGAAAGGCCCTCGTCCTGCATCAGGCGTTCCACGTTTTCCACCACCACAATGGCATCATCCACCAACAGGCCGATGGCCAGCACCATGCCGAACAGGGTCAGGATGTTGATGGAAAATCCGGCCATGGACAGCACCGCAAACACGCCCAGCAAGACCACCGGAACGGCAATGGCCGGGATCAGCGTGGCGCGAAAGCTCTGCATGAACAGAAACATCACCGCCACAACAAGGGCGATGGCTTCAAACAGGGTTTTCACAACCGCGCTGATGGATTTTTCCACAATGGGTGCGCGGTCATCCGCATAGGCATACTTAAGGCCCGGCGGAAAAAACCGGGAAAGGGATTCCATTTCCGCCTTGATGCCGTTTGCGGTTGCCAGCACGTTGGCCCCGGAAGCAAGCTTAATGGCAACGCCCACGCCTTGGTGCCGGTTGAACCAGGTGCGGGCCATGAAACTTTCCTCGTTCAGTTCGATACGGGCCACGTCTTTCAGGCGCAGCACAGACCCGTCTTCATCCACCCGCAGCCGGATACGCTCGAATTCTTCCACGGTTTCCAGCCGGGAGGAAGCATTTACCGTGATGCTGATTTCCTGCCCGGCCGGGGCCGGGGCCGCGCCCACCTGCCCGCCCGACACCTGGGCGTTCTGTTCCTGGACAGCGGCGATAATGTCCTGAGGATTGAGTTTGAACTGCCGCATTTTGTCGGGATTACACCAGATGCGCATGGCATTCTGGCCGCCGTACAGGGTGGTGTTGCCCACCCCCTGCACCCGGCTTAGGGGTTCAAGCAGGGAGCTGGCCACATAATCGCTGATATCGCCCGCCCGCAGGATGTCGCCTTCTGCATAAAAGGCAATGACCATAAAGGAGTTTTCCACTGCCTTGTACACCTGGATGCCCTGGCGCTGCACCTCTTCGGGCAACAGGGGCGTGGCCTGCTGCAGCTTGTTCTGCACCTGCACCTGGGCAATGTCGATATTGGTGCCGGCGGCAAAGGTGAAGAACATCTCCATGTTGCCAAAGGAATCACTGGTTGAGCGCATGTATAAAAGGTTGTCGATTCCCTTCATCTGCTGCTCAATCAACTGGGTGACGCTCTGGTCCACAATGCGCGCCGAAGCGCCCGGATACTGTCCCCAGATGCCGATTTGCGGCAGGGCGATATCAGGATACTGGGCCACCGGAAGGAAGCGGACGGCCAGCGCCCCGCCCATCATGATCAGGATGGCGATCACCCAGGCGAAAATGGGGCGATTGATAAAAAAAGCAGCCATTTTCTACTTTCCTTTCACGCTGTCACCGGCATCGGAAACCGCAGCATCCTTGTTTTGTGCCGGAACGCCTTTGACCAGCGATCCCGGAACCGCTTTCTGAAGTCCTTCAACCACCAGCCGTTCGCCTGCGGACACGCCGGATTTGATAATCCAGTGGCTGCCGTATCGCCGGTCCAGTTGCACGTCACGGCGTTCCACCCGGAAAAGCGTTTCACTGCCGGATTCTGCGTGAAGCAGAAACACCACATGCCCGCCGGATCCGCTGGACAGCACGCTGCGGTGGGGAACCAGCACCGCATTGTCCAGCGCCCCTTCTTCTATGGTGGCTGTCACATACATGCCCGGCAGCAGCAGTCCGTCTGGATTGTTGAACACAGCGCGCAAGGATACGCTTCCGGTGGTCTGGCCGACCGAAATATCGGAAAACAGCAGATCGCCCAATATCCATTCCGGCGCGTCACTGTCGGGATTGTGGGTCACCCGGGTATAGGCCGAGCCGTCCTCAAGGGTCAGGCGCGCCTTTGCGGCACTGCCGTTGGGCGACATTTTTCCCTGGGCCATGGCCCGGCGTAAGCGCAAAGTGTCTGTGCTGGATTGCCTGATGTCCACATAGACGCGGTCTGTCTGCTGAATAATGGCCAGGGCCGCAGGCTGGTTTGCTGTCACCAGCGCGCCCGGCGTCACGGATGAAGCGCCGATGCGCCCTGAAACCGGGGCCTTGATCTGGGTGTAGGCCAGATTGATGGCAGCGGTTTCCAGCTCGGCCCTGGCTTTGGCAACACGGGCCTTGGCCTGTGCATGATCCGCCATGGCGTTGTCCAGTTCCTGCCGGCTGACCGCATGGGTTTTCACCAATGCCTGATAACGTTTTTCAAGCGCATTCAGGGCCGCCACCGTGGCCTCGGCTTCGGCCAGAGCGGCCTTGGCTGTATTGTAGGTGGCCTGGTACAGGGCTGGATCAATCTGGTACAAGACCTGCCCCTTTTGCACATCCGCCCCTTCTTCAAACAGGCGCTCAAGAATGATGCCGTCTACCTGGGGCCTGACGTCCGACACCACCAGGGCCGACACCCGGCCCGGCAGATCACAGGTCAGGGTGAGCCGCTCTTGGGTTACGGCGGCATACCATACTTCTCCGGGTTCATTGGGCGATGCTGCCTGTTTGTCGCAACCGGTGATCGCAACGAGCAACAGAATCCATATGGCTGTTTTCCGCATCTTGTGTATCTGCATCTTTATCGTCTGGTCCTCTTTTGAAATTTCAGCACGTTGAACCGGCGTTTTTCTTAGCGGGCGAAGGAAAACGGGGGCTGTTTTCTGTCCGGTTTTTTTCGCTTCCGTGTCGAGACGTGTCCCGGATTTTGTTTTTCGCAAAGACGCGGCACCACGGTGGGCATGGAGGCACTTCCGTATGCTTTTATGCGGGGTGCGCCGGTTTCGCGGATTGTTTCATGCCCAGCGGAACACCAAGGGCGTTTGTGATTTTGACAATCGTTTCAAAGCGGGGTTTGGTGCCGGGAGAAAAGGTCTTGTAAAGACTTTCCCGACTAAGGCCTGTTTTCTTGGCCAGTTGCGCGACCCCGCGCGCTTTTGCAACTTCACCGAGCGCGGCAAGAAAGACGTCCGGGTTGGGATCCTCCAGACACGCGGCGAGATATTCGCTGATCATTTCTTCGCTATCAAGATATCGTGCCGCTTCATATTCACGGATGGCGATTTTTTTCATTGCCTTTCCTCCTTTATCATCTGCCATATCTCCTTTGCTTTGGAGATATCCTTTTTTTGCGTGGACTTGTCTCCGCCGATAAGCAAAAGGTATACATTCAAGCCCTCTTGCGCGTAGTATACGCGGTAGCCGGGGCCGAAATCTATTTTCATTTCACAAACGCCATCATCCAATACCTTGTAAACACCGAAATTTCCGGCCCTGGCCGATTCGATGCGGGCTGCTATTCTGGCTCGTCCTTTTATATCCCGGAGGTTTTTAAACCACTCCGCGTACTGATCGGTTTCATGGATGACGTTTGCAGTGTTCATACATCTATATGTAGCTCGCAGGATACAAGCGTCAAGGGGAAATTTTGTCGCGCCGCAACTTTGAACCCGTGCTGCCCTTACCGGGTTCAAATGAATTGTGCGAAGATAGGGTATTGGGTAACCCAACAGTCAAGCGGGAATCATGAAAAAGAAAAATTTTCTGACCACTGGCGAATTTGCCAGGCTGTGTAAAACAACAAAGGAAACGCTGTTTCATTATGACCGGGAGAATCTGCTCAAGCCGCGGCATGTCTCGGGAAATGGCTACCGGTATTACGGGATGGAGCAATTTTTCGATTTTGATATGATTGCGATGCTCAAGGATACGGGAAGCTCGCTCAAGGAAATCCGGGCGCACATCCACAATACGGATGCAGGGGATTTTTTGTCCCTGCTTGAGGAAAAACGCCGAACCGTAAAGAAAGAACGGGCCAGGCTGGCGCAGCGGGAAACGATGCTCCGCGATATGTCCTGCCAGGTAAGAGAAGCGCTGAATTTGGCATATGACGCGTTTGGGGTGCAAGAGCAGAAGGAAGAGCACCTTGAAATTGTTGCAACCAAAGGAACAGCCCAGGACTCTGTGATTGATTTTGTCGAGCGCTTTGTCGAGTACATTGATTTCTACGAGAAGCAGGGACGCAAGCCGCGAAGTCCCTTTGGGGTTATCCTGGACTGGACGGACATAGAAAAAGCGCATTATTTTGAGCGGTATTATTTCTGCCAGGCGACACGTTCCACCCCGCGCTCCCTTCTGCACGTCAAACCCGCAGGAAACTATGCGGTTCTGGCACATAAAGGGACGGTAAAAACCCATATGAAGGCCATTGAAACCTTTCTGCAGAAAATAGAAGCCGCTGGCCTGACAGCAGCGGGAAACTGCTACTGCTATGACATGATGAGCTATGTCCTGCTGGGTTCCGGCAACATGTATGCGGCCAAGTATTGTGTGCGGGCAGGCTGATGCCTTATGAGGTTGCCGGACGTGTCGGCTGGAAAGCCAACTCAATAAAAAGTGATGGTGCTTCCGGATTTTAAAAACGGAGCACCATCACTTTTTATTTACACATGGGCGGCATCCTGCTGGATGTACCTTCAACCTTGTCATTCCCGCGCAGTCGCGGAATCCAGCTGCTATGACGGATGCTTGGCGTTACGCGCTGGCCATCATCTTGCGGGCTTCTTCCCGGCTTTCATAAATGTGCGAGGAAACACCCCGTCGCTCCAGTTCGTCGCCGAGCTTCATCCGCAAAAAGGTGCTGGTGGTGTAACGGCTGACGCTGTCATAAAATCCGGCCGAAAATTTGACCATGGCCACATATTCATCAATCAGGTGGGGCGAGACATTGAAGTTGTCATAGTTGGCGATGGTGTGGACCTTTTTATCCAGCGGCATCAGCATATTACCAACGATTTCCCGCATCTGCTGAACCTCTTCCCGTGTTTTGACATAGTAGTTTTCCAGGTTGATGAAGAAGGTATTCTCTTCTTCATTATAGGTAAAGCGTTCTTCGATGGGAATGGTGAGCATATCTTCCTTGATGCCCATACGGCCGAAACGGAAGATTCTGGGATCCATGAGCTTAGGGGGCCGCCGCATAATGGGTTTGAAGTCCATCAGGGCCAGAACCTGGGTGTCCAGGTCGATCCCCGGAGCGATTTCGATGAGTTCCAGGCCGTCCTCGGCCAGGGTGAAAACACAGCGCTCGGTGATGTACAGCACCCGCTGCCGGATCTGGGCCGCATAGTTTCCACTGAAGGTTTTCTGCTCCACGGCCTTGACGAATTTTGTCTGCCGGCCTTCCTTGATGATGTTGACTTTATCATTTTCAATGGTCAGTTCCAGCCCGTCGGCGGTAAACATTCCCATGAAACAGACGGTTTTGGAGTTCTGGCTGATATCAATAAATCCACCCGGACCCACAAACCGGGGACCGAACCGGCTCACGTTGACATTGCCCTCGGCGTCAGTTTCTGCCATGCCCAGAAAGGCAATGTCCAGTCCGCCGCCGTCATAGAAGTCAAACTGATAGTTCTCCGGAATCAGGGCGTCAATATTGATGCCGGCCCCGAAATCCAGACCGCCCATGGGAAGTCCGCCGATAATGCCCGATTCCGCCGTCAGGGTGGAGTATTCCAGAATGCGTTCCTCATTGGCCACCCGGGACACGCCTTCGGGCATGCCGATGCCGAGGTTGACCACGCTGTTGGGTCTCAGTTCAAACGCGGCGCGCCGGGCAATGACTTTGCGGGCATCCAGGGGCAGCGGGGGAACCGCCTGCATGGGGACCCGGTGCTCACAACTGAAGGCCACATTGTAGGGCGCGTTAAAGGTCTGCCAGTGATTTTCGGGTTTGGCCACAACAACACAGTCCACCAGAATGCCGGGAATGACCACATCCCGGGCATTGAGGGTCCCGCTGTCAGCCAGTCGCTCCACCTGGACGATCACCACGCCGCCGGAGTTGTGCACAGCCTGGGCCATGGTCAGTCCGGAAAGCACCATGGCCTCTTTTTCCATGGTGATATTGCCGTCCGTATCCGCTGTTGTGCCCCGCAGAAAGGCCACGTTGATGGGAAACGATTTATAAAGCAGATAATCCTTTCCATCCACCGGCATCAGGGTGACGATGTCTTCGCCCTGGGTTTTGGTCAGATCATTGAGTTTGCCGCCGTCCTCACGGGGATCGATAAAGGTGCCGAGTCCCACATGGGTGAGGTTTCCCGGTTTTCCGGCGGCAATGTCGCGGTAAAGCTGGGTGATGACGCCCACGGGAACATTGTAGGCGAAAATTTTGTTGTCGTTGATCAGTTTTCCGAGGCCCGGCGTAAGGCCGGTATGACCGCAGATGACCTTTCCCACCAGCCCTTCCATGGCCAGATGGTTCAGTCCCCTGTTTTTCCCGTCTCCCTGGCCCACCGGATAGGTAAAGGTGAGGTTTCCGGGCCCGCCGGTTTTAAGGAATCGCTCCTTGAGGGTAATGGCCAGTTCTTCGGCAAAGCCGGCGCCGATAAAGCCCGCTGTCACAATGGTGTCATTGTCGCGGATGAGCTCAATGGCCTCCTCTGCGGTGACCACTTTTCCCTTCTTCATTTGCAAAGCCGCGATGGGATCGACCATGGGGTGCTTGATTTCGATGAGATGCTGTTTTCCGATCAGTGGGTGAGGCTCTTTTTGCATGATAGCTCCTTGTGAAAGTGATGGATTTCGAACACATCGGACAAGACATACACGGTCGCGTGTATTTTAAAGCGTATGGATTTATAACGGCAGCCCCTGTTTCGCGGGCGTAAAATTCCCTTTCGGATTTATCTCCATATTGGGCGGGAAAAATCCGGCAGTTTTGAGTTTTTTTGTAAGTACACTGAGCTGAAGATGAAGGTCTTGTTGTCAGCATGTTATAAAGTGCTGCTGAATGTTGAAAGCTGGGCAAATCAACAAATCATCAACAGGATTGGGGGCAGATATGCTGGGATGAAGGGAAGAGGCATCCAACGTACACCAAGGGGACAGGAGCGTCAGGAGGAGAAAAAAACAGGATGAATCGCAGTGTTGCCCCATATTGGTTTTCACATGAATCAGATCTTTAGCCTTTCTCGATATCCCGTTCCAGAATCAGAAACCGGCTGTGGTCAAACCCCTGGGATTTGAAAAAGGAGAGAATGTCCGTGGAGTCCCAAATCACCGGCGTATAAATGTGATTAACGCCTGCTTTGCGATACTCGGCGATGACGGAACGGATGAGATGGCTGCCGACACCGTTTCCCATAAATGTAACGGCCACACCCAGATTGGAAATCCACGCGCTTTTTTCAACGCCAAAACCAAGCTCAAGTATATAGCTCATGAGAAAGCCGACGACCCGTTCGTCTTTTTCGGCAACCAGACAGATTGAGCCGTCTTTGTACCGCGCATGTTTTTCAATCAGTTTTTTGAACTTCTCGTCCGCAGGCTTCCGAACAATGTCGGCATAGATGGCGGCAATATCATCGGCATCTTCGCCCCTGAGTTTCCTGACCTGAATATCTTCCACGAATGCTGTCCTTGGGTTAGATAGTGTCGTGTCGCGTTTGTAACAGCCTGAAACTATTTAATGCGAATAAACCAATGAAGATTTTTTTTGCAACGAATTCAAATTGTTACATCTTAAGCGGCACTGTCCAAGGTTTCCGGATGATCAGACCGCCTTCTGTCAATCAATCCTGATAATTTTGACATGGCGCCCCACCCAGTCCGGCGGCAGATACACACGGCCGCTGTTTCCGCTGGATTTCACAAGTTTTTCGAGCATTTCCTCTCCATACACCTCAAACTTTACCTTGGCAGGGGCCGGCGTTTGCGGAAGTGTATCATCTGTTTGTTTTTTTTTATTCTCCAGCACTGTCAATGCCCGTTTCGCTAAAAGTCATCTGTTTTTATGCCCATTTTCATT
>JAJDJS010000019.1 GCA_030267325.1 Desulfosarcina sp. OttesenSCG-928-A07 | reverse complement strand
CGGCCATTTCGGCAACTGGGAACTGATGCTGATGTCCGGAAAAATGTTCGGTCTTCCCATCAACATTGTTTACCGTCCCATGGATTTCAAGCCACTTGAAGCTTTCATTGTCCGGTTCAGAACGCGTTTCGGTGCTCGCCTGATCCCCAAAAAAAAGGGTATCCGGAAAATTCTGGACCGGCTCAGCCAGGGAGAGCTGGTAGGCATTTTACTGGATCAAAATGTAGCCCGCCGGGAAGGCGTATTTGCGCCCTTTTTTAATATGCCGGCCTGCACCAACACGGGCATGGCGCTTCTGGCCCTCAAAACCGGGGCCCCGGTGGTTCCCATGTTTCTGGTGCGGGAGGAAAAATACCAGTACCGTACCATCATTCTGCCGCCTTTGCCCTTGGTGAACACCGGAAACAAAAATCGGGATGTGGAAGCCAATACCGCCATTTATAACCAGGCCATTGAAGACATGGTGCGGCAATACCCGGACCAGTGGTTCTGGGTTCATCGGCGATGGAACACCAAACCCCTGCCGGCAACAGGCATCTGAAATGGCCGGGCCGGCCTCTCCCTCCCCTGCCCTTTTGTCTGACATCCATCTGAACCATCGGACTTTTTCCGTTTGCGCCATGGGCGTCGTGGCACTTGGATTTCTGGCCCGAATCTGGGTCTTTTTTCGAATTCCCCTGATCAATCCGGATGGATTTTTATACATTCAGCAGGCCAAAGCCATTTACTACGGACTGTTTTCCCAGGTACTGGACTGTTATGTTTACCTTTCCCCCTACCCTTTGCTGATTGCCGCCAGCCGGTGGATGACCGGAGACTGGGTGATGGCCGCCCAGTGGGTCAACATCATTTTCAGCATCCTGGCTTTGATTTCACTTTATTTGCTGCTGAGGCGGTTTTTCTCGGATCCGGTGGCTTGGCTGACCCTCTTGATCTTTGCCATTCTTCCTGCCTATGTGATGGTGAGCCGGGACACGCTCCGGGATCCGATTTTCTGGTTTTTCAGCGTGACGGGGTTGTATGTGTTTGTGCGGCACCTTGAAATCCCACGCGCAACATATCTTTTTCTCAGCAGCCTGTGTTTTGCCATGGGGGCTTGGACCCGGATTGAAGGAAGCCTGTTCATCCTTGTATCCACTGGATTTTTGCTGCTGTTTTCCGGCTCCCGGCGATGGAAAGACACGGCTGTTTTTCTATTGCCGTATTTCATGGTCATCCTGGGCGGCATCATCACCAGCCTGATTCTGGATCTGGATCTTGCCTTGCTTCTCAAGCCAGAACGGGTCCTGAGCCGGGCAATGGGTTTTTTCTCCCGATATGACATGCTCCGGGAGCATCTCAAAACCCTTTGCGAAACCTGGCCCTTTACGGAGTCGATGTATTTTTTCAAGGAAATCCGGAACCTCATCTGGTTCATCGCCTTGGGTGTGCTGGTGGTCCAGATAATGGAAACCCTTTTATACCTTCTTTTTATTCCCCTGGTGATCGGGCTTGTCATCTGGACGCCAAAAATCCGAACCGATCGCCGTATTGCCTGGCTCTGGTCCCTCTCTCTGATGGCCCTTGTGCTGCTGTACACCCAGATCATGTACAACTGGGTGATGACCGGCCGGTTTACTGCCATATTGTTGTTCCCGGCAGCGATTTTCATGGGCGCGGGAATGGAATGGCTGATGACCACACTGAAATCCCGGTTTAACTGGCGGCAGAACACGGCTGCTGCCCTGATTTGCCTTGTGGTGCTCACCCTGTTAGTGCCCAAGATCCTTAGGGCTAATTATGATAAAAAACAGGTTGTTCATAAGGAAATCGGCCTTTATATTGCGGATCTGGAAAAAAGCCGGCGGCCGGTTTCCGTGTGCGGAGCTTTCAAAAAAATTGATGCCATCAATTTCTTTGCCAATTTACAGGCAGAAGCCGCGCCCTGTATTGATGAAGCGACATTTATTCGTTCGCCTGACGTCGGTACGCTGCAACAGATTCGAGAAGGTGGATTTGATTACTTTGTATGGGATTCAGAAAACTGGGGAAACATAACCATTGAAACCATCCCCCCGGAAGTTTCCGGCCACCTTGAAAAGCTGGAGCAGTGGCCTTTTGGAAAATCCGGAAGCCTGGTTCTGTACAGGGTGGTGCCATGAAAAAAGGGGGCCGCCGCATGAGTAATGGTTTTCGTTCAACACGAGTTGGACTTCTGCCTCGCGCCGCAAGGTCATTGAACGGGTTAAACTGCGCGCCGTCAATATGTTGCTGTTTTCAGATTTTGAAAAGTAGGGGCGCGATTCATCGTGTCCTGCCTGAAAAATAAATTCCTGAGTATATAAAGGGGCACAGGAGGATAGATCAGACGGTAACACGGATGGGAGGCGAATAAAATGAGCGGTGGACATTTTGACTATCAAGAGAACTACTTGGGATACATCGCTGAGAAACTCGAACAGGATATCGAGTTCAACGATACCGAATATGACAGCTCTAAACCGATAGATACGCCTTACGGGTTTCAGCATCAGTCCGAGACAATAAGCTACCTGAAAATCATGGTTGATGAACTGCACAGGCTTCAAGAGCTGCTCCACGAGTATGATTACGCAGTATCTGGAGATAGTTCAATTGAGTGGTTTCTTGAAAAGGCGAGATCGGTTTATCGAAGAAAGGCAGGAGGCGACTAATGGCAAAAATAGAAGGCTTTCGAATAAAGAACTTCAGGGCGTTAAAAGATGTCACACTTGGTCGCCTATGGAATCAGCAGCAGGCCGAGCCTCTCACACCCATGACGGCGGTTATCGGCAAGAATGGTGTTGGCAAGAGCACGTTGTTTGACGCCTTCGGGTTTCTTGCGGATGCTTTGAAGTTTGGCGTAGAAGAGGCGTGTGATTCTCGCGGCAGGGGAGGATTTGAGCGTATCCGGGCGCAAGGTCAAAAAGAGCCAATCGGATTCGAGGTCTATTACAAGGAAGATGGGAATGCCCGTCCCATCACATATGAAATATCTATTGATGTTGATAGTTCAGGTCGCCCTTATGTCTTGAAAGAACGTCTCAGGCAGAGGCGAAAAGGCCAGAGGCACGGCTGGCCCTTCTCGTTTCTTGTGTTGAACAGTGGAAAGGGTGTTGTTTGGAAAGGCGATCAAGAAGGCCGTCAGATCGATGAAGAACAAGGTGAGTTTGACCTGCTTGATCTGATGGCGTCCATTAAATCAGGTGAGACAAAAGAAGAGTCTAAAGAAACCGATGTTGTCGAGCTTGACGACATGCGCAAGCTCGGGATTGCCACGCTGGGTTCATTGAAACAGCATCCGAGGATTTCCGCGTTCCGCAAGTTTATCGAAGGGTGGTACCTCAGTTATTTCACTCCAGACGCAGCCAGGAGCCTGCCCCTTGCCGGTCCTCAGAAGCATCTCAACATCCATGGAGATAATCTCGGAAACGTCGTGCAATTCATGGAGCGGGAACATCCAAGGCGTTTCCAGGCTATTTTGAACCGGATTGCCGAGAAAATTCCCGGCATCAACAAAATTGATACAGAAAAGACAAACGATAGTCGCTTGCTGCTACGGTTCAATGACAAAGGTTTTCAAGACCCTTTTTATTCGCAACAAATGTCTGATGGCACATTGAAGGTATTCGCATATCTTCTGTTGCTCGAAGACCCGACACCACCGCCGTTTTTATGTATTGAAGAACCGGAAAACGGCTTGTACCATAAACTTCTCGAATCCTTGGCAAAGGAATTCCGTGAGCATGCGACAGGCCGTAAGGGAGGATCTCAGGTTTTCATTACGACCCATCAGCCCTATCTGGTTGATGCCTTGGAACCTGCCGAGGTCTGGATTCTGGAAAAGGGATCGGATGGCTATTCAGTAATTCGCAGAGCGAGCGATGATGCCATCGTCAAGAACATGGTGGCCGAAGGTTTGCCGCTGGGTGGCCTTTGGTATAGCGATTATCTGGACGCGAGGTGAGCGGATGCATTTTGAGATCCTCGTTGAAGACCAGTCCGGTAAGAAAGCGCTCGATATTCTTGTCCCGAAAATCATCGGTGATGACCATACGTTCAATGTTCATCCCTATAAAGGCATAGGTCGCATTCCGAAAAACCTTGCTAACAAGGCAGATGCAAGCAAGCGCATTCTGCTGGACCAGCTCTCAAAGCTCCTCCGTGGGTACGGCAATACTTTCGCCAATTATCCAAGCGATTATCCGGCTGCCGTCATCCTTGTTTGCGACCTTGATGAAAAGTGCCAGAAAGCGTTTCGTCAAGAGCTTTTCAATATCCTGAATGCCTGCAATCCCCAACCAGAAACCCGTTTTTGCATCTCCATTGAAGAGGGTGAGGCTTGGTTTCTTGGCGACATCCCAGCAGTGAAAGCCGCCTATCCGAAAGCAAAAGACGCTGTCCTGAATACATATGTAAATGATTCCATTTGCGGCACCTGGGAGCACTTGGCGGATGCTGTATATAGCGGTGGCTCATCCGCACTTTCCGCAAAAGGTTGGCAAGCTGTCGGAGCCGAGAAATCTCAGTGGGCTGAAAAGATCACTCCGTATATGGATGTAGCAAATAATGGATCTCCGAGTTTCATTTATTTCCGGAAAAAGCTGCTCGAACTCACTGGAGAAATGACCTGATGGGGTCGCTGTGGCAATACAGTTGCTCCATGACCAAAACCTTGTGCTGAAGGATGTATCGCATCGCAATTTTGGTGAACTCCTGGGCCACCTGCAGAATAACGAGACCGCGTATCACGCTCAGGCGGTGGAAAAAGTTAGTGAAGCCCTCAGAAAATGCTATGGAGACCGGGATATTTCATTGCAGCAGCTTTCGGCCACATTCCGTCGCGGCGACCTTCTTGAAATGTTGGGTTGAAAGAAACCCGGGCGGGGTTGTTTGGAAAAATCCGAAACACCTGATTCTGAACAGGGGGCTATCATGAAAATCGGACTGGTGTGCCGAAATTTTTTTCAAAACCGGGGCGGACTGGAAAAAGACACGGTTCTGCTGGCCGAGGCGTTGGTCCAAAAAGGCCATGATGTGCATGTGGTGTGTCATGCCGGAGAACCCAAGCCCGGCGTCACCCTGCACACGGTTCCGCTGTTTCCCTTTTCCTCGCCCGGAAAAAATCTCTCTTTTGCATATTTTGCAGCCAAACAGGGAAAACTGTTAAAGGCAGATGTGCTGCAAAGTATGGAGCGCATCTGGGACCAGGACATTTTCCGTCTGTCCGACACCATCAATCCCGTTCAGATGGCAGTGAAATATCCGCATCCAGCCGTCCGTTTTCTGAAAAAAACAGGGCCCCGGCGGCAGGTATTGTCTTTTCTTGAAAAAAGGATTTTTGAGAAAAACGGGGCCCGGTTTATCCTGGCCATTTCAAACCTTGTGAAAACCCAGATTCTTGACCACTATGACGTTCCGTCGGAAAAAATTGTCGTTATTTACAACAGTGTGGATACAAACCGATTCAACCCGGACCGGGTATCAGGTTTCAAAAATAAAATCCGGCCTCAGTTTCAAATCAAGCCCACGGAAAAACTGCTGCTTTTTCTGGGAAATGATTTTTCCCGCAAAGGTCTGATGGTCTTGTTGGAGGCGGTGGTAAAATTGAAGGACCAGCCAATTACGCTCATGGTGGCGGGCAGCGATCCGCCGGGCCGGTATCTGCGGTTTGCCCGCCAGCATGGCATCGGCGAAAAGGTCCGGTTTATCGGCTACCACGCCCATCCGGAACACTTATATGCAGCGGCTGATCTTTTTGTGCTGCCCACCAGCGATGACACCTTCGGCAATGTGTGCCTGGAAGCCATGGCCTGCGGGGTGCCGGTCATCACCACCCGCATGGCGGGCGCCAGCGAAGTGATTGACCCCGGATCAACCGGATATGTGCTGGATGCCCAGGATCCGGAAGCGCTTTTTGCCTGCATCACCACCTTTCTCCAGCTTCCGGCCCCCTGGACCATGGGCGCGGCCGCCGCCCAAAAAGCCGCATCTTTTACCCTGGATCGCCATCTGAGCGAATTGCTGGCGCTGTATGAACGGGCAAAGGCAGAGAGAAAATCGTCAACTCAAGATGGAGCGTAAGGAAAGAGGTGAATGTCAACGCGAAACAGCTGAAAATGCTCATTTCTGGCGGCGAAGGCATTGATCTTGAATTCAAGGCCTGCCGCGATCAGTTGCCCAAGTCAGTGTATGAAACCGTCTGCGCCTTTTTGAACCGCCATGGCGGCACCTTGCTTCTCGGTGTTCAGGATAACGGGGATATTCAGGGCATCGAGCCGGATGCAGCAGCGCAAATCCGGAAAAACTTTGTCACGGCCATGAACAATCCACAAAAAATATTCCCGCCCACCTATCTGTCGGTGGATGAGGTAATAATTGACGGTAAAACCCTGCTCCGCATTTATGTGCCCGAGAGCTCGCAGGTACATCGCTGCAATGGGCGTATTTTCGACCGCAACGCGGACGGCGATTTTGACATCACCGACAATACATCCCAGGTGGCACAGCTTTACCAGCGAAAACAGGTCACCTACAGCGAGAACAAGGTGTATCCCTGGATTCAAGTAAGCGATCTGCGTGCCGATTTAATCGACCGCTGTCGTCGTCACGTCCGCATCAACCGCAAGAACCATCCCTGGGCGGATATGGACGATGCGACCTTGCTCCAGAGTGCTCAATTGGTACAGGTCGATCCCGACACCGGACAATCCGGCGTCACACTCGCCGGAGTCATGTTGTTCGGGCATGACAACCAGATCCGGCAGGTCTGCCCTGCTCACCGCACAGACCTTTTGCTGCGCAAGCTCGATGTCGACCGCTACGATGATCGGGACCTTGTCATTACCAACCTGATCGACAGCTACGACCGCATCCTTGCCTTTGTTCAGAAACATCTGCCGGATCCCTTTTATATAGAGGGCTTCGAACGCCGCTCTCTGAGAGATCACATTTTCCGGGAAGTCGCCTCTAACATGCTGATTCACCGGGAACACGCAAGTGGTGCCACCTCACGCTTCATTATCGAATATGGACGGGTGATCACCGATAATCCCAGCCGCCCGCATGGCTTCGGCATTCTTGATCCGGAAACTTGTGTGCCGTATCAGAAGAATCCCGTCCTCAGCGCCTTTTTTCGCGAGATAGACCGCGCCGACGAACTTGGCTCCGGTATGCGCAAGATGATGCTCTACGGAAAAAAGTACGGCGGCGCTGACCCACAGCTCATTGAGGGGGATAACTCCGCATGCTCATCAGTGTTCCGGAATTCAGCAAGAATCCGGCTAAAACCGCTAAAATCATCCCTGTTGAGCAATCAATGGGACATGTCGAGGCCCATGTCGAGGCCCATGTCGAGGCCCATGTCGAGGCCCATGAACTGAACGAGACAGAGATCGCGCTGCTCAAAGCTTGCATGAACGGGCCACAATCAACGGCAGAACTGCTTGCTGCACTCGGGTATTCAACCCGAACCGGAAACTTCAAAAAAGCACTGAAAAACCTTTTGGATGAGCTCCAGGGATTGGAGCAGACCATCCCCAATACCCCGCGCAGCAAGTACCAAAAGTATCGTTTGACAGATAAAGGAAAAAAGATACTGAATCAAATCGTAAGGCCAGGAAACGCAAATGAATGAGCAGGAACCGTTCAATCCGAAGAAAAACAGGGTCTGGCAATGCGTCTTGTGCGCCATCTTTCGTTCCGGACTGTACTTATACGCAAAAGGAGATTCGGCCCTGAAAACGATGGGACCATGGCTGCCGCAGCCGCCCAAAAAGCCGCATCTTTTACCCTGGATCGCCATCTGAGAGAGTTGAATGGCGTTTATGAGCAAGTATGCATGGAAAAATCCCGTGACCGTTGATGATCCGAGTCTCATCATTCTCGACAAACCCCTTTTTATCGGCGCTGGCGTGAACCGGGAGTGTTATCGTCACCCGGAAAACAGCGATCTGTGCATCAAGGTGGTGGTGGGCCATGGCGGAAAACGGGAAAGCCGGGTTGAGCAATCCGCTTACCGACGCCTTGAAAAACGCGGCATTTCATGGGACATGCTGTCCCGGTTTTATGGCATGGCAAGCACCAACAAGGGACAGGGGACGGTTTTTGAACTGATTCGGGACCGGGACGGCAACATATCAAAACCGCTGAGCTATTATATTGGCGCGCCAGAACAAACCGCTCTTCACGGTGACGGATTATCCCGGGCGATCCCCGCATTAAAGCACTATCTTCTTCATGAGGAAATCATCACCACCGCGCTGAAAGCCCAGAATATGGTATACCAAAAGTTTGGGGACACAGAAGGAAAACTCGTTATTATTGACGATATCGGAAATACCGATTTTATCCCCATCTGCAATTACCTTTCATGGGCAGCCCAAAGAAAGATCCGTCGAAAATGGGAACGGTTTGAACTCCGCCTCAAAACGCGATATGCTCATAACCCGGTACTTCAACAGATTCTTTCATCATAGGATGCTTCCTGATTTTAAGTTCAGCAAATGGAAAGAGAAACAGTGATTCTTCCCTTTGACGCAATTGAACAAGGGGGTCCATTGGATTTGCCATGTATATCTTGGATTCTTCTCTTTTTATCGGCCACGGCGTGAATCGAGAGTGTTATGTTCATCCGGAAAACAGTGCGCTATGCATCAAGGTGGTGGTGGGCCATGGCGGAAAAAGAGAAACCCGAATTGAGAAATCCGCTTATAAGCACCTTGAAAAACGCGGTATTTCATGGGAGCTGCTCTCCCGGTTTCACGGTACGGTGAGTACAAACAAGGGGCTTGGCGTAGTGTTTGAACTGATCAGGGACAGGGACGGCAGCATATCAAAGCCGCTGCGGCAGTATATCCACACACCGGAACAGACCGCCCTTCACCGTGATGGATTATCACGGGCGTTTTCTCATCTCAAAACCTACCTGTTCAGCGAAGAAATCATCACCAGTCCTTTAAAAGCCAAGAACATCGTGTATCAGCAAACCACTGACACAGGTGGAAAACTGGTGATTATTGATAATGTCGGAAACACGGATTTCATCCCCATCTGTAATTATCTTTCATGGGCAGCCCAAAGAAAGATCCACAGAAGATGGAAGCGGTTTGAACTTCGTCTCAAAACGCGATATGCCCACAACCCGATTCTTCAGCATATGATCGCACAGTGGGACCAAGCGGCAATGATTTGAAAACGCGTTAGATAAGGAAACATCCCGTGACCGATTCCCGGTCTTTTCTTTCTTTTCCAGACATGATCGTCAATCCGGATTACCTTTCCCTGCTTCAATCACTGGGACTGGAAACAGCGGATGCGGTTTACCGGTTTAAGGGCGGAATACCCGTCAAACAGGTCAGGCAGCGGAGTATTGTCCGTATTGACCGCTTTCCGGAAAAAGACGCCCCTCCCTTGCCTCCCCTTTATCTCAAGCGCCATGTGGCCACCACTCCCACACTCGGTGAGTGGATAGGCGGTATGCGGGGACACGGATTTTCGCCGGGCATGTCGGAATTCCGGGCTATCTGTGACTTCAGGGATCACAGCCTTCCCGCGCCCGTGCCGGTAGCTGCGGGTGAACACCGGCTTTTCGGGTATAACTATGAATCCTTTCTGATCACCCAGGGCCTTGAACCCTTTGTTTCCCTTGAAACCCTGATCCGGCACTATCCGGAAAGATTATCGGAAAACGTAAAAAAGCCGGTGCTCATGGCTGTTGCCGATCTTGCCAGAAAAATGCATGATGCAGGATTCAATCACCTGGATTTCAATGCCGACCATGTCATGGTGGGACCGGATCTGGAACAGGGCCGGATTGTTCTGAATCTCCTTGATTTTCAGCGGATCGACAGAAATCGGACCATGCGTTTTCGATGGAGGATCAAAACCATGGCCGAACTGTTTTATTCCATGCCTGACCCGGTTTTTAATGATGAAGACCGGAAATTCATGTTGGAATGCTACCTTGGGCATCCGGTGCGCGGACGGTGGGATCGGTTTTTACTGAAATGGATGATGGCCAAAGCCAGGCGCATCGGCCGGCACACAGAAAAAATTTTTTTCAGACAGAAAAAATCATGACGCTGATCCACTGGCATCCCAAACAGATAAAACGCATTCTTGTCATTAAAATGCGGTATATCGGAGATACGGTTCTTGCCACCCCATTGCTTCAGGCCCTAAAAATGGCCATGCCTTGGGCAAAACTTTATTTTCTGGTCAACACAGACACAGCTGATATCATAAAAAATCAACCGGTTATTGATCATGTAATTTCTTTTGACAACCACCGGAAAAAGCGGGATATGGGTTACTTGATCCGGTTTGCGCGAAACCTTCGGCGTTTTGAATTTGACATGGTCTTGGATCTTGCCCGAAACGACCGGTCCGCGCTGTTCACCTTCATCAGCGGTGCACCCATTCGCCTGGGATACACAGGTGCGGGGAGGGTGCAGAAAAAAGCCTATACACACGAGATCCCGTATCATTTCGGAACGATTCACACGGTGGATCACCACCTTGAAATGGCCGCGACCCTGGGCATTCCTGTAATTGATCGTCATCCTCATCTGGAGGTTGGGGATTCAGCGCGAAAAGCTGTCCGACAGATTCTGCAACAAACCGGAGTTTCCGAAAATTCGTCCTTTGTGCTGATTCATCCGGGCGCCCGGCGATGGTATAAAAGCTGGCCCATGGAGCGGTTTTCCAGGTTGGCGGACCGGATCATGGATCACTATCCCGTACAAATCGTTCTGTCCGGCGGGTCTGAAGATCAGAAGGCCTGTAAAATCATCGCAGCCGGTATGCGCCATCCGGCAGTGGATATGAGCGGGAAAATTCCCCTGTCCCAGCTTCCTGCCCTGATCCGGGAAAGCATTTTATTGATCGGAAACGATTCGGCGCCCATTCACATCGCCACAGCGGTCCATACCCCGGTCATCGCCCTGTTCGGCCCCACCCGGTGGGAAGACTGGCAACCCCGGCGGGAACAGGACACCATTTTGGGTGTTTCCTTTGCGTGTCGGCCATGCGGCCATGCACTTCCGGATTGCCGTTATGGCGATGCTTACTGTATGTCGGAGATTACCGAAGAAATGGTCTGGAATGCGGTCAACTGTCAGGTTGAAACCTGACTGACATGGAAAAAACAGATACAGAAATGATTGACAGATGTTTTTTTTCTCATCATGGTAACGAAATCAAACTCCAAACAGTATTAAATCAATCCCCAATTCAATGAAGCGCGAGGAACGAGTGATGAAATATCTCAAAATAGGGCTTGGAGCAGTATTGGCGGTACTTTTTATTTTACCGGCCATTGTAATGGCGCAAACTGTTTATGTGACCGAAAAATTTGAAATCAACCTGCGGAGCGGTCCGGCATCAGACCGGAGAATCATTATGCTGATCAGCAGTGGAACACCCTTGCGGATACTGGAAAAAGGAGAGGAATGGTCCATGGTGAGGACGCAGAGCGGCAAGGAAGGATGGGTTCTGAGTCGCTATATCGGTCCGAACCGTCCCTGTTCCATGGTGTTGGCCCGGGTTCAACAGGATTATGACGCTGTTGTTAAAAATCACAACCAGCTGAAAGAAGAATTCAAGGCACTCGCCGAACAGAAGAAAACCACAGACACGAATCTTTCACAGGTGCGTCAGGAGCAAAATGACATCCAAACCGCCTATGACACCCTTAAGCGGGACTCTGCGGATTTTATTAAATTGCAAAAACGCCACACCGCCCTTGAAAAGGAACTGGCAACTGAAAAAAGCCTCAGCGCCAAGCTGGATGAAGAAAATAAGCGGATGAAGAAAAGCGCCGTCATCCAGTGGGTCCTGACCGGCGGCGGCATCATGCTGGCCGGCTTTTTGATGGGACGGTTCAGCGGCGGTGGAAGAAATCGATCCTATTAAGATGGTGGGTTGCGTCTGATCAATTTCCATTATTTGCACTTCACCTGAATAGAAAGCATCCCATGGGCATCAAAACCGATTTTCTCATCATCGGAAGCGGCGTTGCCGGACTGATGTACGCCCTTAAGGTGGCGGATCACGGAACCGTGGCTATTGTCACCAAAAAACAGGCCATGGACAGCAATACCAATCAAGCCCAGGGCGGTATTGCTTCTGTCTTCGACCTTGAGGATTCCTTTGACCTGCATATCAAGGATACCCTTGAATCCGGCGACGGTCTGTGCAATCCGGATGTGGTCCGTCAGGTGGTGACCGGCGGTCCGGCGTGTATTCGCGAACTGGAATGCTTTGGCGTCCAATTCAACCAGAATGGGGCTGCTCCCAAAGAAATCAACGGCGCTTCCTTTGACTTGGGACGGGAAGGCGGCCACTCCCGCAACCGTATTGTTCATGCCCAAGACATGACCGGACGGGAGGTGGAACGGGCGCTCCTGGAACGAGCCCAAAACCATAACAATATCCGGTTTTTTGAAAATCATATTGCTATTGATCTGATCACCTTTTCAACCCGCATCAAACGGGGGTTGATCACTACCACCCATGAAGATTGCTGCTGCGGTGGAGCCTATGTGTTTGACCGGAAAACCCGGCAGGTGGTCATTTTCAGCGCGGGCATCACCCTTCTGGCCACGGGCGGTGCTGGAAAGGTTTATCTGTACACCAGCAACCCGGATATCGCCACCGGCGACGGAATTGCCATGGCCTATCGTGCCGGCGCAACCGTGGCCAACCTGGAATTTGTCCAGTTTCATCCAACCTGCCTGTATCACCCGGCAGCCAAAAACTTTCTGATTTCCGAAGCGGTCCGGGGAGAAGGTGGCCGTCTGGTGGACAGCCATAACAATCCCTTTATGCACCGGTATGATCCCAAGGAAGATCTGGCCTGCCGGGACGTGGTGGCCCGGGCCATTGACACGGAGCTTAAACGAAGCGGCCAGGACAGCGTGTTTCTGGATATTTCCCACAAACCCGCCGATTTTATCACCACTCGGTTCCCCAATCTTTACGAAAAATGCCTGTCCTTTGGCATTGACATGACAAAAGACCCCATTCCCGTGGTTCCGGCGGCCCACTACATGTGCGGCGGCGTGGCCACGGACATGTGCGGCCGAACCGATATTGGCCGGCTGTATGCCATTGGTGAAACCGCCTGTACCGGTCTTCACGGCGCCAACCGGCTGGCCAGCAATTCCCTTCTGGAGGCGCTGATTTACGCGGATGCGGCAGCTAAACAGGCGGTTTTGGATTTATCGGATATCAACCGCTTAACCCAACCTTTAGATGTGCCGGCCTGGGATGACGTGGGTACCATCGACAGTGACGAACTGATTATGGTTTCTCACAACTGGGATGAAATCCGAAGGTGTATGTGGAACTATGTGGGAATTGTCCGATCGGATAAGCGCTTGGCCCGGGCCCGCCGCCGAATTGACAACATTCAGCAGGAAATTCAGGAGTATTACTGGAATTTCAAAATTTCCGGAGATCTTATTGAACTGCGGAACATCGCTGTTGTGGCTGATCTCATCATCAAATGTGCGGATCACCGCAAAGAAAGCCGGGGCCTCCATTATAATATCGGCTATCCCCAGAAAGACGACGCCCGCTGGAAAAAAGACACTGTTCTCCGACGGGCGTTTGTGGGATGAGCTCCCAGGTCAGGGTCAGGTGCATGAGGTCCTGAAAAATTGGAATCATGCACCCTTTTTCACCTGGGTGGACAAATTTTGTATTAGTTGGTGGGAAGCGTGAATTTCAGCGGCGGAGACATCTTCCCGTTGGATGAAACGCTGAGATTCAGAGAATTTAAAACCGAGTTCAAATTATCGCCCGCTGTCATGATGGATTTGGGGCCAAAGGCTGGATCCGCTGCCATGTTGAATTCCAGGCTGGCGGGATTTTGAATGAACTCCACCAGTGCAGCGGATAACACCGCAGGATTGGCCAGAAATCGTATGCCTTTTTGTTCCATGACCTTTTGAATGGACGAAACCATAAGCGTCCGAATATCTTCCGGAGCAACAGGAGCTCCCTTCCTTTCCGAAGCCCTCAGTGCGACATAGGCAAAATAGCGATTCATGAGCCCTTTGTCTTCCATTTTGAAGGTCACCCCATGGATCCCCACATCCCCGAAAATCTCATCAGAGGCCAGCATGGGTATAATGACGCTGGATAGAGGGATTTTTTTGAATTG
Organism: Desulfosarcina sp. OttesenSCG-928-A07; assembly: GCA_030267325.1. Classification (GTDB taxonomy): domain Bacteria; phylum Desulfobacterota; class Desulfobacteria; order Desulfobacterales; family Desulfosarcinaceae; genus Desulfosarcina. The sequence continues at coordinate 36,668 of JAJDJS010000019.1, read as the reverse complement.
CGCAAGCCGATTTGATGTCAGACCACCCATTTCAAATGAGCCGCTCAGCTCCATCAAATCCTTGATCGCAAAGCGGGTCATCTGGTTGACCATCCGGCCGGTTTCAGGATCGTAGGCGCCGTCACTTTCGACGTCGATGAAAAACTGGGTCATGCCGAACTGCTGGCCAAAGGCGTAAAGCTTTTTAAGCCCCGCCTTTTCCGCATCCTCAGCATTTTGCGGCAGGGTGATGACCATACCGGTGAGCGTGCTTTTTTGGGCACGGGGAATTGTACCGGCTTCAAAGGGGCCGGAAGTCCCGGCCTCGGCCACCTTGATGGATATCAGGTTCTTGCAAGTGATTTCAAGATTACTGAAAGACGCTTTGCCTATGGAAAACGGTGAGACAAACAAATCACCAAGGGTGTAGAAGCGGCCTGCAATATCCTGAACCGTGTCGGGGTTGAGATCAGCTGCAACCAGCATCGACATGATCTTGTTGAGGTAGGCCCTCATATCCAGACCCTGTATGTGTAACTGGTCCAGGGTCATGGTCAGGGGTGTGTTTTTATCGTCACCCAGATCCAGTTTGAAGCTGTTCAGGGTCGCTTCACCAACCGAACTGCTTCCGGTATTTTTTCCATCTATGGAAGCCACAGCCATTCGGCCGGTGGGCATATCAGGGGAAAGTCCCTTGATATCCATGGATATATCTTTGGTGGAGATACTTCCGGCGGTCATGAGGCTCATGAAGGTGTGCAGACCGCTGGGGTCCAACACCTCAAATCCGGAAATAAGCTCACCTTTAAATGCGACATCCCGCATCTCCGTCAGGGCGCTGGTTAAGACCATCTCAAGGTCTTTGATGCGGATTTCTGTGCGGGGCGTTTGGTATGAGAGACGATCAAAGGCCAGCGCCTTGAGGAACCCGATCTTGCCGGTCGGCGCATCAGCACTGGCAGTGGCCAGCCTGAGGCCGCTTGCGTCGATGGTTTCCATGGTGAGCAGAAAATCTCCGTCTTTGACCAATGCCCGCAGGGAAACATCCTTTAATATTACACCATCGGCCAGCTTCGCTTCTTTCTGATCGCGCCAGTCAACAGCAGAAAGAACTTTTTCCATGGCTTTCTGATCTGAAAACGCCTTGATTTCCACAGTGGCGATTTCCACTACCATTGGGTTGACAGCCGCAACCGGTGTGTCTTGGGTCTGATCCGTCTGATTCGGCGTGTTGGGTGCCTGCGTGCCGGCGGGTTGGGCAGGGGCCGGACGTACAGAGGGTTTGAGGTTAAAGGTCAGTCCATTGACCGTCAGCATATTGTCCGGACCACTGGTATGGCTTTTGGCCGACCATTGTCCCGGACCCACCAGTTTGTCCATAAGGCGGGAAAAGGTTTCATAAGAGTCGACAGGTGTTGAGGAACAGGCGGCAATGATCATGATGATCAATGCCATCAGCGCCATAATTGACAAACGGGTTTTGGTTTTCATAACTTTTTGTTCCCTATGGGTAAACATTCCAGATTTCAGGTAATGACGCACTTTTCGGATTCTTTTTCTTGTCTGTCCTGATCCGGTGACAGATATCGCATTGGGGTCAAAAAAATCCGGCTTAATTTACATCCACGGCAACCGTATCGCTGATGCCGCTGGACACCACCATGCCATTCTGAATGACAAAAAATCGGAATTCAAACCCTACATCATTGGGCGTTGTGATTTTGTAGTATCGCTTCTCCAGGCCGGATCCCGACTGCCGGACGCTGACCGCCGGTCCCCAGACCTGCTCAACTTCTTTGAGGCTCATGGGATGGAGTTTGTAATAGGCGTTACTGACCTCATTGATCTCAATGCCTTTGAACCCGGATTTTCGATGGACCGCAATGGGGACGTCTTCGGACGGGCTGATCCGGCTGGCCACCACAATACCATCTTTGATGATAAACCGGCGGAATTTGAAATCTGTATAGGCATTGGAAATGGGATAGGTTCTGATCTCTTCGCCGTTCTCCAGGGATTGGACCTGAACCGGTCTGCCCCAGGTTTTGTCCAGCTGGTCCACTGTGGTGCGATGACGGGAATAAAATGCCAGACTCAGGTCACCGGGAACAAAACCCGTACGGTCCAGATGGGTTGAGCCCATGGCATCATCCGTGGCAATGGCATCGCTGACGCCGCTGGCCAAGACCATGCCGTCCTGGATGATAAAATAGCGATACCGCATCCCTGCATAGGGATTCTGGATACTATAGACACGTTTTTCAATTCCGTCGGAAAAGTGAACAACCTCCACCGGATTTCCCCATACCGTGGTCACCTCTGTTGTGGACATGGGATGGCGGTCATAATAGTCGCGACTGAGTCGGTCACTACATCCGGTCATGCCCATTACCAGAGCGATCAGGGTCACACCGGCAGCCATTATTGCTGTTTTTTTCATAGCGCTTCTCCTTTTCAGAACCATTGGATTTATTATCGGTAAAAAACCACACTAACCCATGCATTCAGACTGCAAACAACTGCTGTCAGTCTGTCCAAAATGTCCGGAAGGTTGATTTGAAGAAAAATCAGGGAATAATAACAGGTCAATCTCATGTGATTATGAATGTTTTGCCCACATGTCAAGATGGATATGGATCAGAAGATGGCTCAAGCGCGGATTATCCCATTGTCTCAGTGTCCAGGACGGTCCGACGAATGTCCGGTCGCTATTTCTTGAGGTGCCACAATGTGAAGATTCATTTTGTATTCTTTACAACAATACCACATTGTGGTGTTTTTTATTCTTGACAGCAATGGGTCAGATTCTTATGTTGATTAAACCATTCCATATAACCGCGCATATTTCCCTCCTCATTTGGCGGCTCTGGGCAGAATCAGACAGAGCCGTCCCGCCTTTGAGACCGTATCTGCCGCTTCTCAGGCGTTGTTCAAGCACTGTTTTTCTGATAAGGGGTCAAAAAATAAGAACTCAGAAGGATGGGTGTCATGAAATCATTTGAAGACCTGTTTGTCGAACTCAAGACCAAGGCCAGGCATCAAGATCCGGATTCCGGAACAGTCCGCCAACTGAAAAAAGGGATTCACGCCATTGGCAAAAAAGTGATTGAGGAAGCCTGCGAAGTGTGGATGGCGGCTGAACATGAAGGCAGGGAGCGAACTGCGGAAGAAATTTCTCAGCTTCTTTACCATCTCCAGGTGATGATGATTGCCTGTGACCTGGAATTGGAAGATGTTTACCGGTATCTTTAAAAAATAAAATGTTTCCAAATCGTTATCACATATCTCGCGAACGCTGATCATCACTTCCTCTAAAAAATAAATAGAAATGAACCCCACCATGCTGAAAATTGCACTCCCCAACAAAGGCTCCCTTTCCGAAGAAGCGGCCCGGCTCATTCTTGAGGCTGGATATCACTGCCGCCGCCGGAGCCGGGAACTGATGATGTCCGATACTGAACACGGCGTGGAATTTATTTTTCTGCGGCCCCGTGACATTGCGGTTTATATCCACAAGGGTATTCTGGATATGGGCGTTACAGGCCGGGATCTGGTCCTGGACAGCGGTGCGGACCTTGAAGAGCTTCTTCCCCTGGGATTCGGCCGATCCCGTTTCTGTTACGCGGTTCCGGAAGGATCACCCCTTGTGCCCGACCATCTTGAAAACAAGCGCATTGCCACGGCCTATCCCCGCCTGGTGCAGATGGACCTTGACCGCCGAGGACTTAGGGCAGAAATCATTCAATTGGACGGCGCAGTGGAGATTTCCATCCGGTTGGGGGTTGCCGACGCCATTGCCGATGTGGTGCAAAGCGGATTGACCTTGAAAGCTGCGGGCCTGACCGTGGTGGGGGACCCCATTGTGCAAAGCGAAGCCGTCTTGGTGGCCCACGACCCAAAAGTGGCTCAAAAAGAGGCGGCGTATTTGTTTATCGAGCGTATCCGGGGAATTGTCGTGGCCCGTGAATATGTGATGATCGAGTATGACATTCCCGAATCCATGCTCACCGAGGCCTGCCGCATCACGCCGGGTATCGAATCCCCCACTGTATCCCCTTTAAGCAAAAAAGGATGGGTCGCAGTCAAATCCATGTCCCGCCGACGGGATGTGAATCCCATCATGGATGATCTGGTCAAAATCGGTGCCAGGGGAATTATTGTGACGGATATCCGGACCTGCAGGCTCTGATTTTTTATTCACCAATAATCTTCACCAGTACGCGCTTTTTCCGGCGACCGTCAAACTCACCATAAAAGATCCGCTCCCAGGTGCCAAAATCAAGTCTTCCGTTGGTGATGGCCACCACCACCTCCCGGCCCATGATCTGGCGCTTCATATGGGCATCCGCATTGTCTTCACCCACATTGTGGCGATATTGGGAAACCGGTTCATGGGGTGCCAGTTTTTCCAGCCAGACCTCATAGTCGTGGTGCAGACCGGATTCATCGTCATTGATGAACACCGATGCAGTGATATGCATGGCGTTGACCAGGACCAAACCATCCGTGATGCCGCTTTTGTCAATACAGTTCTGGACCGCTGCAGTAATGTTGACAAATGCACGCCGCGTGGGGATATCAAACCAGATTTCTTCCCGGTAACTTTTCATGGGTTTCTCCTTTTTTTAAAAATCCTTAAGGACTTGTTTTCTGTTGTGGAAAGCCGCCGAATCAACGCCGCCATATCTTCCGGCAGGGGAGCACGGGCCGTGATGATCCGGTTATCCGCAGGATGTTGAATTTCGATTTTCCAGGCGTGGAGCATCTGCCGGGAAATGTCCGAAATCATCCTTGCCGTCTCCGGCGCTGACTGGGCCAACCATCGTTTTGCCTCCCGGTGCCCATATACCGGATCGCCCACAACCGGATGGCCCATGGCCTGACAATGCACCCGGATCTGATGGGTACGGCCGGTCCGGATATTCAGCTCAAGGAGACTGATACCGGAAAATTGTGATTTGATCCGCCAGAATGTCTGGGCTTCGCGGGGTGAACGGCTCTTTACGGACATTTTTTTTCGCGCGGTGGGGTGACGTCCGATGGGAAGTGAGATCGTCCCCTCCAGGGCATCCGGCGTTCCGTAAATCAATGCCAGATAGTGCTTCCGGACATTTCGGGTTTTGAACTGATCTGAAAAATGGTCCATGGCCCGATCGGTTTTGGCCACCACCAGAACACCGGAGGTGTCTTTGTCCAGCCGGTGGACAATGCCGGGCCGCAAGGTTTCGGAAATATCGGTCAGCTCCGGAAAGTGGTGCATCAGTGCATTGACAAGGGTTCCGCCCGAATGCCCCGGCCCAGGGTGGACCACCATACCCGGCGCCTTGTTCACAATGAGCATATCCTGATCTTCATAAAGAACAACCATGGGAATGGCTTCTGGAGAGACATCTGTGGAGGCGGGATCGGGCAGTGTTCCGGAAATAATTTCTCCGCTTTTTACTGTGTACCCGGGTTTGTGGTGTACGCCGTCCACTGTGATCCGTCCCTGACGGATCAGGGCGGTGGCAAGGGAACGGGAGCATGCCTCCACATGACCGGCAACAAAGGTGTCAAGCCGGATTCCGGAATGGCGTTGATCCACCTGAAAAGAAAAACATACGGGCGGGTTGGGCACGTCAAGCGTCGAAGGGGGTTGTATCAGGCATCATCTGATAAGGGTTTGAAAAGCGCATCAATTTCTTTGATGATGGATTTTTCACTTTTGTTCTTTGCCATGGAAAGTTCTTTGACTAAAAGATTCTGAGCCGTATCGTAGAGTTTCCGCTCACCAAAAGAAAGGTCCTTGGTCATTTTGAGCAGGGAAAGCGCCCGGTAGACTTCCGCGACTTCAAAAAGCGATCCGGTTTTGATCTTTTCCATGTATTCGCGGTATCTCCGGTTCCAGGTCTGGTTGTCTGCAGGCTGTTCCTGGGTGGAGCGCATCACGTCAAAAATTTTGGCAATATCCTTTTTCTGTATCACATCCCGAAGCCCGACAGATTCCACATTGGATGTGGGAATCATAATGACCATGTCGTTTTCAATAATTTTCATAATATAAAAATTATGAGACTCGCCGTTGACCACACGGGTTTCAATCGCCTCGATGCGGCCTACACCATGGGCAGGATAAACGGCAAAGTCTCCTACATTGAACTGTCGTTTTTGCGGGGTTTCGGCTTTGTCGATTTCAGGATCAGATTTGTCTGCCATGTTCTTATGTGTCCATCATCATGAGGTTGTCTGTCCGGTAGGAAAACCGTGATGCAACAAGAAGGTGAAGAAAAGATCGGTTTTTCCTGGATCCCTAAAGATCTTCAGATTTGAGATTGTTGATTGGCCGCCATGTGAAGGCAACCGTGGTGCATCGGGAAGAGGAATACTAACCATATGGAATAGCAATATATACCACCACGACCCATAATAATCAATAACAAAAAAAGGATTGACGCCCGAAGGCGCCAATCCTTTATGGGTGTCAGGTAATGACTACAGTAAAAAGGGAACCATCAGCAAGGCCACCACGTTGAGGATCTTGATCATCGGGTTGACGGCCGGACCGGCGGTATCTTTGTAGGGGTCACCAACGGTGTCGCCGGTAACAGCAGCTTTGTGGGCATCAGAACCTTTTCCGCCCAGATATCCATCTTCAATGTATTTTTTGGCATTGTCCCAGGCAGCGCCACCCGTGGTCATGGACAGGGCCACAAACACACCGGTAACAATGGAGCCGATCAGAAGACCGCCCAGCGCAACTTTGCCCAGCAGCACACCCACCAGAATCGGCGCGATAACCGGCAGCAACGCGGGGATGATCATTTCTTTGAGGGCGAACTTGGTGACAATGTCAACGCAGGCACCGTAATCAGGCTTTGCGGTACCTTCCATGATTCCGGGGATTTCACGGAACTGACGACGCACTTCTTCGACAACCGCGCCGCCGGCGCTGCCCACGGCTTTCATGGCAATGGAAGCAAACAGATACGGCAGAAGACCACCAATGAACAGACCGATAATGACATTGACATCGGAAAGGTCAAATTTGATGGCAGCTGCGCCTTCACCGCCCTGAATCTGAAACTCCATCACATAAGCGGAGAAAAGCACCAGTGCAGCAAGACCAGCAGAACCAATGGCATAGCCTTTGGTAACGGCTTTGGTGGTGTTTCCAACTGCATCCAGGGGATCGGTGACCGCACGGACGCTTTCATCCATTTCCGCCATTTCAGCAATACCGCCGGCATTGTCGGTAATGGGGCCATAAGCGTCAATGGCGATGACCATTCCGGTCATGGACAGCATGGACATGGCGGCCATGGCAATGCCGTACAGGTCGGCAAAGTAGTATGCGCCCAAAATGGCAAAACAAATGGCCAGAACAGGTGCTGCGGTGGCCTGCATGGAAACGGCCAGACCCGCGATGATGTTGGTTCCGTGACCGGTGGTGGAAGCTTCGGCAATGCCCTTCACCGGGCCGTAAATACCGGTATAGTATTCAGTGATGATAACGATCACAACCGTCAGAACAAGGCCGATCAGGGTGCAGTAGTAAATGTTCATGGGGGTAAACTGAGAAAAGCCAACCATGAACTTGTTGCAGGCATAATAAAAGGCAATACCCGCCAGGATGGCAGATCCGAACATGCCTTTGTACAGGGCGCCCATGATGTATCCACCTTTTCCCAGACGGACAAAGAACACCGCGATCATGGAGGCGATAATGGAGATGGCGCCCAGAATCAGGGGGAATTCAGTGGCAATGGGGTTTTTGGGGAAAAGAAGATGTCCGATCAGCATGGCGGCCACAGCGGTCACCGCGTAGGTCTCGAACAGGTCAGCGGCCATACCGGCACAGTCACCCACGTTGTCGCCCACGTTGTCGGCAATAGTGGCGGGATTTCTCGGATCGTCTTCGGGGATTCCTGCTTCAACTTTACCCACCAGGTCAGCGCCCACATCCGCGCCCTTGGTGAAGATACCGCCGCCCAGACGGGCAAAAATGGAGATCAAGCTGCCACCAAAACCCAGCGCAACCAGCGAGATCACGTCATGGGTGAGGGTGTAATAACCCGACACAGAGGTCAGGGCCAGACCGGCAACGATCATACCGGTAACCGATCCACCTTTAAATGCCATGGAAAGACCGGCAGCCATACCTTTTTTGGCAGCTTCGGCGGTACGGACGTTTGCCAGAACGGAAACGCGCATGCCAATGTAGCCGGCCAGAAAAGAGGCAACCGCACCCACCATAAAACCAATAGCGGTCTTTGCTCCCATGGTGGCAAAAATAACGACAAAAATGATGATTCCGACAATGCCCATGCTTTTAAGCTGACGGTTCAGATAAGCAATGGCGCCTTCCTGAATCGCACCGGCGATGGCCTGCATTTTTTCGTCTCCGGCAGGTGCGCTTTTAACGATTCCCGCCAGAATGATCGCGAAAAGAACGCCGGCAACACCAACCAAAGTGCAGGTAAGCGGTATGTTGTTCATCAAACTTTCCATTCTTTTCTTCCCTCCATTTACAGATTAGGTTGAATCAGGCTTTCCGATTAAACCGGTTCATGGCTTCCTTTACGCCTTCGCAAAGGATCGCCGCCACACCATCGACAGCCTGCGACAGAAAAGAATCCAGCCTTGACAGCTGATCAGCGGCAAACTCGCTCAACACATACGACACCACATCTGTTTCGTCACAAGGCCGTCCAACGCCCATTCTTACCCGTGTAAACTGATTCGTCCCCAGGGCGTCCATCAGGGACCGCAATCCATTGTGTCCTCCGTCCCCCCCTTTCACTTGGATTTTGATTCTTTCGTAAACAAGATCAATATCATCATGGATAATGATAATGTTCTCGTATTGGATATCATAGATTCGAGAAATGGCCGCCACCGCTTCGCCGGACCGGTTCATAAAGGTCATGGGCTTTGCCGCGATGACGGGCTTTCCCCCAATGGTTCCCCATGACAGGGCTGCGTTTATCCCGGAACAGGTGAACCCCGAAAGCGCATGCGTTCTCACCATCCGGTCAACCACCCTGAATCCGATATTATGCCGGGTCATAGCATACTCGGGTCCGGGATTTCCCAATCCTGCAACCAGATACGCGTTTTTCAGCGCCTCATGATCCGCTTTTAACCCGGTGTCTGGTTTCCATGGTAATCCCATATCAGGTCAACCACCGGCGTATCAAAAGGTTTTTCAAAAAACCGCCTAGGTTGCGGCTTCTTCTTGGCCTTCTGCTTCACTTTCAGTTTCGACCGTCTGTTTCCCACCCAAAATGGTGAGAATGGTAAAATTTACATCTGCCGGTATTTCAATCCCCGGTTCCAGTTGGAGATCGTTCACATGAACGGCACCCCCCACATCCAGGTCCGTCACATCAATGGTGATCTGGTCCGGAATCTGGTTGGGAATACAGAGAACTTCCAGTTCCCGCCGGACAATCTGCAGCATTCCGCCCAGCTCAACCCCCTTTGATTTTCCAGTGATCACCACGGGGACCATGACCTTGACTTTCCGATCCATGGATACTTCATAGAGGTCAAGGTGAAGCAAACGCCGTGATACCGGATGGCGTTGCATCTCCTTGATCATAACGGAATGACGCTCATCGCTTCCATCAACCTCCAGGTTCAGAAGTTGCTGTCTCACCGCCCCGGCTTTAAAGATGGGCTCAAGGTTGAGCCTTTCGATGAAGAGTTTGACGGGCGCGGTTTTCGGACCATACAAAATGGCAGGGATTTTTCCCTCCCGTCGAAGCATACGGGAAGGTCCGTTTCCCACTGCTTCCCGTCGGCCTGCTTTCAGACTCATGATTTCCAACGCGTGTTCCTCCTTAAAATGGCTTACACAAACAAAGATGTCACCGAATCACCGGTGTGACTGCGAATGATGGCCTCTCCCACCAGTTCGGCAATGGACAGCACTTTCAGCTTTTTGCAGATTTCAGTTTTGCCGTTCATCGGGATGGTGTCTGTACACACAACACTGGCAAGCGGCGAATCATTGATCCGTTTCAGTGCCGTTCCGGACAACACCCCGTGGGCGCAGAAGGCATGGACCGCCTTTGCGCCGCAATCCAGAACTGCTCTTGCCGCTTCGGTCAGGGTTCCGGCTGTATCGACCATATCATCCTGTATGATTGCTGTTTTATTCTCCACATCACCAATAACCGCCATGGCCTTGGCATGGTTTGCACCAATCCTTCGTTTGTCCACAATGGCAAGGCTGGCGTTGAGCCGCTTGGCAAATGCGCGGGCCCGTTCAACGCCGCCCGCATCGGGCGAGACAACGACCAAGTCATGGGTATCGAAATGTTTTTGGATATGGTCCAGCAACACCGGCGCTGCATACAGATTATCCACCGGAATGTTGAAAAAACCCTGAATCTGGCCGGCATGCAGATCCATGGTAATCACACGGGTCACACCTGCGGCGGTGAGCAAATCCGCCACCAGTTTGGCACTGATGGGTACACGGGGCACCACTTTTCTGTCCTGACGGGCATACCCGTAATAGGGAATCACTGCTGTGATACGCCGTGCCGAAGATCGTTTCAGCGCGTCGACCATGAGCAGCAGTTCAACCAGGTTGTCATTTACTGGGAAACAGGTGGACTGAATGACAAAAACATCTTTTTGACGAACGTTTTCTTCAATTTCGATCTGAATTTCACCGTCACTGAACCGTTTTACCAGTGCACCGCACAGGGGGCGATTCAGATATCGGCATATTTTCCCCGCCAGAACCGGATTTGAATTTCCCGTAAAAATACAAAAATGAGGGTTCGTGGCGTTCACGTTCCGACCCTGACTCCTGTTGGATGGTAATGGCTGGGGCGGGAGGATTCGAACCTCCGGATGCAGGAACCAAAATCCTGTGTCTTTCCGCTTGACGACGCCCCAATAAAAACAAAGGCCAAGGCCTTCTGCAAGAAAATACCACACTAGCGGTTAAACCAGCAAATCCGCTACATAAAGGATCCAGTTTTGATTTTCCGGGTGATGGCGCAGTTTCCAGTGTGCTGACCACGCTGTGTCAGAATCGGAAAATATCCCAAATACGGCTGATCCGCTGCCGGACATCAATGCCCCTGCGGCGCTGTTTTCCAAAAGGAGCCGCTTTATCGTTCCAATGACGGGAAATGCGGCTTCCGTGACCGATTCCAGATCGTTGAACAGATGTGTATCAAGTCTGAAAATGGGCTTGTTAAGGTCGAATTCATTAAGTTTTTTTTCATCCTTTGTCAATCGTATTTTCAGATTTTTGTAAACCCAGGCGGTGGATACAGCGACTCCAGGCCAGACAATCACAAGGGTTTTGCGGGGCAGTCCGGGCACGGGGTTGACCCGATCGCCGATCCCGGTCACCCAGGCGGGCTGGCCTAGGATGAAAAACGAAACATCCGCGCCGATCTGTTTCCCGAGGTCCATCAAGGAAGGGATGGACAAGGGGTAGCCATAATACCGGTTCAGCCCGGTTAATATGGCGGCGGCATTGCTGCTGCCGCCACCCAGACCTGCACCCACGGGAATTTGCTTGTCCATTCGGATACAAAGTCTGCCGTGTTCCGGACGGTTTTCGGAAAATACAGTATCGAAAAAAAGAGCTGCGGCCCGCGCTGCCAGATTATCGGCGGTTTCCGGAACCTCGGGGTGGTCACAAAAAATCCGGATGCCGGGCTTCTTGTCAAATGTCAGGACAAGGGTGTCGTAAAGGGCCACCGGACACATGAGCGAACACAGGTCATGGTATCCATCAGGCCGCCGCCGGAGGACGCTGAGAGACAGGTTCACTTTTGCTGGTGAATGAAGTGTGAGGGTAGCGGTTTGGGATGGCGGCTCCGGCACCTACCCCAGTTCCTTCACATAAAGAATCCGCAGGTCGTAAAGAATGTTCCGGATCATCAGGGCTTCGTCCGGATCCAGATTGCCGCGTGTTTTTTCTTCCAGCATGGAAATTACATCAATGGTCTGTTTGGCCAGGGGCAGATTTCTGGCCTTTTGTCCGGAAATCGGGTCTTCCATAATGCCCAGTTGAACCAAGGCCGAGGTGTTCAACGAAAAGACAAAAGTTGCAAAATTGATGGCCGGAAGTGTCGTGGGTGGAGCGTCTTGAGCTGTTTTGGCGTCGGTCATGGCAAACTACCTTGAAGTTTCTGGTAAAAGGCGCACCGGCTTTCAGGGTGCTTTAGATAGTGTCCCCTTAGGAAATATAGCGATTTGACTTTATCGCATCCAATAAGATTCTGTAATTTTTCTAATACTCAATTATTTCAAACTGTTACAAAATCGAGACGACACTATCTAGAGCGTTATTAACATTGAGTTTTTCTCTCTATGGGGTGTACGCCATAAAGGGAAATAATTCCTGAAAAAACAATGAGAACGTTCAATTGTAAAACGCGCTAGCTTTTGTTTTGTTCGATTTTTTGTTTCAGCTTTTTTTCAATCTCGGCAAACCGGTCCTGTTTTTTCTGGTCCTGCTGTGCCTTGATGGCGGCCACCTTGTCTTCCATCACCTGTTTTTCTGCCTTGAATTTTTTCAGCTCCCGGGAAAGCCGGGTCTCTTCCGTATCCCGCGGCAAGTTTTCAATGGCCAGGTGGTCGGCCACCCCGATGCGATCATTGAAACCGCTTTTCAAAAGCGTAAGAATACCCAAATCCAGGAGTCTGGCCAGCAGATAGCCGCCTTTTTCACTTGAATAATCCAGCAAACGGCAGACCGCTGCCAGGGATGGCGGAACCCCGTCCCGATACTCCAATATCCGGACCGCCGAGACAAAAACATGAGCCATGGTATAGAGATCGTTGGGTTTTGTCATGAAATGGCCTGCCCCTTGCCGGATGACGGTTTTGAAAGGATATTTCAAAACAGGATCGTTGAGCGATTCTTGACATCAACAGGCAAGGAGAGTAACATCTGGTCTTAAATTGTCAAGGTGAAACCCTTGGTCAAAAACGCATCATTCTTTTTATAACTTATTAATATTATATAAATTTTATAAGATTCTCGCCCGCTGCCGGTCCGGCATCATTCTATACAGTTAAGGCCCAGCGTCAGCCAAGCGGATCCACTTCAAAGAGGACAAAAATCATGACGGAAATTATTGATGTAACGGCAAGAGAAATACTGGACTCCAGAGGAAATCCCACCGTGGAAGTTGAAATGACGCTGGCCTGTGGTGCTTCGGGGCGGGCAGCGGTTCCGTCCGGCGCTTCCACTGGAACACGGGAAGCCCTGGAGATGCGCGATACTGACGACAGTCGCTATGATGGAAAGGGCGTGACAACCGCCGTTGGCCATGTCAACACCATCATTGCCAATGAAATCAGAGGAATGGATGCCTCAGACCAGTTTAACCTGGACTCCTCCATGATTGCCCTGGACGGCACCGAAAACAAATCCAGACTCGGCGCCAACGCGATTTTGGGGGTTTCCATGGCCGCAGCCCGGGCAGCGGCCAGTGCCTTCGGCCTTCCCCTGTTCCGTTACCTGGGCGGCATCAACGGTCGGATTCTGCCGATTCCCATGATGAATGTGGTGAACGGCGGCGCCCATGCCACCAACAACCTGGATATCCAGGAATTCATGATTGTTCCCTTTGGTGCCGACACCATGGCCCTGGCCGTTCAGATGGGCGCCGAGGTTTTTCACACCTTAAAATCCCTTCTTAAATCCAAGGGTCTTTCCACCAGTGTGGGCGATGAAGGCGGTTTTGCGCCGAATCTCGACTCCAATGAAGAGGCCATCACCTTGATCATGGAAGCCATTACCGCAGCCGGTTACATCCCCGGAGAGGATATCGGCCTTGCCTTGGATGTGGCAGCCACCGAATTGTACGATAATGGGAAATATATCCTCAAAGGGGAAAATAAGACCCTCACCGCTGTCCAAATGATCGATTATTTTGAGCACTTGGTGGAAAAATATCCGATTCTTTCCATTGAAGACGGTCTGGCGGAGCAGGATTGGGACAACTGGGGCCTTCTCACCGAACGGCTTGACGAGTATATCCAGCTTGTGGGAGATGACATTTTCGTTACCAATCCCGCCATTTTCGCCAAAGGCATTGAAGACGGCATTGCCAACGCGATTTTGATCAAACTGAACCAGATCGGAACGGTCACCGAAACCCTGGAGGCCATCAAGATGGCCCAGCATTCTGGTTACGCCACCGTGATTTCCCATCGCAGCGGCGAAACTGAAGATTCCTTCATTGCCGACTTGGCAGTGGCGGTCAACAGTTGCCAGATCAAAACCGGTTCCATGTCCCGATCCGACCGCGTTGCCAAATATAATCAACTGCTTCGCATTGAAGAAGCACTGGGTGAGGGCGGCCAGTTTGCCAGGGATATTTTTCTTGGCGAATAACACAAAACTCACGCCAGGATCCGGCCTCTGCTAAATTCGGCCGTGTCAGTTCAAAAAACCATTCTTTCCATTACCGGCGGATACGGGAAGCCTTGTCGGTTTTCCCGTATCCGTTATTTTTGATAACGACCTTGTAAAATTTAGAAAAATAAAAATCACTGAGGATTCCATGGGGAATGAGACAAAGTACATTTTTGTAACCGGAGGCGTTCTTTCCTCCCTGGGCAAAGGACTGGCATCCGCCTCCATTGGTGCGCTTCTGGAAAGCCGCGGTCTGAGCGTCACCATTCAGAAGTTGGATCCTTATATCAATGTGGATCCGGGGACCATGAACCCGTTTGAGCACGGCGAAGTGTTTGTGACGGATGACGGCACGGAAACCGACCTGGATCTGGGACACTATGAGCGGTTCACCCACGCCAAACTTGGAAAAGACAATAACTACACCACCGGAAAAATCTACTACAGCGTTATCACCAAAGAGCGCGAGGGAAAATATCTGGGCGGCACGGTGCAGGTCATTCCCCATATCACCGATGAAATCAAGGACAGCATCCGAAAGGTATCCACTGGCGTGGATGTCGTGATCGTGGAGATCGGCGGCACCATCGGCGATATCGAAAGCCTTCCGTTTTTAGAAGCCATCCGCCAGTTCCACAACGATGCCGGAAAAAACAATGTCATCCACATCCACTTGACCCTTGTGCCCTATATTAAAACCGCCGGCGAGGTCAAAACCAAACCCACCCAGCACAGCGTCAAAGAGCTTCGCAGTATCGGGATTCAGCCCGATATTCTGCTCTGCCGCACTGACCATCTGCTCAGCCCGGAAATCAAGAAAAAAATCGCAATGTTCTGCAACGTGGACACGGATGCGGTCATTACAGCCAAGGATGTGGACTGCATCTATGAATGCCCCCTGTCCTTCCATGAAGAAGGCCTGGACAACAAAATTGAGAAACTCCTCAATATCTGGTCACGGGCGCCCCGTCTGGAAGCATGGAAAACCCTTTGCCACAATCTCAAAACCCCAGATTTTGAGGTCACCATTGCTATTGTGGGAAAATATGTGAACCTCACGGAATCTTACAAGAGCCTCAACGAAGCGCTGACGCACGGAGGAATTCCCAACCAGTGCCGGGTGAATCTCAAATTTGTGGACTCTGAAACCATTACGTCCGAGACCTGCAAAGTGCGTCTGCAGGGGGTGGATGGAATTCTGGTGCCAGGCGGATTCGGTTCCCGTGGCATTGATGGAAAGATCATTTCCGCCAAATATGCACGGGAGAACAAAATTCCCTACTTCGGCATTTGCCTGGGCATGCAGATTGCCGTTATGGAATTTGCCCGCCATGTGGCCGGCCTGGAGCAGGCCAACAGCACGGAGTTTGACCCAGACACCCCCCACCCGGTGATTGATTTGCTGGAAAAATGGATAGATGACAAATCCGGAACCATTCAGCGCCGGGATCTTCACTCGGACAAGGGCGGTACCATGCGCTTGGGTGCCTATCCCTGCGTGCTGGAAAAAGAAAGTCTGGTGGCCAAGGCCTATGGCACAGACACCATTTCCGAGCGCCACCGCCACCGGTATGAATTCAACAATGCCTATCTGGAAACGCTGAAAGCTGCGGGCATGACGATCTCTGGCATCGCACCGTCCGGAGACCTTGTGGAAATTGTAGAACTACCGGATCACCCCTGGTTTCTGGGCTGCCAGTTTCACCCGGAATTCAAATCCCGGCCCATGACACCCCACCCGCTTTTCCGGAGTTTTATCGCGGCCACGCTGGAATATTCGGGGTACCGGAAGATTGTTAAGGGGGAGGATAGTTGACAATTCGACCCAAGCTGATCCCGGCGACACCCGCTGTAAAACCGAAAGGTGACGTCAGATCGGCCTTGATATATTAACCCTGGCATTAAAAATGGGCCTGAAGGGTTTCCACTAAGGTGGTGAGCGTCCGGTTGACGGGAACAGAGATACCCATCCGATCCGCCAGATTCACCACAAATCCGTTGATGGCGCTGACTTCCGTGATCCGTCGGCGGTCCACATCCTGGCCCATGGAACACCGGTTGGAAGCAGTGGCAGCAGCAATGCGGAACATTTTTTCCACCGGATCCCCATCCACCGGAATTTTGCACGATCTGGCCACGGTAACGGCTTCTTCCACTGCAGCCCGTGCCAGGTGTCGGGTTTCCGGAAGATCCAGAAGCTGACCATTGGTAATTCCGGAAAGGGCGGAAATAGCATTGATGCCCACATTAACAAACAGCTTTTCCCACAATACAGCCTGCACATCCGTCACTACACGGGTCGCCATACCCGCATGGCGCAGACACTGGGCCACCTGGGTTATATGGCTGGGCTCTGAGGCGGATGAAGCCCAGGCGCCGATAACGGTTTCGCCGGCGCCGGCATGGCGAATGTGACCCGGACCCAAAAAAGTGGCGCCATGGGCCGTGGTTCCGGCGATGATGCGCATGGGTTCAATAAGGGAAGCGATCTGATCCGCATTGCCCATGCCGTTCTGAAGGGTCAGCACCTGTCCCACACCTGCCGTGAGCCGGGCGGCGATTTCAGCTGCAGCCCGGGTCTGGGGGGATTTTACAAACACAATGGCCAGATCCACGGGCCTGACGGATTCCGGATCGGTAGTTGCCGTTACCCGCACACGCCGCTTTCGGCCTTGTTGATCTTCAATCATCAGGCCCTTGGCATTGACAGCATCCACATGATCCTGGCGGCGTCCCAGCAAAATGACAGATTTTCCGGACTCAGCAAGTAATGCGCTCACCAGACTGCCCATGGCACCGGCACCGATCATTCCGATTTTCATGATATTCCTCTGGGCATGGGTCATTTTTTATCTGGATCAGAGGGATTTTCAGGATCGAGAAAATCGGAGTTGAAAAGCTCATCCGCCCGCTCGTCCACCATGCGGGAAAGTGTGGTAAACCGATCCATCAGCATATAGGCGTAGGGTGTCAAGGTTGATCCACCGCCCGCGCTGCCGCCATGATTTTTGATCAGAAGCGGTTTCCCGATGGCTTCTTCGGTTACCTTGATTTTTCCCCAGGCCGCCCGATAGCTCATTTTAAGGGCTTTTGCCGCCGAATTGAGGGAGCCGTGGGCTTTAATGGCCTTCAGAATCCGCATCCGGCCCAGTCCGAAAATCACACGGCCTTCCTTGTCCACCAGCCATACCTTTGATTTAACAAAAACAAGTTGTTTTTCTGCACTCATTTTGACTCCTGCCGGTTTTGGAAAGCGTCCCCTGAAGAGATCTGGCAATTTGAATTTTATTATAAAAGCAGGCTGTTTAATTCCTGCCAATGCATTTCAATGTGTGACGAACGCAAAACGACACCATCGACAAACCCCATAGAGAGAAAAACATTAGCGTTCAAACGCGCTATTATGTGTGAATTTGAAAAATCCTGCCAAAAATAGCAAGCCTCCGGTGCAGCGGCAAGGAAAATATCTCACCGCTCAAGGCAGAATAAAGAGTTTTGTAAAAAGTGAGTAATTTTTTTTAATTATATCATATTTACTATCGAATCTATTAACCCCAGTGAAAATATATTTAAATTCAATATAATAGCTCATTACGGGTTAATTTCTTCCCGGTATTCTGCTGAAGGTTTGGAAGATATTAAACAAATTCAAACGGTTGAAAATTAGATAGGGTCGTTCTCAGATAAAACCGGAAAAAGAATTGACAGTCATTGGCGTATTGACTAAAAATAAACGGATTTTTACATTGTAGCTATCGGCTTAAGAACAAAAACCCCCGCACATCACACATCTGCATCGAGGAAAACGCCATGAGACCTTACTTTGAGAAAATGCCCACATTTGGAAAGCCCCTGACCAGTTCCGCCAAACAGGAAAGCAGTGAGAATGCCGCCCAGATTCTGGCGGTTGAAAAAGAAGTGGATGCCGAAGTTCAGAGAGTGAAAAATGCCGGTTTTTCCGAAGAACAGATGAACGCCCGTGGCCAGCTCACCATCTGGCAACGGCTGCATTATCTGATTGATCCGGGATCGTGGTGTCCGCTGCACACCCTTTACAATCCCGAAGACACGGTAGAAGGTCACACCAACGTGTTTGACGGTCTCGGTAAAATCTCCGGCAGGTGGGCGGTCATCATTGGATTTGACAACAAAACCATGGCCGGCGCCTGGATTGCCGGGCAAAGCGAAAATATCCTCCGGGTCACCAACCTTTCCAAACGTCTCAATGTGCCCTTGGTGTGGATCGTGAACTGCTCCGGCGTCAAGCTGCCGGAACAGGAAAAATTTTATGCCAACCGCCGGGGCAGCGGAACGCCCTTTTACCGCCATGCGGAACTCAACCAGATGGGCATTCCTGTACTGGCTGGGATTTATGGCACCAACCCGGCTGGCGGTGGATACCAGGGCATCAGCCCGACTATTTTGTTTGCCCATAAAGACTGCAATATTGCCGTGGGCGGCGGCGGAATTCTGAGCGGCATGTCGCCCAAGGGCTGTTTTGACGTGGAAGGCGCCGAGCAGCTGATCTCTGCGGCCAAACAGTTCAAGGAAAAACCGCCGGGATCGGTTTCCATTCACCACGACGCCACTGGATTTTTCCGTTATGTATACGATACCGAAGAAGGCGTTCTGGACGGCATCAAAGAGTATATGAAAGAAATTCCTGCCTATGCGCCCCGGTTCTTTCGGGTGGCGGAGCCTAAGGCTCCGGCGTTTTCAGACAAGGATCTGTATCATCTGCTGCCCTTTAACCAGAAACGGGCTTACAGTTTTGACGATATTCTGGCCCGTCTGGTGGACGGCAGCGAGCACATGGAGTTTCATCCGGACAAGGGGCCGGAAATTTATACGGGGCTGGTCAAGGTGGATGGGTATCTGGTGGGTGTCATTGGAAACCGCCAGGGCTTTCTGAAACCCGATTATCCGGAATATGCCAACTATCCCGGCATCGGCGGAAAACTGTACCGCCAGGGCCTCATCAAGATGAGCGAATTTGTAACCTTCTGCGGCCGCGACCGGATTCCGGTCATCTGGTTCCAGGACACCAGTGGTATTGATGTGGGCGATATTGCCGAAAAAGCTGAATTGCTCGGTCTGGGCCAAAGCCTGATCTATTCCATTCAGCAGACGGATGTGCCCCAGATGCTCATCGTACTGCGAAAGGGAACCGCTGCTGCCCATTACGTCATGGGCGGCCCCACCGCCAACCGCCAGAATGCCTTTACCCTGGGCGTGGCCACCACGGAAATTTACGTCATGCACGGCGAAACCGCGGCTGCCGCTTCTTATTCGCGCCGCCTGGTCAAAGAAAAGGCCGCGGGCCGGGATCTCCAGCCCGTTGTGGACAAAATGAACGAAATGGCCCAGCAGTATTATGACAATTCCCGTCCCGTGTACTGTGCCAAAAAAGGCATGGTGGACGAAGTCGTCAGTCTGCACCACCTCCGCAATTACCTGCGGGCATTTGCCGGCGCGGCCTACCAGAATCCGCGTTCCATCTGTCCCCAGCACCAGATGATTCTGCCACGTATTATCAAAGGATAGATTTTACACCCTTTCCGAAGCGTTGTTTTCCCGTCACGTTCGTCCGGCAGCTCCGGGCGGGCGTGACGGTTTTTTTCAGGCCCCACCCTTATAAGCTTGGCGTTTCACTCCCTGAATTCACGTCCTTGTTTATCCCATCCGGAACTACCGGTAAAAATAAGTGAATTTCCTAGGGTGGAACTTCGCAAGCCGCATCATCCAAATGAACGAATTGTATACCCTTCGTGGGATAGCAAATCTCGGCCTTTCGGATTCACTCCACCCTGCTCCAACCCTGAAAACAGAAATGGCGGAGAAAAGAAAAACTCTCTCCGCCATTTTGGTGTTTCAAAAAGGAAAGTTAAAAACCTAGGCTTTGACCTCTTCCTTGACGCCTACGGCCATTTTGTAAAGAAGGGTCAGGACCAATGCGCCGACCGCATAAACAGCCAAGGAAATCCCCATTTCCGGCATACTGGGGACATATTCGTTGAATTCATGCATGGGGTTCGGAACAAACCCGCCGGCAATCATACCAAGGGCCTTGTCAATCCAGGTGCCCATAATAATCACCATACAGGCAATGGCCAGAGATGCCTCATTTCGACGGGTGGCCGGGGTTACTGTTAAAACAATGCCCGCTATCATCAGAATCATGGATGCCCACATCCAGGGAACCATGGCCCCGTGGCCATGGAGGCCTGAGAACAGGTATTGGATATGGGTCATGTGGCCGGGAATCTTGCTGTAGAAGGCCACAAACACTTCACAGAGAAAGAAGAACACATTGATGCAGATGGCGTAGGCCACGGTTTTTGCCAAGGTCTGAATCTGCTCTCTGCCCGGATCAAAGTGGGTGAACCGCCGGATAAAGAGACAAAGCAGAATCAAAAGTGCCGGGCCTGCGGCAAAGGCGGAAGACAGAAAGCGCGGGGCCAGAACAGCGGTCAGCCAGTAATGACGCCCCGGAAGTCCGCAGTACAGATAGGCGGTCACAGTATGGATGCTGACCGCCCATGGAATGGAGATATAGATGAGGGGTTTGAGCCATGACTGATAATGAACCCCGTTGCGCTCGGCTTCCAGTACGTTCCAACCGATCACCAGGTTCAAAAACAGGTATCCGTTCAGCACAATGGCATCGTAAAACAGCATACTGTTGGGTGACGGGTAAAGCAGCACATTCAGCATCCGCATGGGCTGCCCCAAGTCCACCACGATAAACAGCAGGCACATGATGATGGCGGCAATGGCGAGGAACTCGCCCAGCACTGTGATTCTGCCATATGCTTTATAATTATGCAGATAATAGGGCAGGACCACCATGACGCCCCCGGCGGCAACACCGACCAGATAGGTAAAGTTGGCGATGTAAAATCCCCACGACACATCACGGCTAAGGCCAGTCAGTCCGAGACCGAACTGGAGCTGCATCAGATAGATCCCAAAGCCGGCTCCGATGATACCCAAAAGGACGATCACCCATCCCCAGTACCATTTATTTCCTTTTACGGCGAATTCAAGCATGGTCACCTCACACGATGTAGTAAACGGAAGGCTCTGTTCCCAAAGTGATTTTCCGTCTGATGGTGTAGTTTTCCTTCAACAGCTTCCGGACATCTGAATTGGGATCATAAAGATCGCCAAACGCGATGGCACCGCCCGAGGCTTCCACGCAGGCGGGTTTTTTCCCGACCGCCAGCCGCTCGGCACAGAAGTTACATTTTTCGACCACGCCCTTCATCCGGGTCGGAAATTCCGTATTGGTCTTTTTGATAAAAGGCCGGGGATCCCTGAAGTTGAAGCTTCGGGCGCCAAACGGACATGCGGCCATACAGAATCGGCAGCCAATACAGCGGTGAAAATCCATCATCACGATGCCTTCTTTGTTTTTGAAGGTTGCCTGGGTCGGACAGGCGCGCACACAAGGCGGATTTTCACACTGGTTGCACAGGAGCAGAAAAGGCCGGTGCTCCACAGATTCATCCATGAATTTCTGCACTTCATCGGTAAAGGCGTTATGGTAGGGAGCTTCCCAGATCCACTTGATTTCCTGATTTTTGTTCTGGATTTCCGTTGGGACATTGTGAATCGTATTGCAGGCGTTGATAATGGGCCGAAGCGATTCAGGGGTGGAAAGTTTTCGGGTATCAATCACCATGGCCCATTGCTTGGCGGTTGCTGCATTTTCGTTCCGGTCCAGATGGTAGCCAGACCCCTGGGCACCGGATGCTGCAAAAGCATTGAGTACGGGTGTTGCCCCAAGACCCAGCGCGGAAACGCCCGCTATCTGAAGAAAGCGTCTTCTGCTGTTTTCCATACTTATTCTCCTTTTGGGTTTTCTATGTGGCAATCCCAGCAATAGGGCCTTACCGATGCATAATCATGGCACCGGTCACAAAATTCGGTGGTATTGGAGTGACAGTCCAGACAGGTGTTGGACAGACTCATTTCAAAGGCTTTTCCATCCGGGTTCACAAAGATGCGGTTGCCGTTTCGGACCACATCATGACGCCACACATCCAGAAGCTTCATGTGATCCGCCTTCATAAACTCCGTGGGCATGACACAGACTTCGGCCGCCTGGGCTTTGGGCGTCAACACAACTTCCGGCGCGGGAGCGGAACGTCCCAGGTTGTACCAGAAGGGAAACGTCACAACGACGACAAAAATAGCGACCCCTACGAGAATTATTTTTTTGTCCTTCATTGGCTACTCCTCCATTCCCGGCAGCGGTTCGCCGCGCAGATCGGTTTCTCTTTCCTTTTCTCCGGGCAGGATCAGAGCGTTGGCCACCAGTTCGTGGAGTCCGGTCACTTCAACTTCCGGCACCCAGTACGACATGGACGCGGGAAGGGCTGCCCGGTCAATGGCGCAAACGCAGGCCACCATATTGACGCCAAATTTTTCATGAACGTATTTCACTGCATTGGCCCGCGGAAAGCCGCCGGCCATGCGCAGTTCCATGTTTTCACCGGCATTCAGGCCTGACCCGCTGCCGCAGCAGAAGGTCTGTTCACGAATGGTGTTGGCGGGCATTTCGTAAAAATTACGGGCCACATTCTGGAGTACATAGCGGGGTTCATCCAGCATGCCCATGCCCCGGGAGGGGTTACAGGAATCATGGAAGGTGAGAATTTTGTTGTCATTCCGGCTCGGATCCAGATCCAGTTTGCCGTGTTTGATGAGATCCGCGGTGAATTCGGCAATGTGGACCATTTTGGTGGATTTGGCATTTTCAAATTTGGTGCCGGTAATGGGGTTTACCGGTTCTTCAAGAAAATCCGCCGGGCCGTTCATGGTATCCATGTATTGGGTAATGACCCGCCACATATGGCCGCACTCGCCCCCCAGAATCCATTTGACGCCCAACCGTTTGGCTTCCGCATACATTTTGGAATTCAGGCGCTTCATGGTTTCGTGGGAGGTAAAAAAACCAAAGTTTCCGCCCTCTGAGGCGTAGGTGCTCCAAGTGACCTTGAGCCCGTATTTTTCCCTGAGGTAGTGGAACAGGATCAGATAGCCCATACAGGTGTAGGTTCCCGGATCAGCGAACACATCCCCTGACGGTGTGATGAAGAGAATGTCGGCGTTTTTCTCCATGTACGCCGGCTGAACCTGGACACCGGTAATTTCTTCGATGTCGTCCACAAAAAAATCCAGCATATCTTTGAAGGCATGGGGCTGGATTCCCAGATGGTTGCCGGTTTTATAACAGTTGGAAACAGGGGTTGCGATCCAGTCAATATTGAGCCCCAGAAGGTTCAGGAGCTCACGCCCCATGATGGTGATTTCAGCGGTATCGATGCCGTAAGGACAGAAAACCGAACAGCGGCGGCATTCCGTACACTGGAACAGGTAATACCACCACTCTTTGAGGACATCGATGGTCATGGGCCGGGCGCCGGCCAGTCGTCCCAGAATTTTTCCGACCTTGGTAAAATCGTTCCGGTAAACACTGCGAAGCAGTTCAGCCCGCAGAACCGGCATATTTTTGGGGTCCCCGGTGCCGATGAAAAAATGACATTTGTCTGCACAGGCGCCGCATCGCACACAAATATCCATAAACACTTTGAAAGATCGGAATTTTCCCAGGCGTTCGCGAAATCCCTCTGAAATAATCTGCTGCCAGTTTTCCGGAAGCTTCCAATCCTCGTCCACGGGATTCCAGGCATGCGCATTGGGAAGGCCCAGCGTTTCGACACTTTTAGGATTGGCCGCGTAGCAGTACATCCCTTTCCGAATCTCGACAGGCGTGTCCATCCAGCCGGTGCCAGAAGGACGATGATCTATTTTTGACAATAGTTCATCGGGTGTGATCAACTCATCTGCCATTATCTGCTCCTTTTGTCTTAAGCCTGTTCTTCGGGCATTTTGGTGACCGGCAGGCCGGCTTCGATCATTTTATCTCTGAAATCATCTTCGTATTCTTCATAGGTGTGAACCTTGACCGGATAGTTCCAGGGGTTCACATGCCTGACTTCACGGGTATTGCCGGCCATGTTCCGGGTCGGGCTGAGGAAGATGCCGCCAAAATGCATCAGCTTGCTGTTGGGAAAATACATCAGAAGAACGCAGACCAGAAACAGGTGGGCAAAGAACAGGGCGCTGATTCCCTCGGGAATCGTTGGCTGGAAGGTTACCAGTCCCATGATCAGTTCTTTGATGGACACCACATCCACTTTGGAAAAATACCGCATGAAAATGCCGGAAAGGGCGATTCCCATGATGAGAAACAGGGGAAAATAATCCGCAGCCTGGGAGATATACCGCACCTGGGGGAGAAAGATTCGCCGCAGAAACAAATAGGTCACTGCTGCCAAGAGGATCAGGCCCGACATGTAAATTCCCGGCACACCGACCTGGATCGCGTCGTAAATCACTTCAGCGCGCATGAAACTGTCCAGATTTTCAATAAGGGTCACAAAACAGGGGATGGGTTCGGTAAAAAACCGGAGGTGGCGAACCACCACCGCAAAAAACGCATAGTGGAAGGCCAGGGCCGCGACCCACAGAAAAATTTCCAGCTGATAGGTCAGGTGCGGTCCGCTTTTGAGTTTCATGCGGGTATTGCGGAACAGAGACCGCAGACAGAAAATTTCCAGCGCCATCCGGGCCACGACACCACCGGTACATGACGGGTTGTCGATTTTTGCCTGTTTGATCCAGGGCATGCTTTTCTGTTGACCGCAGGTGGTGGTGATCTGAAAGGGAACCGGTGACCGGGCCCACCCCATTACCTTCCGGACAAATCCAACGATGAACAAAAGGATCGCCAGATAGGGAAAAATGATGCCGAAAACCATCTGAAGGCCTGTTCCCTGCGCCGCACCCACATAGGCGATCAGGAACAGCACGATAACCGCTATGAGGCTAACCATGTAATTTTTATTCATCGACCCCCACCTCACTCTTTGGCCCTGGCATCGTTCACTCCCCTGCCCCGTTTTTCTGCAGGAACCGTTGAAAGGTTCCTGTCATGTCCGGAAAGACGGAAACCGACGAATTTCTGACCGCTGCCGGATGCCTGAATCAAAAAAGATTATATGGAAAAATATTAGATAGTGTTGTCTCGAGTTTGTAACAGTTTGAAATCATTGAATATTGATAAAATCACAAGATCTTGTTTGATGTAATAAATTCAAATCGTTACCTTTCTCAAGGTGACACTATCTAGAGACCCGGCCCGTCTGCCGACGCCTCTCCATCTGCCTCACTGTCTGCAATCAGTCCCGCACGCTTCAGGGAACTGAAGAACTGGTTCCTGGATTCTGTGGCCTTGAGCTCGTAAATTTTTTCCCGGCAGGCCATATAAATATCAAAGGCCGCCAAGGCCATTTCGTCGATTCGCTGATCCAGTTCGGCCAGGGTTTTGTTCCGGGACCCGGAATCTGCCGCCAGATGCTGCCGCACAATTTGTTTGAGGGAAAAGACAAAACCGGTTGCCATGGAAGGGGAAAACGCCTGTACGGCCCGGATTCGCATCACCGGGTCCAGGGCCGCTGTCATCACATCCCGGTCCGCGCCGTTCATCAAGGCATCCACCAGGACCGTCAGACTGCGATAGGTGGTCTCGCCCACCGGGTTGGTAAACGGATCTTTATGACTTTTCAAAAACCGTGCAGTATCCGGCGGATACGTCGCCACTGTGGCCTCAAACCAGTTTTTGAGAATTTCCTGCTTTTTTGCCAACAGTGATTTTTCAGTGCTCATCTGTTCCGCATTCACCTAGGGTTGCCCCAGTCATCCCCATGCCATTGCACAATGAGTCTAAGGCGCTGCCCTGGTTTTTCAGGTTTGGATTGTTTTGTGTGGAATATTATGCAACGACTGGAAATCAGCCGAATTCAAACCGAAATCTATAGTCAACCCACCTTTTTCTGTCAAGAATAAATAAGCTGTCACACAGCTTTCAACTCCCGTCAGCGGTACATTTTTTTCCACGGGGAGCGCCGGTTGGAAACTGCATCAGACAGGGTCAGGTACAAAGTCCCCACCACCAGCTCAGCGCAGTGAAAATGATCCGCCGGCAGGGTCTCCAGATACGAGGCCAGCTGTTCCGGCGTGATATCCCAGGCCGCATCCAGGATTTTTCCCTCCACCAGATCAATGACGGCATTGCAGCAGGCATTGGTGTTCAGGCAGCCGTTGATGTCATAGGAAAGGCTTTGAATAACGTCGCCTTTCAGAACCATAAAAAATTCAACCGTATCACCGCAATCACCGGTTTTTTTGCCGTAGCCGTCAATCTTTTCCAATCGTTCCCGGCGGTCATGGCGAAAGGCCATTTCCAGAAAGGTCAGGGAATGATTCTGTAAAAAGTCCAGGGGTTCATCAGATGGGTCCATGGGCTGCCCTCCTTGGGTAGAAACGAAACATACACATACAATCACAGAACAAAGCCCATCTGCTTGACAGATGGATGCGGGTGGCATCATAAAAGTTTGGGCCTGATTTTGTCAATATGGGAAAATTCGTTTTAACCCTTTAAATTTGTTTATAATAAATTCAAATCAAATGAAACGGCAGACCTGTGAAAATCATTGTTTTTCAGCAAAACAACCGGGGCGTCAGTAAAGTCAGGGGCATCCGGAAATACGGCCAGGACCGGTTTGAGATTGCCCTTGTCTCCATTGATCAGCCGCTGCCGCCTGTGGTGGATGATGCGTCCGTGTATCTTCCGGACATCATTTCCGCGGATCTGGTGCTGGACTACCTCAAACATCCGGACCTGTCCCATGATCTGGCCCTTTTATGCCGGCGGCGATCCCTTCCCGTGGTCGCATCCGGAAAGAAAACAAGTGTTTCCGGCATCCACACGCCGCCCATCTGCTGCGCCCTGGCCCGTCATACAGAACTTGGCATTTACAGCGAGATGTTCGGGGCACCGGAATTTGATGTGCGGGTGTATGATGAAAAAATTGAGCGTATCCGCGTTGTGCGAGGCGCGCCCTGCGGGGCCACATGGGAAGCGGCAAAGCAAATGGTCGGGGTCCGGGTGGATGAAGCGCTGGTTCGCATGGGTCTTGAGACCCAGATTTTCTGTACAGCAGATCCTTCAAGCTGGGATCCCATCAATGGAAAAAGTCCGGTTCACCTGGCTGGTGATCTGCACCGGGCTGCACTGGCCGCGGCAGTGAAAAAAGCGGGGTTCAGATGATCAATAACTTTTTTACGGACATACATCCCTCCGGCGTCCACTCTCTCAAAACGAGGGAGGCTTTTGGACGGCGCGTCTGCCAGACTGCATATCCCACGCCATTACCGTGATGTGTGATTGTGTGTACGGTTTTTCCGTTTCCCATTTTTTTTTGGGCCAGGCTTTGGATTTGAATCAGCCCTGTGAGTCAAAACCGGGGCCTTTTTTCGGCCGAAAAACAGTGGGGCCAGATTTTCGGCCTTCAGGATTTTCAAGGCTTCGCGAATCAGCGGAAAATTGGCCGGATACCGATACTGCATCAGGGCCCGGTGCATTTTCCGTTCCCGAAAAGTTTTGGCCACATAAACCCGCTTTCCGGTAAAGGGATCTTTTTCTGTATGATAAAGAGTTCCGGAATACGTCAGGGGCAGCGGAATAAAATCCTGAATCTGTTCGGGGTGCATTTTTCTGGCAATCAGGTAGCGGGCCATGGCAAGGGCGTGGCCCAGGGTGGTGCCGGGATGGGCGCTGATAAAATAATTCACCAGAAACCGGGGCTCGGAAAGATGGGCATGAATTCGGCCGAACTGGTCCACAAATGCCTCATAGGCTGAAACCGATGGTTTTCCCATGGCGGACAGAACGTCATCGCAGATATGTTCAGGCGCCACCTTCATCCGACCGCTGATATGAAACCGGCACAGTTCCTGAAGATAGGCGTCGGTCTTTTGATTTCCCAACAGATCATGGCGAAACCCGCTGCTGATAAAGGCATGGTTCACACCCTGCAGATTCCGGATCCGGCGGTATAGCAAAAGTCCCCTGTCATGTCCGGGATCCAGATGCGGGCAGGGTTTTGGCGTCATGCACTGCCGGTCATCACAAAACCCCTTCCCTTTCCACCGTAAACAGCGAGAGCTGTACAGATTGGCCGTAGGGCCGCCCATATCCGTGATGGTGCCGCGAAATCCAGGATCCTGAATAACCCGAAGCGCTTCACGCACAACAGCGTCCTGGCTCCGGCTCTGGACAATGCGGCCCTGGTGAAAATAAAGGCCGCAAAAATGGCATTCTCCGGCGCATCCCCGATGGGTGACAAGGGAATGCCGGACGGTTTCAAAACCCGGAACCCCGCCGTCCGCATCATAAGACGGGTGCCATCGCCGCTGGAAATCCCTGTCGTATACTGCGTCCAGTTCGTTTTCGGAAAGGGGATGGGCAGGTGGAAAGACCACGGCAAAACGGTTTCCATGGGCCTGGATCACTGTTTTTGCGGAAAACGGATTCTGCTGGTGATAAAACAGCCGGAACGCGGTATTGAAATCCGCTGCAGACCGGCTCACCGCTTCAAAAGCCGGAAGAACCACGGTCCCCTCCCCTTTTTCCGGATTTTTCCGGATCACCGCAGTTCCGGGAATGCCGTCCAGGCACGATACCGATTCTCCGGCTGAAAGCCGGTCGGCAATGGCCGCAACTTGCGTTTCTCCCATGCCGTAAACCAGAATATCAGCCCTGGCATCAAACAAAATGGACCGCCGGACCTGATTGTCCCAGTAATCATAATGGGCCAGTCGCCGCATGCTGGCCTCAATTCCGCCCAGCACAACGGGCACCTCTTTGAAGGCCTGCCGTACCCGGTTGGCATAGACCACAAGCGCCCGGTCCGGACGCATCCCGGAACAGCCGCCCGGGGAAAATTCATCCTTCTGCCGCGGCCTTTTGTTGGCCGTATAGTTGGCCACCATGGAATCCACGTTTCCGGAAGTGATGCCGAAAAACAAACGAGGACGGCCCAGGCGCATAAAATCATCCGGGTTTCGCCAGTCTGGCTGGGCGATGATGCCCACCCGATATCCACGGGCTTCCAGCATCCGGCCAATGAGGGCCGCGCCAAATGCCGGATGATCCACATAGGCATCGCCGGTGATGAGAATCACATCAAGGCTGTCCCAGCCCCGTTTGCGCATCTCTTGTGGAGACATCGGCAAATAATCCCTTTGCATGACTTTACCCCTTGAGCCCATCCGGCTGATGCGGTAACAGGACAACTCCGCAGTTTTTTCCAATGACTTTTTTGCCTGGGAGAATCGTGTGCCGATTTATTATGTGGATGGTGAATTTGTTCCGGCTGAATCAGCAGTGATTCCGGTGGATGATCTGGCAATCCTGAGGGGAATCGGTGTGTTCGACCTGTTGCGCACCCGTAATGGTGTGCCTTGTTTTCTGGATGCCCACATCCGGCGACTGGAAAACTCGGCCAGGGCCATTTCGCTTCCCCTGCCCTGGTCCCATGATGAAATTGCCCATGTGGTACGACAGACCCTTGAAAAAAACAACCTGCCCGAAGCCAGTATCCGGGTTCTGGTCACCGGCGGCTCCAGCCATGATTTCATGACCCCATCGGGAAATCCCCGCCTTGTGGTCATGGTTACGCCGGTCTCCCCGCTTCCGGAAACCTGGTATGTTGACGGTGTCAAAATCATCTCCCAAAAGGTGGAACGCGCCCTTCCCGGCGCCAAGAGCATCAACTATATCCAGGCTTCCCTGGCCCTCAAAAAAGCCGATTCCGTCGGCGCTCTGGATGCCCTTTATGTGGACCCCCAGGAAATGGCGCTGGAGTGCACCACATCCAATATTTTTGCTTTTTCGGGAAATACCCTCATCACACCCGAACGCAACATCCTCCACGGTATCACCCGACAAATGGTGATGGAACTGGCAGCCGAGCATTTTACAGTCAGTTCCAGGGATTTACCCTACAGCGAGCTGATATCGGCCGATGAAGTCTTCATCACCAATACGCCCAGGGGAATTGTTCCGGTGACTCAGGTGGATGATCACCCCATCGGAGACAGCCGCCCCGGAAACCGAACCCGAAACCTCATGGCCGCCATTACCCGGTGATGGCGCAAGGAGATTCGCATTCCCCACGCCTGTACGGGACAATCGGATGAGACCATGAATTTTTTGATGCCCTGGGGATCGGGTTGACGGGCAGGAATGAAAAAGGGCGATGATGGGTTGTCTCTGAAAAATCGGGCAGCGCGCAATCCAGCCATTTGTTTTCAACATCAGCATCATTTGGCCATGGACATCATCAGTTTGATGCGATTGATCTGGTTGGCCTCACTGGCCCCGGGATCATAATCCAGGGCAATGATGTTGGCTTCGGGATGGCGGTCTTTCAACGTTTTCAGCAAGCCTTTGCCGGTGATGTGATTGGGCAGGCACCCAAAGGGCTGCATGCACAAAATGGTTGAGACCCCGGATTCCAGGAGTTTCGCCATTTCCGCCGCCAGCAGCCAGCCTTCCCCGGTCTGGTGGCCCAGGGAGATCAGGTTTCGGGCTTTTTTCCGCAGCTCATTGAAGGTAATGGGTGGGGTGAACCGTTTACTGCGCCAGAATCCCAGCCGCATGGCCCATCTGCTGAATTCCAGGAAAAAAATGCCGATAACGGCGGACGCGGACGCCTTCCAGGATCCGGCCAGATGGCGGTAATTAAAGACATGGTCATAAAAGCAGTAGAGGATGAAGTCCATTAAATCCGTCATCACCGCCTCGCCGCCTTCCTGCTCCACCACCCGGGCCGCGTAGTTGTTGGCATCCGGGTGATATTTCAGCAGGATTTCCCCCACCAGCCCCACCCTGGGCCTGCGTTTTTCCGTGGCAAGGGGCAATCGGTCAAAATCCTTGATCATGTCCAGCATGTTGAGATTAAACCGCCACATGCTGCCGGAAGTGATGTTCTGCTTTCCCCGTTCCACCCATTTTTCCGCCAGACGGGCGGCGCTTCCGGGTTCAGCCTCATAGGGCACCACCCGGTTGAGCACCCGCATCAGGGCATCGCCGTAGTATCCGGCCATGATGGCCCGGCGCAGCAGTCTTCCCGTGGGCTTGAATCCGGGTGTTGCGCCGTCAATATTGGTGGTGACCGACACAATGGGAATATGGGCCATGCCGCAGTCGTGAAGGGCTTTCCGGAGAAATCCGATGTAATTGGTGGCCCGGCACCCGCCGCCGGTCTGGGAAATCATCAGGGCGATGGTCTGCGGATCAAACGCCCCGCTGTGAACCGCCTGGAGCAGTTGTCCCACCACCACAATGGCCGGAAAACAGGCATCATTGTTCACATACCGGAGTCCCAGATCAATGGCGGCCTGATCCACGGTGGGCAGCAGCACGGTCCGGTAGCCTTCTGTGGCAAACACGGTTTCCAGGAACTGAAAGTGGATCGGCGACATCTGGGGAATCAGAATGGTATGGGTTTTGCGCATCTCTTGGGTAAAAACCGGCGGCGGCATATACGTCACGTCCGGAACCGGGTGCGGCGCTTTTTCCATTCGTTCCCGCAAGGCTGCCAGAAGCGACCGGATCCGGATCCGGGCCGGTCCCAGGTTGGCCCCTTCGTCAATTTTGATCTGGCCGTAAAGCCGACCCCTGACCGTAACGATTTCTTCCAGCTGGTCTGCGGTTACCGCGTCCAGGCCGCAGCCAAAGGACACCAGTTGAAGAACAGCCAGATGATCGGTTTCTGCAGCATAGGCCCCGGCCCGGTACAGCCGGGAATGATAGGTCCACTGGTCCACCACCCGCAGGGGTCCGGGATCAGGCATCAGGTGGGCCACTGCATCTTCTGTCAGCACGGCCATGCCGCAGGACGTGATCAGCTCGGCAATGCCGTGGTGAACTTCCGGATCCACATGATACGGGTGTCCGGCCAGGACAATGCCGGGCATTCCGGTCTGGCGAAGGGTTTCAAGGGCTTTTGTGCCAGCCCGGTGGATATCGTCCCGGAAGCGGTCCATTTCTTCAAATCCTGCCTGAACCGCCTTTTCCAGTTCATCCAGGGAAATACCGGAAAACAGCGGCACTTCCCGCATTCGCCGGGCCAGCACGGTCCGGTCAAGGGGAAGGAACGGGTGCGTGAACGCAACACCATTTTCCGCAAGCGCGCTGATGTTGTTGGCCAGAAGTTCGGGGTAGCCGATCACCACCGGGCAGTTGTACGTCCCGGTCTGGGTGGTGAAGTTTTTCTGCTCACGGGGAAGACAGGGAAAAAAGATGTGTTTGATCCCGCGCTGAATCAGATCCAGCACATGGCCGTGGGCCAGCTTTGCCGGATAGCAGACCGTCTGGGAGGGAATGGTTTCATAGCCCAGAAAAAACAGCTCCTTGGATGACGGCCGGGACAGTTCCACCCGAAAGCCCAGGGCGGACAAAAGGGTGAACCACAGGGGATAATTCTCGTAAATATTCAGGGTCCGGGGAATGCCGATGCGGCCCCGCCAGGCTTTTTCGTCAGCCAGCGGCACATAGGGATCAAACAGGCGTTTGTGTTTGAAGGCATAAAGATTGGGCAGGTCCTGGGAAATCGTCTCTCCGCCCCGCTCACACCGGTTGCCGGAGATAAAGCGCCGCTTGTCCGGAAAATGGGTAATGGTCAAGAGACAACTGTTGGTGCAATGGCGGCACCGGGCAGTTGTGGTGGTGCAAGAAAACGCTTCAATCTCCGCTGGACCCAGCAGTTGGGTGACGCTTCCCGCAGGTCCCTTGGTCCTGGCAATCAGGGCTGCGCCAAACGCGCCCATCAGACCGGGAAATGCCGGCCGGACCACCGGACGGCCCAGTACATTTTCAAGGGCGCGCAGCAGTGCATCATTGGCAAAGGCCCCGCCCTGGGCCACCACATGGTCGCCCAACAGGCTCACATCATTGATTTTCATCACCTTGAAGCAGGCGTTTCGCACCACGGCATAGGAAAGCCCTGCGGCAATATCCCCCACGCTGATGCCTTCTTTCTGGGCCTGCTTGACCTTGGAATTCATAAATACCGTGCACCGGGTCCCCAGATCCACCGGGTCTTCGGCAAAAAGAGCGGCTTCCACAAACCGGTCAAGGGGCATTTCAAGGGATGTGGCAAAATTTTCGATAAACGACCCGCAGCCTGCGGAACAGGCTTCGTTGAGCTGAATATGGGAAATGGCCCCGCCCTGGATTCGCATGCATTTGATATCCTGACCGCCGATATCCAGCACAAAACTCACCCGGGGCTCAAAAAACCGGGATGCGGTAAAGTGGGCCACGGTTTCCACTTCATCCATATCCATCCGGAGCCCGGCGGTGAGCAGGGCGCTGCCGTATCCGGTAGCCGTTGCCGCACGGATGACAAGGCCTTCGGGTTTGCGCGCATAAATGTCTTTCAGGATTCCCACTGCCGCGCTCAGGGGATCGCCCTGGTTGGGGCCGTAAAATGTGTGGAGAAGCTTTCCGTCATCGTCAATCAAAACCGCCTTGATGGTGGTGGAGCCGCTGTCAAACCCCAGCCAGGCGTTTCCCGAAGCGGTTTCAAGGGGCCGGCACAGGTCTGGATGGACATCATGGCGGCGAAAAAAGTCCTGGCGCGCGGCCTCATCTTCAAAAAGGGGCGGCAGGTGCGCGCTTTTACCGGCAGCACCGGCCTGATGCAGCCGGCGGATCATCTGGTCCGGGACCAGCCGGGAACCGTTGAGTCCGGGCAGGGTATCCTTGGCGTGGAGGGCTGCACCCAGGGCCACAAAATAGTGGGCGTTTTCCGGAAATACCGCCTCGGTCACGGATTTGAGGGTGGCTTTGAACCGGTCCCGCAGGGATTGCAGAAACGCCAGCGGGCCGCCCAGAAAAACCGCTGTTCCCTTGATTTCCCGGCCCCGGGCCAGCCCGCTGACCGTCTGGTTGACCACTGCCTGCATAATGGAGGCGGCAATGTCTTCTCGCGGGGCCCCTTCGTTGAGCAGGGGCAGCACATCGGTTTTTGAAAACACCCCGCACCGGGAGGCAATGGGATAAATGGTGGTGTGGGAAAGGGCCAGGGCATCCAGCCCGGCGGCATCGGTTCCGACAAAGGAGGCCATCTGGTCGATAAAGGCCCCGGTACCGCCAGCGCAGGTCTCGTTCATGCGCTGATCCAGGCCGCCGGTCAGAAAGGTGAGTTTGGCGTCTTCTCCGCCCAGTTCAATGATCACGTCCGCATGGGGAATGGTTTTCTGGATGCAGATGCCCGAGGCAATGACTTCCTGGACAAAGGGCAGTCCCAGTTCCGATGAAAGGGAAATGGCACCGGAACCAGTGAGGACCAGATGCCAGGCCGCTCCTGGAAAAAGTTCTTTCACCTCACCCAAAAGCGCGGCCGCGCAGTCCCGCACCTCTGACAGATGCCGGGTATACCGGCCAAATACAATGTCTCCGTCTTCATTCAGGGCAATCCCTTTAACCGTGGTTGACCCGATATCCAATCCCATAAAAATCGTTTCGGCGGCCATGATCCCGCTCCGTCTGCATACTTGTGGAAAATGGAGGCTGTCTGATTTTCAGCAATCGAATTGTACCGTTACTATTCATAAAAACCAAGCAACAAAAACACTGCACCCGACTCAGTGGAGCAAGTGGCGCAACGCACATTTCGGGTTCACGCTTCGGCAAAAAGACGCCTGACATGATCGAGCGCAAGGAAAAGCACGAGCGGATCAAACGGTGAGGCGGCAAACCCCCGTTCACGGTAAAAAGTGGCGGCCTTCTCATTCAGCGCATGAACGAGCATGGCGCGGATGCCTGCGATGTCCGCAGCCTGGATGGTCCGCAGCAGCGCGTCACGAAGCATGCCGGTGCCGATACGCTGGCCCGCATATTGCCGGTCAACCGCCAGTCGGGCAAGAATCATGACCGGGATGGGCTGGGGCATGCTGCGTCTGATCTTACCGGGTGCAAACTCATGTTCGATACTGCCGACAGCCAAAGCATAGTAGCCAACAACATCATTCCCGGAGCAGACGGCATATGTACGACTTGCGCCGGACGCTTGATTTTTCATTGCCCGCCCCCGCAGCCAATTGTCCAATGCAGGTTCTCCGCAGGAAAACAGAGACGTCCTGTGCGTAAGGGTCAGCAAAGTAGGAGCGGACAGTTCCATGGTTATTGTTTCTGCCACGGCGCCTTGACGGTGAAAAGCCTGCTCAAACCACGCATCTGGTCCTCGGAAGGTGGATTGTCCAAAGCCATATTCAACTGTGCCCACTGATCGCTGTCGAGCGTGAAGCGCGTCTGGTCAAGAATGACTTCCTCGGCTGCCCGGAGCGTGTTTTCAAGAATAAATGCTGTCCGGCTCTTTCCCATGGTCTGGGCTGCCTGATCAATCAGCGCTTTTTCCGCATCGGAAATGCGCAGGTTGATGGATGCTGTCGCGGTCATGGCGGTGTTCTCCTTTTTTAGAGAGAATAAGCGCCTCCATACAATATGTCAACACAATGTGTATACAAACAGAAGAAAGGCCTGTGAAAGGGGCAGCAAGTCACTTTTGAACGGGATGGAAACATCTCCCTGTACTACAGGGAGCGGACCTGAAACGGAACACTGTGAACGGCGATGCTGCCTTTTTTCACCCACAGCCGGGCCATGGAAACCGTCTCACCCGCCATGTTCACCATGTTGGCAAGCTTTTCCACATAGGTAATATCGCTTTTGTTGAACTCCAGGTAGGGGCCGATCTCGTTGTAGGGGTCGGGCACCAATAGGATCTGGGACGGATCCAGCGGGTGTTTTTGGGGAGATCCGGTATAGGGCACATGGGTGTGGGAAAGGGAACGGATATCTGTTGGCGGGGTGTACTTTTCAACTTCAAATTTTTCTGCTTTCTGAAGTGATGTGATCATGACCATGGAAAAATCCTCCGAGGTGTTTTAGACAGTGTCGTCAATCGTGTGAATTTATTATAAAAAACAGAGCTTTGGGGGATTTTGTCGATACCAAATAATTTCAACTGGTTACAAACTCAAGACAACACTGTCTAATCCCTGATGATGTAAAATGTGTCAAACTCGCCCTGATATGCCTGAAAAGAAACATCCACGCTGTCCACACGGGCCCGGGGCGGTCCGGTCCGGCACCAGTCAATCCATGCGTGCACCGCTGCTTCCGGGCCTTCGGCCACTGCTTCCACAGCGCCGTCCGATGTGTTCCGGACCCATCCGGAAACCCCCAGGCGGATCGCGGTGTTCCGGGTTTCCGCCCTGAAAAACACCCCCTGGACATGTCCGGAAATCATCAGCCGCGCGCGGGTGTTTGCCATGTTTTCCTCCTGTAAATATCGCATTTTAACACGGTTATGGGCACAAG
>JAJDJS010000018.1 GCA_030267325.1 Desulfosarcina sp. OttesenSCG-928-A07 | reverse complement strand
AAAGCCTGATTCTGGTGTGCGGCCGGTACGAAGGGGTGGATGAGCGGTTTGTGGACGCTGGGATGGATGTGGAAATTTCCATCGGCGATTTTGTACTGACCGGCGGCGAGCTGGGGGCCATGGTGATTATTGATGCGGTGACCCGGTTGATTCCAGGTGTGCTGGGAAATGCCGATTCAGCCGGAAATGATACGTTCTGTGACGGGCTTGTGGAATACGCCCACTACACCCGCCCGGCACTCTTTAACGGCGAGGCAGTGCCGGATGTGCTTCAGTCCGGACACCACGAAAACATCGCCCGGTGGCGGGAAGAAACATCCCTGATCCGGACCGTGCTGAAGCGGCCGGATTTACTTGAAAACCGGGAGCTTTCGGAAACAGAACGGACAGTCTTGATGAAATGGCGGCAGGATCTTGACCGATGGTTGGCCTAAACGGGTCTATGTGGCCCTGATCCATTACCCGGTTATGGACAAAAATGGAGAAGCCATTGCATCGGCGGTGACCAATCTGGACCTGCACGACATTGCCCGGGCCTGCGAAACTTACGGAACAGCCGGATATTATGTGGTCACGCCCCTTGCGGATCAACAGGAACTGGTTCGGCAGATTCTGGATCACTGGCGCATCGGAAAAGGCGGGAGCTACAATCCCCTTCGCCAAAAGGCCCTGGAACAGGTCCGGCTCAAATCCGATGTTGCCGGCGCAGTGGCGGAAATCACGGCCATCCACGGCGGGCCTCCCCGGACCGTGGCCACCACGGCCAGGCGTAAAGACGGGGCCATCCCTGTTGGACAGTTGCAGGAGATGATCCGGACGGACCCGGCCCCGGTGATGCTGTTTTTTGGAACAGCCTGGGGATTGTCCGATGACTTGATGGACGCGGCAGACCATATTCTGGAGCCGCTGATGGAAACCGGAGATTACAATCATCTGTCGGTGCGATCAGCCGCCGCCATTGTGCTGGACCGGCTGCTGGGGCGATAAATGCCGATGGGTGAAAATTTGCAAATTTGTTTGATTGGAAACATCATTATCTTCAACACGGGAGTTATTCATGGAACGCATCAGAAATATTGAACGAGAACAGATCCGGATGGACATACCCGAGTTCGACGCAGGGGACACGGTCGCGGTGCATGTCAAAATCCGGGAAGGAAGCAAGGAACGCCTCCAGGCCTTTCAGGGTGTTGTCATCAGCAAGCGAAAAGGGCTGTCCAATGCGACCTTCACTGTTCGCAAGGTTTCTTACGGCATCGGGGTGGAGCGGGTGTTTCCCATGAACTCCCCCATCATTGACCGAATTGAACGGATCACCGAAGGACGGGTACGACGGGCCAAGATCTACTATCTGCGCAAGCTTCGCGGAAAAGCGGCCAGAATCCGGGAAAAACGGTTTAGATAGGCAAAGCGCCCTTCATGATTCCGGATCTGTGGGCATTTGAAAACCAGGTCCGCCATGCAGGGTACACCTGTGTTGCCGGAATTGACGAGGCTGGCCGGGGGCCTTTGGCCGGACCTGTTGTTTCGGCGGCGGTGATTCTGCCGGACGCGGAAAGCGTTCATCATCCGGATCTGGCAGGCGTTACCGACTCCAAAAGGCTGTCTCCCGGCCGGCGGAATCATCTGTACGAACAGATCTACAAAACTGCCCGCGCCATTGGCATCGGCATTGTGGATGTGGCGGAGATCGACCGGGACAACATCCTTGAGGCCAGCCGGCGCGCCATGAAGATTGCCGTGGCCCACCTGTTTCCCAGGCCGGACTGTCTTTTGATTGACGGCATATTTGGGATTGATGCGGATATTGTTCAACATCCCCTCAAAAAGGGAGATGCCTTGAGCATTTCCATTGCCGCGGCCTCCATTGTGGCCAAGGTGACCCGGGACCGAATGATGGACCAGATGGATCTTCTGTTTCCCGAATTCGGTTTTGGTCAGCACAAAGGATATCCCACTTGCCGCCACCGCCAGGCCATTTCCGCTTACGGATGCAGTCCGATTCACCGCAAAACCTTCCGGGGCGTCCGGGAATATCTCTGACGCCCTGTCTTGTTCTGAAACCTTCGGGTTTTCAGAATGTTATCCCAATGGATGCTGCTGATGCGGACGCCCCGTCAACAATTCGGGACGGCAAGCGAGGCCCTTGCCGCCAGCCACCTCAGACAACTGGGATACCGAATTCTGGAAACCAACTACCGTACCCGCCAAGGCGAAGTGGACATCATTGCCGAGGACGCGGAAGTCCTTGTTTTTGTTGAAGTCAAGGCGCGAGGTTCGTTCCGGTTCGGCAGTCCCAAGGCGGCGGTGACGCCCACCAAACAGCGAAAAATTGCCCTGGCCGGCCTTTTCTACATGAAAGCATCCGGAAAAATGGGAAGCCGCATCCGTTTTGATGTGGTGGCCATTGATACCACGTCGGGAAAACCTGAAATCGAGGTGGTGAAAAATGCCTTTCAACCCGTTTTCGGATGATCTGCCATCCTTGGTGCCAGGGCTTTACGTGGTGTCAACG
Source organism: Desulfosarcina sp. OttesenSCG-928-A07 (assembly GCA_030267325.1). Classification (GTDB taxonomy): domain Bacteria; phylum Desulfobacterota; class Desulfobacteria; order Desulfobacterales; family Desulfosarcinaceae; genus Desulfosarcina. The sequence goes on along the minus strand of JAJDJS010000018.1, from coordinate 51,653 downwards.
CCCATCGGCAATCTCCAGGACATCACCCTGCGGGCCCTTCAGGTGCTGCACGGCGCTCACCTGATCGCCGCCGAAGATACCCGCCATACGGCAAAGCTGCTATCCCGCTACGAGATTCACACGCCCCTTCACTCCTGCCATGCCCATAACGAGTCCCGACGCACAGACGAGATCCTGGATATGATCCGTGCGGGAAAAGCCGTGGCACTGGTTTCCGACGCCGGAACGCCGTCCGTGTCCGATCCCGGTTACCGGTTGGTGTGCGCGGCGATTGCAGAAGGGTTGCCGGTTTTTCCCGTTCCCGGCGTGTCCGCAGCCATTACCGCCTTAAGTGTTTCCGGGCTTCCCACAGATGCCTTTGTCTTTATTGGTTTTCCGCCCCGGAAATCCGGTGCCCGCCAGGATCTTCTGGACGAGCTGGCCGCAGAATCCCGCACCCTTATTTTTTATGAATCCCCCAGAAGAATTACGGATCTGCTGGAAGCCGTCAAAAGCCGGCTGGGAGAGCGCCCGGCGGTTCTGGCCCGGGAAATGACCAAAATTCATGAGGAATTCCTTCGCGGCACGTTGTCTGATATTGCTGCGACGCTTTCGGAACGACCGGAAATTCGGGGTGAATGCACCCTTCTGGTGGCCGGTGCGTCATCCGCCGCATCCCCGGAAGAAGTTGAAGAAGATCTGGATGCAGCCATTGAAGAAGCCCTGAACCGGTCCGATACCCGTATTGCCGACCTGTCCAGAACCCTTTCCCGCCAATTCGGACGCCCCCGAAAAGTGGTCTACCAACGCGCCCTTGATATTCAGGCATTGCGGCAAAAAGGCGAAAAAATGCCATGACAGGCATCGGTGCGGTCCTTTACCCGGTTATCCTGAAAATTCCCTCCACCCATCAGATGACGGATCGCCGGAAAAGAACCCCCTGCCTCAGCCGCCTGGCCCGCCATGCCCTGGTCCGATCTGTTTTTGTGAGCGGATTTTCTGGGCCTGAATGGCCTTGCCCCGACTCTGATCCAGAAAGACTTGATCAGATCATTTTTCCCAAAGATGCTGACGGCGCTCCACTTCCGATGAGCGGGATTTACTGGTCTTTAAGCCACAAACCTGAAGTGGTGGGGGGAGTGGCGGCAACGGCTCCGGTGGGAATAGACCTGGAGACGGTTCGGCCGGTGCATTCTGGACTTTTTTCAAAAATTGCCGATGAGGCGGAATGGGCGCTGTTTCCGGACGGCAAAACCCAGATGAATTTTTTCCGGGTGTGGACCGCCAAGGAAGCGGTCATCAAGGCGGTTGGGGTGGGATTTGCCGGTATTTTCCGGTGCAGGGTCAAGGCCGTGGCCGATAACACCCGTATGACCCTTATTTTTGATGCAATCCCATGGCAGGTTCAGCATCACTTCTTTGACCGGTATATGGCGGCCATTACCGTGCCTTCGGGAGTGACGGTGTCCTGGCAGATCGTGGGGCAGATATCGGACCTATCCCCGGAAATCACACCGCCGGCATCCTCACCTTTTCGCTGATTCGCTGGAACGAATCAGATCCCGGACAAAATCCGGCGGCCGTACCACTTTTGCGTCCTGGTTCACAAAGGCGTGGCGGGTCTGGCCGGTGGCGTGGAGAACACGGCCATCCTCGCTGGAAATGACATAATCAAACTGCATTCCCGCACGAAAGCCCGGGTTCAGGGCAGCATCAATGACCACCACATCATCGTACCGGGCCGGGGCCAGATATTTGCAGGTCACCTCCGAGACCGGAAGCATAAACCCGCGTGCTTCAATTTCCAGATACGGCAGGCCCATGGCGCGGAAGAGTTCGGATCGCCCGATTTCAAACCAACGCAGGTAATTGGCATGGTACACCACGCCCATGGTATCCGTATCGCCATAAATGACCCGGTAGCGGGTCTGGTGGGACAGGGGAGTCGCTGCAGCCAGATCCATGACATCATCCATCCAAAAACGCGCTAGAGGGTTTCCAGTTCTTTTTCAAAAATGGCTTTGAGTTCATCATAGGTTGTGGTCACGGGAAATTGAGGAAATTCGTCCACCACATTTTGGGGCGGACGGAACAGAATTCCCAGGCGCGCTTCTTTCAGCATGTTGACATCATTATAGGAATCGCCCATGGCCAGCACATCATAGTTGAGGCCCTTAAAGGCCTGAACCACCTTGCATTTTCCGTTTGCCTGGCGCAGGTTATAATCGGAAATGGCGCCGTTTTCGTCAATGACCAGATGGTGGCAGAGCAAAGTCGGCCATCCCAGTTTGGCCATGAGGGGCCGGGCAAACTGTATGAACGTGTCTGAGACAATCACCACCTGGGTCTCTTGCCGGAGCCAGTCCAGAAATTCCCGGGCGCCGGGCATGGGGTCCATGGTGGCGATCACGTCGGTAATGTCTTTGAGTTTCAGGTTGTGGGCCGCCAGAATGGAAAGCCGTTTTTTCATCAGCACATCATAGTCCGGCACATCCCGGGTGGTGAGCCGAAGATCCGCAATGCCGGTGCGCTCGGCCACATTGATCCAGATTTCGGGGACAAACACCCCTTCCAAGTCTGAACAGATAATTTGCATGGTTCCTCTCTGAATGATAGCGTGATGCGTTCAGGTTAAAATTATAAATTTGCCTGTTTTCTTCGAAATTCCCCTCCTTTGGAGGGGTGCCCGCAAGGGCGGGGTCATTTTCACAACGATAATATTGACGACGTATTCGGCAGTATCACTTCTTCCCCTCCCCCACAGGACTTTTTATGGGGATGAGGGGGCAACGCCATGCAGCAAAATGCCATGGGGAAGGGATTCGCCGAAGGCAGCTTGTTCTTCTTGGCGGGCCACGTGAACCACTTCTGTTAATGCGGTTTTGGTGGCGTCATTTTCGGGCGTATCAGGTATGTAATCCATGATTCGCGCGATAATTTCCGGCCCCAGGTCCCGTGTGCGGTCGCCGGTTTTCCTGGCCATCCGGACCAGGGCGCTGACGATGAGTTTTGAGGGTTCCGGGTTTTTGTCCAGAATCGCGGCAATCCAGCCAGTCGCCACTTCCGGTGGAATCACCCGGTCGACGGGTCCGTAAAGCGGATCCCTGGCGCCCAGCCGGGAAAGCGTCCAGATGAGTGGGGTCCGATTTTTTCCGGTCCGCATCCGGGCCAGCAAGAGATCTCCCCACTTGACCTTGTCGTTGGCGTATAGCCGCTCCAGGTTTCCCGCCACCATCCACACTTCCATTTCCTGCTGAAGCGGAATTTTTGTTTTTCCATCTTTTCCCGGACTCAGCAGGGTCCACACATCCTGACTCAGTTGGCGCTGCTGACCGGGGGTGAGCCCACCGGCGATCCGGCGCCACAGAATCCACCACTCGGTTTGAACCTGGGATTGGCCGGCATGAATCGGACCCTGGGGCCGAAGCCGCCAGATCTGCCGGATGCGTTGTTCATCCCGCACATCGCCAAATCCGGGCCGCAGGCAAAATCCCGTGAGATTCATCCACCGGGCCTCATGGGCAGGGGAGAGGGCGCGGGTTTTGGAAAGCAGAATCAGATCGTCCGTCAGTTTTCGGAGAAAGGAAAGGGGCCAATCCTCCCTGGGAAGGTCCAAAAGGGTGCTGAGCTGCTTGGCCAGCGTCTCCAGCCCGGTTTTGTGATGATCCTGAAATACATTCCGAACAAGGTTCCCGGCCTCACGAACCACAGCCTCATCCAGAATCGTCTCTTCCCGGACATCCGCAGCTTCCACCGGGTCCCGTAACTGAAACTGAAGCTGCCAAAGGTGGGCGCTGATTTGTGAACAGCACCGGACCGACAAGGTGCCCAGCTCCGTGTATTCGCCTTCAAGGGTGACGGGAATCCGGGTATGGGCGCCTTTTTTCCCGTATTGCACCACGGTTTGCAGTGGGGGCAGCAAAACCATGGAATCATCCGCCAAAAGGATATCGCCGGTGTGATCGCCGCTGCGGTAGCTTGAACTGTAAAGGGGAAACTGAACCGGCTCATTGGCCAGTACCGTAAACCGATGATCGGTCAGGTGGATCGGGGTTCCTTCTTCCAAGCCGCGTTCCACCAGGCAAATGACAGTTTCTTCCGTATCTGGCGTGGGTTTGGAATTTTCCGGGGAAACGCCCAGGTAGTAGGAGCGCGGGCTTCCGCTGCCCACCCGCACGCCCCGGCCGATTTTGACCAGTCCATAATAGGCTGCGCCCAGGGCCATCGCTGTATCGGGGTGAAAGTTATCCAGAATGGTGGGGCGGGGCAGGCGTTCGCCCGGATCAAACAGATGAACCAGCGCATCCACGATCCGGTTTTGAATGAGGGCCGGCTGAAGGGCGCCGCCGTTGAACAGCACCTGATCCGGAAAGGGGATGGTTTTCCCCACGGCCTTTTCCACACCCGGGGCATGGCGCTGGAGAAACTGGTACAAATGCCGGGTGATGGCCGGTTCCTGTTCATAGGGAAGACCGAATTCAGAAATAGCGGACCGGTGAGACGCAGCAGGCAGGGCGGCACTGGGTTCCACAAGGGGAAAAAATCCGTCCAGCACCACCTGGTTGATTGTATCCACATCCAGGTCTGCGGCAAGCGTTCCGCTGATGAGACGGCTGCCTGTACCGGTCAGGCTGACTCGAAAAGGGTCCGCTTTTCCGGAAAGGATTTCTTCCTTGGCCTGTCTGCATTGATGGCACAGGGCTTTCCAGCGGTCCGTGTCCAGGGTTCCGGTGAGCGTCCGCGGCATTCCGGACGCGCCGTGCCATCCGGCTTCCACTGTTCGGGCCAGGGCCAGATCCATGTTGTCACCGCCCAGAATCAGATGGTCCCCCACTGCAATGCGTTCAAATCGCGGACTGCCGCCTTGTTCGGCCGTTAAGGTAATGAGGGTGAGATCTGTTGTGCCGCCGCCCACATCGCAGATCAGAATCAAATTCCCCGGCCGGACATGGGTCTGCCATGTGGTTTCATGGTTCATCAGCCAGCTGTAAAAGGCGGCCAGGGGTTCTTCTAAAAGCACCACATTGCGTAAGCCTGCCAGGGCCGCTGCTTCCAGGGTCAGCTCCCGGGCCACTTCGTCAAAGGATGCGGGAACCGTCAGGACGATCCGCTGGTTTTCCAGAAATTGTTCTTCTTCATTGCCGGTGGCGTGGTTCCAGGCGCTGCGAAGGTGAGACAGATACGCGGCGCTGGCTTGCACTGGCGATACTTTGCGGACTTCATTGGGCGCGCCCCAGGGCAGAATTCTGGCGTGGCGGTCCACCTTTGGGTGACACAACCAGCTTTTGGCTGATGAGACCAGCCGGGCCGGCACATGGGCGCCGTGGTCACGGGCCAGGGTGCCGGCAAACATATCGTCGGTTGTGGGCCAGGGCTGCCGGATCGCGGTCCGGTCAATGTCATAGGTGCCGGGAATGTAAAGAAATGACGGCAGCACGGGAAGGTTTCGGATTTCCCCAAGGCCGGTAAGCTGCGGAATGGAAAAAATCCGGATGCCGGAGCGGGGATCGGCTGCGGCAGCCGGGTTCACATGGGCCATGGCCGAATTGGTGGTGCCCAGATCAATCCCCACAATGGATGCAGCATGGGGCAGGGTATCAGAAACAGAGGGCATGCGGATTGCGTCTCAACTATCTTTTAGTGTTCCCGGACATTGAACTCCAGCCGCCAGCGACGCTCATCAAGGGTGGACACGCACCACAATTCAAGGGTGCCCACTTCCGTGACATTCAGCTCCAGGGTAACGGGAATGGCCTGGCCCGGCTCGCCCTCAAGAACGGTTTCAAGGGTGGTGATGGGTTCGATTTCACCTTCCCAGTCTTCAATGAGCGCGCCCATGGCGTCATGGGTCCGGGAAGTGGATCCCAAAAAATCAAAGGTGGCCGGCTCGCCCACCAGCAGCACAAATTCCTGGTTTGAAATAGCAACCGTGGTGCCTTCTTCTGTTCCAAAAGGGGCCACGCAAAGGGCTTTGGTGGGTGCCGGAATACCCGGAACCGCTGGCATGGATGCGGCAATCCCGATATAATAGGAACGCCCCAGTCCACCGCGAATCCGGATGCCCTTTCCCTGGCAGGCCAATCCATAACAGGCCGCGCCACGGGCCACAGACAGGTCAAGGTCCCGGGTTTCAAGTTCGGTCAGGGTGGTTTCGGGCGACCAGGTGGTTAACACCGACATCACATGCTTTCGGATCAGCTCGGCTTTCATGACGCCGCCGTTGAACAAGATCGCTGTGGGCGCTGCGGGCTGGCCGTCCGGGGTATGCCGACCCAGAAACGCGGCCAGATGCCGGGTGATCGCCGGATCTGCCTCAAAGGCCAGGCCAAATTCCCGGATACCCGTGCGCCGGGGTGCGGCAGGCCGATCTTCGGGGCTGCACACCGGGAAAAAACCATCCCGCAGAATGGACTCAACTGTGTCGCGGGTGATTTCGGTTTTGAGGGTGCCGCCAATCAGGCTGCTGCCGCGTCCCAGAATGGTGACCGGCTGGGATTGGAGGTCCGGATCGGACAGAATTTTTTCCTTGGCCTGGCGGCAGCTGTGCCACAGGCCGTTCATCTGCCAGGCATCCAGTTGGGTACCGGATTCGGAAAGTTTTCGGGACACGGCATAGGCCAGGGATAAATCGATATTATCGCCGCCCACCAGCAGATGATTGCCCACTGCCACGCGGTCCAGCACCAGATCGCCGTTTTCTTCGCTCACGGCAATCAGGCTGAAATCACTGGTGCCGCCGCCCACATCACAGACCAGAATCCGATCTCCGGGATGGACTGCACTGCGCCAGGTGTTTCCGGCTGCGGCCAGCCAGGCGTAAAAAGCAGCCTGGGGTTCTTCCAGAAGGGTGATCTGGGAAAGTCCGGCCATGGTGGCGGCGGCCACCGTGAGTTCGCGGGCCACCGCATCAAAGGAAGCCGGGACCGTGAGATAGAGCTTCTGGTTTTCCATCCGGAGACGTTCATCCGGATCGGTTGCGGAACCGGCCATGGTGTGGTTCCAGGCATCCCGGATATGGCGCAAAAGAGCGGATGACGCTTCCACCGGAGAGAGTTTGGCATCAATGGGAATGCCGCTTGGCGCACCCGGATTTTCCCACGGCAGGATCGGCGCGTTTCGGTCCACAAAGGCGTTGCAAAGCCAGGATTTGGAAGAAGAAATCAGCCGCAAAGGGATTTCCTCTCCCCTGAGACGGGCATATTCACCCGTGGCATACGGCGGAGACGGATCCCAGGGCAGGGAAAGCGCTCCGTCCGGAGTGGACAGACCTTGGGTTATAAAAACAAAAGAAGGCAGGGTGGATCGCGTTTCCACCGCACCGGCAGTGATGAGCTGCGGAATTTCCAGCACATGAATGGATGCGGATTCCACATCTTTGGCATCCGCTTCAACATAGGCCAGAATGCTGTTGGTGGTTCCGAGATCAATACCGATGATATAAACCGGATCACTCATGGATGATATCCTTGACATAAAATGTAAAAGGTCTTTTTTTAGCGGATTTAACACAGACCTCATGAAGGTGGCAAGGCGGGAGATCGTATGCCATGAGTGGGTCCAGGCAAAGGAGATTGAAAAATGAAGACCGTTTTGTATGTGTGTTTTTTTGTCCTGGCATGGGCAGCGGCATCCCTTTTTCCAGATGACGCGGCGGCCCGGAAAACCGATTCCGCATCAGTCTTTCCGGGCGCGCTTTCCCCTGCTGACGAAAGCCATTCCCCTGGGTCGGAAAAAACCGAAAAAAAAGAATCCGATGACCCTTCTCCGGGTTTTGGGGAAACCCGGATGCGTATCATGGATGAGATTGTCTTTGCCCCTGTGGATGAGGACGGAGACGGGCTTTTCGATGCATTGATCGTCAGGGTGGATGTGGAAATTCTATATGCCGGGTTTTATTCCATTACCGGAGTGCTCCGCAAAAATGGGGAAATCGTTGCCGATAAACCTGTGTTTGACGGTCCCGCCGTCCCTGATGGTGGGGCTGCGGATCCGTATGGGCCTGGAATTCATACCCTCTCTATCTGCTTTTCAGGTGATCAGATTTTGCGGTCAGGCGAAAACGGACCCTATGACCTTGAAATCACAGCTTTTGACCCGGCACTGGCAGGACAGAAAACAGTGGTAACGCCGGTTTATGATCACCTTTCGTTCGGCGAATTCGGCGGACTGGCATCGTTGTCCGGGATTACAGATACACCCGTTGATACGGATGATAACGGCAGGTACGATGGACTTTCTGTTGCAATTGAGACAAATGTGATCCTCCCGGCCGAATACCAGATTCACGGGAGCCTCTATGACTCCCATAACAAGGCCATTGGGCAGACTGTTGCCACCCATCCACTGGATTCGGGCGAGCAGACGGTGATGCTCCAATTTCCGGGGCAGCCGATTCTGCGTTCCGGCCAGGATGGGCCTTATGAAGTTGCCGTCAGTCTCGCCACCGCAAAAAACAGAGGAATGGATGGGATGAAAGCCCTGACCCGGGCTTACACCCATCTGGACTTTGAAGGCATACTGGATCTTGACGGCGTGATGATCGATCAGGGGATCGATACCAACGGTAACGGTTTTTATGATGTACTGCGGGTCAGCTTTGGCGCGGACATCCGCGCTGCGGGAACTTTCCGCATAGCCGGTTACATGAAAATGAAATGGAAAACCAGGCGGTTTGGTGTCCATGCCATGCCGCTCACCCTGACACTGGAGCCGGGACACCAGACCCTGATCCTTGATTTTCCCGGGCAGTTCATCAAACAGTACAGCATTGACGGACCTTACGAAATTGAAGTGTCCTTCTGGGATCCTGCTGATAACCGCCAGGTTGACAAAGTGACGCTGAACCCAACAAAGCCCTACAGCCACAACGCCTTTGATCCGTCCGGGTTCAGGACCCCCCTGGAGTCTGCCGCGCGTATGAGCGGCAAAACCGGAACCCAGGCCGCTTTAACCGGAGTTTTCGCTGAACATCTGGCCGATTCAGATGACGACGGATTATATGGGCATCTGGCCATTGATGTGGAAGTGAATGTTCAATTTCCGGGAACGTATTGTCTATACGGAAATTTATGTGATTTCCGTGGCCGCATGGTGTGCGAAGAACTGGCGTCTCTGGATCTGGATGCCGGGGTTCAGGTTGTTACCCTTGCGTTCAGCGGCGCAAAAATCCGGCGTCACGGTGCCAGCGGCCCGTATCAACTTGAAAGTCTGATGCTTCTGGGAAGCGGATTTGAAGAGATCAAAGAGGATGCCTACCAGACGTTGGCCTATCCGTATCTTCAGTTTTCCGAATAAAAATTAAAATTCTGGGGCCGGCGTCATGGTTTTGTCATGCATCCGGAAAGTATCGCCATTCAGTACCGATGATGCGGATTGTTTTCAGGAACCCCACCTGAAGGCCCGGATTTTGGAAATGACCGAAAATCGGCCATGGCAACATCTTCCTGCATCAGGCTCACCTGGGGCCAGGGACCGCACGGGCTTTTTTCCACATGCACCGGGCACCCATAGGCCTCTGACAGCACGGCCGGATTCACCACGGTGTTTACATCGCCCATGGCCGTGATCTGGCCTTTTACCAGCAGCAGCATCTGGTCCGCATACATGGCGGCCAAGTTGATATCGTGGGACACCATGATCAGGGTGGTGCCGGTTTGGGCTTTGAGTCCGGCCAGAAGCGACATCATACGGCCCTGATGAAAAAGATCCAGCGCGGCCGTGGGTTCGTCCAGGAGCATGAGATCCGGTTGCTGGCAAATGGCCCGGGCAATCTGGGCCCGCTGGCGTTCTCCGCCGGAAAGTCGGTGTACCGGACGGTCCGAAAGCGCGGAAAGTCCGGAAAATGCCATGGCCTGGTCCGCAATGGCAAAATCCGTGGGCCCTTCCATTCCCAGCACACCCAGGTACGGGGACCGGCCCATGAGCACCACCTGACGCACGGTAAACGGGCAGTCATCCCCCTCGCTTTGGGCCACATAGGCAATTTTTCGGGCCAGTTTTCTTTTTGAATACCCGGTCATGGGGTGGCCCCCAATGCGGACGAATTTTTCGGCAGACGGAATCAGACCTGCCAGTGCTTTGATCAAGGTGGTTTTGCCGGACCCATTGGGTCCGATGATGACAAAAAAATCACCACGCTTCACCGTCAGGGACAGATCCCGCAGTACCGGCGTTTTTTGATAGGCCACGGAAAGACCTGTTGTTTCGATGGCCGGTATCATCTTTGAAGTCGCCGCAAGAGCAGGATAAAGAGGGGGGCACCGATCATGGCGGTGATGACGCCATCGGGCATTTCACCATGGGCCGGCAGCCAGCGGGCCAGAAGATCGCAGACCACCATGTAGGCCCCGCCGCCGAAGATACAGCAGGGCACCAGGATCCGGTGATCCGGGCCCACCCCCAGACGAAACAAATGGGGAACCACCAGCCCCACAAATCCGATCAAACCGCATTGGCTCACCGTGGTGCTGACCATGAAAGAGGTGATCACCAATAGGGTCAAGGTGACCCGCCGGACCGATACGCCCATGGATGCGGCCATGTCGCTGCCCAGCAGCAAGAGGTTCATCTGGTGGGAATACACAAAAATGATCACAAAACAGGGAAAAAGGATTGCCGCGGTGAGTCCCACCTGGGAAAGGGGGGAGGCGGACAGATCGCCCATAAGCCAGAAAATGATGGTGTGCAGCCGGGAATCCTGGGTCATGGAAAGGAGAAACATAATGACAGCCGTGCAAAAGGCATTGACCATGACCCCGGACAAAAGCAGGGTGTCCCGGATCAAGAGGGCTGATCCCGAGGAAATGGAAAGAATTAACAAAAGCGTGGCAAGACTGCCCAGAAACGCCATGATGCCCACGCCGGGAATACGGGAAAGCCCCATGATGATGCCGATAATGGCGCCAATGGCCGCACCGCCGGAAATGCCCAGAATATAAGGCTCGGCCAGTGGATTTTTGAGGATCGCCTGGAACACCAGGCCGCCCAGGGACAAGGTGGCGCCTACCAGAGCGGCCAAAAGGACCCGTGGAAGCCGGATTTTCCATATAATGGCCTGGTGGGTGGCATCCCCGGCCGATGTAAACAAAGACGCCCAGACCGTTTTGAGGCCGATTGTGGAGGATCCAATGGAAAGTCCCAACACCATGGCTGCCGCCAGCACCAGCATCAGTACCAGAGAGACCCAGAGGATTTTTGGACTATGCGGTGAAACCATGATGCCTGCCGGAAGCTTTCTCCCTTTTCGCCCCAATCCTGTTTTCAAAGGGGAAGGGGTGCGCAAAATAAGACACGATTATCTGTCCTTGCCGTTGGTGGGTTCGAAACGTTCCGGATGAATCAGGCGAGCCAGCATCTCCAACCCTTCCACCAGCCGGGGCGTGGGCCGGTCCAGAATATTGGAATCCACCAGATAGATGCGGCCATTTTGAACGGCGGGAATCGCTGTCCATTGTTCCCATTCCCGCTTGACGGCTTCAAACACCGCCTGCCGGGTCATGGAGGTGATGATGAGAATGTCCGGCTTCAGATGAATCACCGCTTCCCTGGAAAACCGGGGGTAAGGCGTATCCCCGGCGGCCAGGTTCACGCCGCCGGAAAGGGTGATCAGCTCATTGATAAAGGTGTGGGATCCCACGGAAACAATAGGCGAAATGCCGATCTGAAAAAAAACGCCCGGCTTTTTGGGCGCGGTTGCCACTTTCCGCCGGACCGTCTCCACACGCGCCTGCATGTCTGACACTATTTTTTCCGCCTGGGATTCTGCATCCAGAAGCCGGCCCAGTTCCAGAAGGGCTTCCATTACAGACGACAGATTTTGCGGATTAACAGTATAAACCGGAAGGTTTATGGATTCCAGTCGGTTGATAACGGATTCGGGATTGCCGTCCCTGATGGCGATACACAAATCCGGTTTCAGGGAGACAATTTTTTCAATATCCAGTTGAACATAGGACCCCACGTGGGGAAGCGTTGTGGCTTCGGGCGGATAATCACTGAATCGGGTCACGCCCACCACCCGGTGGGAAAGTCCCAGAGAAAAGAGGATTTCCGTGATGCTGGGCGCCAGTGCCACAATGCGCTGGGGCTGGGGAGAAACGGAAATATGTTCCTTGATCGGATCTGAAACCGGGGCAGCAGCAGAAGGTGATCCGGCAAGGGCAGGGGACAGAACCGGAAATACCAGGCACGCCAGAAACGCAACAATCCCCCATTTCATCGGGCCATGCGGCCGAACGCCGAAAAAAAGATTACACAACACGAAATGGCGATAAAGGGGTGTCATGGCGTGTTCCCCAAAAATCCCCGCTTTGAAAAGCAGGGTCAAGGCAAAACAAGGTTGATGTCGGTCGGAAATAACGGGCGCCCCATTTTTAGACAGACCATTGCTTGTTGAAAAAGGGGGTTTTCTCCGGAAAGCTTTTGCCAAGGCCACTTTTGCCTTTCACCTGGACCTCCGCTAAGTTGAGGATGTTAACATTGGGTGTCGGTTTTTTTCAACCGACATCACTGCCGGCAACACTGTAAAAATCAGCCTTTTTTTGCCTTCCAGGGAAACGGCGGGTATTTTCAGGACTTCCACAGGCGGCGCAGGGTGGAAAGTCCTTTTTCCGGATACCGGTTCTGGGCTGTAACCCAGTTTTCCAGGGCAGTATAGGCAAGGCCCGTTTCAATGGCACGATTGGCAAGGGCCATGCCGTCCGGGAGTGTATCTGTTTTTCCCGCCACTTTCAGAATCAGGGCGGTGTTGAGGGCTACGGTCTGTTGCCGGACACCGTTTGGGTTATCTTCTCCCCGGATCAGCGCCACAAAGCGCCGGGCCGCCTGCTCGCGATCCGCCTCCGGCGGAAGATCGCCCGGCAGCAGCGGGGAAAGTCCGAAATCCGCAGGCTGCATCGAAAACTCCTGAATCTTTCCGTCTTCGAAAAGCTCTGCACACATTGTCATCCCGCATACCGAAGCCTCATCCATTCCCTTGTCCGTGCCGTCAATGGCCCCGTAACACACCAACGCCCGCTTGTACCCGATGGCTTTCATCACCCGGATCACCGGCCGGATCATCTCTGGCCGCGAAACGCCTCGGACGCCGATGCGAGGCATGGCCGGATTGGCCAGGGATGCGGCAATATTGAGGGTGGTCCCGAAATGGATTTGGGATAAAATACGGCCCAATGCCGGATGAACGGCAGGACTGGTTCCGTTGAACACCCCCATGCCGGCTTGGGAGATGCTGCGGGCCACCAGTGAAACATCGGCCTCCACATCCACGCCCAGGGCTTCAGCCATGTCCACGGTGCCGCAGGTGGAGGTAATGGCCCGGGCGCCGTGGCGGGCCATGGGAACGCCACGGGATGCCGCCACAATGGCGGCCGCAGTGCTGATGTTGAAGGTTTTGAAATCATCCATGCCGGTGCCGGTGTTGTCCACCACCGAAATATCCGGGCCCAGGGTGATGCGGGCTGTATCCTCGGCGACAATCGCCTCCCAGGCACCCACCACCTCGGCCTCGTTTTCCCCCTTGGCCCGCAGCGCCGCCAAAAACGCGCCCTGTTCCATGTCATTGGGCACGTCAGGAGATGCGGCGCCGGAATGGGCCGCCAAGAGGGTTGAAAAGGCCCGTCGGGATTCGTCACGGGTAAGATCCGATCCGTCAATAAGGCGGGTAATCCAGTGGGTAAAGTGGGGTTCCGGGTTCATGGGATCCTGACAAGGGTGTATCAATAAAAACGGACAGCAATTTTCCGGGCATTCTATTGTTGCGCTTCTTTGACCACAATCAGCAGCATTTTGAATGCAGTGACAGCCTTGACGGCATGGGGAATGCCAGAAGGCATGATCAGGGCCTGCCCTTTTTTTGCAATCCCGGCCTTTCCATCGATGGTGATTTCTGCTTCCCCGTCCAGAATATAGGCCATGGCATCTCCTGGTGCCGCGTGGGTGCTGACCCTTTCGCCCGCATCAAAGGCCATCAGGGTCATGTTGACGCCCGGCTGTTTGGCCAGCGTGCAACTGGCAATTTTTCCTTCCGCATAGGCAACGGTGCCCGCCAAATCAAAAGGAATGCCGTGTTCAACATTTTCAATTAACTTGCGCATGGGTTCATACCTCCTTCAGGTGTTCAGGGTTATCTGTAACATTTTTGTATCTTTATCGGCCCGCAACGCATGGCCGGTATGGGCCGGCATGGCCATCATCTCCCCGGCTGATACGATGTGGCGGGTCTGGTCTTTTTCAACCACAAGTTCGCCCGACAGTACCACGTACAGGGTATCGCCCCAATAGGCTTCTTCGCTGACCATCTCTGACGCCGACAGAGCAAACAACGCCACTTGCGCGTTTTCAACCCTGGACAGGGCCATGCTGACGATTTGTCCGTCGCGAACGGAAATCAGATCCGTCAGCCTGACAGGTGTTTCCGGCAGAATATTTTTCAGAAATTCCATGGTCTTTCCTCCTTTTTCAATTCTTTTTTTCCCACCTTTCCAGAAACCGTTCCCCGTCCTCCCGGCCCAGATCAAAGGTGGCCTGCAAGCCGCTTGCATCCGTATAATCCCAGCGGGCGATGGGCGGCGGTGCGGAAGGTTGCAGGTAAAGGCGGTTTTCGGTTTCAGGGAACCGGTCCGGCGGGTATCGCCGGGTCAGGAGCACCAGCATGGGGCCTTCCACATCTGCCACAGCCAGAACCGGACAATTATCCACAAGCCCGCCATCCAGGGCCGGCTGATGGTCCCGGTATTGAATGGCTACAAAAGGCGGGGTGCAGGACGACTGGAGGATCAGATTTGCCACATCATCCGCATTTTTGCAGGTTTTGACTGACACCACCTGGGGCCGGAACCCCAGTTTTTGCGCCCACACAGGATGCATGGGCCGCAGCAGATGTTTTTCAAGGGAATACGCGGCAATGCCCAGCCCTGTGGCCAGTTGCGGCGGCAGCCTTTTGGGCGGAATGGCCAGCAGCACCCGGATATCCGGCCCGTGCAAAAGCCGGTCAAGGGCCTCGCTGTCAAGGACCGACAAAATCCCTTCCCGGTAAAGGGCTTCCTGAGGAAACACCGGCAGACCGGTTCCCAGCCGGTTCAGATACATGTTCCGGGGATTTCGGGCGAATCGGGATTTAAAGGCCAACAGCCCTTCTTCTGTCCGGCCGCTTCGCACCAGACAGGCCATGGCTGCGCCGGCACTCGTGGCCCCGATGACCGCCTGGTCCAGCCCCAAGGGGCCTGCGGCAACGGACCAGAATCCTGCCTGCCACACGGACCGGCAGCCGCCGCCGGCAAATACCACACTGCTAAACTTGGGTTTTTCGTTCATGGATGTGTTCTCATTCCGGAATCACTAAAATTTCTGTGCCTGAAGACCGGACGTAATACGAAGATGTCTGATTTCCCGCTCTTTCCCCCAAAAAGACCGCTTGGGGAGAGAATCTTTTTCGCACTCCGCACTTTCTATCCCCCGCAGCCCAGGGTGGGATCAGCCGATGCCATGCCCCGGCGAATCCGTTTTTTCTTTTTTTTGGGTGGTTGTGCTTGCAGTTGAACGTCCGCGATTTCTTCTTCACCTGCTGGGGGAGAAACAGGCGCAGACAATCGGGCCGCGCCGTCTTCCTTTTCCACATCGCAAAGCAGGGTTTTATACACCGGAAAGCCTGAAATCAGATCAAACTGCAAATCATCGGTCAGCGTGTTGACATTGGCCTTTTGCCAGGATTCCGGACCCAGCGGGCCGCCGCCGCCCACCGGCGCATACACAAAACCGGGCATGATCCGGTCTGTCACGTTGGCCCGCATCACCACCTGGCCCCGCCGGGTTTTGACAGTCACGCCATCGCCTGTCTGGATGCCGCGCGCCTGGGCATCCTTGGGATTCATCTGCACCATGGGATCCGGGTATTTTTCAATAAACCGGGAAATGGCCCGCAAACAGGATTTCATATCCGGCTTAAAGGTGCCGGTTCCCAGAATCAGGGGATAGGCAGCAAGCAGATCCGGACGGCTTGCCGGGGTTTCATCACCTTCCGCATACACCGGCAGCCCGTCATAGCCAAAGTGCTCCAGAACGCCGGACCTGATTTCAAACTTGCCGGACGGGGTTTCAAAGCCGGGTTTTCCGTCAGCCCGCAACAGGCCCTTTTCCCATTTTTTGTATGTCATGGGCCCTGGCTTCAGGGCAAAAACCGATCTGTCTGCAGCTTTCAGTTTTTCCACAGTGGTTCCGGAGGGGGCAAGAATCCGGCTTAAAAGATCATCCGGCGTTTTGGGAAACCGGTCGCCATAGCCAAGACAATCAGCCATCTCTACCATGATCTGATACGATGGCCGGGCGTCTCCCACCGGCGGGATCATCTGTTCGCGATACCGGATGGCGTTGCCGTAATAGCAGTAAGAAGCCTGCTCAAAGGCCGTGGTGGCAGGCAGCACAAGGTCGGCAAAGGCGGCATCCCGGGTGAGCTGCAGGTCGATGGTCACCAGAAAATCCAGCTTTTCAAGGGCATTCTGCCATTTTTGGGGATTGGGCCAGGCAGTGAGAAGTGATGCGCCCAGAACGATCAGCCCTTTGATGGGATACGGCTCGCCGTCCCCCATGGAAGCAGGCAGCAGGCTGGCATGGGGCTCGCCGCCGCAGTAGTGGGCGTAGACCGGAAATTTTCCCGCGCCAATGGACTTTTCATATCCCGGCGAGGCCAGTTGATGATCCTCCGGAAGCGGGATGGACCGTCCCTGTCCTAAAAAGCAGCGGCCGCCTTCCACATCCAGCTGGCCGGCAAGGGCCCAGAGCACCATCACGGCACGAATGTTCTGCACCCCGCTTTTGGTGTATTCAACGCCGGTATACATCACATAACTGGCCCCTTCGGCGTCTGCGATCCGGTGAGCCAGATCCACGATGGTGCTGGCGGCAATACCGGTGATGGCCGCCACCCGCTCCGGCGGAAAATCGTTGACATAATCCACAAATTCCTCAAACCCCACGGTCCAGTCCCGGACAAAGGCTTTATCGTATCGCGCATCTCGGATCAGTACATGACACAGTCCCAGGGCCAGGGCCCCGTCAGTGCCGGGCCGGATGGGAATCCAGACCGCATCCGGAAGGTCGGCGGCAGCGGTTTTTCGCGGGTCAATCACCACAATTTCCGCGCCTTCGGCAGCAGCGGTTTTGATCTGTTCGAAGATGACTGGCGGGGTTGAGGTGGACGGGTCTGTTCCCCACACCACAACAAGATTCGCGTTGTCGATGTCGGAGAACATGTCGATGTGCAGGCAGCCCATGGTGAGCTTGGGGGCCAGAACGCCGATGGACGTGTAACAGGGCGCGCCCACGCCAAAGGTGTTGGGCGAGCCAAAGGGAAACAAAAGGCTGGTGGCCAGGTAAATTTCAGCGCCCTTGAGCTTGAAGGCGTCTTTAAAGGCCCGTTCGTAAGACCCGGTTCCAGCATAAAATCCCACGGCTTCGGGACCGGATGCGCGTTTGATGGCATTTAAGCGCTCGGCAATGATGGCGTAGGCTTCATCCCAGGAAATGGGTTCAAAATCATACCCGCCTTTGGGTCCCACCCGCTTTAAGGGCGTGGAAATCCGGTGTTTGCCATAAATAATGTCCTGAACACTGTCTGCCATAGGACAGAGAACTTTTCCCATGGGGGCCGCAGGATCAGGCTCCAGCCGGACGATCCGGTCATGATCATCAAAATGAACAATGACGCCGCAACCCGGGCTGTGAAAACAAAGGCCGCAAATTCCGGGTTTGGTTTTCAAAACAAGGCCTCCTGAAAAAGTTTAAGACAGTTTCTGATGCCGGATGTCGGTTAACGCCCGGTCGCCCGCTTGTCCTTTTTAAAATCTGAAAAATGCCATACTCAAAAACGCTGTTAAATTCGTTGTTTCAGAGGGCGCCTCGCGAGGCGCCCCTACATCAGACCCCGCCCTCGCGCTTTTTCATTTCAGCAAGGAGCCAAATGTTATCCACCACGCGCTCCAGATCCCTTACAAAGACATCCATATCAAATGCGCAGACGCCATAGGATCCGTCGTCGTTTTTGGGCCAGTTTTCAACAGCAATCCGCACCGCCTCATGGGGAGACCAGGAACAGGTTTTCAGGTATTCCAGATCGTCCAACAGGATTTCCCGGTCCAAGGCGGAGAGTTCTTTTCCTTCAAAGCAGAAGGAAAGAATGGCCTCCGGATCGTTCAGCCAGTTTTGCAGGGCGATCCAGTTTTCCCGCTTCTGCTCTGGCAGGGGAAATCCCCTTGTATCAAAAAGCCCGAGATAAGCAGGCAATGGCTCGCCGGGTTTCATGCCGCGCTGTTCCATCAGCTTGGGATTTTTTGCCTGTTCATCAAACCAGTCCAGGGCATAAGCCTGAAAACCAAGGGTAGCCACAGCTCTGACTATTTTTTCTTCGTCAGATTCCGAAACCAACTTCCTTTCCAGCAGCCTTTCGATAATACCTTGGGTTTTATTCAACTTTGTGATATTATAGCTCTTTTTGTCAAAAAGGGCTTCCAGCAGCGACCGCGACCGCGACCGCGACCACGACCACGACCGCGACCGCGACCGCGACCACGACAGCGATCGCGACCACGACCGCGACAGCGACAGCGACAGCGACCGCGACAGCGACCGCGACAGCGACCGATTATCATTATCAAGGCAAATCAATCAACCCATGGTCACCTTGAAACAGCAATGCGCCACAACTGTCGCTTTTTTTGAAAAGTCCATAACGGGGTTCGCGGCGATGATGAATTGACATGCTGTAAACCACATATTATTTCTAAGACACGTATTGCATCTATTTCATTTGGAGGTTTTTTATGCTGACCATACGCCTGCCTGCCGAGATCGAAACACGGTTGACGATTTTGGCCAAAGCCACCCGTCGGCCCAAAAGTTTCTATGTGCGCGAAGCCCTGGAACGAAGCCTTGACGACATCGAGGACGTTTACCTTGCGGAGGCCGCCCTTGAACGTTTCCGAGCCAGTGGTGAAAAGGCCATACCCCTTGAAGCGGTGATGAAGGAATATGGCCTGGAAGATTGAATTGTCGCCAGAAGCGCGAAAAGATTTGTCAAAAATGGGTGCGACAGAAGCCAAACGGGTGCTGAATTTTCTGCATCGACGCTTGCGTCTGTTGGACGATCCCCGCAGTATTGGAAAATCATTGAAGGGTCCCGTTTTTCGGGACTGTGGCGCTATCGCTCCGGGGATTATCGAATTTTGTGCGAAATTCAGGATGAAAAAATTACTGTTCTGGTTGTGTTGGTGGGGCATCGGCGGGAAGTCTATGCGTGATCCTCACGTCCGGCTTCTGGTCGTCGGAACCTGTTTTTGGATGACATAGGGACAGGTTTCTTGGGATTACCGCTGGTCAAATTCATTTTGACCGTTTTTGATGTTTGGGTCAGCAGGCCGCGATGTCTGCAAAGATTGAATGTTTGCTTTCCATCCCTTTTTCTCACATTTTTCGCAAACAATACACTGAACCGCAGCCAGGGACAATGGCTCTCGGGAGAAAGGGGATATCTGTTCCGGCACAAAGCGCAGAAAATTCTGCCTCTTACCAGCCCCGATTCAGTATGCTATAAGCGCCAGAATCATCTTACACCCCTTTTTACGGGAGACGCATCCAATGCAGACGATTCGACGGTTTCATATTCTGGGCATGGTCTTTCTGTTTGTCCTCTTCTCCGGTCTTCAGGCTTTTGCCGGAAGCCAGACGTTTCAAAATCTTCAGCAGCGGTTGATCCAGGACGGTTTTCCGGCTGACCGGGTTCAGGCCATTTTTTCCATGCCGGGCGTTGCATTTGAAAAAACCGGTGTGAGCGCGTATTTTATCCACAACGAAGCCAAGCTGGACTATCAGCAGTTCACCCGCCCGGAGCAGATCGCGGCGGCTTCTGCATACATGGTCATCCACCAAAGCGCCCTGGATGCGGCAGAAGCGCAATACGGGGTGGACAAGGCAGTGATCACCGCCATCATTCTGGTGGAAACCCGGCTCGGCACCTACACTGGCAACAAATCCGTGATCAACACCCTTTCCACCCTTTCGGTGATGGCCGAACCCGCACCGCGGGAAGATATCTGGGCCGCCCTGCCCACTGACAGCCGCCGGATCTCCAGGGATGCCTTTGAAAAAAAGGCGGATCAGAAAGCAGCATGGGCATACCGGGAACTCAAGGCGTTTCTTTCCTACACAGAACAGGAAAAACTGAATCCCACAGCCATTAAGGGGTCCTACGCCGGCGCCATGGGCATCTGCCAGTTCATGCCCAGCAACATTCCCCTTTTTGCCAAAGACGGAAACAACGACGGCCGAATTAATCTTTTTGTCCACGCCGATGCGATTCACAGCATTGCCGCGTACCTGAAAAACTATGGCTGGGCACCGGGTATTTCCCGAAAAGCGCAGAGTGATGCGGTTTACCATTACAACCACAGTCAGTATTATGTGGACACGATTCTTCAGATTATGGATCAGCTGAAGGAAACGCCTGTATGAGCGTCACCCAGATCATTCTCCTGACCGGCCTTGTTTTTTTTCTTTTGACCTGTATCGCCATTGCGGATATTGCCCGAAAGGATTTTGGTTCCATCCAGCTCAAGGCCGTGTGGGGACTTTTGGTCGCCATGGTTCCGTTTGTGGGTGTATTGATTTATTTTCTGGTGGGTTTCAGAAAGGGGCAAAAAGCGAACGCCCCCATGAAAACCGACTGATTCTCCGGAAATAGTGTTTGACAGAAAGGCGATTTTCCTATTATGGAAGGCCTGCTTTTTTGAAATGGGGTCCCATCGTCTAGCGGTTCAGGACGCCGGCCTCTCACGCCGGTAACACGGGTTCGAATCCCGTTGGGATCACCACCTAAAATCAGGTGATTGTACGATCTGTTGAGCGTTAAAATCAATTTGGGCAGATTCTCCGGGTTATCTTTTTTCGTCTGAATGAGATCGGCTTTACTGGAAAATCTCATGATCAACCGATTTGCCCCCGGAAACAGGCCGCCGGCAACCTTACAGCCCGGCATCTTTAAAAGGAAAGCTTTATGGACGACGCAGAACCTGGCAGTTGTAGCACCTCCGTACTGACAAAAAGACGGATTCCCATCCCGGGCCGACCGGTTTTGCGTATGTAACGTTTGACCTCCCTTCCAGGGGTGCCTGACGCTATCCCGCACCGGATACAGCCGGCGGTATGGTGTTGAAGGAGGCACCCGATGACCCTTTCCCCCGAAATTTCAATATTGATGGATGCGTCCGGCAAAGTTGTGTCGGAAGCCCAGCTTTCTGCCATCAGAAATCTTCATCCATCGGATATTGCTGAAGCCCTTGAGAAAAGCGACCGCACGCCGGCGCAGATCGTGGAGATTCTGGTTCAGATCGGAAACCACATCTCCAGCAAGGCTTTTGCCCAACTGTCGATTGAAACCCAGGAAGCCTGCCTTTCTGCGGCCAATGCCCAGACCATGCTCCGGTTTGTGGAGAATATGGAACCCGATGACCGGGTTGATCTGCTCAAAGCCGTGGATACGGAAGTGCGCGAGGCCATCATGCCCCTTATTGCCCAGGCCGAGCGCAACGATATCCGGCGGTTGTGGCAATACGCCGAAGGCACGGCCGGCGCGGTGATGACAACAGAGTATGCGGTATTGCCCCAGCACGTCACCGTGGCCGAGGCCCTGGAGCAGATGCGGCTTCAGGCCCCCAACAAGGAGACGATCTACACCATCCACATCACCGATACCCAGCGTCACCTTCTGGGCATTTTGTCCCTTCGCGACCTGATCATGTCAAAGCCCCAGATGACCTTGGACCGCATCATGGAAACCCGGGTCATCAGTGTCCCCTCTGACATGCCCGAAGAAGAGGCCGCCAATGTCATTGCCAAGTACGATCTTCTGGCACTGCCGGTGGTGGACAGTGAAAACCGGCTCCTCGGCATCATCACCGTTGATGATGTGATCGATATTCTGGAAGCGGAAAACACAGAGGACTTTCAGCGCATTTCCGCTGTGATTCCCTTTGAGGAAGGATATTTCAAACGGTCTTTGCCCCGGTTGTTCTGGAACCGGTTTCTCTGGCTGGCGGTACTTTTGTTCACCTCCCTTGTTTCCACCACCATCATGGAAATGAACAGTGATGTGCTTCACCAGATGGTGGCCCTGGCCTTTTTTATTCCCATGGTCACCGGAACCTGCGGAAATGCCGGCACCCAGTCCGCCACCATGATGGTTCGCGCCCTTGCCCTTGGAGAGGTTCAGCCCAGTGATTTTTTACGGGTGTTCCGGCGGGAGTTGTTCATGGGGCTGGCCCTGGGGCTGGCCCTGGGACTCATGGCCTATTTTCGGGTTTTTCTGCAGGACCGCCATATCCTTCTGAGCGGAACCGTGGGGGTGGCGCTTCTGGCAACCTTACTTGCCGCCAACCTCACTGGCGCCCTCATGCCCCTGATCCTGAAAAAAATCGGCCTGGACCCGGCCCTGACTGCCGGTCCCTTTATTGCCACCATTATTGACGCGGTGGGCATTACCCTTTATTTTCAAATCGCTATCTTGCTGATTCATGTTCTATAATTAAAACAAGGCTGTTTTTAATTCATCAGGAAAGGAGATCCAGCATGAAGGTATCGATTGTGTATCATTCGGAAAGCGGCAACACCCAAAAAATGGCCGCCTGTATCGTGGAAGGGCTTCAGAGCGTTGACGGCATTGACGCCAAAGCCTTTGGGATTGATGCAGTGGACAAGGAGTTTGTGAAACAAAGCCGCGTGGTGATTGTGGGAACGCCCGTGTATGGCGGCTCTCTGACCGCCAAGCTGAAAACCTGGATGGAGACCGAGGCCCGTGAGCTGAAGTTAGGCGGGAAAGTGGGCGGCGCTTTTGCCACAGCAGCCTATGTGCATGGCGGCGGTGATGTGGCCATCCAGAGCATTTTGTCCCAGATGCTGGTCTTCGGGATGCTGGTGTATTCCGGCGGTGCAGCCATGGGAAAGCCGGTAATTCACTATGGGCCGGTGGCCATCGGCGGAGACACCGCTACCTACGGGGACCTTTTTAAACTCTACGGAAAGCGGATGGCGGAAAAAGCCAAAGAGCTGTTTGCTGAGTAACTCAATCTGGAAAAATGTTTCTTTTCCCTCTCGGGATTTTTCCCCGGGAGGGCTCAAAATTTTTCCGGAAACACAGACTAAACGGCATAATCAGGGCGCTTGCCTGGATGCCAGATTTTCCCCCCGGGTGAGCCAGACAAATCCCACAACCCCCATCACCATGGAAAATGAACCCAGCATGAAGGCGTGGCGAATCTCGAACAGATCCACGATCACGCCTGCCAGAATGGAACCCGCCATCATGCCCAGGCTGTGGCCCAGGGTCAGAAGGGCCATGACCGGTCCCATGGCGGATTTTTGTTTTCCCCGCAATACCGCACCGGCCATGAGGGCCGGCATGGAAATACCGCCGCCCACGCCAAACAGAATGCTGGCCATTAGAAGCGACTGAAATCCGGTGGCCTGGCTGAACAGGAATACCGACAGCGTCACCACACTGCCGCCCAGAACCACCATCACCTTACGGCTGTATCGGTCCGCGGTCCAGCCCATGGGCACCTGGATCAGGCCGCTGACAAAGGTCATCAGGGTGACCAGAAGGCCGATGGCCAGCGACGACAACGAAAAGGTTACATCCCCGAAAATCGGTAAAAATCCCCAGATAATGCCGATGCAGCCCGTGTATCCCACACGGAAAAGAAAAAGTCCCAAAAGGGGCCGGTCTGTCAGCAGCACAGACCATTTTACCGCCCTCCGGTCTTTTGTCATCACTTGTTCTTCAGCCGTGGGCGGAAGAAACACAAGGCTCATGCCAAAGGCCAGAAGCGACATGACCCCCATGCAGACAAAGGTGGTCTGAAGGCCAAAACTGTGCATGATCACGCCGCCCAGGACAGGCCCGGCACTCAGGCCCGTCATCATGGACATGTTGAACAGTCCCATGACCCAGCCTTCCCTTCCCTTTGGCGTGATGTCGCCCACATAGGCCTGAACCACCGGCATCACCATGGCTGAGGCAATGCCGTGGGCAAAGCGGACGGTGATGAGGGAGCTGACGGTGGTGGAGAGAATAAAGGCCGCCGAAATCACCGCATAGAAAAAAAGACCTGCCACAATAAAGGGTTTTCGGCCTTTCTGGTCGGACAGGGTCCCGAAAAGGGGCAGGCAAAAGGTCCGGGACAGGGAAAAGGCGCCGAAGATCATCCCGATGTAAAGCCCGGACGCGCCCAGGCTGTGGGCGTAGACCGGCAGCATGGGCACCACAATGCCGGTTCCGGTCACAACCGTAAAGATGGAGAAAAAAAGTGTGCCGAAAATTTTCCGGCTGGCGCGGTTCATGGTGAGATTTCCTTAAAACCGTTGTCAATACTGGCTGAAAATGACATAGTGGCGTTCTGTAAATAACCCAAACAGGTCCATTGGCCCGCCAAGGAAAACGCCATGCATGCTTATCAGCCCCTTGTGAAAAAAGCAAAAACCGGATTTGGGACCTTGGATGTGCCAGTGTCTTTTGTGGATGCGGCACTAGCCTGGCTGGAAACCTGGCTGCAGGATGAAACATTTTCCGCGTATGTGCCCCAAATTGCCCATTTGATCGAAACCGAACAGTGGAATTTTCTGCTGGATGCCTTTTATCAGGTGATTCCCTTTGGCACCGGCGGGCGCCGGGGGCTTGTGGGCATCGGCCCGAACCGGATTAATGCCTGGACCATCCAGGCGTCGGCCCAGGGGCACAGCCAGTACCTGATTCAGGCCCACGGCGAAAAAGCCCGGCGCCGGGGCGTGGTCCTGGCCTATGATGTGCGATGCTTTACCGACACCCGTCTGTATGCGGAAAATCTTCCCAATCCGGTAAAAGACCTTGATGGCCGCGCCCTTTCCCATGCAGCCGCCCAGGTGTATGCGGCAAACGGTATCCGGGTGTATCTGTTTACCGGCCCCCGCAGCACGCCGGCGCTTTCTTTTGCCATCCGCCAGCTGGGCGCCATTGCCGGATGCGTGTTTTCCGCCAGCCACAACCTTCCCACGGATAATGGAAAAAAAGTTTACGACGAGCACGGCGGCCAGTTGATTCCACCCCATGACCAGCAGCTGGTGGATGAAATCACGCGCCATGTGGACCGGATTCACACCCTGGACCTGCAGGATGCCACGGACAACGGACTTCTGGTCCGGATTGATGCCGAGGTGGATGCCGCCTACCAGACTGCGGCTTCAGGGGTTTTTCTGAGTCCGTCCAGAGGTGTTCGCATTTTGTACAGCCCGCTTCACGGCACCGGACTGACATCGGTGTATCCGGTACTTCAAAAAATGGGCTTTGACGTCCACCTGGACCCGGCCACCGCGTTTTTCAGCGGCGCCTTTGAAAACGTGACGTTCAATATTCCCAACCCTGAAGTGGCTCAGTCCTTTGACACCGCAATCCCGGCTGCCGACGCTATTGATGCGGATATCATTTTAAATACCGATCCGGATGCGGACCGGATCGGGATCATGGTGCGCCATCACAGTGCCTGGCAATTTCTGAACGGAAATGAAATTGGTATCTTGCTTGCGGATTACGGTATTTCCCAATACCGCCGACAAGGCCGGCTCACACCTGATTCCGTTATCGTCAAAACCGATGTGACCACCTCATTGATTGCGGAAATTGCAAAGAAAAACGGTGTCCAGTGTATCGGGAATCTTCTGGTGGGGTTCAAATATATCGGTGATGTGATGAACCAGCTGGAAGCAAAGGGTCACCCGAAGGATTTGATTCTGGGAACCGAAGAAAGCCACGGGTTTATCATGGGGGATTATGCCCGCGACAAAGATGCGGTCTGTGCGGCCATCTGGCTGGCGGAACGTGCCGCTGATCTTAAAAAAGAGGGCCGGACCCTGGTAGACGCCTTGGACGACATTTATGCTGCCTATGGGTATTGCGACAATTTCCTTACGGAAATCCGGCTCCTCGGCGCCAGAGGGGTGGGACAAATCCAGCGGATCATGGATGACTTGCGGAAAAGCACCATCCGGAAGGTGGGTGATTTTGAGGTGACGGAGAAAATTGACCGGTGGCAGGGACCGCCCCAGCCCCATCTTTCCGCCACAGACACCAGTTCAAGAAACGTGATGGTATTGAAGCTGGCCCCGCCGCCAGACGCTCCGATTCCGGTCCGCCATATCCGGTTGACGGTCCGGCCGTCGGGCACAGAGCCCAAATGCAAAATGTATGTGGAAGTACTGGGTCAGCCCTTTGAAAAAGCTGACGGTAAAGCGGTAAAATTAGCTGTTCAGACCCTCCGGGACCAGTTGGTCCGCGCCTTTATGACCCATTGCTATGGCATTCTGGGCGTTGATTTTCCGGAGCGGGGATTTCTGCTGTTCTGGCAGCTCCCCCTGGACGACAAAATGGCCTACTTTGACATTGAAGAAAAAATCGCCGGACTGGCTGCGGTTGAAGATGCAGGCACCCGAAGATCGGAGCTGGAAAAATTGCTGGGTTTTCTGGGCGCAAATCCCATCCAGAAAGTCGATCCGGCGTTTTCCGCCCGATACGGCTCAGGCATTGAGGCCTATCTGCGTCTTCGGTAAACTGTGCAAAATGGGCTGAAGGCTGAACAACCCTCATCCGACGATTTTTTGAAACATCCCAGAGACAGGAAAAATCAAAATGGGAACCTCTTTTTATGTGCCGGCGGACGAAATTCACCACCGGACGCAAGGCCTCCAGAAAAAAATGCAGGCATCCGGTATGGGCGGTGTTCTGATTGTCCAGCCGGTGGATCTTTTTTATTTTTCCGGAACCGCCCAGAGCGGATTTCTCTATATTCCGGCAGCCGGCGAGCCCCTTCTCATGATCAAAAAAGATATTGGGCGGGCCAAACGCGAATCCGGCCTTGGTCAGGTGGTTCAGATCAGCTCCATCAAGGAGCTCCCGGACATGATGCGCCAGCATACAGGACCGCTGCCCGATGTGATGGGCTTTGAACTGGACGTGATGCCGGTGGCCTATTTCACCAAATTGCGCCGACTGTTGGGGGTGGAAAATCCGGTTGATGCATCACCCCTGATTTTTGAACTCCGGATGATCAAATCCCCTTGGGAAATCCAGCAGATGGACCGAACCGCGGACCTTTCCCGCCGCACCTTTGAATACATGGCCACCGCCATCCGGCCGGGCCTTACGGAAATGGAATTTGCCGGCATGGCCGAGGCTTTTTCCCGCAAACACGGAAATAGCGCCATGCTGCGGATTCGGGATTTTCTCGCAGAAGGCTATGCCTGGCATTTTCTTTCAGGAAAGAGCGGCGGCATGATCGGCGCGTTGGATTCACCGGCCAGCGGCGAAGGCACCTCCGCCGCTTTCCCGTGCGGTGCGGGAAACAAACGCCTGGAAGCCGGCGAGCCCATCATGATTGACTTTGCATCGGTGATGAACGGCTACCACATGGATGAAACGCGGATGTTCTTTGTGGGAGAACCGCCGGAAAAGGCGATGGCTGCCTGTGAAGCGGCGCTTTCCATTCAGGACGCCGTGCTGGCCGAAGTGCGGCCCGGCGTGACCGTGGGCCGGCTGTTTGACGTATCTGTAGCCAAGGCCGAATCCCTGGGGTACGCAGAGGTGTACCTCGGCCCGCCGGGCAACAAGGTGACCTTTATCGGCCATGGCATCGGCCTTGAACTGGTTGAGCCGCCCATTATCGCCAAAGGCCGGGACATTCCCCTTGCCGTGGGCATGACCCTTGCCCTTGAACCCAAGATGGTGTTTGAAGGCGAGTTTTCCGCAGGTGTGGAAGATGTGGTTCAGGTCACCGAAACCGGTTTCCGCCGGATCACCCGGATTCCTGAAAGAATATTGGTTTGCAGATAAAAGGAAGAGCTGCCAAATGACGCCACCCAATCCACTGTCCACAGAAAGTCCTCATCTGGACCGCGTTCCGGCATCCGAAATTCAGGACCGGATCACCCGGTTTCAGCAGTGGCTTGGGGACAAACTGCTGGACGGCGCGTTTCTGCTTCAGAATGTGGATTGTTATTACTTCAGCGCTACCCTTCAGCGGGGTGTTTTGTTTATCCCCGCCCAGGGCGTGCCGCTTTTTATGGTGGGAAAAAGTGTGGACCGGGCCAGGCAGGAATCACCGTTGAATCAGATTCTGCCCCTTCCCCGCCATGATGATATGGTCGCGTATCTCACGGATTATGGCCACCGCACCCGACTCCGGCGGATCGGCCTTGAACTGGATGTGCTGCCGGCAGCCCGATACATTTGGTTCAGGGAAAAATTTCCTGATGCGGAATTTGTGGATGTCTCACCGGGCATCCGAAAATTACGGATGGTGAAATCCGATTATGAAGTCCGCCAGCTCCGGCGGTCAGCAGCGGTCATGGACAAGGGATATGCTGAAATTCGGAGCCTTCTTCGGGAAGGCATGACCGAACTGGCGGTGGACGCAATACTCGCCGGTATTGCCCGGCAGGAAGGCCACATGGGCCTTGTCCGCATGCGGGGCTGGAACCAGGAAATGCCCACCACCCATGTACTTGTGGGGCCGGACAGTGCCGTGATTTCCTGCTGCGAGACCCCGGTCTGCGGGCCCGGCCCCTCTCCGGCCATGCCCCAGGGCGCGGGATTTTCCCGGATTGTGAAAAATCAGCCCATTTATATTGATTTTGGCGTGGCGGTAAACGGTTACCATGGGGACCAGACCCGGGTGCTGGTGATGGGGAAACTGGATCCGGTACTGGAACGGGCCCATGACTGCGCCCTGTCGATCCTCCAGCACCTTGAGGCGGTGATGCGTCCGGGCATGGCCTGCAGCGAGATTTTTCATGCGGCCCAGACTATTTCTGCCAAGCACGGACTGGCGGATCATTTTATGGGCCATGGCGAAGGCCAGATGCATTTTCTCGGCCACGGCATTGGTCTTGAAATTGATGAGCTGCCGGTCATGGCGCCCCGGTTCACGGCGCCGATTCAGGAGGGCATGGTGTTTGCCCTGGAGCCCAAATTCACCTTTCCGGGCCTGGGAACCGTTGGCATTGAAGATGACTATCGCGTTACGGCCACGGGTGTGGAGCGGCTGACCCTGACCGAGCAGAACGTGCTGGAGATTTGGCCCATCTCCAAAAATTGCTAAAAACAGACCATCGGGCAAACAGACAGGCCCTTTTCTGTCCGGTCTCATCATTTCCATCAATTTTTAAAAACAAAAAAGAGGCGTTATGTACGATTTTCTGCTTTCCGATGCAGCCAAACAACTCCGCACCGAAGTCCGGAATTTTGTCAAAAGCGTTCCCCGCCAGCTTCTTCTGGACATGGACGCGGACAAGGTGCAGTTTCCAAAGGAATTTCTCACTGAAGCCGGCCGGCGGAACCTGATGGGGTGCCGGTATCCGGTTGAGTGGGGCGGGCGCGGCCTGGACTGGGTCAGCACGGTGATGGTCATGGAAGAGGTGGGAAGCCTGGGCTATATTCTGGCCTGTGTGTTTGGCGTTGGCGCGGAACTGGTGTGCGATGCCATCATTCTCCACGGTACGGACGCCCAGAAGGAAAAATATGTCAAACCCCTTTTGCGGGGCGATATTTTCGCCGCCGAATGTCTCACCGAGCCCAGGGGCGGGTCGGATTTTTTCGGTACCACCACCCTTGCCGAAAACAGGGGCGATCATTTTATTTTGAATGGCCAGAAGCGGTTTATCGTGGGCGGTGAAGGTGCGGATTATTTTCTGGTGTACGCCCGGACCGATCCTGACGCGCCGTCCCACAAGGCCCTGACCTGCTTTGTGGTGGACCGGTCTGAAGGGGTTCAGGTGGAGTATCTGTATGGTCTCATGGGATGCCGGGGCGGCGGTGCGGCCCGCATTGTCTTCAAAAATGTGAAGGTGCCCAAAGAAAATATCGTGGGTCGTCTGAATGGCGGATATGCGGTGTTCAACACCATGATGATTCCCGAACGCTTGGGAACCGCGGCCATGACCATTGGTGCGGCAAGACCTGCCCTTGAAATCGCAACCGCCTATACGATGCGCCGGAAAGCCTTTGGCCAAGAGATTTCCAAGTATCAGGGGGTGAGTTTTCAGATTGCCGAGGCGGCCATGCTGCTGGACGCCTCCCGAAGCATGGCCTACACCACCAGCCGGGCCGTGGATTCGGGAATTCCCATGGATGAAACCCGCCGTCTGGTTTCAGAAACCAAGAAATTCATCACTGAATCCTGCCAGAAGGCGGTTCACAACAGCATGCAGGTCATGGGCGGCATCGGCTACACCAATGTGTTTCCGGTGGAGCGGATTTTCCGGGATGTGCGCCTGGCTTCCATCTGGACCGGCACCAGCGAGGTGATGAGCCTGATCAGCGCCAGCGAATGGTATAAAAAATATAAGGCCGACCGCGCGGCAAATCTCACCCGGGATCCGGAAAACGATGCGGCCGAGGCCTTTGCCGCAGATGAAAAGTTTTATGAATAGCGCGCGCACTTTTTTCAGGTGGAGAAAAAAACCGTTAGACAGGATTTTTTTCAAGTCGCCCGGGCCAGCGAAAAACCCTCTGGATTTTCAAGTTGACAGCTATTTGGCACAAGTTGTAATGAGTTTCATTTTTTATTCACTACCAGGAGAAAAATAATGACTACAGCGGGTTATAACCCTTACGAAAGCGCGCAGTTGCAATTTGACAAAGTGGCCCAGACACTGGAACTGGACAGCGGCATGCGGGCGCTGCTGCGCCAGCCCATGAAGGAATTCCATTTTACGATACCCGTCAAAATGGATGACGGTTCCACCAAAGTGTTCAATGCGTTTCGCATTCGCCATAATGATGCCCGGGGTCCGGCCAAGGGCGGCATCCGTTTTCATCCCCAGGAAACCGTTGACACCGTGCGGGCCCTTTCCATGTGGATGACCTGGAAGTGCGCGGTGGTTGATGTTCCCCTGGGCGGCGGCAAAGGCGGCGTGAT
Organism: Desulfosarcina sp. OttesenSCG-928-A07; assembly: GCA_030267325.1. Classification (GTDB taxonomy): domain Bacteria; phylum Desulfobacterota; class Desulfobacteria; order Desulfobacterales; family Desulfosarcinaceae; genus Desulfosarcina. Next base: position 20,691 of record JAJDJS010000018.1, on the reverse strand, counting down.
CTGCGATCCCCACAACCTTTCCCAGGCTGAACAGGAACGGCTGTGCCGGGGGTATGTGCGCCAGTTGTATACCCAGCTGGGACCCAATCAGGATGTGCCCGCGCCGGATGTGATGACCAATGCCCAGCATATGCTGTGGATGCTTGATGAGTACGAAGTCATCACCGGCGGACATTTTCCCGGCATGATCACCGGAAAACCCGTGGGCATGGGCGGCTCCCTGGGCCGCACGGAAGCCACCGGCTTTGGTCTGGTGTATGTGCTCAATGGTTATCTGCGCTGCATTGACAAACCCATTGAATCCACCACTGTCAGCTTTCAGGGATTTGGCAATGTGGCTGAATATGCTGCCCGCATGTATACCCAGATGGGCGGAAAGGTCATTGCCATTTCCTGCTGGAACCAGGCGGATGCCAAGTCCTACACGTTCCGCAAAAAAGACGGGTGCGATATCACCGAACTGGTCGCCATCAAAGACGCCTTTGGCAGCATTGACGTGGCCAAGGCCAAGGCTCTGGGTTACGAAATTCTGCCGGGAGAGGAGTGGCTTGCCCAGGATGTGGATATCCTTATTCCCGCGGCCCTTGAGAACCAGATTACGCCGGCTGTGTTTCCGCGCATTTCAAAACAGGTGAAAATTATCTGCGAGGCAGCCAACGGTCCCACCACCCCGGACTGCGACCCCCTTATACAAGAACGCGGCATTGCCCTTCTGCCGGACTTTTTGTGCAATGCCGGCGGGGTGACCTGCAGCTATTTTGAACAGGTGCAGTGCAATCTCAATTATTTCTGGAGCATGGAAGAAGTGCTGGAAAAGCTTGAATACAAAATGACCCAGGCGTTCCGCGGGATTTATGATCTGGCCCAGGCCAAAAACCTGTATATGCGCGATGCTGCCTATGTCATTGCCGTTGACCGGGTGGTCAGTGCCGTCAAAATGCGGGGCTGGGCCTAACGCGCCGTCTTGCCAGTCCGATTCTCTATTCACGTTCCATCCCAAGGAGACGCGAGGTTATCCCGCGCCTCCTTGTTTTTTTTCGGCTTTTGAAGATGAATGCGTGGATGAAAGCCTCTTTTTACGAAACGGAAATACCGGCATGAAGGAAGAAGAAAGCACCCAACACCTGCTGGAACGGGCCAAAGAACTGCAATGCATGTACGAGGTCGATGACGTACTGCAAAACAATGAACTGGGCCTGATTGCCGCCATGGAAAACCTCGTTGACATCATCCCGGCGGGGTTTTCCCATCCATCAGCCTGCCGCGTGCAGATTGCCCTGTGGGGCGAAGTGTTCGCCAAAGCGGATTTTTCCCAGGCCAGGGTTCTGCATGTGACGCCCATTCTGGTGGAAGAAGACGTCATGGGAGAGATTTCCGTTGGCTATATTGAAAGCCAGATGGAAGAACCGGCCGAGCTGCTCACCAACGAGATCCGGCTGCTGAAATCCATTTCCGGCCGCATTTCGCTGATGGCCCTGCACACCGAGCGCGAACTTTCACTGCTGCTGAACATGCTGCACTGCATTGACCCGGACATGCTGCTCCATATCAGCGAGAAGATGCAGCAGCATTTGCGGGAAAAGGTGGGCGAAAAGGCGGAACCGCTGTTCTCCGGCGGTATTTTCGGCCACATGCAAACCATGGGCGAAGTCAACGCGCCCCAGGTTTTGGCGCACGATGCAGCGGCCAGCGCCGTCCTGGGCCGGCGCATCCTCAAGGGCGCCATGGCCTTTTTGCCCCTGAACGCCATTATTCAGCTCATTACCGACTGGATCCGCGAACAGCGCATTTTTGCCCTGATCAAAACCGTGGACAGCAAGGATGCCAGCGTTGGCGATATTCTGGATGCGGTAAACCGGTATTCCGAGGCCATCCGGGACCGGGACAGCAGCAAGCGGAACAGCCCGCCTGAAAAATGGCTGATTGCCGAAATGGCGCACCGTTTTCTGACAAGTGATGCGTACCTGGTTGACCTGATGGTGGAAAACCTGCGCATTGAAGATTTTCTTCCTGTCCTGCAGCGCATCATCGGCTCTGGAAACAGCATGGGAAACCTCGGCGGAAAAGGTGCGGGGCTGTTCATTGCCTCGCAACTGCTCAGGCACGAGGAAGCAGACGATCCGCTTCTGCAAAATATCAAAATCCCGCTGACCTGGTTTATCGCAGCAGACCAGCTTGTGGATTTTCTGCATTTCAATGACCTGGAAGAACTCAATTCCTACAAGTACAATTCTCCGGTTGAACTGCGGGCCACCTATGACAGTGTGGTGGCCAAGATCAAAAAAGCCTTTCTGCCGCCCCAGACCGTACAGATGCTGCGGGTGGTGCTGGAAGAGTTTCGGGGCTCGCCCCTTGTCGTCCGTTCTTCTTCACTGATGGAAGACCGCCACAGCGGGGCTTTCAGCGGAAAATACAAAAGCCTGTTTCTGGCCAACCAGGGAACGCGCCAGGAAAAACTGGTTGCCCTGACCGATGCCATTCTCGAAGTTTACGCCTCCATGTATAATCCTGATGCCCTGCAGTACCGCCGCGAACGGAGCATGCTCAACACACCGGAACAAATGGGCGTTCTCATTCAGGAAGTGGTGGGACAAAAGGTGGGCAAATACTATCTTCCGGCCTTTGCCGGCGTGGCGTTTTCCCACAACCTTCTGCGCTGGTCCAGCCGCATCACCCGGGAGGGGGGGCTTTCCCGCATGGTCATGGGCTTGGGAACCCGGGCGGTCGACCGCCTGAAGGATGATTATCCGGTTATTTTCTCTCCGGGCCAGCCGGAACTTCTCATCAATCAGACCCCTTCTGATGTGTACTATTATTCCCCCCGCCACATTGACCTGATCAACATGGAAACCGGCTCCTTTGAAACCGTCCCTCTGCGTGATTTTCTGCACGAAGCCGGCGATGCGTTCCCCCACCTCAACCGGTATGTATCGGTCTATCAGGACAATTTTATTCAGGAAAAAAGTGCTTTTGCCTTAAGCCCCCAAAACGACGAGATGGTGGTAACCTTTAAAACCCTTTTGGCAGGGGATACGCCGCGACGGCTCAAACGCATCCTGGATGTTTTAAGCGACCGTTTTGGCAGCCCCATTGACATTGAATTTGCCAGCGATGGTGAAAGCCTCTGCCTCTTGCAGTGCCGGCCGCAAACCTCCGGTCTTCAGGGCGGGCCCGCGCCCATTCCCCAGAACCTTGGCCACCAGGATATGATTTTTACCGCGAGCCGTTTTGTTTCCGACGCCCTGATCGAGAATATCCTGTATGTGGTATATGTGGATGCAGACGCCTACAGTGCCCTTGGCACGCCGGAAGAATTAAAGGCCGTGGGCCGGGTGGTGGGCCTTTTGAATTCATTTCTGCCCCGCCGCAAATTTATTTTAATGGGGCCCGGACGCTGGGGCAGCCGGGGGGATATGAAGCTGGGAGTGACGGTTACCTATTCGGATATTTCCGGCACCGCAGCCCTGATTGAAGTGGCCAAGGAGAGGCGTTCCTATGTGCCGGAAGTGTCCTTTGGCACCCATTTTTTCCAGGACCTGGTGGAGGCGGGCATTGCTTATCTGCCCCTGTATCCGGACCAGGAGGGAATTGTGTTTAAAGAAAGCTTTTTCCGCAGCACCCCCAACCTGCTGCCCCATATTTTTCCCCAGTACGCCTGGCTGCAGGAGGTGGTGCGGGTGTTTGATATCCCCGCCAGCTATCAGGGCCGAACCCTTTCCCTGCACATGAACGCGGACTTGGAACAGGCGGTGGCGTTTTTACGCGGTCCGCAAACCGCAGCCATGGCGGCCAGGGCCGAACCCGCAGCAGAGCCGGCGTTTCAGGACAACCGTCAGGAAGCGGCCGGTCAGCACTGGCAGTGGCGCCATTATATGGCCGAACAGATTGCCCAGAGCCTGGACATGGAGGGGCTGGGCGTCAAAGGCATTTATCTCTTCGGCAGTGTCAACACCGGGGATGCGGGCATGGGCAGTGACATTGACCTGATTCTGCATGTGGACGGAAACGCGGAACAACGCCGCCTTTTGGCAGGCTGGCTGGACGGGTGGAGCCGGTCCCTGGCCCGGATCAACTACCTGCGCACCGGTTATGAACAACAGAAAATGCTGGATGTGCACATGGTCACAGATGCGGATATCGCGGCGGGAAATTCCTATGCCATCAAAATCACCTCGTCTGTGGACCCGGCCACCCCTTTGCGCCTGCGGGATCCATAACCGGAAAAGTTGGAGATCTATACTGTTTTGAAAATATCCAAAATGCGTGTCCGTGGCCTGAAAGCCGTGTATGTCGTTCCCGTGGTTATCGTCACCTTTGCGATCATCGCCTGCACGTTCCACGTCCCCCAACGCATTATTTTCAATTTCAAGGAATGGCGGCATTCCCAGGAATGGCAAAGCAGATCTCTCTGGCTGCCCGAATACAGGGTTGAGATAGAAGCCCTTCCGGTGAGGGGCGTCACGGAAAATCTGTCCGGACTCACCTGGAACAACGAGACAAAAACCCTCTTTGCCGTCATCAACGATCCGCCGGAAATTGTGGAACTCTCCACCACCGGCGCGATCCTGCGCCGCATCCAGCTCCAGGGCTTTGATGACCCGGAGGCGGTGGAGTACATCGGAAGCGGCCAATATATTGTGGCCGACGAGAAAGGCCAGCAAATCATCTGCGTCGCCATTGACGCTGAAACAACCGAAATCCGCGCTGAAGGTTTGCAGCGGCTTTCCCTGGACATGGGGCCGGTGAAAAACGAGGGGATCGAAGGGCTGGCCTGGGATCTCGCCAATCGGAGACTCTATGCAGCCAAAGAGCGCAATCCCGTTCACATTTACGAGATCACCGGCTTTCCCCAGGAACCCAACACAACCATGGACATCACGGTGGCCAGCAACAGAATCCGGGACCGGCGGCTTTTCATCAGCGACGTGTCCAGCCTGGTTTTTAACTCCCGCTACCAGCATTTACTGGTATTGTCCCACGAATCCAAACTCATCATCGAAGTGGACAAAAGCGGAAGCCCCATCAGCAGCCTCTCCCTCCTCATGGGCCATGGCCTGGCAAAACCCGTTCCCCAGGCCGAAGGAATGGCCATGGACGACGCTGATACACTGTACCTGGTGAGTGAACCCAACCTGTTTTATGTTTTTCGGAGGCAGCACGAAGAATAGAGATACGCTTTTTCAGGGTTCAGGAACGGAAAAAGGGGCAGGAAAAACCTTCCCTGCCCCTTCCTGATTCAAATATTGAGTGCGTCAACTGATAATGGCGTTTTCTGAAAAAGGTCTTTTCGGAAATCAGGCCATGGCTTTGGACAAAAGTTCACCCACCATTTTGGAGAACCGGGCCGGATTCTCCAGTTTTCCGCCTTCTGCCACCACCGCCATATCGAACAAGAGAACGCTGTAATCTTTCAGCACCGGATTGTCCCGGTCATTTTCAAACAGGGTGTTGATTTTTTCAATGACCGGATGACCCATGTTCAGCTCCAGCACCCGTTTGGTCTCGGGGGGGGACTGGCCGGACGCCTTGAGGAGCTTTTCCATGTAGGCGCTCATACCCCAGGTTTCTCCGGAAAGGCAGGACACCGAATCGGTCAGGTGGCTGGAGGCTTTCACTTCCTTGACCTTGTCTTCCAGGGCGCCTTTGATAAAGCCAAACAGGGCATGATAGGCTTCCTGTTTTTTTTCATCCACTGCCTCATCAATGGCAAGATCTCCCTTTTCAGCACTTTTGAGGGGCTTTCCATCATATTCGGTAAGGGACTGCACCACCCATTCATCCACCGGATCGGTCATGAGGAGCACTTCAAAGGATTTTGCCTTGAGTTTTTCCAGATGCGGGCTGCTGGCCAGGGTGGAGAGCTGGTCGCCGGTGATGTAGTAAATCTCTTTCTGATCTTCTGGCATGTTTTTGACGTAGTCATCCAGAGAGACCCATTTGTCTTGGGATTTGGTGGTTTTATACCGAACCAGGGGGGCGATTTTGTCTTTGCTGGCCGGGTCCGTGTAAATGCCTTCTTTTAGCACTGCACCGAATTCATCGTAAAACCCCGCATATTTTTCCGGGTCCATTTTTTCCAGCAGCTCAAACAGCTTTTTGACCAGATTTTTCCGGATGTTGAGCACCAGCCGGTCCTGCTGGAGAATTTCACGGCTGACATTGAGATTCAGATCCGAGGCATCCACCACGCCCTTCACAAAACGGAAATAATCGGGCATCAGCTCCTTGCAGTCATCCATGATGAAAATTCGCCGGGAATACAAATGAATGCCGTGGCGGCGCTCGGGTGAAAAAAGATCAAAAGGCGCTTTGGACGGAATGTAGAGCAAGGCGTAATATTCGGTGGTGCCCTCAAGCTTGAGGTGAATCCGTTCCAGGGGCGGATTCCAGTCGTGACTCAGGTGCTTGTAAAATTCTTCATATTCTTCATCGGTGACATCGCTGGTGCTGCGGGTCCAGATGGCCTTCATGGAGTTGAGGGTTTCTTCCTTCATCACCTTGCGGGTCGTGGCGCCGATGGGCTTATCGTCTTTGTCCTTGATGATTTCCGCATCCGGCAGGGGCTCATCCCGTTCCACCATCATGGTGACGGGGTAACTGACAAAATCGGAATGCTGTTTGACGATCCCGCGAATCACCCATTGATCGGTAAAATCCTTTTCGTCCTTTTCCCTTTTTTTCAAATGAAGGGCGATCGTGGTGCCCCGTTCGGGCTTTTCTGCGTTTTCAATGGTAAAAGTACCGTCACCGGTGGAAGTCCATCGCACCGCCTGATTCGCGCTTGCGCCGGCGGCCCGGGTGGTGAGGGTGATTTTTTCCGCCACCATGAAGGCACTGTAAAATCCCACGCCAAACTGACCGATCAGCTCCGGAAGCAGGGTCTCCTGGCCTTTTGCCTGCTCCAGGGCGTCCATGAAGGCGGCGGTTCCGCTTTTGGCGATGGTGCCGATATTTTCCATGACCTCGTCATAGGTCATGCCAATGCCGTTATCTGAAATTTCAAGGGTCTGTGCGATGCCGTCAGGCTTCAGGTGAATTTTGAATTCCGTGTCATCCCCCAGAATGCCCGGTTCGGTTTCAGCCTTGTACCGGACCTTGTCAATGGCATCCGATGCGTTGGAAATCAGCTCCCGCAGAAAAATATCCGGGTTGGAATAAAGGGAATTGATGATGAGATTCAGCATCTGCTGAACTTCGGTTTTAAACTGATGGGTTTCGATTTTGTTTTCTGTCTTTGTCTCCATGGACCACTCCCCCAATGTTTCGTTTTCAGGTTTTTATAAATGGATATAAAGGGTTTGCTGTTGAATAAAGAAATAATTATGGGGGCGATTCCGCATTTGTCAAGGCGCTTGCCGGTGAGCGCTTCCCGTTATCCCCGCCCAGGAACCTCATCTTCACGAAGGCGGTAACGGGAGGTCAAAAAATTACAACAGATAAACTTTTTCAGAATCGTTTCAGCCACACCCTGTCCGCTTTTGCATGGCGGGAAAACACGACTTTCCACGGCATTTCACCGATCATCGGGTGTTTCCGCGATCAACGTCCGGATGTCGGCAAATACCGCCCAATACCGTTGTCTGAAATTTGAAGGGGCTGCTTGATACCGTCCAGATTCAAGTTGTTTTCGAATCCCGTATCATCCCCCGGAATGCCAGGTTTTGTTTCAGCGTGTTCGTAAAATTGACACCATCGGTTCGGTATTATATGTTTCAAACATAACAACCTGTTCGAATTCATCCAGGTGAAATTTTCCCCGACAAAAAGACCGCTTGGGGGAGGATGATTTTTCTGGCGGGTATACGGATTGCGGCAAATAGCCCCAAAAGGAGATGGAGATGAATACCGCCATCGAAAAAAAGACCGTCCGGATTGACACGCGTGTACCGGTACATATCAAGGAACTGCTGGAAATGGCCGCATCGTTGCAGGGAATCACCCCAACGGATCTCATTGTTGCGGCAATATCCACGGCTTCCACCAAAATCATTACAGATCACAATATGGTTCAGCTTTGCCTGGAAGATCAAAAACGGTTGGCCAATGCCCTGACTGAAAAATCGTTCCCAGAACCCACCGACTACATCAAAAAAGCTGTTGAAGATTACAAAAAACATGTGACTTCAAAATGATGCGAGACATCGAAATTGAAGCGCTCGGACAGCACGATACTTCTAATTTTGACTGCGGGAATGCTGTCCTGAACAACTATATCAAGAAACTGGCAGGACAGGATGTCCGTCGAAACTTCTCAACAGTCATTGTCGCTGTTTTTCCGGATACCGACAATATCGTTGGATATTATACGCTTTCATCCGCTTCGCTGCGTTTTGGAGATCTTCCGGACGACATGCAAAAAAAGATACCGCGATATCCCCATGCTCCGGCGGTTTTGCTCGGCCGTCTGGCTTTATCGGAAGCGCTTCACGGACAAGGCTATGGTGCGCGGTTGATGATTGATGCGTTTTGTCGAGCGTGCCGGAACGAATTGGCATGGGCGTTTTTTCTTGTAAAGGCAAAGGATGAAAAGGCGGCCTTTTTTTACAAAAAATTCGATTTTATGGAGTTTAAGGATGATCCTGCCACCTTATGGCTGCCCAGAGGACAGATCGAAATAATGATAAGGGGATAGAATTCAGTTTTAATGGCCTGAACGCTACCTCTCCACACGCTTTCACCAGCATCGCGTGGCCTTGGGATAGCTGCCCAGAAGCTTGACAAACACAGCATGCAGGGTCAGCTCGCCGATGGCGGATTTTACTTCCGGCTGGCTCATTCCACCTTCGGCATCCGCATAAAAAACATACTCCCACGGATTTTCCGGAATGGGCCGGGACTCCAGCTTGGTGAGGTTCAGGCGGTATTTCTGGAAAATTTTCAGGCAGTCCACCAGGGCACCGGGATAATGGCGGGTTTTGAAGGCCACGGTAGTTTTTTCGGTGATCAGGTCTTCGGGGATGTTCTCTTTTCGGGCAATGACAAAAAACCGGGTGGTATTGGACGTGTTGGACTGGATATCCCGGGCCAGAACCTCCATGTCGTAAATTTCAGCGCAGAGTTCCGATGCAATGGCCGCACAGTCGGTCCGGTCTCCGGTGGAAACGATATGGGCGGAACCTGCCGTATCATAGGCCGGGGTCATGCGGATCTGCTTTGATGCCAGATATGTCCGGCACTGCTTGAGGGCGTGGGGATGGGAAAACGCTTCCCTGATGTCAGCCAGCCGGGCGCCCCGTTTTCCCAGGAGTGTATGGCGAATGGGCAGGTACGCTTCAGCCATCACAAACACCTCATGGGAAAATAAAAGGTCATAATTTTCCACCACAGTGCCGGCAATGGTGTTTTCCACGGGAATGAAACCATGGGTCACTTCTTCCCGGTTTACCGCGTCAAACACATCGTCAAAGGCATCACAGGCCATGGATTCCGCTGTTTTCCCAAAATGATGATGCAGGGCCATTTCGCTGTAAGCCCCGTTTATTCCCTGAAATGCGATTTTCATTTAGCAAAGCCTTTCGTGGATGCCGGTCATGGCATCAATAAATTTCTGGCGTGCGGGTTTGGCACAGGGGTTGTACCGGTGCATGTCTTCAAAAAGCTGCCAGGTATCATGGCTGACCACGCCCAGAATATGCATGAGCCGCTTGTAGCCTTCGGTGTCAATATCCAGCTCCCGGGCGCCGAAAGCAGACAGCGACCGGCCGATAAAATGGGTGAGGGAAAGGCTCACGGCGATTTTCTCGTCATGGTCTTCGGCTGTGGCACGGATCACCACAAGTCCCTTTTCTTCCAGCCATTTCCGGATATGCAAAAATCGGTCTTCATCAATCCGGTCAGGGCACAGCACAATCTTTCTGCCCACCAGGGAATCTGCCGCGCTGTCCGGCCCGAACATGGGATGGGTGGGCAAAATGGACACATACGGCGGCAGAATCTCTTGCATCCACCGAACCGGAAAGACTTTTACCGAGCACACATCCGCCACTATGGCGCCGGGTTTTAAAAACGGGGTAATGCGGGTCAGTACCTCGCGTAGGGTCGATATGGGCACGCATAAAATGACCATGTCCTGGCCGCAGACCGTTTCCATGGACGCCGGAGTGGCGCCGCAGGCTGAAATGGCTGCCGCATCATTTTGCAAAGTGGCCACCTTTACATCAAAATCCATTGCCAGATGTCGGGTGGCCAGTTTTCCGAACCGGCCAAATTCAATGATACCGATTGTTTTCATAAGGTTTTACAGCCTGTTGAAGGTTTTTGAGATTGATAAAAAAGGATGATATCTGATTTTCAGCCCCCCTCTCCCCCCACAAAGACCGCTTGGGGGAGAGGGAGAAAATATGAGGTGGCGACTGACTCCCCCGCGCTTCGCACTTTATACTTAGAAACGCCATTAAACTCATTATTTCAGTAGGGGCGCCTCGCGAGGCGCCCCTACATCAGACAGGCGCAATGAATCGCGCCTTGGTTTTCAAAATCTGAAAACAGCAACTTATTGACGGCGCGCAGTTCACAAAACACTTCGAATCCGCCGGAACGCTTCTTTTAACTGGATTTCCGGCACTGCAAAACAGATGCGGACATGGCCGTCCATGCCAAAATCCGTTCCCGGCGCCACCATCACCCCGGTTTTTTCCAGGATGCGAAGGGAAAAATCGTCCGCGGTTTCTCCTTTTTGAAGATGGCCGCGAACATCGGGAAACAGGTAAAACGCCCCGCCCGGACAGATGCAGGGAAAAAGATCATCCATGCATTCCAGGGCAAGGTTGCGGTTTTGCTCAAGATGATTCCGTTGTTGGATCAACCCTGCCTCGTCCATCTGAAGGGCGGAAAGGGCGCCGTACTGGGAAAAGGTGCAGACATTGCCGGTGATCTGGCTGTGAATCCGGACCATGGCCCCGGCCGCATCCGGCGGCGCCACCGCGTATCCCACCCGAAAACCGGTCATGGCATAGTGCTTGGAAAAACTCCGGATCAGAATCAGCCGGTCCCGCACTTCCGGAAAATCCCACAGCGAAACCGGCGTGCGGCTGTCATAGACAAAGACATCATAGGCCTCGTCCGCAATCAGAAACAGATTGTGATCCATGGCCAGCTTGGCCACCTGCTGAAGGGTTTTTGCCGGATACACCGCGCCGGTGGGGTTGTTGGGCGAATTGACGAGAATGGCCCGGGTTTTATCAGTAACGGCGGTGGCTATGGCATTTATATCCAGCTGATGATCACAGGTGGGCACAAACACCGGCAACCCGCCTGCCAACGCAATTTGTTCAGGGAAACTCACCCAGCAGGGAATCGGCACAATCACTTCATCTCCCGGATCGCAGATCACCTGAAACGTGGTGTACAGGGCCTGCTTGGATCCGTTGAAGATCACGATGCTCTCCGGCCCGCACCCGTCAAACCGGCGGGCCAGGGCCTCCCGCAGCACCGGCAGGCCGGCAATGTCGGAATAACGGGTTTCCTGACGCGAAAGGGCGTCTTGGGTGGCGGCAATGATGTCCGCCGGCGTGTCCATGTCCGGCTCGCCAATGGCCAGCGAAATCACATCGCGTCCCTGATCCCGGAGGCTTTTCATCAGGGGAATAAACCGCGCGGTTCTGGAGCCGTGGGTGTGGGTGCTGCGGTATGACAGGTTCATGATCCGATTTTTACCCCCTCACCCCGATTCTCTCCCCCAAAAAGACCGCTTGGGGGAGAGGGGAATTTTTTTTGTTGCAGGGCTGCATCTCCCAGCACCAGGGCGGCCATGGCCTCCACAATGGGCACGGCCCGGGGCACCACACAGGGATCGTGACGGCCCTTGGCTTCCAATGTTACGGGCTGACCGTCGAAATCCACGGTGCGCTGGGCAAGGCCAATGGTGGCGGTCGGTTTAAAGGCCACCCGGAAAAAAATGGGCTCGCCATTGGAAATCCCGCCCTGAATCCCGCCGCTGTGGTTGGTCGTTGTGCCCAGCCGGTCATTTTTCAGGCAAAACAGATCGTTGTGGAAAGATCCGCGCATTCTCGCCCCGGCAAACCCGGAGCCGATTTCAAACCCCTTGGCCGCCGGGATGGACAGCATGGCCTGGGCCAGCCGGGCCTCCAGCTTGTCAAACACCGGCTCTCCCCAGCCTGGCGGCACATTCCGGCACACACAGGTGATAACGCCGCCCACACTGTCTTTTTCCGCTTTGCTCCGGGCCACCACCTCTGCCATGGCATGGCTGGCCGCAGGGTCCGGACACCGGACCGGACTGGCATCCACGATTTTCCGGGTGATGGTTTCCGCATCAATTGTTTCCATGTCCACGGTATGAATGGCGCTGACCCAGGCCACGATATCCACGCCGTGGGTCAGACGGAGAAATTTTTCTGCAATCGCGCCCGCCGCCACCCGGCCGATGGTTTCACGGGCACTGGCCCGGCCGCCGCCGGAGGAAGCACGGATGCCGTATTTCATCTCATAGGTGTAATCCGCGTGGGACGGCCGGGGAATTTGGCGCATCTGTCTGTAATCGCCCGGCCGGTGGTCCGCGTTGGTCACCAGAAGCCCGATGGGGGTTCCCAGGGTGATGCTGTTTTCCACACCCGACAGGATGACCACCGTATCGGATTCTTTGCGCGCGGTGGTCAGCACACTCTGGCCGGGGCGGCGGCGGTCCAGTTGGGGCTGAATATCGGTTTCATCAAGGGGCATCCCCGGCGGGCAGCCTTCCAGAATGGCGCCGATCCCTTTTCCATGGGATTCGCCAAAGGTGGAGACAATCAAAAAGGTTCCGAATCGGCTGGACATGGATAGACTCCTTTTAAAAAAGAAAGAATCTGTTCACAGACATCGGCTATAGAAATTGTGTCCGTGGCGATGGTCAAATGGGCAGCGTTTTGGTAAAGGGGCGTCCGCTCGGCCAGAACGCGGCGAATTTCATCATGGGATGGCAAGTTGGTCAGGGGCGGCCGATTCGCCGATGTGGCCGGATCAGCCGACAGGCGGCTGCCAATGGTTTCGGCCGTCGCGGTGAGCCAGATGACGGTGCCGCGTCTCAATGTGGCGATATTTACAGGATTTTCAACAATCCCGCCGCCCGTGGCAATCACCTGATGGCGGGTCTGTGCGGCGGTTTCCAGTATTTCCCGCTCCCGGTCCCGAAAAAAATCCCAGCCGTGGCGCTCGATCATCGTTGCAATGGACATTCCCGCAGATTCGGTAATCACCGCATCCAGATCCACAAAGGGTCGGCTCAGGTGTTGGGCCAGAAGACGACCCACATGGGTTTTGCCGGTACACCGATATCCGATGAGAAAAATATTCATGATGCGCCTGTAATTTTGTAGGGTGGGTGGAGCGAAGCCCGAACCATGGATGACCTTCCGAATTCGTCAACATCAGCTTCGCGTATCCCACCAAAACGGCTATCCGGTGTGAAAATGGTGGGATACGCTTCGCTCTGTTTTCACATGACCGTCCGCATTTTATGCAGCATACGCGTTTGTCCAAAAGTTTTGCGTTGCGAAGCGCCACCCACCCTACGAGAAATCAATCCTTCCGGGTGTAAAGTCCCTGCCAGACGTTCCAAAAATCCGGAAAAGACTTATCCACACATTCGGGATTTTTGATTTTCATGCCGGGAATTTTCAGGCCTGCCATGGAAAAAGCCATGGCCATGCGGTGATCATTCCAGGTGTCGATTTCCGCGCCATGAACCGTGCCGCCTGTCACCCGGAGCCAATCCGGTCCGGAAACCGCCTCAATGCCCATTTTCCCCAGTTCCGTGCAGACCGCCAGCAGCCGGTCGCTTTCTTTGGCCCGGAGGTGGGCGATGTTTTCCATCACCGTGGTGCCCTTGGCAAAAGCCGCCACCACCGCCAGCGTGGGCACCATGTCCGGCATGTCGGCCATATCCACGGTCACGCTCCGGAGCGGAGCGCCGGTCACCGTAATACCGTCATCCGCTATCTCCACCCGGCATCCCATCTGCTGAAAAATCCGGACCAGGCCCGCATCCCCCTGAACTGCATCGTCTTGAAGGGACGCGCCGGAAAATCCTTCCACGGTCACGGTTCCGCCGGTAATGGCTGCCGCCCCCCAGAAATATCCGGCCTGGGAGGCATCCGGGGCAATGGTGTAAGCACCCGCCTGATAGGTCTGGCCGCCGGGCACGTCAAACTGGCGATAGCCGTCCCGATGCACCGTGATGCCGAATCGCCGCATCACCTCCACGGTCATGTCCACATAGGGTTTGGACACCGGACCATGGGAGACCGTGAGCGTCATGCCGGTTTGGGTGCAGGGGGCCATGAGCAGAAGGGATGAGAGAAACTGGCTGCTCTTGCTGCAATCAATGGCTGCGGTGCCGCCTGCCACAACACCGCCGGAAATGACGAGCGGCGGACAGTTTTTCTTTTCCAGATACCGGACCCCGATGTTCAGCGAATTCAAGGCGTCTATCAACGGGCCGATGGGCCGGTGATACATGCGCTCGGTTCCGGTCAGGGTGTATGATCCTTCGCCAAGGGCCACAACACCGGCCAGAAGTCGCATGGAGGTTCCGGAATTGGCCAGATAAAGGGGATACGCGCAGGAGGCGAACCGGCCGTTGACGCCTTTAATGAGCATGTCGCTGCCGTGTTCTTCCACTTCCGCGCCCAGGTTTTCCAGTGCCGACAGGGTGAGATCCGTATCCTGGCTGCGCAAGGGGCGGTAAAGGGTGCTGACGCCACGGGCCAGGGCTGCCGCGATAAAGACGCGATGGGTTTCACTTTTAGAGCCGGGTACGCGAATCCGGCAATGATCCGGAACATGGGGAGTAATTTCAATCATGGTCAACATCCTTTGCACGGTAAGCCGCTGCCGCCATAACCGCCACGGGCGCCTTTCTGCCGGTCCAGTGTTCAAACTGAAGGGCGCCCTGGTGAACCAGCATGGAAAGACCGTCCACCACCCGGCAGCCTGCGGCACGGGCGTCTTTTAATAATTGGGTTTCAAGGGGCGTGTAGACAATATCCATGACCGTCATCTCCGGCTGCAGACACTGCGCCGGTACGGGTGTGGCATCAATATCCGGGGCCATGCCAACGGAAGTGGCGTTGATGAGGATGTCGATTTCTTTGCCGGTAAAATCAGCCAGCAGACCAAACTGGCCGTTCATGTCTTGGGCCAACTGGCGGCCGGCGGTTTCATTCCGGCTGACTACCACCAGGTTTCCGCCGCACGCGGAAACGCCGTGGGCCACAGCCCGGGCCGCGCCGCCGGAACCCAGCACCGCCACCTGTTTTCCGGCCACCGGTGTTTGGGCCATGAGGGCGGCCGTGGCGCCGGGGCTATCTGTATTGAACCCCAACAGCCGGCCCTTATCATTGACAACCGTATTGACCGCGCCGATTTGACGCGCCATGGGATCCACTTCATCCAAGAGGTCCATGACGGCGATTTTATGGGGAAGGGTGATACTGACGCCCCGGATGTTCAGGGCCCGGATTCCGGCCACGGCGCCGGGAAGATCCTGTACCTGAAATGCCGCATATACCGCGTTGATACCGGCCTCTCCAAAAGCGGCGTTGTGCAGGATCGGGCTGAGGCTGTGGGCCACCGGATCCCCCATCACGCCGTAAAGGGCGGTTGCGGAAGAAAGGAAGGGGGCTGCCTCTGAGGTTGAAGCCGGGGAAACACGTTGAACCTCCCGTGCTGCGGCCATAATGCCTGAAAAAAGATGCCGCAGCACAGAAGTGGGGAGGGGACCGGTGTTGCGGCAAGTGAGGCGATTTAAGACTTCACTCTCCCGGTCAGGGTCCAGCACGGGGTTCCCGCTGGTTTTTTTCAGCGCCCCGATCTGCCGGGCCAGATTCAGCCGTTGGTTGACCAGATCCAACAGGGTATTGTCGATGTCGTCAATTTGCCGACGGATTTCAAGAAGACCAGCGGCCGGTGGATGGGGTGTTGGCTTGGGGTGATCTGTCACAGGTTATCCGCTCCTGATGAAAAAAGGCCATGGAGGTGATCCCCACAGCCTTTTTAAAAACAAAAAAGCCGTGGGCGTTTGAGGCTGCCCACGGCTTGAAAGATCTGTTTTAAGTGAATCAGAGCATTCGGCGCGTATCGGGCAGCCTCTCCCCAAAATAATAAAAGTAAAAATAAAAGAGGCGGCCCGAAGAATAGGTCATGTGTAGTTCCTTTAAACTGCTGTTTTGCTGACAGCGGAAATGTTTATTTTAAAGGCTGATTTAATATCAGATTCAAACCCCATGTCAAGATTTTTCTCCCTTCCCTTTTATTTTTCCTTTCCTGGAAATGACCAAAGGGTTATGAAAAATCTTTTTGTTGAACATTATGGGAAACAGTGAAATACAAGGGCCGCTTTTGGTTTTTCCCTGAAAAATGCGCTATCGGACATTTTCCCGGCATCCGGTGCGGTTTGACAATAAAAGGACAGATGACTATTGTACTTTTTGTTTTAAACGCCGCACCGATGTTCAATCATGGATTGCCTTGTTCCGTTTCCTGTGAAGGAGGGGACAAAAACCATTGATTTGCTTCTCCCGCCTCATGAATGGCGGGTGGAGAAAGGTCCTGTTTTTTTTCGTGGCGATCCCAACGACCACCCTAACTTATCACAAAAAGGATTATTTTCATGGCACCTGACAACACCTCCAATGACAAGGAAAACATCAACGCCGCCAACCTTGATCCGGCTGCTGCCGCCAACCCTGTTCCGGGCCGTGTTGACCCGGTGAACAGAATTCGCATTGACGACAAAGAATATGATTTTGCGGAACTGTCCGAAGAAGCGCGTGGGCTGATTGTTCAGATGCGGATGGCGGACCAGGAACTTTCCCGTCACAGAGCCATGGTGGCCATGCTCCACGAAGCCCGTCAACTCTATGGTACCCGGCTGAAAGCGGTGCTGCCCACCACCTGATCCGGTCCTGGATGCTCTGCGGAAGGAGCCCCTTTAGGGCCGTCTGATCCAGTGTTTTTCCTTGCCTTTTTCCATGCCCCGTTTTTATGGAAGGAAAAAGGCAGGGAAAACAAAATTTCTCAGTTTCTGACAGGAATTTTACGTGATCCGATTTTTGAGGGAATTCCGGAACTGTTTCCGGTATGCCATGTTTTTCAGTATGCTGGTCAATGTTCTGCAGCTTACCTTTTCTATTTATATGTTGCAGGTGTTTGATCTGGTGCTGACCAGCTATAACCTGTCCACCCTTCAGACCATCACCTTGGCGGCGCTCATTTGCCTGGGTGTGCTTGCGCTTCTGGACTGGGTACGGGGGCGGCTCATGGCGGTGGTGGGAATCCAATTTGAAAAACGCATGGCTGTTTCTGTTCTCTCCCAGAGCCTGTCCAACGCCAACGCGCCCATATCGATCCAGGGCAAGGCCGCGCTCCAGGACGTACAGACCCTGCGCAATTTTATGGGCAGTCCCCAGATTTTCATTCTGCTGGATTTTCCCTGGATCCCCATCTACCTCATCATCATTTTTATGATGCACCCGCTTCCGGGAATGGTGGGGATCTTCGGCGGGCTGGTCGCGCTGACCATCGGCTATCTGACGGACCGCGCCTCCAGAGCGCCGCTTCAGGAAGCCAATGCCCGTAATCGAATGGCGGTCCGGTTTATGGACATGGCCATCCGGAATGCGCCGGTTGTCCATTCCATGGGCATGAATGAGGGAATTGCCCAGCGGTGGGAAGCCGAGAACCAGAAAGTGATTGAGCTCCAGACCCGCGCCAGCCGCAAAGTCGGACTGTTGCAGGCCATCAGTAAATCCTGGCGCCAGGGGCTTCAGGTGATCATCTATGGCGTGGGTGCGTATCTGACCGTTATTCATCAGACCACGGCAGGGATCATGGTGGCCTCAGCCATTATCATCGGCAGGGCCCTTGCGCCGGTGGATCAGGCCATGGGGGCCTACCGGATTCTTTTTGATGTGCGGGGCGCCTATGGCCGATTGAAGGAAATGCTGGATGTGCCGACACCGCCCCTTCCCATGGAACTGCCGGACCCCACAGGTGAAATCACAACGGAAAACATGTCCTTTGCCATCGGGTCCCGTACCCTTATCACCCCGCTTTTTTTCCGTATGCCGGCAGGCCAGTCCCTTGCCATTATCGGACCCAGTGCCGCCGGAAAATCCACCTTATGCAAGCTTTTCTTAGGCATATGGCCGCCGACCACCGGACATGTACGGATTGACAGCGCTGATCTGGCCTCCTGGGATCCGGTCCGGCTGGGACAATTTTTCGGATACCTGCCCCAGGATGTGGAACTTTTTTCAGGCACCATTGCCGAAAATATCGCCCGCATGGAAGAAACCCCCGATATCGGAAAAGTGATTGCCGCTGCCCACATGGCGGGTGTGCACAAACGCATTTTGTCGCTTCCCAAGGGGTATGAAACACAGATCCAGGGTCAGGGGTATGTGCTTTCCGGGGGTCAGCGCCAGCAGATCGGCCTGGCCCGGGCGCTTTACGGCAATCCGCGGGTGGTGGTGCTGGATGAACCCAACGCCAACCTGGACAATGAAGGCCAACAGGCGCTGGTTCAGGCAGTTCTCAACATGAAGAAAAATAAAACCACCTTGGTGCTGGTTACGCACAAAATGAATATCCTTTCTGTCGTGGACAGCATCATGGTCCTTAAAGGCGGGCAGGTGGTGATGTGCGGCCCCAGGGATGAAGTCCTCAGACAAATGCGGTCGCAGCAACAACTCCAGCAGCAATCCGGAGCTCCGCAGCAGACACCGCAGCCTGCCCGACTGACGTGATCATGGTTTTACCACACCGCCTGTCACCGATGGTTTCCGCCTTCACGGCCCTGTGGAAACAACGCGCCAGCCTGAAAACCCTTATCCTCGGCGACTTTACCCAGAACTACCTGGCCTCGTACCTGGGATTTGCCTGGGCGGTTCTGGGGCCGCTGGTCATGATCGGAGTGATGACGGCGGTGTTTCAATTCGGCTTTCGGGCGGGTACGACGGGCAGCGCGGGCATTCCTTTTCCATTATGGCTGGCCTGCGGCATGGTGCCCTGGCAGTACATGGCCGAAGGCTTTGTGACCGGTGCCGGCGCCATCACCGCGTACCGCTTTCTGGTACGCAAGGCCGTCTTCCGCATGGGCTATCTGCCTGCTATCCGGCTTCTGGCAGGCAGTATCATTCATGGGATTTTGTTGATCTTTTTGGTGGTGCTCCTGTTTTGTTACGGCGCATCCCCTTCTTGGCACTGGCTGCAGGTGGTTTATTATTTTT
This sequence comes from Desulfosarcina sp. OttesenSCG-928-A07, assembly GCA_030267325.1. Lineage (GTDB taxonomy): Bacteria > Desulfobacterota > Desulfobacteria > Desulfobacterales > Desulfosarcinaceae > Desulfosarcina. The sequence goes on along the minus strand of JAJDJS010000018.1, from coordinate 1,462 downwards.
GCTGCATGTTTCTTTTGCTGCTGGGAGCGGCTTGGTGCAGCGCGGCGGTGAGCGTGTTTATTCCCGATATCGTGAGCGTCATCAGTATCGGGGTGAACCTGGGGTTCTGGCTCACGCCTATTTTCTGGAACCTGTCCATGCTGCCGGAAAACTGGCAGATCGTCATGCAGCTGAACCCTGCCCACTACATTGTGCAGGGCTACCGGGATTCCCTGGTTGAGCATCGTTGGCTCTGGGATCGCCCCCTGCTGGCCCATGTTGTTTTTTTTATCTGGCTTTTTGCGGCGCTTTTTATCGGAGCGCAAATTTTTAAAAAACTGCGCCCCCACTTTGCCGATGTGCTGTAGATAGTGCGCTTTTGCGTTTGTAACAGACTGCCCGAGTGGTGAATCGTTGCCGGAAGGATGCTGCGTCCATGAAGGAATTTTTCGATACATGCCGTTATTATTTTAAATATACGTTTTTTTTCAGTATGTTCATCAATGTCCTGCAGCTTACCTTTTCCATTTACATGCTGCTCATTTTTGACAAAGTTCTCAAAAGTTACAGCCTTCCGACCCTGTGGGTGATCACCCTTGCCGCGCTTTTGGCCCTTTCTGTTCTGGCCCTCCTGGAATGGATCCGCTCCCGGCTGCTGGTGCGGGCGGGTATTGCCCTGGACGATATCCTCAGCCGGAAAGTACTCGACCACAGCCTTTCCAATGCCACCCTTCCCATGGGTGTGGATCGCGGCGCGACCTTGCAGGATGTGCAGATCCTTCGGAATTTTCTGGGCAGTCCGGCTGTTTTTGCCTTTGCTGATCTGCCTTGGATTCCCCTTTTTCTCCTCATCGTGTTTATCCTGCATCCCTTGATGGGCCTTGTGGGCTTATTGGGGATGGTGGTGGTGCTGACCTTTGGGCTCATTACCGAAAAAGTCGCCCGCCATCGCCTTGAATCCGCGGACGAGACCAATGCCGAAAGCGCCCGGTTTTTGAGTACCGCCATGAACAATGCACCCATTGTCCGGGCCATGGGCATGACCCCGGCGGTCACGGGACGCTGGCAGCATCTCAACGACAGTGTCGTCACGCTGCAAAGCCGCGTCACCCTTCAGGCCGGGATTCTCCAGTCCATCGGAAAATCCTGCCGGATGGCCATTCAGGTCCTCACCTACGGCGCCGGCGCCTATCTGGCAGTGATTCATGTGGCCACACCAGGCATCATGATTGCCGGATCGGTGATTATCGGCAGGGCCCTTTCGCCCATTGATCAGGGTATGGCTGCTTATAAACAGGCCTTACGCGCCTGGAAATCTTATAAAGATCTCAAAAAGACCCTTGACGTTCCGCCGCCTGTGGAAGGCGTGGCCCTGGAATCGCCCAAAGGAGGCATTGCCGCAGAAAATGTTTGTTTTTCCGTCAATGGCCAGGACATTATCCGGGGGCTGGACTTTTCGTTTTCCGCCGGACAGTCCATTGCC